>NZ_JYIY01000058.1 GCF_000956535.1 Microbacterium ginsengisoli | reverse complement strand
CGACCGACCGGTCACCGTCGGCATCAACGGCTCCATCACGGCCCACACCTCGTCAGAGATCTCCTGTCGCGTCACCGTTCAAGACTCACCCACCGAGGAGCGGAACCTCTTGATCAACACGCCCTAGCCCCCGAGGTGATCGCCGCGACCCTCGGGGCGCCGCTCGTGATCCTCGACTCGACCGCACCGGGTCAGGTGCTGGCGGCGATCGACGGGGACGCCGAGGCGGGCGGTCTCGCCCAGACGGCCCTCGTCGTCTCGTCGAAGTCCGGATCGACCGTCGAGACCGACTCGGCGCTGCGCGCGTTCGAGGCGGCCTTCGGCGACCTCGGCATCGACCCGGCCGAGCGGATCGTCGTCGTCACCGACCCGGGCTCCCCCCTGCACCAGAGCGCGGATGCCGCGGGCTACCGCGTCTTCGCGGCCGACCCCACGGTCGGCGGCCGGTACTCGGCGCTCACGGCGTTCGGACTGGTCCCCGCCGGCCTCGCCGGCATCGACCTGACCGAGCTGCTCGATGAGGCGGAGGCCACGCTGCTCGAGGTCGCGATCGACGATCCACGCAACCCGGCGCTCGTGCTGGCCGCGGCGATCGCCGCCGGCGACCCGCGTCAGGACAAGCTCGGTCTGATCTCCGACGGCACCCATCTGCAGGGTCTGCCCGACTGGATCGAGCAGCTCGTCGCAGAATCGACCGGCAAGCAGGGCACGGGCATTCTCCCCGTCGTGCTGCTGCCCGTCTCCCCCGAGCTCGAGAGCCGTCCCGCCGACCTGCGCATCGTGCGCTTCGTCGACGAGGCCGACGGCGACCGCCTGTTCGAGCACCATCACGGGGAGATCCTCGTGAGCGGCTCGCTCGGTGCCCAGTTCATCGTCTGGGAGTATGCGACGGCGATCGCCGGTCGCATTCTCGGCATCAACCCGTTCGACCAGCCCGACGTCGAGGCCGCCAAGTCGGCGACGCGCGCGCTGCTGGACGGTGCGCCGGATGCCACGCCCGCGCTGTTCACCGAGAACGGCATCGAGGTGCGCACCACCGACCCGTCGCTCGCGGCCTCCGGCACGGTGGCGGGCACTCTCGACGCTCTGTGGCAGCGCCTCTCACCCGACGGCTACGTCGCCATCCAGGCGTACGTCGACCGACTCGCGTCGCCCCAGCTCGCGGGCCTGCGCGAACTGGTCGCCGCGGATTCCGCGCGCCCCACCACCTTCGGCTGGGGTCCGCGCTTCCTTCACTCGACCGGCCAGTTCCACAAGGGCGGTCCCGCTGTGGGCGTGTTCCTGCAGATCACCGAGTCGACCGACGTCGACGTGGAGATCCCCGGCCGCCCCTTCACCTTCGCCCAGCTCATCGCGGCGCAGGCGGCCGGAGACGCCGCCGTGCTCGCCGAGCACGGGCGTCCGGTCGTGACGCTCACGCTCACGGACGCGCAGGCCGACGTGCTCGCGCTGTTCGAAGCCGCGCAGTAGCGACATCCCTTTCTGTACCCGGAGGACCCCTCACGTGACCGTGACCATCTCGCGCGACCACAATCCGCTGCGCGACCCCGACGATCGTCGCCTCAACCGCATCGCGGGGCCCAGCGCCCTCGTGATCTTCGGCGTGACCGGCGATCTGTCCCGCAAGAAGCTCATGCCCGCCGTCTACGACCTCGCGAACCGCGGTCTGCTTCCCCCGGGGTTCGGCCTCGTCGGGTTCGCTCGCCGCGACTGGGCGGACGAGGACTTCGCTCAGGTCGTCCATGACGCCGTGCGTCAGTACGCCCGCACCGAGTTCCGCGATGAGACATGGCAGCAGCTGCTGCAGGGCATCCGGTTCGTGCAGGGCGAGTTCGACGACCTCGAGGCGTTTCACCGCCTGCGCGAGACCGTCGAGCAGCTCGACGTCGAGCGCGGCACGATGGGCAACCACGCCTACTACCTGTCGATCCCGCCGAAGAACTTCGCCGTGGTCGCGCAGAAGCTGAAGGCCTCCGGCCTCGTGGACGACACGGCCGATGCGCCCGACCGCTGGCGTCGCGTGGTCATCGAGAAGCCATTCGGACACGACCTCGAGTCGGCGCGCGAGCTCAACGAATCACTGCGCAGCGCGTTCCCCGCTGACTCGATCTTCCGCATCGACCACTACCTCGGTAAGGAGACGGTGCAGAACATTCTCGCGCTCCGTTTCGCCAACGAGCTGTACGAGCCGCTGTGGAACCGCAACTACGTCGACCACGTGCAGATCACGATGGCCGAGGACATCGGCGTCGGCGGACGCGCGGGCTACTACGACGGCATCGGCGCGGCGCGCGACGTCATCCAGAACCACCTCCTCCAGCTCCTCGCCCTCACGGCGATGGAGGAGCCGATCACCTTCGACGCAGCGCAGCTGCGCGCCGAGAAGGAGAAGGTGCTGGCGGCGGTCACCCTGCCCGCCGACCTCGCGTCGGCGACGGCCCGCGGCCAGTACGGCGGCGGGTGGCAGGGCGGCGAGCGGGTGCTCGGTTTCCTCGAGGAAGACGGGATGAACCCCGAGTCCACGACGGAGACCTACGCCGCGATCAAGCTCGAGATCAACACGCGGCGTTGGGCCGGCGTGCCGTTCTACCTGCGCACCGGCAAGCGGCTCGGTCGCCGCGTCACCGAGATCGCGGTCGTCTTCAAGACCGCGCCCGAGCACCTGTTCAGTCGCAGCCAGACCTCCGGTCTCGGTCAGAACGCGCTCGTGATCCGCGTGCAGCCCGACGAGGGCGTCACCATCCGCTTCGGATCGAAGGTTCCGGGTGCCGGCACCCAGGTGCGCGACGTCACGATGGACTTCGGCTACGGCCACGCCTTCACCGAGGCGAGCCCCGAGGCCTATGAGCGCCTCATCCTCGACGTGCTCCTCGGCGACCCGCCGCTGTTCCCCCGTCACGAGGAGGTCGAGCTCAGCTGGAAGATCCTCGATCCGATCGAGCAGTTCTGGGCGGCCCAGGGCGGACCGCTCGAGCAGTACAGCCCCGGTTCCTGGGGACCGCCGTCCGCCGACGAACTCCTCACCCGCGATGGACGCACCTGGAGGCGGCCGTGATCATCGATCTCCCCGAGACCACCGTCAGCAAGATCTCGCGGTCGCTCGTCGACGTGCGCGAGGAGGGCGGCGCTGTCGCGCTCGGCCGCGTACTGACCCTCATCATCGTCTCCTCCGGCGGCGTCGCCGAAGAGGCGATCGAAGCCGCGAACGACGCGTCCCGCGAGCACCCGATGCGCGTCATCGTGCTGGTCGCGGAGCCGGACGCCGCCGAGCCCCGTCTCGACGCGCAGATCCGCGTGGGCGGCGACGCCGGTGCGAGCGAGGTCGTGCTGCTTCGCGCCTACGGGGCCGCGGCATCCAATGCGGAAAGCCTCGTGACCGGTCTGCTCCTGCCCGACGCCCCCGTCGTCGCATGGTGGCCGGGACGCACGCCCGGCGACCCGGCCTCGTCGGAGATCGGCAAGATCGCACAGCGTCGCATTACGGATGCCGCCTCCCAGGCGGACCCGGCGGCGGCCGTCGCCCGTCTCGGCGGCAGCTACTCCCCCGGCGACACCGACCTGTCCTGGACGCGACTGACGCGCTGGCGGGAACAGCTGGCCGCCGTGCTCGACCAGCCCCCGTTCGAGAACGTCACGGGCGTCGAGGTACTCGGCGCCGCCGATTCGCCCTCGACGCCGCTGCTCGCAGCCTGGCTGCGACTCGCGCTCGACGTGGACGTCGCCTGGGCGTACCTGCCCGAGAGCGAGTGGGCGTCGGGTATCAAGTCGGTGCGACTGCGGCGGCCCGGCGGCGACATCCTGCTCGAGCGCCCCGAGTCCGCGGTGGCCACCCTCACGCAGCCCGATCAGCCCAGCCACGAGCTCGCGTTCCCCCGCCGCTCGCTGCGCGAGTGCCTGGCCGAGGAGCTCCGTCGCCTCGACGCGGACGTCCTGTATGGTCGAGTGGTCACTGAGGGGCTCGAACTGCTGAGCTCTCCCGCGTCTTAGGAGAAATCGTGGTCGATACCGCCGTCGACAAGCGCGTGGTCGTCCGCGCCACCCCGGCCGAGGTGGCCGCGGCCGTCGCCGAGCGTTTCGTCGCGCGGGTGGCTGCGCGCACGGAGAACCCCGGCAAGCTCGCCCACATCTCCCTGACAGGGGGATCGATGGGTCCGGCGGTCCTCGCGGCCGCCGCGCAGCTTCCGGCAGCGGCAACGGTCGACTGGAGCCGCGTGCATTTCTGGTGGTCGGACGAGCGATTCGTGCCCGCCGGCGATCCGGAGCGCAACGACACTCCGGTCTACCCGGTGTTCTTCGACGCCCTCGAGATCCCCCGCGAGAGCATCCACGCGATCGCGCCGAGCGACAGCGGGCTCGACCTGGATGAGGCATCCCGTGCCTACGCGGCGGAACTCGCTCGCTTCGCGGACCCCGGGGTCGGCGCCTGGCCGAGCTTCGACATCTGCTTCCTGGGCGTCGGACCCGACGGCCACGTGGCATCGCTGTTCCCCGATCGTCCCGAGATCCTCGTGACGGATGCCGCCACCCTCCCGGTGCGCGACTCGCCCAAGCCACCGCCGCTGCGCGTCACGGTGACCCGTCCCGTGATCAACTCGTCGAAGCGGGTCTGGCTCGTCATGACCGGAAGCGAGAAGGCGTCCGCACTCGGCCTCGCCCTCGCGGGCGCGAGCTACGCGAGTGTCCCCGCCGCAGGCGCCAAGGGCCGCAAGCGCACCGTGTTCTTCGTCGATGAGGCCGCCGCCGCCAAGGTGCCTGCGCAGCTCATCGACCGCGAATACTGACGCTCAACGACAACGCCCCGCTCCCGGATCCGGGGCGGGGCGTCGTCGTTCGTGAACGGATGCGGCCGAGTCAGGACTCGCCGCGGCGCTCGCGCAACTGACGCAGCGCGTCATCGAGGATCTGCTCGGCCTCTTCGTCGGAGCGACGCTCCTTCACGTAGGCCAGGTGGGTCTTGTAGGGCTCGGTACGGGCCAGCTCCGGCGGGTTCGCCTTGTCGCGGCCGGCAGGAAGCCCCGAATGCGGCGAGTCGATCGTGTCGGGGATCTCCTCGGGGGCGATACCCGCCGCGAAGTAACGCACGGTCTCGTTGCCCAGCGCGTCCCAGTACGACACCGCGACGCGCTCCGCGTGGTATCCGTGATCCTGCTCGCCCATCGGGCCCGCGCCGACGCGCGTACCCCGGATGGCGTTACCCCCAGCGGCCATGTTGTCCTACAGTCCCGAGTTGAACTTGGTGAGAAGGCCCAGTGCCACGATCGACACGAACCAGACGAGCGCCAGCACGACGGTGAAGCGGTTTAGGTTGCGCTCCGCCAGACCCGACGAACCGAGCGCCGAGCTCATGCCGCCGCCGAACATGTCGGACAGTCCGCCACCGCGGCCCTTGTGGAGCAGGATGAGGAGGGTCAGCAGCAGGCTCGTGATGCCGAGGAGCACCTGGAGCACGAACTCGAGGATCTGCACTTTCGAGACAACCTTTCCGAAGCGACCCGTCGGGACGCACAGACGTTCAGTATAACGGCGCGGTGACGCCCGCCAGGTGGCGGGCGTCACCGTGCGTCGTCGGGGTCAGACCCCGACGTGCTTCTGGAAGCGGATGATCGCCGCGAACTCGTCGGCCACCAGGCTCGCACCGCCGACGAGAGCGCCGTCGACGTCGGGCTCACGCAGGAAGCTGGCGATGTTCGAGGACTTCACCGATCCGCCGTAGAGGATGCGCGTGCGCGCGGCCGCATCGACGCCGAGCGCGTCGGCGATCACCGCACGCAGGGCGGCAGCGACCTCCTGCGCCTGCTCCGGCGTCGCCGCCTGGCCCGAGCCGATCGCCCAGACCGGCTCGTACGCGACGACGATGTCCGCGTCTGCGGACAGCCCCTCGAGTGCGATGCCGAGCTGCTTCACGGGCACGGCAGAGGCGCCGTACTCCTCGAGGTCGGCGGCCGTCTCGCCCACGCAGATCACCGGCACGAGACCGTGGCGCAGGGCCGCCTGGGTCTTGGCGGCCACGATGTCGTCGCCCTCGTGGTGGTACTCACGGCGCTCGGAGTGACCGATGATCACGTACGAGACATCCAGCTTCGCGAGGAACTGGCCCGACACCTCACCGGTGTACGCACCGGAGTCGTGGGTGGAGATGTCCTGCGCGCCGAGCGCGAACGGGATCTTGTCGGCGTCGATGAGGGTCTGCACGGGGCGCAGATCCGTGAAGGGCGGGAAGAGCGCGACCTCGACCGAACCCGACTCGTGCTTCGCGTCGCGCAGCGTCCAGTGGAGCTTCTGCACGAGTGCGACCGCCTGCAGGTGGTCGAGGTTCATCTTCCAGTTGCCCGCGATGAACGGGGTACGGGTCACTGCGCCCATCCGAGCACCTCCAGTCCGGGGAGTTTCTTGCCCTCGAGGAACTCGAGGCTGGCGCCGCCGCCGGTCGAGATGTGACCGAACGCGTCGTCGGAGAAGCCGAGCTGGCGCACGGCCGCGGCGGAGTCGCCACCGCCGACGACACTGAGGCCGTCGACCTCGGTGAGCGCCTGCGCGACGGCCTTCGTGCCGGCCGCGAACGGGGCGAGCTCGAAGACGCCCATCGGGCCGTTCCAGAACACGGTGCGGCTCGACCGGATGAGCTCCGCGAACTGCTCCGCCGTCTTCGGACCGATGTCGAGACCGAGACCCGAGGCCCCGAACGGGGTGTCCTCGAGTGCGTCGGCCGCGGCGACCACATGGTCGGCGTCGCCCGAGAAGGATGCCGCGACCACCGCGTCCACCGGGAGGACGAGCTCGACGCCCAGCTCCTGGGCGCGGGCGATGTAGCCCTTGACCGTCTCGATCTGGTCCTTCTCCAGCAGGCTCGAGCCCACCGGGTGTCCGAGCGCGACGAGGAAGGTGAACAGCATGCCGCCGCCCACGAGCACGCGGTCGACGCGCGGCAGCAGGTGGTCGATGACGCCCAGCTTGTCGCTGACCTTCGAGCCGCCGAGCACGACGGTGTAGGGCCGCTCCGGGTTCTCGGTCAGGCGATCGAGAACCTCGACCTCCTTCTCGATCAGGAAGCCCGCCGCGGACGGCAGCAGCTCGGCGAGGTCATAGACGCTCGCCTGCTTGCGGTGCACGACACCGAAGCCGTCGGAGACGAGCACGTCGCCGAGCGCCGCGAGCTGCTCGGCGAACGCACGACGGGTCGCGTCATCCTTCGCCGTCTCACCGGCGTTGAACCGCAGGTTCTCGAGCACCGCGACGTCACCGTCTGCGAGAGCGGCGACCGCTTCGGCCGCCGACTCCCCCACCGTGTCCTGCGCGAACGCGACCGGCGCTCCCAGCAGTTCGGAGAGACGCTGAGCGACGGGCTGCAGGCTGTAGGCGGGGTCGGGGGCGCCGTCGGGACGTCCCAAGTGGGAGACGACGACGACGCGAGCGCCCTGATCGATAAGGGCGTTGAGGGTCGGCAGCGTGGCCCGCACACGGCCATCGTCCGTGATGACCCCGTCCCGCAGGGGGACATTGAGGTCAGCACGGACGATGGCGCGCTTGCCGGCCAGCGAACCCAGCGATGCGAGGGTGCGCAGGGCCATGACGATTACAGACGCTCGGCGACGTACTCGGTCAGGTCGACGAGGCGGTTCGAGTAGCCCCACTCGTTGTCGTACCAGGACGACACCTTGACCAGGTTGCCCGAGACGTTCGTGAGACCGGCGTCGAACACCGACGAGTGCGGGTCCTGCTGGATGTCGCTGGAGACGATCGGGTCGACGTTGTACTTCAGGATGCCGGCGAGGCGACCCTCGGCCGCCGCCGCCTCGTAGGCGGCGTTGATGGCCTCCTTGGTGAGGCCCTCGGTCGGGGTGATGATCGTCAGGTCGACGATCGAGCCGGTGGGAACCGGCACGCGGTAGGACGAGCCGCTCAGCTTGCCGTTGAGCTCGGGCAGCACGAGGCCGATGGCCTTGGCGGCGCCGGTCGAGGCCGGAACGATGTTGATCGCCGCGGCGCGGGCGCGGTGCAGGTCGCCGTGCGGGCCGTCCTGCAGGTTCTGGTCGGCGGTGTAGGCGTGAGCGGTCATCATGAAGCCGCGCTCGATGCCGAAGTTGTCGTTGAAGACCTTCGCGAGGGGGGCGAGGCAGTTCGTGGTGCACGACGCGTTCGAGATGATGTGCATCGTCTCGGGGTCGTAGAGGTCCTCGTTCACGCCGATGACGAACGTGCCGTCCTCGCCGGTGGCCGGAGCCGAGATGAGCACCTTCTTGGCGCCGCCCTGGATGTGCTTGCGGGCGTCGTCGGCCTTGGTGAAGCGGCCGGTCGACTCGATGACGATCTCCGCGCCGACCTCGCCCCACGGGAGGTTGGCGGGGTCGCGCTCGGCGAACACCTTGATGGCGGTGCCGTTCACGATGACGGAGTCCTCGGTGTACGAGACCTCGGCGTCGAGGCGTCCGCCCACCGAGTCGTACTTGAGCAGGTGGGCGAGGGTCTTGGTGTCGGTGAGGTCGTTCACCGCCACGATGTCGAGGTCCGCACCCTGCGCGAGAGCCGCGCGAAGGTAGTTGCGTCCGATACGGCCGAAGCCGTTGATGCCGATCTTGACAGACACGGTGTCTCCCGTTTTCTCGTCGCGCTGACGCGCATGTTTCCATCCGCGATCGGGTCGCGGAACGGGGTCGGCCCTGGGCGCCGATCCCATGGGAAGAGGATGCCGGAGCCCCCGCCAGAGCGAGGGCTCCGAGGCATCCTCACCTGGTCACGACACTACCAGCAGACCCGCAGTCTTCTCACGGGCGGTGGTGAAGCGCTGCTGCACGTCGGCCCAGTTGGCGATGTTCCAGAACGCCTTCACGTAGTCGGCGCGCACGTTCTTGTAGTCGAGGTAGTACGCGTGCTCCCAGACGTCGAGGAGGAGCAGCGGCACGGTGCCGGCGGCGAACTGCGCCTGCTGGTCGAAGAACTGCTGGATGATCAGGTTCTGACCGATCGAGTCCCAGAACAGACCCGCCCAGCCCGAGCCCTGCACGCCGAGGGCGGCCGCCGAGAAGTGCGCCTGGAACTTGTCGAACGACCCGAAGTGGTCGGTGATGGCCGACTCGAGCTCGCCGGTGGGCTTGTCGCCCCCGTCCGGCGACAGGTTGGTCCAGAAGATCGAGTGGTTGGTGTGTCCGCCGAGGTTGAACGCGAGGTCCTTCTCGAGCTTGTTGACGTAGGCGAAGTCGCCCTTGTCACGCGCTTCGGCGAGCTGCTCGAGGGCGGTGTTGGCTCCCGTGACGTACGCCTGGTGGTGCTTGTCGTGGTGCAGCTGCATGATCGTCGCGCTGATGTGCGGCTCGAGTGCTGCGTAGTCGTAGGGGAGGTCGGGCAGGGAGTACGTTGCCATGTTCTCTTCTTCCGAATCGGCGCCGGCCGTGTCCTCGGCGCGGCGAGGGTGACGAGTTCATCCTATTGAGGGGCAACGACGCCGCACGTCGGGTTGATTCCCGGGATGACGCGGTGTAACCGTTCGCGTGCGGCTCGCGGGGCGCCTCGCGCCCCGGTCGGTCACTCGATGGCGTCGGCGGGCACCGCCGCTTCGGTGCCCGGGACGCCGAGCTGCTCGGCCTTCTTGTCGGCCATCGCGAGCAGGCGGCGGATGCGACCGGCGACGGCGTCCTTCGTGAGCGGCGGGTCGGCGTGGTGGCCGAGCTCGTCGAGGCTCGCGTCCCGATGCGCGAGGCGAAGATCGCCGGCGGAGCGCAGATGCTCGGGCACGTCGTCGCCGAGGAGTTCCAGCGCGCGCTCCACACGCGCGCACGCGGCGACCGCGGCCTGCGCCGAACGGCGCAGATTCGCGTCGTCGAAGTTCACGAGGCGGTTCACGTCGGCGCGCACCTCACGGCGCTGCCGCAGCTGCTCCCACTCCGACGCCGCCTTGCGCGCGCCCATCTCGAAGAGCGCGAGTCGGATCGCGTCGCCCTCGCGGACGACCACGCGGTGCACGCCGCGCACCTCCCGAGCCTTGGACGCGATGCCGATGCGGGCGCCGGCTCCGACGAGCGCCATGGCCGCCTCGGACGACGGGCAGGCGATCTCGAGAGATGCGGACCGACCCGGGTCGGTAAGAGTGCCGGTCGCGAGGAACGCGCCCCGCCACACCGCGGCGAGGTCACCGCGGCTGCCGGTCGTCAGCTTGTTGGGAAGCCCGCGCACGGGACGTCGACGTTGGTCCAGGAGCCCGGTCTGGCGTGCGAGTGTCTCCCCCTGATCGATGACCCGCACGGCCACGGCGATCCCGGTGCGCCCACCCGACGCCTGCACGTGCGCCAGCTCGGGCCGCACGCCGTAGATCTCGGCGAGTTCGCGGGCGACGCGGCGCGCGAGGCGCTCGGAATCAACCTCGGCCTCCACCGCGACCCGGCCGGCGATGGAGTGCAGTCCCCCCGCGAACCGCAGCAGTGCGGTGAGCTCCGCGACCCTCGCCGTCGGGCGGGGGTCACGCAGCGAGACGAGTTCGGACTTCACATCGACCGTCAGCGGCACGGCACTCCTTCTGGGCTCGAGAACGACGTTCCAGCCTACTCGCGACCGAGGTCGCGGTGCGCCACGCGTGTCGTCACGCCCGGGACGTCGTCGAGGCGCTGGGCGATCTCGCGAGCCATGACGACCGAGCGGTGCTTTCCCCCGGTGCATCCGATCGCCACCGTCGAATGCCTTTTGTTCTCACGCTGGTACCCCTCGAGCACGGGGCGCAATGCTGCCGTGTAGGCGTCGAGGAACTCGCGCGCACCGGGCTGGGAGAGCACGTAGTCCCGCACCGACTCGTCCTCCCCGGTGAGGGAGCGGAGGTCCTCGACCCAGAACGGGTTGGGCAGAAAGCGCATGTCGGCGACGAGGTCGGCATCGGCCGGGAGCCCGTACTTGAAGCCGAAGCTCATCACCGTCACGGAGTGCCGCGCCGCACCGGACTCGGCGAAGAGGTCGGCGATCTTCGTCGTGAGCTGATGCACGTTCGAGTGCGAGGTGTCGACCACGAGGTCGGCGCTCTCCCTCACCCGGGACAGGCGCGCGCGCTCGCGACGGATTCCGTCGACCAGCGTGCCGTCCCCCTGCAGCGGATGCGGGCGACGCACAGCCTCGAACCGGCGTACGAGCACATCGTCCGACGCATCCAGGAACATGACGCGCAGGTGGCGGGCATCACGCAGCGATCGCGTGACCTCGGGCAGGCGCTCGAAGAGGTCGCGCCCGCGCACATCGAGCACGACGGCGACCCGCGGAACCGCCTCCTGAGCGAGCTCGGACAGCTCGAGCATCGGCTTGATCATCTGGGGCGGGAGGTTGTCGACGACATACCACCCGAGATCCTCGAGCGCGTTGGCGACGGTCGAGCGCCCGGCACCGGACATCCCGGTGACGACCAGCACTTCGCCGGTCACACCCGGTGCCGTCTGGTCCATCCGCGCCTCCCCGTCGTCTCCACCCTATCGAGCGATGAGGCGGGAATGGACGGCCGCGGCGAGCTTCGGCCCGATGCCGGGCAGGTGTGCGATCTCCTCGGGGCTCGCGGCGCGGAGAGCGGTGACCGAGCCGAAGTGTCGCAGCAGCGCCTTGATGCGCGCGTCGCCGAGGCCGGGCACTTCGGCGAGCACCGTGGTGATGTCGCGCTTGCGGCGCTTTCGCTGGTGGGTGATCGCGAACCGGTGGGCCTCGTCGCGCAGGCGCTGCACGAGGTAGAGAGCCTCCGATGTACGGGGCAGGATGACCGGGTACTCCTCTCCGGGCAGCCACACCTCTTCGAGGCGCTTGGCGATGCCGCAGAGGGCGATCTCGCTGTGGCCGCTGTCCCGAAGGGCCCGTTCCGCCGCCGCGACCTGAGGTCTGCCGCCGTCGACGATGAGCAGCTGGGGACGGTAGGCGAATCGGGGCTTCTGCCGCGTCACGACGACATCCTCGCCCTGGTCGGTCGCCTCGGGCACGGAGTCGTCGGGAGCGTCGTCGACGTGCGCGAGCCGGCGAGTGAGCACCTGGTAGATGGAGTCGGTGTCGTCGGATGTCTCGGCGATGCCGAACGAGCGGTACTGGTCTTTGCGCGGCAAGCCGTCCTCGAACACGACCATGGATGCGACGACGTTGGTGCCGGACAGGTGGGAGACGTCGTAGCACTCGATCCGCAACGGCGCCTCAGCGAGTCCGAGCGCCTCCTGCAGATCGGTGAGCGCCTGTGTGCGTGCGACGTAGTCGCTCGAGCGCCGGGTCTTGTGGAGCAGCAGCGCCTGTTGGGCGTTGATCGTCGCCGTGCGCATGAGGTCGGCCTTCGGGCCGCGCTGCGCGATGCCGACGGTCACGTTCTTCCCGCGCCGCTCGCGCAGCCACGCCTCGAGGTCGGCGGCGTCGTCGGGCAACTGCGGCACGAGCACCTGGCGCGGGATGTCCGCGGCATCCGCGCCGCCGTAGGTGCGCTGCAGCACCTGGTCGACGAGCTCGGCGCCCGCGATGTCGAGTTCTTTCTCGATGGTCGTCGCGCGCACCCCGCGTACACGACCGCCGCGGATCACGAAGTGCTGCACCGCCGCCGCGAGCTCGTCCTCGGCGATGCCGAACAGATCGGCGTCGGTGTCGTCGCTGAGCACGAGCGCGCTCTTGCCGAGCACCGCCTCGACCGCGCTGAGGCGGTCACGGTAGACGGCGGCCGACTCGTAGTCCATGGCTGCCGCGGCCTCGCGCATGCGCGCGGTGAGCTGGCGGGTGACCCGCTGATCACCACCGGCCATGAAGGCGACGAAGTCGTCGACGATCGCACGGTGCTCCTCGATGCTCACCCGCATCGAGCACGGGCCGCCGCAGCGCCCGATCTGCCCGGGGAAGCACGGGCGACCCGTCGCCATGGCCTTCTTGTAGGAGGCATCCGAGCACGTGCGGATCGGGAAGACCTTGATCATGAGGTCGATGACCTCGTGCACCGCCCACACCTTGGGGTAGGGACCGAAGTACTTCGCACCGCGGATCTTGCGGTTGCGGGTGACGATCACCCGCGGCGCCTCGTCGGCGAGGGTGATGGCCATGTAGGGGTAGGACTTGTCGTCCTTGTAGCGCACGTTGAAGGGCGGCGTGAACTCCTGAATCCACATGTACTCGAGCTGCAGGGCCTCGACGTCGCTGGAGACGACGGTCCATTCGACGCTCGCCGCCGTGGTGACCATGCGCCGCGTGCGCTCGTGCAGGGTGTGCAGCGGCGCGAAGTAGTTCGACAGGCGCGCGCGCAGGTTCTTCGCCTTGCCGACGTACAGGATGCGCCCCTGGGCGTCGCGGAACCGGTAGACGCCCGGGGTCGTCGGGATCTCGCCCTGCTTCGGGCGATAGGGCAGATCGGATGCCACGTCAGCTCGCCTTGCGCTCCGCGTCCTGTTCGAGGATCTCGGCGAGGAAGGCGCCGGTGTGGCTGCCCTCGGCGCGCGCGACCTGCTCCGGCGTGCCCGTGGCGATGATCTGGCCGCCGCCGGAGCCACCCTCGGGTCCGAGGTCGATGATCCAGTCCGAGGACTTGATGACGTCGAGGTTGTGCTCGATGACGATGACGGTGTTGCCCTTGTCCACGAGGCCGCCGAGCACCTCGAGCAGTCGGCGGACGTCCTCGAAGTGCAGGCCGGTCGTCGGCTCGTCGAGCACGTAGATGCTGCGACCGTTGCTGCGTCGCTGCAACTCGGTCGCCAGTTTCACGCGCTGCGCCTCGCCGCCCGAGAGCGTCGTCGCGGACTGGCCGAGCCGCACGTAGCCCAGGCCCACGTCGACGAGGGTGCGCAGGTAGCGATGGATCGCCTGGATCGGCTCGAAGAAGTCGGCCGCCTCGGCGATCGGCATCTCCAGCACCTCGGCGATGTTGCGCCCCTTGTAGTGCACGCTCAGCGTGTCGCGGTTGTAGCGCTTGCCGTGGCAGACCTCGCAGTCGACGTAGACGTCGGGCAGGAAGTTCATCTCGATCTTGATCGTGCCGTCACCGGAGCACGCCTCGCAGCGCCCGCCCTTGACGTTGAACGAGAAGCGTCCCGGCTGGTAGCCGCGGGCCTTCGCCTCGGGGGTCTCGCTGAAGAGCGTGCGGATGCGGTCGAACACCCCGGTGTAGGTCGCAGGGTTCGAGCGCGGAGTGCGGCCGATGGGCGCCTGATCGACGTGCACGACCTTGTCGAGGTTGTCGAGCCCGGTCACCCGTGTGTGCTTGCCCGGGACCGTGCGCGCGCCGTTGAGCTTCTGGGCGAGCACCTCGTACAGGATGTCGTTCACGAGCGACGACTTGCCCGACCCGCTCACGCCGGTGACGGCCGTGAGCACCCCGAGCGGGAAGTCGGCCGTCACATTGCGCAGGTTGTTCTCCCGCGCCCCGACCACGCTGAGCATGCGCTTCTTGTCGATCTTGCGGCGCTTCTCGGGCGTCGGGATCGCCCGGCGGCCGGAGAGGTAGTCGCCGGTGAGGGATGCCTCGTCGCCCAGGAGTTGCGCAAGCGGACCCGAGTGCACGACATGCCCGCCGTCGACGCCGGCGCGGGGACCGATGTCGACGATCCAGTCGGCGGCGTGGATGGTCTCCTCGTCATGCTCGACGACGATGAGCGTGTTGCCGAGGCTCTTGAGGGTGAGGAGCGTCTCGATGAGACGCCGGTTGTCGCGCTGGTGAAGACCGATCGACGGCTCGTCGAGGACGTAGAGCACACCGGTCAGCCCCGACCCGATCTGGGTCGCGAGCCGGATGCGCTGCGCCTCGCCGCCGGAGAGGGAGCCGGCCGAACGGCTGAGGTTGAGGTAGGTGAGCCCGACCTGGATGAGGAAGTCGAGTCGAGCACGGATCTCGCGCAGCACCGCGGCCGCGATCTTCGCCTCGCGGTCGGTGAGCTCGAGGTCGGCGAAGAACGCCTGCGCGTCGGAGAGGCTGAGCCGGGATGCGTCGGCGATCGAGCTGCCGTGGACGAGCACGGCGAGCACCTCGGGCTTGAGACGGTCGCCGTTGCAGACCGGGCACGGCACCTCCCGCAGGAACTCCGACCACCGCTGTCGCTGCGTGTCGGACTCCGCCTGCACGTACTGGCGCTCGATGTAGGGCGCGACGCCCTCGAAGCCGGACGAGTAGCGCATCTCACGGCCGTAGCGGTTGCGGAACTTGACGGTCACCTTGTAGTTCTCACCGCGCAGCACCGCCTCTCGCACGTCGGGCGTCAGCTTCTTCCACGGGGTGTCGAGTGAGAAGCCGAGGTCGTCGGCGAGCCCCTCGAGCAGTCGCTCGTAGTACTGGAACAGCCCCTTGCCCTGCGTCGTCCACGGGATGATGACACCCTCGCGGATCGAGAGCTCCTCGTCGCCGAGCATGAGCTCGGGGTCGACGGACATGCGGGTGCCGAGGCCGGAGCACGCCGGGCAGGCACCGAACGGGGCGTTGAACGAGAAGGTTCGCGGCTCGATCTCGGTGAGCTGCAGGGGGTGGCCGTTCGGACAGGCGAGCTTCTCAGAGAAGGACTGCCATGCGGCATCCCCCTCTTCGTCGACGAAGTTGATCTGCACGACGCCGCCGGCGAGCCCGAGGGCCGTCTCGACCGAGTCGGTGACCCGGCTGAGGATGTCGGGCGAGGCGACGAGGCGGTCGACGACCACCGCGATGTCGTGCTTGTAGCTCTTCTTCAGCGTCGGCGGCTCGGAGAGCTGCACGAGGTCGCCGTCGACGACCGCGCGCGCGTAGCCCTTGGCCGAGAGCTCCTTGAAGAGGTCGACGAACTCGCCCTTCTTCTGGGTCACGACCGGAGCGACGATCTGGTAGCGGGTGCGCTCGGGCAGTTCCATCAGCTGGTCGGCGATCTGCTGCACGGTCTGGCGTTGGATCTGCTCGCCGCACTCGGGGCAGTGAGGGACTCCGATGCGCGCCCAGAGCAGACGCATGTAGTCGTGGATCTCGGTGATCGTGCCGACGGTCGAGCGCGGGTTGCGGTTCGTCGACTTCTGATCGATCGAGACAGCGGGACTCAGGCCCTCGATGAAATCGACGTCGGGTCGGTCGACCTGACCGAGGAACTGGCGGGCGTAGGCGCTCAGCGACTCGACGTAGCGACGCTGGCCCTCGGCGAAGATCGTGTCGAACGCGAGGCTCGACTTGCCCGAGCCCGAGAGCCCGGTGAAGACCACGAGCGCATCGCGCGGGATGTCGAGGTCGACGTTCTTGAGGTTGTGCACGCGGGCGCCGCGCACGGTGAGCGTGGAGGTGTGGGGGCCGAGGTTGGACACGGGGACGATGGGCACCCGTCAAGTGTAGGAGCGACCTCCGACACCGGCTCCGCGCGGATCACGCGGTGGGCTTGGCCCCGGCGAACCGGGCGAGCGCGTCGCGGAGGGCGACCGCCTCATCGACCGTGAGCCCGGTGCGTGCGAGCACCTGCGCGGGCACCTCGAGGGCCTGTGCACGAAGGGCGCGCCCGGTGTCCGTCACCGCGATGTCGAGCGTGCGCTCGTCACCCGGACGCCGCGTGCGGACGAGAAGCCCCTGCGCCTCGAGTCGCTTGACGAGGGGGGACACCGTCGCCGGTTCGAGCGCGAGCGCGGCGGCGAGCTCGCCGAGGGAGCGCGGATCGCGCTCCCACAGCGCGAGCATGACGAGGTACTGGGGGTGGGTCAGCCCGAGCGGCTCGAGCACCGGACGGTACGCCTGCACGATGGTGCGGGCGGCTGTGACGGCGGCGAAGCACAGCTGGTTCTCCAGCGCGAGGATGTCGGTGGTGGTCACTCTCTCCGCTTTCCTTAGTACACTAACTATTATGCCACGAAAGAAAAGGCGCCCCCCGCTGCGCGACCGTGTGAACGCCGCGGGCGGATGGTACGCCTTCGTGAACGCCGCGCTCGTCCGCGCCGCCGGACCGGCCGCCGTCGGACCCTACACCGACGACGAGCCGCCCGCCCGCGACATCCAGCCCTGCCCGCTGTGCCGCCAGCCGATGCGCGATCACCGCATCGACCGCAACGGACCCAAACCGCTGCTGCGCTGCCCCTGATCGCGGCCGAGCAGGGCGGACGCGACCGGGATGTGCATCGAGAGCATGGGCCATCACCCGCAGATCAGGCGTGACCGGCCTTCTCCATCGCCCGCAGCTCGCGCTTGAGCTCCTGCACCTCGTCGCGCAGCCGCGCCGCCAGCTCGAACTTCAGCTCGGATGCTGCCGCGAGCATCTGATCGCTCAGATCCGAGATCGTCGACTCGAGCTGGGCCGCCCCCTCTGCCGCGATTCCCTCGCGCCGAAGGTTGGGCGTCGGCGCCTTGCCGCGACCCTGATCGCGGCCGCCGCGGGCGAGCATCGCCTTGGTGTCCGCCCCTTCCCGGGCGAGTGCGTCGGTGATGTCGGCGATCTTCTTGCGCAGTGGCTGCGGATCGATGCCCCTCTCCGTGTTGTACGCGACCTGCAGTTCGCGACGACGGGCGGTCTCATCGATCGCCGAGCGCATCGAGTCGGTGACTGTATCGGCGTACATGTGCACCTCCCCCGAGACGTTGCGGGCCGCGCGCCCGATCGTCTGGATGAGCGAGGTGCCGCTGCGAAGGAAGCCTTCTTTGTCGGCGTCAAGGATCGCCACGAGAGAGACCTCGGGGAGGTCGAGACCCTCGCGCAGCAGGTTGATGCCGACAAGCACGTCGTAGACGCCGGCGCGGAGCTCGGTGAGCAGCTCGACGCGCCGCAACGTGTCGACATCGGAGTGCAGATAGCGCACGCGCACACCGTGCTCGCCGAGGAAGTCGGTCAACTCCTCCGCCATCTTCTTCGTGAGCGTGGTCACCAGCACGCGCTCGTCGCGCTCGACCCGCAGACGGATCTGCTCCAGCAGATCGTCGATCTGCCCCTTCGACGGCTTCACGACGATCTCGGGATCCACGAGACCGGTCGGCCGGATGATCTGCTCGACGACGCCATCGGCGATGCCCATCTCATAGCGACCGGGCGTGGCCGAGAGATACACGGTCTGGCCGATCCGCCCCTTGAACTCATCCCACCTCAGCGGCCGGTTGTCGAGGGCGCTCGGCAGGCGGAACCCGTGCTCGACGAGTGTGCGCTTGCGCGAGGCATCCCCCTCGTACATCGCACCGATCTGGGGAACCGTCACGTGCGATTCATCGATGACGAGGAGGAAGTCGTCGGGGAAGAAGTCGAGCAGCGTGTGCGGCGGCTCGCCCGCCTCACGCTGGTCGAGATGACGCGAGTAGTTCTCGATGCCCGAGCAGAAGCCGAGCTGCTGCAGCATCTCGAGATCGAACGTCGTGCGCATGCGCAGGCGCTGCGCCTCGAGGAGCTTGTTCTGCTTCTCGAGCTCGGCGAGCCGATCGGTCAGCTCGTCTTCGATCGTGCCGATCGCACGCTGCACGACGTCGGCGCCCGCCACGTAGTGCGATGCCGGGAAGATGGGCACCGAGTCGAGCTTCTGCACCACGTCGCCGGTGAGCGGATGCAGCATGTAGAGCGCCTCGATCTCGTCGCCGAACAGCTCGATGCGGATCGCGTACTCCTCGTAGACCGGGATGATCTCGATGGTGTCGCCGCGCACCCGGAAGTTGCCCCGCGAGAAGTCGACGTCATTGCGGTTGTACTGCATCGCGATGAACTGTCGGATCAGGGCGTCACGGTCGTATCGCTCCCCCACCTGCAGCGCGACCATCGCGCGCAGATATTCCTCGGGGGCACCGAGACCGTAGATGCACGACACCGTGGAGACCACGATGACATCACGGCGCGACAGCAGCGAGTTGGTGGTGGAGTGCCGCAGCCGCTCCACCTCCGCGTTGATCGAGCTGTCCTTCTCGATGAAGGTGTCGGTCTGCGGGACGTAGGCCTCGGGCTGGTAGTAGTCGTAGTACGAGACGAAGTACTCGACCGCGTTGTGCGGCATGAGTTCGCGGAACTCGTTCGCGAGCTGCGCCGCCAAGGTCTTGTTGTGGGCGAGGACGAGCGTCGGTCGCTGCACCTGCTCGATCAACCACGCCGTGGTCGCGGACTTGCCGGTTCCGGTGGCGCCCAGCAGCACGATGTCGGTCTCCCCCGCGTTGATGCGGGCCGCGAGATCGGCGATCGCCTGAGGCTGGTCGCCCGACGGCTCGTACTCGGAGACGACCTCGAAGGGTCGGACGGAACGTGTGGTCTGCACGTCTCCAGGGTAGGCGCGGCCGCCGACATCGGGGCGTGGTCCGGCCACCGGCCGACGGGGTCAGCCGCGTAGCCGGCTCCAGAGGGCGTCCACCTGGGCGATCGTCTCCCCCACTGTGCCGCTCGTGTCGATGACGTCGTCGGCGATCGCGAGCCGGGCCTCATCGGAGACCTGCGACGCGATGCGCGCACGGGCATCGTCGGGCGAGAGCCCCCGAAGCTCGACCAGGCGCTGCTCGCGCAGAGCCGCCGGAGCGTGCGCCACGACGATGCGCTCCCACGGATCGTCGACGCGGGCCTCGACGAGCAGCGGCACGTCGTAGACCACGACCGCGGCGGGGTCCTCGGCGAAGGCCGCGGCGAACCGCGCCGCAGACTCCGCGCGCACAGCCGGATGCACGATCGCATTCAACCGGGCGAGCGCGGAACGGTCGCCGAACACCCGTGCGCCGAGCGCGGGGCGGTCGAGCGCTCCGGACGCATCCAGCACATCGGCGCCGAATTCATCGGCGATGCGGGCGAGCACCGCGCTCCCCGGCGCCTGCACCTCGCGCACCAGTGCGTCGGCATCGACGACGACCGCGCCGTGCTCCCGCAGCCGCGCGGCGATCGTGGACTTCCCCGAGGCGATACCGCCGGTCAGCGCGATGAGTGGCATGTCACGAGCATGGCACGGGCCGCGGCATCCGCCGTCCTACTCCGCCCCACCGGCGTCGTCGACGCCCGCGAACATCACCGACGAATCCGGCATGGTCGGCGCCTTGCGCGCCGCCGCGCGGGCCCCCGCGACCAGACGCTCGGTGTCGTAGCCGATCGTCTCGCTCAACGCGACGCCGACACCGACCACGGGGAGCACACCCTGGCCGCTGCGACCGAGGGCATCGAACAGCGCTCGGTGCGCACCCACCGCGACCCGGCGCACGGCCATCGGATCGGGAGCGAGCACCGTGAACAGCAGGCCGGGATCGTCGTCCTCGCCGATCAGAGAGGCGAGCGGCGCGTGCCGACGCACACCATCCCGCAGCAGGTGCAGCGCGCTCGTGCGAACCTCCTCGCCGAACGCGTCGCCGATGCGACGCAGATCGTCGATGCGCACCGAGATCACGGCGACGAGTCGCCCCTCCCACCTCGCGCGCTCGAGCAGATCGTCGAGAGCGCGCAAGAACGTCGGGTACAGGAACACACCGTCGCCGGCGATGCCGCTGTCGGACACCCACCCGTATCCGCGCAGCTGACTGCGGCTCGCGCGGAGCACGGAGGTCACGACGACGGCGACGATCGTCAGGGTGACCGTCAGGACGCTCGTCGAGATCGTTCCGAACCCCACCCGGAACAGATCCGAGTCGGGTCCCGACGCGACGAACACGACGGTGCGCGCGACGTAGTACGCGGACTGGATGCCGAGCACGACCGCCAGCGAGACGGATGACCGCAGCCGCCCGACCGGTCGCCGTCGCATCTCGACGGCTCCGAGTGCGGCGAACCCCGCGATGTTCACGAACATCGCGAAGGCGCCCGCCCAGTCCCCTCCAGCCGGACCGCGCACGATCACCGCCGCCGCGCTCACCGCGACGCACAGTGCGACCAGCAGCACGGGTCCGCGTACGGCCCTCTGGTTGAACGCCCGGGCGCCGAGCCACATGCAGCCCGCGGAGGACACGAACAGGGCGTTGCCGATGGCGATCGGCACGAACCCGCCGACGCCGACCGCCCAGACCAGGTAGGCCGTGCTCGTGCCGATGCCGGAGAGGAAGGCGATCGCCCAGAACGCGCCGACCGCCTCGTCGCGGCGCAGCAGCGTCTCGGAGACGAACAGGATGCCGGCGACCGCGACGACGAGCGCGGTCATGACCGAGACACTGGCCAGATCGAGGGTCATGCGTGCAACTCGCGATCGCCCTGACCTCGAGGCTGGGCGGGAAGCCGGACGGTGAAGGTCGATCCCGTCCCCGGGGCGCTCCGCACGGTGATGTCGCCCCCGTGGGCGCGCACGATGTCCCGGCTGATCGACAGTCCGAGCCCGGAGCCCTCGACATCGCGCCTCGCCCGGAAGTACTGCTCGAACAGACGACGCTGGTCCTCGGCGGAGATGCCGACGCCCGTGTCCTGCACGTCGATGAAGGTCGAGGTGCCATCCGACGACGTGCGCACGGCGATGCTGCCGCCATCGACGTTGTACTTCACCGCGTTGCTGACGAGGTTGTCGACCACCTGCCGGATGCGCGCGGCATCCGCCCAGGCGCTCGCCGGCAGCACGTCTGTCGCGTCGATGGAGATCGACGTGTAGGCCGCCCGGGCGCGCCACGCCTCGGCCGCCTGCTGCACGAGCTCGGCCACGTCGATCTGCTTCGGCGAGATGGTGAGGTCGATGGATCCGCGCGAGGTGCTCGACGCGGCGAGGATGTCCGCGATGATCTCCAGCAGACGCTCGCCGTTCTTGGCGGCGACGTCGAGATCGCGGGCGGCGTCGTCGGGCCGGTCGAGGTGGTCGATGGCGAGGTCGATGTATCCGAGCACAGAGGTGAGGGGCGTGCGCAGCTCGTGCGAGATCGACGACACGAGTCGATCGCGCGCCCGGAGTGCAGTGAGCTCGGCGGTGACGTCGCGCGCGACGATGACGCACCCGGCGGGCGCGCCGTCACCCGAGCGCAGCTGGCGCGCCGTCATCGACAGCGCCGTTCGCGGCTGGTCGGGGGGACCGAACCAGATGACCTCGTTCTCGAACAGCTCGCCGCGCAGCGCGCGCCGCAGCGGGCGGTCCGGCTCCTCGATGAGGGTGACGCCGTCGGCCGCGTAGGCGTCCCCGATCGGACGATCGAGGCGACCGAAGCCGGGGATCGAGCGTTGGATGCGCCCGAGCGCCTCGTTGAAGACCGAGACCTCGCCGTCCGCGGTGATGCGGATCACGCCGAAGTCGACGGCATCGAGCACGTCGGTCATCAGCTCCTCGTGGCCCTGTGCGCGCGACAGCGCACCCGACAGCAGCGCGGTCTGCTTGTCCAGCAGCACGCGCTGGGCGCGGTAGCGGCGGCTGCTCACGTAGCTCGTCACCCCGATGGCGACGATGACGGCGGCCGGGAGCAGGTAGCTCACCGCGCTGCCGGACGCTCCCGCCAGCGCGATGATCGCCCCGAACTCGACGAGCACGAGTGCTGCGGCCGTGAGGAACGCGGTGAGACCGAGGGTTGCCATCCACATCACCGGGAACGCCCACAGCAGCTCGATCCCGAGCAGGTGCTGCTCGGAGCGCGCGAGGCCGATCGCGACGATGTCTGCGAGTGGGATCACGTAGACCCACGCACGAGCGATCCGCGCCCACGGCACCACCAGGGTCGCCGCTCCCCCGGCCAGCACGATCACCGTCGCGACGAGGAGGAGTGAGTGGTCGGCCGCACGGTCGGTGACCGCGACCGCCAGTACGATCACGACCAGGATCACGCACAGCAGCAGCTGGTTGAGCATCGCCACCCGACCGCGAAGGTCGGCGTCACGATCCTCGGTGGCGGCCATTCGACGACGTTACCGCGATGACGCGTGCGACACGCTCGGCGCGAAGACAACGGATGCCTCGTCGGTCGCGGCCGCGCGAGCCGCCGCCGCGCGCGCACCGTCGACCATCGCGGACGTCTCGAAGCCGACGGTGGTGCTCAGCGCCGCCCCGACGCCGATCGCAGGAAGCACGACGCCGTCCTCCTGCACGAGCGTCTCGATCACGCCGCGGTACAGCAGCGCCGCCTGGCGACGCGCGTCAGGCGGGCTCGCGGCCATCGCGCACGTGAGCACGACACCATGCTCGATGGCGAGCAGCGCGTTCGCGACGCTGTATCGACGAGCAGCGGCCGCGACGCTCGCCCGCAGCTCCGCGAGGACGTCACCGCCGAAGGAGGCGGAGATGTCCTCGGCCGCGTCGATGTGCACCGCGCACACGACGACGAACTCGGTGCGCTCGGATCCCTTGCGCAGCAGCAGGTCCACCATGCGGCGGAATCCTTCGGCGTCGAGGTACCCCTCGCGCATCCCGGGCATCACGGCTCCCGCCGAGAGCAGCGTCTCACGGGGACCGAGCTCGTAGCGGAGGATGGATGTCGCGACCAGCACGACGACGGTGAACACGATGAAGAACGCGCTCACGGGGCCACTGCCGAGCCAGACTTGGAACAGCGGCTGCCCGGAGCCGACGGTGATGACCACGACGCCTCGCAGGATGTACACCACCGCCTCGGCGAGGAACGCGATGCCCAGCACCTTGCCGAATCCGAAGCGTGAGAGCCGGCCGCGCAGGCAGTACCACGACCCCACCGCAGCGAAGATCCCGATGCTGAGGAACAGCCACGTACCCCCGGCCCAGGCTCCCGCGTCCGGCCCGTCGACGAGCGTGGAGATCGCCGTCGCCACGCCGAGCCCGAGACCGAGCAGGAGCGGCCCGCCCGCGGGCCGGCCGTCGGCGACGCGGCATCCGATTGCGAGCGCGGCGGCCGCGGCGACCATCGTCGCGTTGCCGACAGCGAGGGCCGCCGTGCTCGCCCAGCCGGAGCCGATCAGGGCGTTCCAGACGACGTACGCGATCACGCCGATCGCGCTGAGCAGGTAGCCGAGGGACCAGAGCTGCACGGGACCGCGGTCCCGACGCACCAGCGACGTGACCACGAAGATGGCGGCAGCCGTCAGGAAGATCAGACCTGAGACGAACGACGCGGTGAAGGCATCCAGGATCATGCTCCACGCTCCTTCCAGACCGATCCGACCTCCGCCGCGCGCGGGGAGCGCTGGGCGAGTTCGGTCAGGTCTGCGGGTGCCGGAGAGTCGAGCGCCTCGGCCGATGCGGGCAGGCGCACCGTGAAGACGCTTCCGATTCCGGGCGTCGATTCGACCGTGATGTCGCCACCGTGGGCGCGCACCAGGTCACGCGCGATCGACAGGCCCAGCCCCGTGCCGCCCGTGCGGCTGGCGTCGGCGCGGAAGAACCGTTCGAACAGGCGACCGAGGGCGTCCCGCGACATCCCGATGCCGGTGTCGGTGACGGTCAGCCAGGTCGAGAGGCCGTCGGATGTCGCCGCGAGCGAGACGGTGCCGCCGTCGCGGTTGTACTTCACGGCGTTGCTCACGAGGTTGTCGAGCACCTGACGCATGCGGAGGGGGTCGGCGTAGGCGCGCACGTGGGCGATCTCGTCGATCTCGATCTCGATGCCACGCTCGGCGGCGCTCGGGCGATAGGCGACGCCGCTGGCCCGCAGCATCTCGGCGACGTCGATGTCCTGCTGCGCCACGGTCAGGTCCGCCGACTTCTCCGATCGACTCGAGGCCGTGAGGATGTCCGACACGATGCCGAGGAGTCGCTCGGCGTTGCGCTCCGCGACCTCCAGACTGCCGCGCGCGTGCGCCGGGACGTCGGGGTCGTCGATGGCGAGCTCGAGGTATCCGATGATCGAGGTGAGCGGCGTGCGCAGCTCGTGCGAGACGGACGCGACGAGCGAGTCGCGGGCGCGCAGAGCCGTGAGCTCGCTCGTGACGTCGCGGGAGACGATGACCGCCCCCGAGTCAGCTCCGTCGGCGGCGAAGGTGCGGCGCACCGACACGCTCAGCGCACGCCGGCGCGACCCCGGTGCGCCGAACCACACCACCTGGTTGTCGAACACCTCGCCCCGCGCGGCGCGCGCGAACGGGATGTCGTGCGCATCGAGCGGGGTGGCACCGTCGGCGGCGTAGACCGATGCGGTCCCGCTCGGGGTCGCACTGTCGGCGACCCGCGCCGCGCGCTGCAACCGGTCGTGCGCCTCGTTCGCGACGGTGATCGAGCCGTCGGCGCCGAGTCGGAGCACGCCGAAGTCGATGGTGTCGAGCACCTCCGCCAGCAACACCTCCTGTCGGAGGGAGCGCTGCAAGGTGATGGACATCGCATCGCGCTGACGGGAGAAAAGCCGACGCTGAGCCGCGAGCTGTCGGGCACCGACGAGGCTGAGCGTCGCCACGATCAGGAAGACGAGCGGTGTCGTGATGGTCGCGAACCCGAGGGTCTGTCTCGCGTCGATCGTGGGGAGGATCACGAACAGCCCCACCACCGAGACGAGGGAGACGAGATACCCGGCAGCCCCGAAGAACACCGACAGCCAGATCACCGGCAGCACGAGCATGCCGCCGATACCGGCGGTGGGCGCCGCCTGCCGCATCACATAGATGGCGACGACGTCCAGCAGCGGAAGCGCAAGGCTCGCCCACGCGTTCAGACTCCCCCACGGAACGATGAACGCGGCGCACGTGGCCCCGAACAGCAGCACGAGGCCGACGGCGAACAGGCCCACGTCTCCCGGCAGCGGGAACAGGAACGTCCAGAGCGCGAGCAGGCCGATCGCCGCGAACAGCGTCGTCTGCAAGACGATCACTGTACGCGCGCGAGCGCTCTCCAGCAGCGGAGGCAGACTGAACATCGTGACCGCCCGATGCAGGATGACCTGCAGGACGTCGTTCGCCTGGCTCCCCGGCGGAGTCGACCCCTCTCCTGCGCCAGTTGACGGCATAATGCGACGTTACCGCCCCGAGACCCTCCGTGCCGACCGATCCGACGGGCGCGTCATGACGCCGCCGGCACCGGGCGGGCGCCGCGGCCCGGGAGGAGCGTCAGAGCGATGAGGGCGGCGGTCAGCTCCAGCGCGATCACGGCGGCCGCGAGGGCCGGCCAGCCGAGACCCGCGAACACCAGTCCGAGTGCCCAGCCGAACAGACTCGACCCGATGTAGTAGCCGAGGTTGTAGAGCGCGGACGCCTGCGCGCGACCACCGGGCGCCGCTGACACGGGCGCCCAACCCGACGCGATCGCGTGCGCCGCGAAGAAGCCCGCCGTGAACACGAGGAGCCCGACGATCACCACCGGCAGCGACGGAACGACGGTGAGCGCGATGCCGACCACGAACATGCCGATCGAGGCGACGAGCACCCGACGCCGGCCGTGCCGTGACGCCAGCCGACCCGCCCACGGCGAGGAGACCGTGCCGGCGAGGTAGGCCACGAAGATCAGGCTCACGAGCCAGGCGGGCACGCCGTACGCCGGACCCGCGAGCTCGAAGCCGAGATAGTTGAACAGCGCGACGAACCCGCCCATCAACAGGAATCCCTGCGCGTAGAGCGCCCATTGCACGCGGGAGCGCAGGTTGCCGACGAGTGCCGCACGCACACGGGTGAGGGTCAGAGCGGATGCCGCGGCGAACCCGCGCGCACGGGGCGCGAGCACGAGGAAGAGCACCGCCGAGCCGGCGCACACGAGCGCGACCACGAACACCCCGATGCGCCAGTGACCGAGCTCCCCGAAGGGACCGGCGATGATGCGTCCGGCGAGTCCGCCGATCGTCGTGCCGGCCACGTACGATCCCGCCGCCGCGGCCGTATGCCGGGCGTCGACCTCCTCGGCGAGGTACGCGAGCGCGAGGGCGGGCACCGCTCCGAGAGCGATGCCCTCGACGAGGCGCGCGGCGAGCAGCAGCGGCAGCGTGGGCAGCAGCGGCGCGAGCAGTCCGAACAGGGTCGCCGCGGACACGCCTGCGGCCATAGCCGGCACGCGGCCGATGCGGTCGGCGACGATCGACCACGGAAGAACCGCGACCGCGAGACCGAGAGTGGCCGCGGACACCGACAGTGCGGCGCCCGCGGCCGACACGGAGAAGTCGGCGGCGATGAACGGGAGCACGGCCTGCGGCGAGTAGAGCTGGGCGAAGGTGGCGACGCCGGCGAAGAAGAGCCCGGCGAGCAGGCGCCGGTAGGACCTGCTCCCGGGAAGGTGCCCCGAGAAGTCCGTCACCCCTTCACGCTACCCGTCTCGGTGCCCCGGACGACGACGCGGGCCGGAGCCCGTAGGCTCCGGCCCGCGTCGTGCTGCGGAATGGTGCAGGTCAGTTGCCGGCGAGCTTCTCACGAAGCGCGGCGAGAGCCTCGTCGTCGGCGAGAGTACCCGAGGGGCCCTCATCGCTCGAGAAGGAGGACGGTGCGGCGTCGACCGAGCCGAAGCCGGCGGCCTCGGCCTCGAGCGTCTTCGCGACCTGGGACTTGTGAGCCTCCCAGCGCGACTGGGCGGCAGCGTATTCCTGCTCCCACTTCTCGCGCTGCTCCTCGAAGCCTTCCTTCCAGGCGTTGGTCTCCGGGTCGAAGCCCTCGGGGAACTTGTACTCCCCGTTCTCGTCGTACTCGGTGGCCATGCCGTACAGGGCCGGGTCGAACTCGGTGCCGTACGGGTCGACCGACTCGTTCGCCTGCTTCAGCGAGAGCGAGATGCGACGACGCTCGAGGTCGATGTCGATGACCTTGACGAAGACCTCTTCGCCGACCGACACGACCTGCTCGGCGAGCTCGACGTGCTTGCCGGAGAGCTCCGAGATGTGCACGAGGCCCTCGATGCCGTCAGCGACGCGCACGAACGCACCGAACGGCACGAGCTTGGTGACCTTACCGGGCGTGACCTGGCCGATCGCGTGCGTGCGGGCGAAGACCTGCCACGGGTCCTCCTGGGTCGCCTTGAGCGAGAGCGACACGCGCTCGCGGTCGAGGTCGACCTCGAGGATCTCGACGGTGACCTCCTGGCCCACCTCCACGACCTCGCTCGCGTGCTCGATGTGCTTCCACGACAGCTCGGACACGTGAACGAGACCGTCCACACCGCCGAGGTCGACGAACGCACCGAAGTTGACGATCGACGAGACGACGCCCTTGCGGACCTGACCCTTGTGCAGGTTGTTGAGGAACGTGGTGCGCGACTCCGACTGCGTCTGCTCGAGCAGGGCGCGGCGCGACAGCACGACGTTGTTGCGGTTCTTGTCGAGTTCGAGGATCTTCGCCTCGAGCTCCTGGCCGAGGTACGGCGTCAGGTCGCGCACGCGGCGCAGCTCGATGAGCGAGGCGGGGAGGAAGCCGCGGAGGCCGATGTCGACGATGAGGCCGCCCTTGACGACCTCGATGACCTGACCGGTCACGACACCGTCGTTCTCCTTGATCCTCTCCACGTCGCCCCAGGCGCGCTCGTACTGCGCGCGCTTCTTGGACAGGATGAGGCGACCTTCCTTGTCCTCCTTCTGGAGAACGAGCGCCTCGACCTGGTCGCCGACCTCGACGACCTCGTTGGGGTCGACGTCGTGCTTGATGGAAAGCTCGCGCGAGGGGATGACGCCCTCGGTCTTGTAGCCGACGTCGAGGAGAACCTCGTCGCGGTCGATCTTCACCACGGTGCCTTCGATGAGGTCGCCGTCGTTGAAGAACTTCAGGGTCTTCTCGACCGCGGCCAGGAAGTCCTCGGCAGATCCGATGTCGTTGATCGCGACCTGCTTGGTGGCCGGGGCGGTCGTTGCAGTAGTCATGTAGTGGGGTGTCCTAGTGGAGGGTGTTCTGGCCCCGGCACGCGTGTCTGCCCACGAGAAGCGGAGAGTTTTCGCGACGCCGCACGCCACGAGAGTGCGAGCGGATGCTTCGAGCCGGAGCGAAGCGGATTGTTGGCGTCCTCACGGGCGCGCGCGCAAACGCGCGTCACGTGGGTGACGCCTCAGGATATCAGAAGCGATCGGATGCCGCAGGGGTGCCGGGCCACCACGCCGGTAGGAGCGCTCTGGCCCGCTCGGCGGCCTCCGCCGTCTCGCGGTCGTCGACACCCGCGAAGGCGCGGATGAACGCGGCGACGCCGGCTCCGATGTACGCGGCCGCCTCACGGCGGGCCGCGGCATCCGTCGGCGCACCCGCGACCGCGCGGGCGGTGAAGGAGTGCAGCGCGATCTCGGCGCGTTCGGCGAGCCGCTGTGCGAGCATCCCCCCGAACACAGCGCCGGTCGGGCCCCCGAAGAGCGCCCGGTAGACGTCGCGCTCGGCGACGACCGCGTCGAGTGTGTCAACGAGTGCCGAGGTGTAGACGACCGCCAGCGCCTCGGCGTCGCCGCCCTGGGCGTCGGCGTCGACGGTGCCGAGTCGGTCGATCTCGCCGGCGAAAGAGCGCATCGCGAAGTCGAGCACATCGGTCGCGTGCCCGTAGAAGGTGGTGCGGTGCACGCCGGCCTCGCGGCACAGATCGGAGACGGTGATCTGGTCAAGGCGCCGCTCTCGCAGCAGGGCGCGCAGCGCCGCGTCGAGCGCGGCGCGGGTGCGCACCTGGCGGGGGTCGTCGGCCATCCACCCATCATGGCGCCAATGACCGCCGATGCCGCGAGCTCGACCTCCCATCGGCCACAATGTGGGGGTGATCACCGTCTTCATCGCGACGCTCGCCGCCCTCCTGCCGATCACGAACCCCCTCGGCGCCGTCGCCGCGTTCGCCGGACTCACGTCGAGATTCGACGCACGCACGCAGCACGCGCAGGCGTGGCGCACGGGCCTCTACGTCGGCGGCATCCTCGTGGTCTTCACGGCGATCGGCACCGTGCTGCTCTCGGTGCTCGGGATCAGCCTCGCGGCCCTGCAGATCGCCGGCGGACTGGTGGTCATGCACGCCGGATTCGGCATGATCGTGCCCCGCGTCGTCGCGACCCCCGACGAGCAGGCCGAAGCCCAGGCCAAGGCCGACATCAGCTTCTCCCCCATGGCCCTGCCGCTGGTCGCCGGGCCAGGTGCCATCGGCGTCGTGATCGGGCTCGCCGCGCGCAACCCCGACGTCCTCGACCGGGTCGCGATCGCCGCGGCATCCGTCGTGATCGCCGTGGTCGTCGCCCTCGTGCTGCGCTACGGCACCCCGCTGGTGGACAAGCTCGGACCGACGGGGATCGGGGCGCTCACCCGGGTGATGGGCTTCCTCATCCTCGCGATCGGGGTGGAGCTGGCCATCCACGGCGTGCTCGCCGCCGTCCCCTCGCTCTGATCCGCGCGGACACCGGCGGGCATAGACTGCCGCCGTGAACAACGGGAAGACGACGCCCTCGGGCGTGAGGAGGTCGCCGATGCCCCGTGCATCGGCATCGACGGCGCGCTGAGCGCCTTCGTCGCGCGCACCTCTGCGAGTGCGCACCTCTTCCGCCGGCTCGCCGGATCGTCAATCTCGAAAGGTCTTCTCCATGCGTCCCCTCGACGACGCGCGCCTGCGCGCGTGTCTTGTCAATGCCTCCATCTCCGAGCGGAAGAGCCTCGTGCTCCCCGATGATCTCGCCGGCCGAGACTGGTCCTCGCTCGACTTCCTCGGCTGGCGCGACCGCCGAGCGCCCCTCGTCGGCTGCGTCGTCGCCGACATCGACGGCGAGCCCGTCGGGGTTCTGCTGCGTGAGGCCGAGACCCGCACGCGCAGCCGCCCGCAGTGCTCATGGTGCTCCGACGTCGAACTTCCGAACGACGTGGTGCTCTTCACCGCACGCCGAGCGGGTGCGGCCGGGCGTCGCGGCGACGGGATCGGCACGCTCGTGTGCGCACGATTCGAGTGCTCCGCGAACGTGCGCCGACGCCCCGCCCGCTCGTTCGCCGGGTTCGACCCCGAGCTCGCCCGCACCGAGCGCATCACCGCGCTGCGCGCGCACGTCGACGCGTTCGTACGCGAAGTCGCGAGTCGCTGAGGGGTGGGCCGACTCAGCGGGTGCGCTGCGTCGCGAGCCAGGCGTCGAAGTCGATCGTGCCGACGATCAGCGGCGCGTCGAGCGCCGCGTCCGGCAGGTTCGCACCGTCGCGCATGCCCTTGAGCTGATCGGTCGCCGCGGGGATCGGAAACCGGATCCCCCGGTGACCGGTCGCGCGCGCCCACGCCTTCACGAGACGCGGAAGCTCCTCGACGCGGGGCCCGGCGACGTGACGGATGCCACCCGCCTCCGCGTCCTCGACGGCGTCCACCAGGATCTCGGCGAGCTCTCCCAGATCGACAGGCTGCAGGCGCGCCGGGAACACCGCGTGCACCGGGCCCCATCCGCCTGACGACCAGATCTGCCCGGCGAACTCGTGGAACTGCGTCGCGCGGACGATCGTGTGCGACACGGACGCGTCTGCGTAGACCCGTTCCTGTGCGAGCTTGCCGGCGTAGTAGCCGTGGGGGTTGCGGTCGATGCCGACGATCGAGAGCGCGACGACACGCGTCACACCGTGCTCGGCCGACGCGCGCACGATGTTGGCGGCCGCTGCCCGGAAGAACTCCGTCGCCTCCTGCGCGTGCAAGGTCGGCGTGTTCACCGCATCGATGACCGCATCCGCTCCGGCGAGCGCGTCACGCACCTGGTCGAGGACGAGCACGTCGACACCCGTCGCCCGCGACAGGGCGAGCACGTCGTGCCCACGGCGGGTGGCGGCATCCACGATCCGTCGACCCGCGGCACCCGTGGCCCCGAAGACCGCGACCCTCATCGCGTCGCCACCGCGTGCAGAGCGGCGCCCGACAGGCGCTGCGTCGTCCATTCGTCCATCGCCACGGCCCCCAGTTCCCGATAGAAGCGGATCGACGGTTCGTTCCAGTCGAGCACCGTCCACTCGAGGCGGGTGTAGCCCCGCTCCTCGCACACGGCGGCGAGCGCGGCGATGAGTGCCGTACCGTACCCGCTCCCGCGGTGCGCCTCGTCGACGAACAGGTCTTCCAGCCAGATCCCGTGACGACCTGTCCACGTCGAGAAGGTGACGAACCAGAGGGCGATACCGACGATCACGCCGTCCTTCTCGACGACATGCGCGAAGGCCTGGGGCTGCGCGCCGAAGAGGGTGCCGGTGAGGTCGGCGAGCGTGGTCTCGACGGCGTCGGGCTCGTTCTCGTAGACCGCGAGCGCATGGATGCTCGCGAGTATCCCCGCCTCGTCGCCCGGCCGCGCCCCACGCAGCACGGCCCCGTCCCCCAGCGTGTGCTCGCTCATGGGCCGAGCGTACCGAGCGGCTTTGCGAGAATCGACAGCGACGCGTCGAACCGGCGAGGAAGGACATCGGATGCCGCACCCCACCCGCACGCGCCTTCCTGCTCCGCTGCGGCGGGCGGCGGCGGAGGTGCACCCCTACACGGCCCTTCTCCTCACCCTGGTGATCGGGGGGCTGCTCGCCTACGCGCTGAGCTGGCTGGCGGAAGAGGTGTACGACTCCGTCGCCGTGGGCAACGGCGAGGGGATCGCGGGCATCGACCGGCCGGCGCTCGACGTCGCCCTGACACTCCGCTCGCCGGTCGTCGACACCGTCGTGACGCTGTTCACCGATCTCGCCGGCCCGATCGTGATGCCGATCATCGCAGCGGTCGCTGCGCTTGTGCTCGGCCTGCGGCGCCGTTCCTGGACGCCGGTGATCCTGATCGTCGCCGCCGGAGTCGGATCGCTGCTGATGACCGTCGCCGGGAAGCAGGTGATCGGTCGGGAGCGACCGCCGCTCGAACAGGCCGTGCCGCCGTATGAGTACACGCCGTCGTTCCCCAGCGGTCACACGCTCAACGCGGTCGTGGTCGTGGGAGTCATCGCCTACCTCCTCATCCTCCGGCGGCGCACGCGAGGCGCGAAGCTCGCCCTCGGGATCGGAGCGGCGGCGTTCGCGGTGCTGGTCGGTCTCAGTCGCGCGTTCCTCGGCCACCACTGGCTCACCGACGTGATCGCCGGATGGCTCCTCGGTGGCGCGTGGCTCGCGGTCGTGATCACGGCTCACCGCGCGTCGCTCGTCGTACGGGATGTCCGGGCAAGCCGCGGCATCCATTCGTCGGAATAGAAACCGCACCTCGGAGGTTGCGTCAGACATGAAGAGCTTCGGCACACTCTCGTTCGGTCACTACGGCCCGCTCGGCGGCGGCCACCAGCTGAGCGCCCAGGACTCGCTGCTCCAGGCGATCGACCTCGCCCAGGGACTGGACGAGTTGGGGGTGAACGGCATCGCGTTCCGCGTGCATCACTTTGCGCGCCAGCAGGCCTCTCCCATGCCGCTGCTCGCCGCCATCGCGGCGCGCACCTCGCGCATCGAGGTCGGCACGGGCGTCATCGACATGCGGTACGAGAACCCGCTCTACCTCGCCGAGGAGGCGGCGGCCGTCGATCTCATCAGCGACGGCCGACTCGCCCTCGGAGTGAGCCGCGGCTCACCCGAGACCGTTGTGCGCGGGTACGAGGCGTTCGGCTACACCGGGTCGGAGGATCCGCGCGGGGCCGACATCGCGCGGGAGCACTTCTCGCTGTTCCTGCGCGCGATCGAGGGCGAAGGGCTCGCCGAGCGCGACCCGTACAGCCCGTTCGGCGGCGGCACCGGGCTGCAGCGCATCGAGCCGCACTCCCCCGGCCTGCGCTCACGCATCTGGTGGGGCGCCGGCAACCGCGACAGTGCGGAGTGGGCCGGAACCGTCGGCGTGAACCTCATGTCGTCGACACTTCTCACCCAGGCCGACGGCACACCGTTCGACGTGCTGCAGGCGCAGCAGATCGACGCGTTCCGCGGCGCATGGACGGCGGCCGGTCACCCCGGCGAGCCGCGTGTCTCCGTCTCCCGCAGCATCTTCCCGATCACGACCGCGGAAGAGGCGCGCTACTTCGGGGGCGGCGCGGGCGATGACCAGATCGGCGTCATCGACGGCATCCGCTCGACGTTCGGCAAGACGTACGCGGCAGAGCCCGACGTGCTCGTCGAGCAGCTGCGGCAGGACGAGGCCCTGCACAGCGCGGACTCTCTCATGATCACGATCCCGAGCCAACTCGGCGTCGCGTTCAATCTGCGCCTCATGGAGTCGTTCGCGACGTATATCGCACCCGCGCTCGGGTGGGAGCCGACCGTCGCGACGGTCTGAGCTCAGGTCGCGGAGGTTTGAGCTCAGGTCGCGACTCAGTTGAGGATCTCGCCGCCGCCTCCGGCACGGATCACCGCGAGCCGCTCCCGCCACGCGGCACGCGCGTCGGGGGCGAGTCGATTCCAGTCGGCGACCTCGTCGAGCACCCGCAGCGACGAAGCGCTGCGGAAGGAGCGCGTGGGGTTACCGGGGAACTTCTTGTCGGTGACGTTCGGATCGTTCTCGAACGCTCCCGTCGGCTCGACCGCATAGACCCTCGGCGTCGCGCCGTCGCCGGAGAGTTCGGCGGCGATCTCCGCCGCGAGCCCGGCGCCGTCGACGAGCGCCGTGAAGTAGACGTGGTTCATGACCACCTCGGGACGGTAGTTCGAGCGATGCCCGGCCGTGAGGAGATCACCCGGCTGCAGGTCTGCCGTCGTGCCGTGGAAGAAGGGTCCGGGGTCCAGGGGATCGACCATGCGGTGATCCTCCCACCAGACCGGCGCGTATGCGTGCGCAGTGCGGGAGGGAAGGGGGTGCCCGTGCCAGCGCACGGACACCCCCTTGTCTCTCAGCTCAAGGCGCTGAGGAACCCGTTGGTGTAGGCCAGCGACGACGTGCCCGACGACACCGAGTTGCACGTGGCAGACGCGGTCGAGGTCGGCGTCGCGCACGGGACATCCCGGTCGAGCAACCAGAAGTGCACGCCGGCGAGGCCCGCGCTCTTGGCGTAGTTCGCGACCGTCGTGATGTCGGCAAGGGTGAACACCTCGCTGGACACGTCGTTGACCCCGATCATCGGCGTGAGCTCGATCTTCGAGAACGGCACCCCGTAGCTGTGGTTCAGGTTGACCGCGGCCTGCACCGCCGAGCGACCCATGTCGCAGCTGCCGGAGACGACGACGCAGTTGGTCGCCGAGGCGGAGCCGAAGTCCATGGTCATGAGGTTGACCGTGTAGTTCGTCAGCGACGACGCCTGGATGGCCTGCACCACCGCGGCTCCGGTCGAGTTCAGGCCGCCGTAGCTGCCGTCGCTCGCCGCGAGGGTCGCGAGGGTGAACGAGAAGCGCAGGTTCGGGTAGGCGCTCTGCGCGCCGGCCGCCGACGCCACCAGGCTCGAGATCTGCGCCGGCGACTGACCGCCCTCGATGTCGAAGTCGATGCCGACGAGGTGGCTTGACGCATAGCGCGCGATGAACGACGTGAGGCCCGCCGCACTGCCGCACGTGAAGGTGCCGGCCGCGCCACCGGTCGAGATGACGTAGTCGACGCCGGCCGCATCGAGGGATGCGATGTTCGCGGCCGCGAAGGATGCCGCATCCACCCCTCCCCAGTTCTCGCCCGTGCAGGTGCCGGTCGCAAAGCCCAGGGTGACCGCCCGGAGGGAGGTCGCCGAACTGCCGAGCACACCACCCGCGCCGATCAGCGGTCGCGCGGTGCCGGTGACAGCCGTCTGGAGCTTCAGCGTGTTCCAGTTCATCGAGATGGTGGCGTCCTTGTACGGGCTGAACAGGAAGCCGGGCGCCGTGCCGGTCGACGGTGTGGGCGTCGGGGTCACCGTGGGCGTCGGGGTCGGCGTCGGAGAGGCCGTCGGACTGGAGGTCGGCGTCGGGGTCGGCGTGCTGCCACCGCAGCTGCCTGTGGCCGTCCAGGGCTGGCCGGTGCCGACGGTGCCGTTGTGGGTCTCTTCGCAGTTGAGGGTGTAGCCCGGGACCGCCGGCTGGTTCGCGGATAGGCGTCGAGGTCTTCCAGGATGGAAGTTCTCACGCTCACCATCCGCCGGAAGACCTCGACTTGCACCACCCTACGTTCGTGACCCCTGACCTGACCACGTTCTGCCGTCT
>NZ_JYIY01000057.1 GCF_000956535.1 Microbacterium ginsengisoli | reverse complement strand
CTTCCACCCCCGCCATACCGTCGCCGAGCCCGGCGGACCGCGGCCAGACCACCCCTTCGCGCGCGGCTGACCCGTCGCCCGAACCGGAGGCGGAGCCCTCGGCGAGCCCGATCCGAGACGCGAGCCCGACACCGATGCCGGCGCAGACGGCGAGCCCCACGCCGACCCCGACCCCAACGCCGACGCCGACGCCGACTCCCACTCCGACCCCGACTCCCACTCCGACCCCCACTCCGACTCCGACTCCGACTCCGACTCCCACGGTGCCGTCAGGAGTCGACGGGTCGACACCGACCGTTCCCGCCACACCGCAGTTCCGCGGCGGGCTGTGGGTCCACGGCGCCACAACCGACAGCCTCTTCTTCGCCGTCGACGTGCCGCCGGGAGCGACGGTGTCGGTCACCGCTCTCGATCGCACCGGCACCGAGGTGTTACGACTCGGCAGCACGGTCTACGTCTCCGTCGACGGACTCGACCCGATCGCGCTCCGCCTGGCGACCATCACCGTCATCGCGACCGTCGACGGCCGGCTCTCGCGCCCCCTCGTGCTGAACATCGATCAGTTCACGTGAGCGAGCGGCGGCAGGCATCCACTGTCGGTGTCAACCCTCGGCAGCGGCCGCATCTCGGCCGTACGGTCATGGCATGACCTCGATCGTCTGGTTCCGCGACGACCTGCGCCTCGCCGACAACCCCGCCCTGCGCGCGGCCGTCGACCGCGGAGAACCGGTGATCGGCCTCTACGTGCTCGACACATCGGAGAAGGTGCGGCCCCTCGGCGGCGCGGCCCGCTGGTGGCTGCACCACTCGCTCGCCGACCTCGGAGAGCGCCTGCGCGAGCGCGGCGGCGCCCTCGTACTGCGCCGGGGCCGCGCTCGCGAGGTGGTGCCGCAGGTCGTGCAGGATGCCGCGGCATCCGCCGTCTTCTGGAACCGCCGCTACGGCGGACCTGCGCGCGAGATGGACACCGCCCTGAAGGCACGGCTGCGGGACGACGGTGTCGAGGTCGCCTCGTTCGCCGCATCGCTGCTGTTCGAGCCGTGGACGGTGCGCACCGGGTCGGGCGGGCACTACGCCGTCTTCACGCCGTTCTGGCGCGCCTGCCTGCACTTGCCGGCGCCGCGCGCGCCGCTGCCCGAGCCCCGCGAGATCGTCGCGCCGCAGACGCTCCCCCGAAGCGACGCGCTCGACGACTGGGCGCTGCTGCCGACGAACCCCGACTGGGCGGGCGGGCTGCGGGAGACGTGGGAGCCGGGCGAGATCGCCGCGCACCGGCGCCTCGACGCGTTCCTCGCCGACGACGTGGACGACTACGACCGTGCGCGCGACGAGCCGGCCGCCGGCGTCACCTCGGGGCTGTCGCCGCGGATGCGGTGGGGTGAGCTGAGCCCGCACCAGGTGTGGCATGCGGCCGCGGCATCCGGGAAGGACACCGAGCGGTTCCTCTCGGAGATCGGCTGGCGCGAGTTCGCCTGGCACACCCTCTTCCACGCCCCCGACCTGCACACCGAGAACCTGCGGCGCGAGTTCGATGCCTTCCCGTGGCCGCGACCGCATCCGGCGGCGCTGCACGCCTGGCAGCACGGCCGCACCGGCATCGCCCTGGTCGATGCCGGCATGCGGGAGCTGTGGCACACCGGGGTCATGCACAACCGGGTGCGGATGGTCGCGGCATCATTCCTCATCAAGAACCTGCTCATCGACTGGCGGCGCGGCGAGGAGTGGTTCTGGGACACCCTCGTCGACGCCGACGAGGCGGCGAACCCGTTCAACTGGCAGTGGGTCGCGGGCTCCGGTGCCGACGCGGCACCCTACTTCCGCATCTTCAACCCCGAGACCCAGGCGCAGAAGTTCGACCCGCAGCACCGCTACATCGACCGCTGGGCGCCCGATTGGGCCGACGTGCCGCCGCTCGTCGACCTCGGCGACACGCGGCGCGCCGCCCTGGCGGCCTACGACGAGGTGAAGCGCTCCCGCGCCTGACGGCACGGGCGGCCGGGGAATGGATGCCGCGGCCTCCCCGTTGCAGCACACGATGAGCACCGCCCTTTCCGTCCTCGACCTCGTGCCCGTGCGCACCCACCAGACGAGCGCCGCGGCGGTCGCGGCATCCCTCTCGCTCGCCCACCGCGCCGACGAGCTCGGCTACACGCGCTACTGGTTCGCCGAGCACCACAACATGCCGGCCGTCGCCTCGACGACGCCGCCCGTGCTGATCGCCGCGGCCGCGGCCCGCACGTCGCGCATCCGGGTGGGTTCGGGCGGCGTCATGCTTCCCAACCACTCGCCGCTCGTCGTCGCCGAGCAGTTCGCGGCGCTCGAGGCCCTCGCGCCCGGCCGCATCGACCTCGGAATCGGGCGCGCGCCCGGCAGCGACCCGGTCATCACCCAGCTGCTGCACCGCTCGGGCACGACGAGCGACGTGGAGCGCTTCCCCGACCACATCCGCGACATCCTCTCGATCACGAGCCCGCAGGGCGCGACCGTGCAGTTCACCTCTGGTGGCACGTACGGTGTGACCGCCACCCCGGCCGCGACGTCGCAGCCGCAGGTGTGGCTGCTCGGGTCGAGCGACTACTCGGCGCAGCTCGCCGCCTCGATGGGCCTGCCGTACGTGTTCGCCAACCACTTCTCGGGCGACGGCCTCGAGCGCGCACTGTCGCTGTACCGCGAGCAGTACCAGCCGAGCGAGCAGCAGCCGGCACCCGTGACCTTCCTCACCGCCAACGTCGTCGCGGCCGACACCGCGGTCGAGGCAGCGGCACGCGCGCTGCCGCAGATCCGCATGATGGCGCGGCTGCGCTCGGGCCGCCCTCTCATCGCCCTCGAGACGGTCGAGCAGGCGGCCGCCGCCGAGGCCGAGGACGGCCTGTCGGCGCCTTTCCGCGCGTGGGCGGAATCGACCTGGTTCATCGGCGACGGCGACGACGTGCGCCGCCGCCTCTCCGATTTCGCGGCGCGACACGGGCTCGACGAGGTCATGATCTCGCCCGTCGCGGGCGCCCACGACGACGAGCCGATGGATGCCGCACCCGGCCGTGCCCGCACCCTCGAGCTGCTCGCGCCGCTCGCCGAGTGAGCAGCTCCCTCGCCCTCTAGGGTGATGCCGTGGGCGGCGAGCGCGGGAGGGGATTCGGCGGGGCCGTCGTGCGGGCATCGCTGCCGAACCTCGCCCAGTGGCTGAATCTGTACGCCTACGCGACGTTCGCGCCCTACTTCCGTCACGAGTTCTTCGCCGCCGACGACGCACACGCCCTCGTGTTCGTCTACGGCGCGTTCGCCCTCGCATTCGCCGCACGCCCGCTCGGCTCGTGGCTGTTCGGGCGCCTCGCCGACCGCCGCGGCCGAGCCCGGGCGCTGCGCGCCAGCGTGCTGCTCATGGCCGTGTGCACGCTCGTCCTCGCCCTGAGCCCGACGCACGCCGCGATCGGCGCGGGAGCCGCCGTCGTGCTGCTCGTCGCGAGCCTCGTTCAGGGCATCGCCGCAGGCGGCGAGTACGCGGCATCCGCCGTCTACCTCGCCGAACTCGCCCCCGCCGGCCTCCGCGGCCTGTTCTCCTCGCTGCAGAGCGCGACCATCGTCGGCGGCCAGGTGCTCGCCCAGGCGGCCCTGCTGGTCCTCCTCGTCACCGTCGACCGGCCCGCGATCGCGGCGTGGGGCTGGCGCGCCGTGTTCGCGGTCGCGGCCCTGGCCGCCGTCGCCTCGCTCCTCGCGATCCCGCTCCGCGCAGAGAACGCCGCCCGCGCTCAGGGCGGATCGATGCGCGTGCTGCTGCGCGAGCACACCGGGGCGCTCGTCTGGGTCATCCTCATGACGGCGGGCGGCACCGTCGTCTTCTACACCGATACCGTCACCCTCCCGACCCTCGCCCGCGACAGCGCGTTCGCCGCGGGCGGGGCTGCGGCCGAGACGGCGGCCGCGGCATCCGTTCTCGTGGCCCTCGTGGTGCTCATGCTGCTGCAGCCGATCGGCGGCGCGCTGAGCGATCGCATCGGCTGGCGCGCGTTGCTCGTCTTCTTCCGCGTCGGCGCGCTCGTGACGACGGTGCCGCTGCTGTGGCTCGTGCCGCAGACGTCGTCACCTTGGACTCTGCTCGGGCTGCTCGTCGGCGGCTTCGTCGTGCTCGCCGGCTACCTGTCGGTCAACACGGTCGCCAAGGCGGAGGCGTTCCCACCCGAGGTGCGTGCTCTGGGCGTCGGGTTCGGGTACGCGATCGCCAACTCGCTCTTCGGCGGCACGGCGCCCATGATCTATCACGCGAGCGCGGCGGGCGGCGGGACCCTGGGGTTCACCGGCTACGTGCTCGTACTCGTCGCGGTGAGCACGGTCGTGTACGTGTTCTTCACGCCGCGGCGGGCGGGTCAGTCCTCCGGCTCGCCGCTCACGAGCCCGCGCAGCCAGTCCCGCGCCTCGACGAACACCTCGTCGGAGTAGCGGTCGGGGTAGTGCACGATCGCGCGGTCTGCTCGGGCGTACGACCCGAGGAAGATCACCTTCGGGCTGAACCGGCGCAGGCCCATGAGCGCGTCGGCCATGCGCTCATCGCGGATGTGCCCATCGGCGTCGATCACGAAGCGGTAGCGGCCCAGCTCGTCGCCCACCGGACGCGAGGCCAGCAGCGAAAGGTTGATGCCACGGGTGGCGAACTGCTCGAGAAGCTCGAGCAGCGCGCCGGGGTGGTCCTCGGGGAGCTCGACGATGAGCGAGGTCTTGTCGGCACCCGTCGGCGCCGGCGGTGCGACCGTGCGGCTGACCAGCACGAACCGGGTCACGGCGTTGGGGTTGTCGCCGATGTCCTCGGCGAGCACCTCGAGTTCGTGATGCTCGGTGATGCCCGGCGGGGCGATGGCCGCGTCCGCGGGACTCGACCCGTCGAGCAGCCCCAGCGCGCTGGCCACGTTGCTCGCCGCGGGAATGTGCGCGTGCGCCGGAAGGGTCTCGCTCAACCAGCGCAGGCTCTGCGCGTAGGCGACCGGGTGGGCCGCGATCAGCGACACGTCCTCGAGCCGGCTGCCGGGGCGGCCGACCAGCACGAAACGCACCGGGACGAGGTATTCGCCCACGATGCGCAGGCCCGGCGTCGTCGCGAGGGCATCCTGCGCGGTGGAGACGCCACCGTCGACCGAGTTCTCGATCGCGATCATCGCTGCGTCGGACCGACCCTCGACCACGTCGGCGAGCGCCTCGCCCACATTGCGCACGGGGCGCCACACGTGCTCGCGCGCCTCCGGCACCTGAGCGAGGGCGGCCTCCGTGAAGGTTCCGGCGGGGCCGAGGTAGCTGTAGGTGCGGCGAGGGGCATCGGCCTCGGGCGCGTCGATCGTCACGGGGACACAGCCTAGCCGCGCAGAACATGCGCGCGGGTGTCAGACTGTGCGCATGAGCCGCGCTGGACAGCCCGCCGAAGCATCCGATCTGATCGACGTCGATGAACTGATCTCCGCCTACTACGACCGCATCCCCGACCCGACCGTGCCGGAGCAGCGGGTCGCCTTCGGCACCAGCGGGCACCGCGGCTCGAGCCTGTCGACGAGCTTCACCGAGACCCACATCCTCGCGACCACCCAGGCGATCGTCGACTACCGCGCCGCGCAGGGCATCGCCGGGCCCCTCTTCCTCGGGCGCGACACCCACGGCCTGAGCCTTCCCGCCGAGCGCACCGCCATCGAAGTGCTGGTCGCGAACGGCGTCGACGTGCGCGTCGACTCCCGCGACTCATGGGTGCCGACCCCGGCACTCAGCCACGCCATCCTCACCTACAACCGGGGCCGCGAGGACTCCGACCCGGGTCGAGCGGACGGCATCGTCGTCACCCCGAGCCACAACCCGCCCCGCGACGGCGGCTTCAAGTACAACCCGCCCCACGGCGGTCCCGCCGACACCGACGCGACCGGATGGATCGCCGACCGCGCGAACGCCCTCATCGCCGACGGGCTCGAGGGCGTGCGCCGCACGCGCTACTCCGACATCGACGGCGACGCGCTCGGCGAGTACGACTTCCGCGAGGCGTACGTGCGCGACCTCGACTCGATCATCGACATCGCCGCCATCAAGAAGGCCGGCGTCCGCATCGGCGCCGACCCGCTGGGCGGGGCCTCGGTCGACTACTGGGCGCTGATCGCCGAGCACTACGGGATCGACCTCACCGTCGTGAACCCCGAGGTCGACCCCACCTGGAGGTTCATGACCCTCGACTGGGACGAGAAGATCCGGATGGATCCCTCCTCCCCCTCGGCGATGGCCTCGCTCGTCGCCCGCCGCGACGAGTACGACCTGCTCACCGGCAACGACGCCGACGCCGACCGCCACGGCATCGTCACCCCCGATGCGGGTCTCATGAACCCGAACCACTACCTGGCGGTCGCGATCGACTACCTGTTCTCGCACCGTCCCGGCTGGTCGGATGCCGCGGCCGTCGGCAAGACGCTCGTCTCGTCGATGATCATCGACCGTGTGGTCGAGGCGCTCGGCCGCGACCTGTACGAGGTGCCGGTCGGGTTCAAGTGGTTCGTGCCGGGCCTGCTCGACGGGTCGGTCGCGTTCGGCGGCGAGGAGTCGGCGGGCGCATCGTTCCTGCGCATGGACGGCAGCGTCTGGACGACCGACAAGGACGGCATCCTGCTGTGCCTGCTCGCCGCCGAGATCCTCGCGGTCACCGGGAAGACCCCGTCGCAGCGCTACGCCGAGCTCGAGGAGACCTACGGGTCGTCGGTCTACCAGCGCGTGGATGCCGCGGCCACCCCGTCCCAGAAGGCGGCGCTCGCGAAGCTCGCCCCCGAGGCGGTCACCGCGACCACCCTCGCCGGCGAGGAGATCGTGGCCAAGGTGTCGCACGCGCCCGGCAACGGTGCGGCGATCGGCGGGCTGAAGGTCGTCACCGAGCACGCCTGGTTCGCGGCGCGCCCGTCGGGCACGGAGGACGTCTACAAGCTCTACGCCGAGTCGCTGCGCGGAGAGGCGCACCTGCGCGAGGTGCAGGAGCAGGCGCGCGAGGTCGTCACGGCCGCGCTCGGCGGCTGAGCCGCGGCATCCGTCTGAGCGCAGCACCGGCGCGGACGCGAGCGTCGGGCGCGCCTGCCAGGATGGACGCATGAGCTGGCTTGTCACCGGCGGTGCCGGATACATCGGTGCCCACATCGTCCGCGCCCTCGCCACCGACGGGCTGACCCCCGTCGTGCTCGACGACCTGTCGAGCGGCGTCGCCTCCTTCGTGCCCGACGGCGTCGCGTTCGTGCGGGGCTCGATCCTCAACCGCGAGCTGGTCGAGAGCGCGTTGCGGGATCATGACGTGACGGGGGTCATCCACGTCGCCGGCTACAAGTACGCGGGCGTCTCCGTGCAGCGTCCCCTGCACACGTACGAGCAGAACGTCGACGGCACGCGTGTCGTGCTCGCCGCGATGGCGGCGGCGAACGTCACCAACCTCGTGTTCTCGTCGAGCGCCGCCGTCTACGGCACCCCCGACGTTCCGCTCGTCACCGAGGACCTGCCCAAACGCCCCGCGTCGCCCTACGGCGAGTCGAAGCTGATCGGCGAGTGGCTGATCCGTGACCAGGGGATCGCGACGGCCGGGACGGAGCATCCGCTGCGGCACACCTCTCTGCGCTACTTCAACGTCGTCGGATCGGGCGACCCGAGCGTGTACGACGTGAGCCCCCACAACCTGTTCCCGATCGTCTTCGAGAAGCTGATCGCCGGCGAAGTGCCCCGCATCAACGGTGACGACTACGACACCCCGGACGGCACGAACGTGCGCGACTATGTGCACGTCGCGGACATCGCCTCAGCCCATGTCGTCGCCGCGCGACGACTGGCCGCCGGAGAACCGGTCGAGCCGGCCTACAACCTCGGCTCCCAGAACGGCCTGTCGGTCAAGGAGATCATGACCGCCGTGGCCCGCGTGACGGGCGTCGACTTCGCCCCCGAGATCGGGCCGCGGCGCAGCGGCGACCCCGATCGCATCGTCGCGACCGGAGACCTGGCCGCACGCGACCTCGACTGGCGCATGCGCTACACCGTCGATGAGATGGTGCGCTCGGGCTGGGACGCCCGCCGCGCGGCGACCGCGCCCGCGTGAGCGACCGCGCCGGTGTCGTCACCACCGCCGACGGCGCCGACCTCGCCTGGCGTCAGACCGGCGCCGGGACGCGCGAACTGCTGCTGATCGCCGGCCAAGGGGTGAGCGTGACGTCGTGGGATCCGGTGCTGCCCGCACTCACCGCTGTCGGGCGAGTCACTGTCTACGACCACCGCGGGATCGGCGGGAGCACGGTGGGCGAGGCGACCGAATGGTCGACGCGGTCGCTCGCCCGCGATGCGGCCACCGTGATCGAGGCACTCGACATCGCGCCCGCGGCGGTGATCGGGCACTCGATGGGGGGCCGGGTCGCGCAGTGGCTCGCCATCGACCGCCCGGAGCTCGTCGACCGGCTCGTGCTGGTGTCGACGACGGGCGGCGATGCGCGGGGGATGCGCCGAGAGGATGCCGCCACCTCCGCGCTCGCGAACGGCACCGGCGATGTGCTCGCGCCCTATTTCTTCTCCGACGCCTACATCGCCGACAATCCACACGCGATCTCGCTGTTCACCCGCCGCGACGCGGCGATCCCGGTGCGCCGGGGCCACTTCCAGGCGTCGTCGACGCACGACGCGTGGGATGAGCTCGCGCGCATCACGGCGCCCACGCTCGTCGTGCACGGCGCCGACGACCGCATCACGCCTCCCGAGAACGGGCGGCGCGTGGCGGCATCCGTGCCCGGCGCCACCCTGGTCGAGGTGCCCGGCGCCCGTCACGCCCCGCAGCTCGACACCGAGGCCGCCCTCGCGGCGATCGTCGACTTCGTGCGCGGCTGAGCGCCGACCGGGCGCCGCCCGCATGGCGCCGGCCGGCCGTGCCCGGCGCCGCCGCGTCAGCGCAGGGCCGGCACGACCTCGCGCTCGAACAGGTCGACACCGGTGCGGTCGTAGGCGTGCTCGGGGAAGTAGTGGATCGCGTACGCAAGTCCCTCGGCCTGCAGCGCGCGCAGCCGCTCGACGATCATCGCGGGCGTACCCACGAGCGCCGCGCCCGAGCGGTATTCGGCCATGTAGCCGCCGATCGCGTCACCGAGGTAGGGCGCGAGCCGCGCCTCGATCGCGTCGAGTCGGTCGGCGACCTCCGCATCGGTCGCCGCGACGACGGTGGAGAAGTTGGCGCTCAGCGTGATCTCGCGCGGGTCGCGCCCGATCGCTGCGCAGTGAGAATGCAGGATGTCGCGCTTGCGCACGAATGTCTCGGGATCGGAGCTGAAGTTCGTGTACTGCGCGTGCTTCGCGGCGATCTTCAGCGTGACCTTCTCGCCGCCGCCGGCGACCCACAACGGGATGCCGCCCTGCTGCAGCGGAAGCGGGCGCACGATCGCGCCGTCGACCTGGTACTCGCGACCCGAGAACGTGACCTCGCCGTCCCGCCACGCACGCGTCATGATCTCCACGCCCTCGCCGAGCTGACGCAGTCGCTGCGGGGCATCCGGGAATCCGTAGCCGTATGCGCGCCATTCGTGCTCGTACCAGCCGGCGCCGATGCCCATCTCGAGACGCCCGCCCGAGATCACATCGACCGTCGCGGCGACCTTCGCGAGGTAGGCCGGATTGCGGTAGCCGGTGCACGTGCACATCTGGCCGAGACGGATGCGGCCGGTCGAGGCCGCGAACGCCGACATCAGCGTCCACGCCTCGTGGGTGGCCTCCTCGCTCGGCACCGGAACGGTGTGGAAGTGGTCGTAGACCCAGATGGACTCCCAGGCGGTGCCCTCGTCCGCGCGCTGCGCGAGCGAGGCCATCACCCGCCAATGGTCCGCGGGATCGATGTCGACGAGGTCGTGACGCCAGCCTTGGGGGATGAAGATTCCGAAACGCACCGAACCAGGTTAGGGCCGGGCGCCGCTCATGGCACGTCGGTCGCGAGGCGGGCCCGGGGCATCCGCGCCCTCATCACCGCGATCGCCTCGGGGTTGTCGTCGACGAGCACCGCGTGGCGGCCGAGGGCCGCTGCCACCGCCCCGGTCGTTCCGCTGCCGGCGAAGAGGTCGAGAACGGTGTCGCCCGGCCGGCTGGATGCCGCGACGATCCGCCGCAGCACCCCCTCGGGCTTCTGCGTGGGATACCCGGTCTTCTCCCGCCCGGTCGTCGGCACGATCGTGTGCCACCAGACGTCCGTCGGGAGCTTGCCGCGCGCGGCCTTCTCGGGGGTGACGAGCCCGGGCGCCATGTAGGGCTCACGGTCGACCGCGTCGGCGTCGAACCAGTACCGGGTGGGATCCTTCACGTAGACGAGGATCGTGTCGTGCTTCGGCGGCCAGCGGCGGCGCGTCTTGCCGCCGTAGTCGTAGGCCCAGACGATCTCGTTGAGGAAGTGTTCGCGACCGACGAGGGCGTCGAGCAGCACCTTCGCGTAGTGCACCTCGCGGTAGTCGAGGTGGAGGTACAGCGTGCCGTCGTCGGCGAGCAGCCGCCACGCCTCGACGAGCCGCGGCTCGAGGAACCCCCAGTAGTCGTCGAACCTGTCGTCGTAGGTGCGCAGGTCGCCGCGGAGCCGCTCATAGTCGCGACCGTGGAAGCCGCGGCGGGTCGCGGCATCCGTCTCACCCTCGGCGTCGCGCGCCCACGTCACCGTCTCGACGGCACGGGTGCGTTCGCGCCCGGTGTTGAACGGCGGGTCGAGGTAGACGACGGTGAAGGCGCCGGCCGGCAATGAGCGTGCGACCTCGAGGTTGTCGCCCTGATGGATGACCACGTCGCCGGTCACGGCACCCGGTGCAGCCATGCGTCCGTCGCGAACTTCGACGCGACGAGCGCCTCGGCCTCGGCGTATTCCTCTTCGGTGATATGTCCGGCGTGGGCGCCGTAGAGGTTTGTGAAGGTGTCGATGAAGCGGTCGATGATCTCCTCGCGCGACAGCCCCGTCTGGCTCCGCAGCGGGTCGACGCGCTTGGCCGCGGAGACCGTGCCCTTGTCGCTCAGCTTCTCCCGGCCGATGCGCAGCACCTCGGTCATCACCTGGCCGTCCATGTCGTAGCTGAGGGTCGCGTGATGCAGCACGCCGCCGTTCGCGAGCCGCTTCTGCGCGGCGCCGCCGATCTTCCCGTGCGGGCCCGTGATGTCGTTGAGGGGCTGGTAGACCGCGTCGATGCCGAGTGAGCGCAGCGCCACGAGCACCCAGTCGTCAAGGAACGCGTAGGAGTCGGCGAACGTCATGCCCGCCACGAGCGTCGCCGGCACGTAGAGCGAGTACGTCACGATCGAGTTCGCGCCCATGAGCATCGCGCCGCCGCCCGAGATGCGGCGCACGACATCGAAGCCGTGACGCGCGGCGCCCGCCGGATCGACCTCGTTGCGCAGCGACTGGAATGAGCCGATCACGACGGCCGACTCGTCCCACTCCCACAGGCGCAGGGTGGGAGCGCGGCGCCCATCGCCGACGCGGGTCGTGAGCACCTCGTCGAGCGCGAGGTTCATGCGCGGCGAGACCGGTCCGTCGTGCACCACCTCCCAGTCGAAGTCCTTCCAGCCCGGAGCCCGCACGAGCGCCCGGCGCACGACGGTGCCGATCGACTCGGGCGTGAAGCCGAGCAGCTGGGCTCCCTCGGGAAGGGCCGATCGCACCGCCTGCGCGATGGCCGCGGCATCCGTCTCTTCGGGGAGGCCGTTCAGCGCGGCGTCGATCGAGGCGAGCGCATCGTCGGGCTCGAGGAAGAAGTCGCCCGCGACGTGGGCGTTCGCGATGCGGCCATGTTCGACGTCGAGGTCGACGACGACCAGCTTGCCCCCCGGGACCTTGTACTCACCGTGCACGGCTCTCAGCCTAGAACGACGACGGATGCCGCGGCCCGCCGGTCGCGCCCGCGGCTCGGCGATCGGCCCCGGGCGCCGATGTCAGGTGCCCCGCGTCAGTCGCGGGCCGCGAAGCGCCGGTCGAGCCAGGCGAGCAGGTCGCCGCGGACGTCCTGCTGCATGACCTCGTTGAAGATCTCGTGACGACCGCCGGGGTAGACGAGCGTGGTCACGTCGGTGAAGCCCGAGCGGCTGCGATAGGCGTCGGCGAGCTTGTGCACGCTGCGGGGTCCGCCGACGGTGTCCTCCTTGCCCACCAGGAGAAGGGTCGGGATGTCGCGACCGAGGTTCTTGCGCGGACGCCCGAACAGCCGTGCGGCGTCGATCACACCGAACAGGCGCAGCAGTGGCACCGAGACGGTGAGCGGGTCGTCGAGGAACGCCTGGCCGACAGCCGGGTCGCTCGAGAGCCACTCCGTGCCGTTGGCGGTGGGCGCCTTCCACGGCGCGTTGAGGTCGCCGGCGTTGAGGGTGCCCGGCAGGCGCAGCGCCGACCCGGAGAGCACGAGCGCGTCGTACGCGTCGGGGTGCTCGTTGACGAGGATCTGCGCGAGGAACGAGCCCCACGAGTGCCCGAGCAGCACGAGCGGCAGGTCGGGGTTCTCGCGCCGGATGATGCCGGTGAGCTGCCACACGGCGGCGACCGCAGCGGGGTGGCCGCCGGCGCCGAGGTGGCCGAGCTTGGCGTGATCGCCCCACTGCTGCAGTCCGGTACGGCCGTGGCCGCGGTGATCGTCGGCGTAGACGATGTAGCCGTCGGCGGTCAGCGCCTCGATGAGGGCGCCGTACCGGCCGGCGTGCTCGCCGACGCCATGCAGCAGCTGCACGACGGCGCGCGGGGTGGTGACGGCGGGGTGGTGGTCGTAGACGACGGTGACGCCGTGTGCATCGACGAACGCGGGCATGTGCCGAGTCTAGGGACGGGTGTGGGCGGCCAGCGACAGGCGTAGTCTTCGCATGACTGAAGTTCGCTAGAAAAGAGAGCTAAATGGCCGATCTTGCCCGCCGCCGCTGGTTCGGACTCGTCTTCATCAGCCTCGCCGTCGCGCTCATCATCGTCGACTCCACGATCGTGAACGTGGCGATCCCCTCGATCGTCGACGAGCTCGGCATCACGTCGACCCAGGTGCAATGGGTGCAGGAGGCCTACACCCTCGTGTTCGCGTCGCTGCTGCTGATGTTCGGCAGCCTCGCCGATCGCTTCGGTCGCCGGAGGATGCTGCTCATCGGCGTCGTGATCTTCGCCCTCTCCTCTCTCGTCGCCGCCCTCAGCCCTTCGGGCGACGCGCTCATCGCCGCGCGACTCGTGCAGGGGGTCGGCGGCGCGATGATGCTGCCGTCGACGCTCTCGCTGCTGAACGCCACCTTCCGCGGCCGCGAGCGCGGGATCGCGTTCGCGGTCTGGGGCTCGACCATCGGCGGCATGGCCGCCGTCGGACCCCTCCTCGGCGGCTGGCTGACCACCGACTTCTCGTGGCGCTGGGCGTTCGGCATCAACATCCCGTTCGCCGTCGTGATCGTCATCGGTGTGCTGCTCACGATCGCCGAATCGCGCGAGACCCGCACCGGCGGCCTCGACATCGTCGGTGCGGCCCTGTCGGTCGTGCTGTTCGGCGCCCTCGTGTTCGGGCTCATCGAGGGCCGCACCTACGGCTGGTGGACGACCGACCAGCAGCTGCGGATCGGCGGCGTCACGTGGACGTGGGGCGTCTCGCCCATCCCCTTCGCCTTCGCCCTCGCGGCGCTCGCGCTCCTCGCGTTCCTCGTCTGGGAGGTCCGGCGCTCACGGCAGGGGCACGGCACTCTGCTCGAGCTGTCGCTGTTCCGCATCTCGTCGTTCCGCAACGGCAACGTCGCCGCGATGGTCGTCTCCCTCGGCGAGTTCGGCATCATCCTCTCCCTCCCCCTGTGGCTGCAGTTCGTGCTCGGCTTCGACGCCCTGCAGACAGGTCTCGTGCTGCTCGCCCTCGCCGTCGGCTCGTTCGTGGCGAGCGGGTTCGCCGGCGCGACGAGCGGTCGCGTGTCGCCCGTGACGATCGTGCGCATCGGCATCGGGCTCGAGATCATCGGCATCGCCGCGGTCGGCTGGGTCGTCGCACCGGATGCCGCGTGGGGCTGGTTACTGCCGGCGCTGTTCGTCTACGGCATGGGCGTGGGGCTCGCCACCGCGCAGCTGACCGGCGTGGTGCTGCAGGATGTGCCGGTCGAACTGTCCGGGCAGGGGTCGGGCACGCAGTCGACCTCGCGCCAGGTGGGCTCCGCGCTCGGCATCGCGATCCTCGGCACGGTGCTGTTCACCTCGACGGCGGGCATCCTCGGCGCGAAGCTCGACGACGCCGGTGTGCCATCGGCGCAGCGCGACCAGATCGTGAGCGCCGTCGTCGACTCCGCCGGCGGGGCGATCGCGGGACTCGCCGAGAACCCGCAGACGGCGGCGATCGCCGACGATGCGAAGGCGGCTCTCTCCGAGGGCACCCGCCTCTCCGCCTTCTCGGCGGCCGGGTTCCTCGCGATCGGCCTGCTCGCGACGATCGCGCTCGGACGCCGCCGCGACCCGGAGACCGCCGTGGGCTGACCGACGCCCTGCCGCGTGACCGCGTTCCGGGTGCGGAGGCGCGATGCGCCGTTGAGATTTACTTAGCATGGCTAATTTGTTAGGCTAACGATCACGATGACCAGCCCCGAGGATGCCCCCGCCCCCGAGCTGTCGGCCGCGGCATCCGATCTGCGGATGGCCACGTTCCGGCTCGCCCGACGCCTGCGCGCGCAGCGCGCCGTCGACACCATGAGCGACGGGCAGTTCGCGGTGCTCGCGGCACTCAAGATGCACGGGCTGCATACCCTCGGTGAGCTCGCCGACCGCGAACGCGTCACCGCACCGTCGATGAACCGCACCGTCAACGGCCTCGAGGAGGCCGGTTACCTCACCCGCACCACCGACGACGACGACCGCCGCAAGGTGAACATCGAGCTCACCCCCGCGGGTCGCGAGGTCGTGGAGGAGACCGTGCGCCGCCGCGACGCCTGGCTCGAATCGGTGCTCGCCGACCTCGACGAGGACGAGCGCGAGGTGCTCGCCCGCGCCGCCGCCCTCATGCGACGGGTGGCAGAGCGATGAGCGCCATGTTCCGGTCGCTCTCGGTCTACAACTACCGACTGTGGTTCAGCGGCGCCCTCATCTCCAACATCGGCGCGTGGATGCAGTCCACCGCACAGGACTGGGTCGTGCTCACGCAGCTGACGAACCACGACGCGACGGCCATGGGCATCACCATGGCGCTGCAGTTCGGCCCCCCGCTGCTGCTGGTCGGCGTCACCGGCTGGGTCGCCGATCGTTTCGACCGACGCCGCCTGCTCTACGTCACCCAGACCCTGCTGGCGATGCTCGCGGTGACGGTCGGCGTGCTGCTGCTCACGCACGTCCTGACCCTGCCGCTCATGTGGGTGTTCGCCCTCGCGCTCGGCGTCGTGAACGCGTTCGACGCCCCGGCACGCCAGGCATTCGTCTCCGACGTCGTCGCACGCGAGAACGCATCGAACGCGGTCGCACTCAACTCGGCGTCGTTCAACATGGCCCGCCTGATCGGCCCGGGCGTCGGCGGCATCCTCATCGTGATGGTCGGCACCGGCTGGATGTTCCTGATCAACGCGGCCACCTTCGTCGCCATGCTCCTCGCCCTCTCGCTGATGCGCCCCGGCGAGCTCGTGCCGCGCGTGCGCGAGCCGGGAGCCGCACGCCTCGCCGACGGCTTCCGCTACGTCGCGGGCCGCCCCGACCTCATCGTCACGTTCATCATGGTGTTCCTGGTGGCCGCATTCGGCATGAACTTCCCGATCTTCGCGTCGACCATGGCGCTGGAGTTCGGCAAGCAGGCCGACGGCTACGGGCTGCTGAGCTCGGTGCTCGCGATCGGCTCCCTGGCGGGGGCGCTGCTCGCCGCCCGCCGTGACCGCGCACGCATGCGGGTGGTCATCATCGCGACCGGCGGATTCGGCGTGATCTCGCTCGTCTCCTCGCTGATGCCCGTCTACGTGCTCTACGCCGCGACCCTCGTGTTCGTGGGGCTCTGCACCGTCACGATGCTCGCCACCGCCAACGGCTACGTGCAGACGACGACGGCGCCGGCGCTGCGCGGACGCGTGCTCGCGCTGTACATGGCGGTCATCATGGGAGCGACGCCGATCGGCGCACCGATCGCCGGCTGGGTTGCGACGACCTTCGGGCCCCGCACGGCCATCCAGGTCGGCGCGATCGCGGGCCTGGTCGCGTGCGCCATCGGGGCCGGCTGGCTGGCGGCATCCGGTCGCCTTCACCGCAGCGAGACGCGGCGGTTCCTCCTGACGATCGACGAGACCCGTCCGCTGCGCCTGCCGGCGCCGACTCCCGAGGTGTTCAGCGATGAGATCGCCGGCACCACGCCGATCGAACTGCCCGCGGATGCCTCGCCCCGCCGCCGAAGCGGACACGACCGCACCGTGCCGCGAGGGGTCTGAGACAGGTCAGCGCCGTCAGGTCGCCGTGGATGCCCGCACGACGAGCTCAGGCCCGAACACGACCCGCTCCGTGGGTCCGCCGGGCGACTCCGCCGCCGCGAGAAGCAGCTCGACGGCCGTCGTGCCCATGAGGACGGCGGGCTGACGCACCGAGGTGAGCGGGATGACAGCGGCTGCCGCGAAGTCGATGTCGTCGTAGCCGATGAGTGCGATGTCCTCGGGCACGCGCACGCTCGCGGTCATCACGAGGGATTGCAGCAGACCGAGGGCGAGCAGGTCGTTCGCCGCGAAGATCGCGTCCGGCCGCGCGCTGACGGGGCGCGCGAGGATCTGCGCACCGGCCACCCGCCCCTCCTCGACGGTGAGCGCCCGCGTGCCGACGAACTCGAGCGACGCTCCGCCGTGTGCGGCGACGGCGCCCTGAGCGCCCTCGAGACGATCGGCGACCTGACGGATCGACACCGGCCCGCCGACGAACATCAGCCGGCGTCGGCCCACGTCGAGCAGATGGGATGCCGCGAGGGTGCCGCCCGCAAGGTCGTCGACGGCGACGGAGGCGAACGAGCCGTCGCGCGACTCGCGGTCCACGAGCACGGTGGGCGTGCCGCGGTCGCGCACCGCGCGGAGCTTGGGGACGCTGTCGTAGACGGGGGTCACGAGCATCCCGAACACGCGCTGCTCCTCGAACAGCTCGATGTGCCGGTCTTCACGATCCTGCTTCTCGTCACTGTTGGCCATGAGCACGGTGAGGTCGTCGGTGGATGCGCGCTCCTCGGCGCCGCGGGCGACCTCGGTGAAGAAGGGGTTGCGCATGTCGAGCACGACGAGGCCGATGCTGCGGCTGCGGCCGGCGCGCAGCTGGCGGGCGGCGTCGTTGCGCACGAACCCGAGGAGGTCGATGGCGCGGTGCACGCGGGCCACCGTCTCCGCCGACACCTTGTCGGGGCGGTTGAGCACGTTGGAGACGGTGCCGACGGACACCCCGGCGGCTTCGGCGACGTCGCGCACGCTGACGGCCACAGCTCTCCTCCTCACGTCCTCGGGCGGTGAGAGTGAAACGAATCAATAACGCCGGAAGACTACGGGCAAATTCGCCTTGACACCATCCTGACGAGGCCCTAACGTCGTTCCGGCAGGGATTGAAACGATTCACTCCCTCAATGGAGAGGGTGAGTTATCTCATGACCGACAGCCCCGTGCTGGAACTGCGGGACGTGCAGAAGTCCTTCGGCTCCGTCGTCGCACTGCGCTCCGGGACGATCTCCGTCGACGGCGGATCGATCCACGCCCTCGTGGGTGAGAACGGTGCCGGCAAGTCGACGCTCGTCAAGATCGTCGCCGGTCTCTACCAGCGCGACGCCGGCGTGTTCCGCCTCCGCGGCGAGGCGGTCGACTTCTCGTCGACCGCCCAGTCGAAGGCGGCGGGCGTCGCGGTCATCTACCAGGAACCCACGCTCTTCCCCGATCTCTCGGTGACCGAGAACATCTTCATGGGGCGCCAGCCGACCAGCCGATTCGGCCGCATCGACCGCAAGGCGATGCGCCACGAGGTCGAGCGCCTCTTCACCCGTCTCGGCGTGCTGATCGATCCCGATCGACCGGCCGAGGGTCTCTCCATCGCCGACCAGCAGGTCATCGAGATCGCCAAGGCCGTCTCCCTCGACGCGTCGCTGCTGATCATGGACGAGCCGACGGCCGCCCTGTCGGGCATCGAGGTCGAGCGCCTGTTCACGATCGCGCGCAGCCTGCGCGACGAGGGGCGCGCGCTCATCTTCATCTCCCACCGATTCGACGAGGTCTTCGCACTCTGCGACACCGTCACCGTCATGCGCGACGGGGCCTACATCGCGACCAGCGCGATCGCCGACACCACCGTCGACGCGATCGTTCGTCAGATGGTGGGACGTGAGATCACCGAGCTGTTCCCCAAGCAGCCCGCCGAGATCGGCGAGCCGCTGCTCGAGGTGGAGCATCTCACCAGCCCCGGCGTCTTCCAGGACATCTCGTTCACAGTGCGCGCCGGCGAGATCGTCGGCCTCGCCGGCCTCGTGGGTGCCGGGCGCAGCGAAGTCGCCCGTGCCGTGTTCGGCGTGGACCCGTACTCCGCCGGCACCGTGAAGCTCAAGGGCAGGATCGTGCCCTCGGGCCGCCCGACGGCGGCCATGCGTGCCGGCCTCGCCCTCGTCCCCGAAGACCGCCGCAAGCAGGGACTCGTCGTCGAGTCGGGCGTCGGACAGAACATCACGCTCGCCATCCGCCGCCGGCTCACGAAGTTCGGACTGCTCACTCAGCGTGCCGAGAACCGTGCCGCACGCGAATGGGCGTCGCGCCTCGAGGTGAAGACCCACGCCCTCGACACCGTCGCCGCGACCTTGTCGGGCGGCAACCAGCAGAAGGTCGTGCTCGCGAAGTGGCTCGCCACCGAGCCCACCGTGCTCATCATCGACGAGCCCACGCGCGGCATCGACGTCGGCACGAAGTCCGAAGTGCACCGCCTTCTCTCCGAGCTCGCCGGCCGCGGCATGGGCATCCTCATGATCTCGTCCGAGCTTCCCGAGGTGCTCGGCATGGCCGACCGCGTGCTCGTCATGCGCGAGGGTCGCCTCACCGCCGACATCGCCCGCGCCGAGGCCACCTCGGAGAACGTCATGCACGCCGCCACCCACGCTCCGGAGCACGCCCGATGACCACCACCAACATCCCCGTCTCGGCCGTGTCGAGGACGATCGGTCGCCTCGGTCGCGCACGTGAGTTCGGCATCCTGCTCGCCATCGTGCTCGTGGTCGCCGCCGGCACGGTGAAGAACCCCAGCTTCCTGTTCAGCTCCGACGGCTGGCGCGACCTGCTCCTCACCCCGTCGATCCTGCTGCTCGTCGCCGTCGGACAGGCGATCGTGATCATCACGCGCAACGTCGACCTCTCGGTGGGCTCCGTGATCGGTCTCACCGCGTATCTCACCGGCCGGCTGTTCAGCGACATCCCCGGAATCCCGATTCCGCTCGTCGTGCTGATCGCCGTCGCGGCGGGCGCGGTTCTCGGACTCGTCAACGGAGCTCTCGTCGCCTTCGGCAAGGTTCCCGCGATGGTGATCACGTTGGGCACGCTCTACGCCTACCGCGGCATCGGCGTCGTCTGGGCGGGCAGCAACCGCGTGAACGCCTCCGACATGCCGAGCTCGTTCCTCGGGCTCGGCACCGGGCAGATCCTCACGATCCCGATCCTCACGATCGTCGCGGTCGTCGTCCTCGCGATCGCCGCGTGGTACCTGCGCAACACCCGGGGCGGGCGCGAGTTCTACGCCATCGGCTCCGACCCCGCAGCCGCACACCTGTACGGACTCCGGGTGACCCGTCGCATCCTCACCGCCTTCATCCTCTCGGGAGCACTCGCCGGCCTCGCGGGCGTCTTCTACGCCGCGCGCTACGGCACCGTCGACTCCCAGGCGGGCACCGGCTGGGAACTCCAGGCGGTCGGCGCCGCGGTCGTCGGTGGCGTCGCGATCGTCGGCGGCGTCGGCACCGTATGGGGTGCCGCCCTCGGCGCCGTGCTGCTGCTGACCATCAACCGTGCGCTTCCGGTGCTCGGCATCCCCGACTTCTGGCAGCAGGCCGTCGTCGGCGTCCTCATCATCGGCGCGATCGTGCTCGACCGCGTCCTGGCCGTGCGACAGAAACGGCGTCTCATCGAAACGAGGGACCAGGCATGACCGCCCCCACCACCACTGCCACCGTGCGGGTCGTGAAGAACTACGACAAGCCGTTCTGGCGCCGCGTGCTGCTCTCGCGTGAGACGGCGATCGTCGTGCTCCTGATCGCCGTGGCGATCGTGTCGGCCTCGACCGTGCGCGGGTTCAACCAGCCGCTCACCCTCACCTTCCTCCTGCTCGACGTCGCGCCGATCCTTCTGATCGCACTGCCGATGACCCTCATCATGATCACCGGCGAGATCGACCTGTCGGTGGGAAGCATGGTGGGCCTGTCGAGTGTGACGACCGGAGTGCTCGTGCAGGCGGGGGCCCCGTTCGGGGTCGCCGCCCTCGCGGCGCTCCTCGTCGGCGTCATCGGTGGCGCGATCAACGGCTTCCTCGTCACCGTCGTCGGGCTCCCCTCCCTCGCCGTGACGATCGGAACCCTCGCGCTGTTCCGAGGTCTTGCGGTCGGCCTACTGGGCACCACCGCCGTCACGAGCTTCCCCGTCGAGTGGACAGCGCTCGCGAAGGCGAAGATCGCGGGCACCGCGATCCCGTACATCATCGTGCCGTTCCTCGTGCTCCTGGTGATCTTCGCGCTGCTGCTGCACTTCACCCCCTTCGGTCGCGGCGTCTACGCGATCGGCCTCTCGAAGGACGCCGCCCGATTCTCGGGCGTGCACGTGGAGCGCACGAAGTTCGTGCTGTTCGTGCTCGCCGGCGTCGTCTCGGCCTTCGCGGGGATCTTCTACACGCTGCGCTTCGGCAGTGCGCGCGGCGACAACGCCACCGGGCTCGAGCTGCAGGTCATCGCCGCGGTCGTGCTCGGCGGGGTGTCGGTGTTCGGCGGTCGTGGCCAGCTGTACGGCGTCATCGCCGCCGTGCTGCTGATCGGCACGCTCTCCAGCGCGCTGCGCCTCGTGAACGTCACCTCCGACGTGATCAACATCATCACCGGCACGCTGCTCGTGCTCTCGGTGATCGGCGCGAGCGTGCTCGCGTTCCTCCAGTCCCGGCGCCGCCGACCGGCGCCGACACCCACCGTGGCGGCCTCCGCAGCTTCATGAGCCCGCACGACCAGCCGACGACGTCCCGTCGCGGCGCCACCCATGAAAGGAAACGAACAATGACGTTTGCACCCAAGCGCGTCCTGGCCCTCGCGGCTGTGGCCGTGACGGCGGCGCTGGCCCTCACGGCCTGTGCCGACACCGGCTCGTCGTCGCCGACCAGCGGCTCGAGCGGCGGCAGCGGCAACCTGTCGATCACGTTCCTGCCGAAGAACCTCGGCAACCCGTACTTCGACACCTCGGCGAAGGGCGGCCAGGCCGCGGTCGCCGAGTTCGGCGGCACCTTCAACCAGGTCGGCCCCGCGCAGGCCTCGCCCGATGGTCAGGTCAGCTACATCAACACGGCCACGCAGCAGGGCGTGGGAGCGCTCGTCGTCTCGGCGAACGACCCGAAGGCCATCTGCGACTCGCTCAACCAGGCCCGCTCCGCGGGCGTCAAGGTCGTCACCTTCGACTCGGACACCGAGACCTCGTGCCGCGACATCTTCGTCAACCAGGCGACGTCCGACGGCATCGCCAAGGTGCAGGTCGACCTGATCGCGAAGCAGATCGGCGACTCGGGTGAGATCGCGATCCTCTCGGCCGCGGCGAACGCGACCAACCAGAACGCGTGGATCGACAAGATGAAGGCGCTGCTGGCCAGCGACCACCCGAACATCAAGCTCGTCGATGTCGTCTACGGCAACGACGACGACCAGACCTCGTTCGACAAGACCGCCGCTCTGCTCCAGGCCCACCCGAACCTGAAGGGCATCATCTCGCCCACGACGGTCGGTATCGCCGCCGCGGCTCGCTACCTGTCGACGTCCGCCTACAAGGGCAAGGTCGCGCTGACCGGTCTCGGCACCCCGAACCAGATGCGGGCCTACATCAAGGACGGCACCGTCACCTCGTTCGCACTGTGGAACCCCGAGGACCTCGGCTACCTCGCGGCCTACGCCGCCGAGGCGCTCATCAAGGGCGAGATCACGGGCAAGCAGGGCGACACCTTCACCGCCGGCAAGCTCGGCAAGTTCACGGTCGGCGCCGACGGCACCGTGCTGCTGGGCGACCCGTTCGTGTTCGACGCCAGCAACATCGACAACTTCAACTTCTGATCTTGTCTCCCCTCCCGGCCGGCCGCCCCGTGCGGCCGGCCGGGCCACCCGAAAGGACCACCCCATGCCACGCGTGAGCTTCGAGCTGCGGATCGACCCCGCGCGCCTCGACGACTACCTCGCACGGCACTCCCCCGTCTGGCCGGAGATGCTCGCCGAGATCGCGGCATCCGGTCGTCGCAACTACTCGCTCTTCCTCGGTGAGGGCGGCAGGCTCGTCGGCTACTACGAGGTCGACGACGACGTGGCCGCGCAGGCGTACCTCGCGGCATCCGAGATCGCCACCCGCTGGGAAGCGGAGATGGCCCCCTTCTTCCTCGGTCTCGACGGGCGGCCCGACCAGGCCGCGACCGCACTGACCGAGATCTTCCACCTCGAGGACCAGCTCGCCGAGAGCGGCTCCTCGCCCGTCCCTACGACCGCAGAAAGCCGCGCACAGTGAGCATCCTGACTCCCGCCGTCCGCTCCACTCTCGAGAAGCAGGCCATCGAGCTGCCCAGCTGGGCGTTCGGCAACTCGGGCACCCGTTTCAAGGTGTTCACGACGCCGGGCACCCCGCGCGACCCGTTCGAGAAGATCTCGGATGCCGCGCAGGTGAACCGTCTGACCGGCCTCGCCCCCGCCGTCGCCCTGCACATCCCGTGGGACCTCGTCGACGACTGGAGCGCCCTGCGGGAGCACGCGGCATCCGAGGGCGTGACCCTCGGCACCGTCAACTCCAACACCTTCCAGGACGACGACTACAAGTTCGGCGCCCTCACCCACGAGGACGACCGCATCCGCCGGAAGGCGATCGACCACCACCTCACCTGCATCGACGTCATGCACGAGACGGGGTCGCGCGACCTGAAGATCTGGCTCGCAGAGGGCTCGAACTACCCCGGCCAGAACGACATGCGCGCCCGCCAGGACCGCCTGCAGGACTCGCTGCAGCAGATCTACGCCCACCTCGGCGACGAGCAGCGTCTCGTGCTGGAGTACAAGTTCTTCGAGCCGGCGTTCTATCACACGGATGTCCCGGACTGGGGTACCTCCTACGTGCAGGTGGCGGCGCTCGGCGACAAGGCGATGGTCTGCCTCGACACGGGCCACCACGCGCCCGGCACGAACATCGAGTTCATCGTGATGCAGCTGCTGCGCCTCGGGAAGCTGGGGTCGTTCGACTTCAACTCCCGCTTCTACGCCGACGACGACCTGATCGTGGGCGCCGCCGACCCGTTCCAGCTCTACCGGATCCTCAGCGAGGTCATCCGCGGCGGCGGGCTCGACAACCCCGACGTGGTCTTTATGCTCGACCAGTGCCACAACATCGAGAACAAGATCCTGGGTCAGATCCGCTCGGTGCTGAACGTGCAGGAGATGACCGCGCGTGCGCTGCTCGTCGACCGTGAGGCGCTGGCCGCCGCGCAGACCGCGAACGATGTGCTGGCCGCCCAGGCCGTCTACATGGACGCGTTCTACACCGACGTGCGTCCGGCTCTCGCCGAGTGGCGCGAGGGTCGCGGGCTTCCCGCCGACCCGATGGCCGCCTACCTCGCCTCCGGCTACCAGGCCCGCATCGAGGCCGAGCGCGTCGGCGGCGTGCAGGCCGGCTGGGGCGCCTGACCCACCCAGACCCGTCGGGGAGATCGCACCGCCGATCGCGGTCTCCCCGGCGCACCACACCGAACCGATACGCTCAGGCCCCATGGCTGGATTGCTCGGAGAAGAACGGCGGGCGCTTCTGCTCGCCATCCTGCATCGCGATGACGTGATCCGTCTGGAGAGCGCCGCTGACGAGCTCGGCGTCTCGGCGATGACCGTACGCCGAGACCTCGCCGACCTCGCCGCCGAGGGCGCCGTGCGCCGGGTGCGCGGCGGTGCGGTGGCGGCGATCACGCCCCGCCCCTTCGAAGAGCGCCGGGCCACGCGCGGCGCACAGAAGGCCGTGCTGGCCCGCAAGGCCGCCGAGCTCGTCCCCCGCTCGGGGGCGGTGGCGATGGATGCCTCGTCGACGACCGGCGTGCTGCTCGCCCATCTTGCGGAGGTCGACGATCTGCTGGTCGTCAGCAACTCGGTCGAGAACGCCGCCACGGCACGACAGATCGCGGGCGTCAGGTCGATCCTGGTCGGCGGCGAGCGCGAGGACCGCACCGGCAGCTACGTCGGTCCGTTCGCGACGCGCGCCGTGGCCGCGGCGACCTACGCCCGCTTCTTCACCTCGGCGGCGGCGATCGATCTGCGCGGGTCGAGCGAGGTGACGGCCGAGGAGGCCGCCATGAAGTCGGCGTTCGCGGCGGCAGCCGATGAGACGGTGCTGCTGATCGACTCCTCCAAGCTCGGCGATCGTGCGCTGGCGTCCGCGCTCGACTGGTCGCAGATCGATCTGCTCGTGACCGATCTCGACGTGGACGACACCCGTCTCGATCCGTATCGCCCTCTGGTGCAGATCGTCTGATTTTGTTATCTTTTGTTTGATCTCACAGAAGAGAACACGAACAGGATCACCGAATGTCGAACTCCGCCGCATCCGAGCTCATCGCCCGCAGCAACCGTCTGGGCGCCGACCCCAAGAACACGAACTACGCGGGCGGCAACACGTCCGCCAAAGGCACGGCGACCGACCCCGTCACCGGCGAGCCCGTCGAGCTGCTGTGGGTGAAGGGATCCGGCGGCGATCTCGGCACGCTCACCGAGTCCGGTCTCGCCGTGCTGCGTCTTGACCGCATGCGCGCGCTCACCGAGGTCTACCCGGGCATCGACCGCGAGGACGAGATGGTCGCGGCCTTCGACTACTGCCTGCACGGCAAGGGCGGCGCGGCCCCCTCGATCGACACTGCGATGCACGGCCTCGTCGACGCCCCGCACGTCGACCACCTGCACCCCGACTCGGGCATCGCGATCGCAACGTCTGCCGACGGACCCGCCCTGACCGAGAAGATCTTCGGCGACAAGGTCGTCTGGGTGCCGTGGCGCCGCCCCGGCTTCCAGCTCGGACTCGACATCGCCGCCATCAAGGCCGAGAACCCGCAGGCCATCGGCACGATCCTCGGCGGCCACGGCATCACCGCGTGGGGCGAGACCTCCGACGAGGCCGAGCGCAACTCGCTGTGGATCATCGACACCGCGGCCGCCTACATCGCCGAGCACGGTGCCGCGGAGCCGTTCGGAGCCGTCGTCCCCGGCTACGAGCCGCTGCCGGAGACCGAGCGCCGCGCGCGCGCCGCCGCCCTAGCCCCGACCATCCGCGGCCTCGCCTCGACCGACCGGGTCGTCGTCGGCCACTTCACCGACAGCGAGCCGGTGCTCGACTTCCTCTCGCGCGAGAAGCTCCTCCCCCTCGCCGGTCTCGGCACGAGCTGCCCCGACCACTTCCTGCGCACGAAGGTCAAGCCGCTCGTGCTCGACCTTCCGGCCACCGCGACGCTCGAGGAGCAGCTGGCCCGCCTCGCCGAGCTGCACGTCGACTACCGCGCCGACTACCAGGCGTACTACGACGCGCACGCGACATCCGAGTCGCCCGCCATCCGCGGCGCCGACCCGCTCATCGTGCTCGTGCCGGGTGTCGGCATGTTCAGCTACGGAGCGAACAAGCAGACGGCCCGCGTCGCCGGCGAGTTCTACGTCAACGCGATCGGCGTGATGCGCGGCGCCGAGGCCCTCTCGACCTACACCCCCATCTCCGACGCGGAGAAGTTCCGCATCGAGTACTGGGCGCTCGAGGAGGCCAAGCTGCAGCGCCTGCCGAAGCCGAAGACCCACCAGGGCCGCATCGCGTTCGTCACGGGAGCGGCGTCGGGCATCGGCAAGGCCATCGCGACCCGTCTCGCCGCCGAGGGCGCCTGCGTCGTGGTCGCGGACCTCGACCTCGAGAAGGCGCAGGCCGCCGCCGCCGAGCTCGGTGGATCGGATGTCGCGATCGGCGTCGCCGCCAACGTCGCCGACGGCGCCGCCGTGCAGGACGCCATCGATGCCGCCGTGCTCGCCTTCGGCGGCATCGACCTCATCGTCAACAACGCCGGCCTGTCGCTCTCGAAGCCGCTGCTGGAGACCACCGAGAAGGACTGGGACCTGCAGCACGACGTGATGGCCAAGGGCTCGTTCCTCGTGTCGAAGGCGGCCGCGAAGGCGCTCATCGACCAGAAGCTCGGCGGCGACATCATCTACATCTCCTCGAAGAACAGCGTGTTCGCCGGTCCGAACAACATCGCCTACTCGGCGACCAAGGCCGATCAGGCCCACCAGGTGCGCCTGCTCGCCGTCGAGCTCGGCGAGCACGGCGTACGGGTCAACGGCATCAACCCCGACGGCGTCGTGCGCGGCTCCGGCATCTTCGCCTCGGGCTGGGGCGCCAACCGCGCCGCGACCTACGGGGTCAAGGAGGAGGACCTCGGCCAGTTCTACGCGAACCGCACGATCCTCAAGCGCGAGGTCGTGCCCGAGAACGTCGCCGACGCGGTGTACGTGCTCACCGGCCCCGAGCTCAGCCGCACCACCGGTCTCCACATCCCCGTCGACTCGGGCGTCGCCGCGGCGTTCCTGCGATGACGTCAGCGGTCTCCGGCGGCCACGTCGCCGCCATCGACCTCGGCGCCACGAGCGGCCGGGTCGTGCTCGCGCACGTGAGCGGGAGCGAGCTGCGGGCCGAGACCGTGGCGCGTTTCCCGAACACCCCGGTGCGCACGCCCGACGGGCTGCACTGGGACGTGCTCGGGTTGTACGGGGCGGCCGTGCGCGGCCTCGGCGATGCGTTCCGGCAGGCGCCGGGCATCGCCTCCATCGGCATCGACTCCTGGGCGGTCGACTACGGTCTGCTGCGCAACGGCGTGCTGCTCGGCAACCCGTACCACTACCGCGACGAGCGCACCTCACGCGGGGTGCTCAGTGTGCACAGCCGGATGCGGCATCCCGATCTCTATCGCCGCAACGGCCTGCAGTTCCTGCCGTTCAATACGCTCTACCAGTTCGCCGCGGAGCGCCGCGACGTGCTCGACCTCGCCAACACCGCGCTGCTCATCCCCGATCTCGTCGCGTACTGGCTGACCGGCCAGGCCCGCACCGAGCTGACGAACGCATCGACCACCGGGCTCCTGCGGGTCGACGACCAGCGTCTCGACGACGACCTGTTCGACCGTCTCGGGCTGCGCCGCTCGCTGCTCGCGCCGCTCATCGCCCCGGGCGAGAGCTACGGCGTGCTGCTGGACGAGGTGCGCGCCGAGATCGGTGCGCCCGGCGCGGTGCCGGTCACGGCGATCGGCTCGCACGACACCGCCTCGGCGGTGGTCGCGGTGCCGATGGCGGATGCCGCGGCATCCGCCTACATCTCGTGCGGCACGTGGGGTCTGGTGGGCCTCGAGCTTCCCTCGCCGGTGGTCACCGACGCCGCCCGGGAGGCCGGCTTCACGAACGAGGGCGGCGTGGACTCCCGCGTGCGGTTCCTGCACAACGTGATGGGCCTGTGGATCCTCAGCGAGACCGTGCGCGGCTGGGAGGCGAAGGAGGGTCATGCGATCGACCTGCCGACGCTGCTCGACTCGGCCGCCGAGGTGCCCGCGGCATCCGTGCCGGTCTTCGACGTCGACGACCCGCGGTTCCTGCGCCCCGGCGACATGCCCGGCCGCATCGACGCGTGGTGCGACGAGCACGGCGTGCGACCGCCGCGCACCCGCGCCGAGTACGCCCGCGCGATCGTCGAGTCGCTCGCCGACGCGTTCGCGCGCAACGTGCACACCGCCGCGCAGCTCGCGGGGGTCGATGTCGCGACGATCCACATCGTCGGCGGCGGCGCCCTGAACACCTTGCTGTGCCAGCGCACGGCCGACCGGTCGGGACTCGTCGTCGAGGCGGGTCCCGTCGAGGCCACCGCGCTCGGTAACGTTCTCGTGCAGGCCCGCGCGGCGGGCTTCGCCGCCGGCTCCCTCGAGGCGCTCCGCGACCTCGTACGGCGCACCCATGCGCCGCTTCGTTACACCCCGACCGCGACCTCCTGAGGAGAGACATGGTTCAGCGTCAGCTTCCCAACCCGGCCGAGCTGCTCGAACTGATGCAGTTCAAGAAGCCGTCCTTCGACCTCAAGAAGCGTCGGCTCGAGTCCGCGCTCACGATCGCGGATCTGCGCACGATCGCGAAGCGCCGCACCCCGAAGGCCGCCTTCGACTACACCGACGGCGCGGCCGAGGGCGAGCTCTCGCTCGCCCGAGCCCGCCAGGCCTTCGAGGACATCGAGTTCCACCCGCGGGTGCTGCGTCCCGCCGAGTCCGTCGACACGTCGGTCGAAGTGCTCGGCGGGCCATCCGCCCTGCCGTTCGGCATCGCGCCGACAGGGTTCACGCGCCTGATGCAGACCGAGGGTGAGATCGCCGGCGCCGGAGCGGCCGAGGCCGCCGGCATCCCGTTCACCCTCTCGACCCTCGGCACCACCTCGATCGAGGGAGTGAAGGCGGCGAACCCGACCGGACGCAACTGGTTCCAGCTCTACGTCATGCGCAACCGCGAGATCTCCTACGGCCTCGCCCGACGCGCGGCCGAGGCAGGTTTCGACACCCTCATGTTCACCGTCGACACCCCGGTCGCCGGCGCCCGCCTGCGCGACAAGCGCAACGGGTTCTCGATCCCGCCGCAGCTCACCCTCGGCACGATCGTGAACGCGATCCCGCGCCCGTGGTGGTGGTACGACTTCCTCACGACCCCCAAGCTCGAGTTCGCGTCGCTGTCGACCACGGGCGGCACCGTCGGCGAGCTGCTGGATGCGGCGATGGACCCGACGATCTCGTACGACGACCTGGCGGTCATCCGTGAGATCTGGCCGGGGAAGATCGTCGTGAAGGGCGTGCAGAACGTCGAGGACTCGGTTCGCCTCGTCGACCTCGGCGTCGACGGCATCGTGCTCTCCAACCACGGCGGCCGTCAGCTCGACCGCGCTCCCGTGCCGTTCCACCTGCTGCCGCAGGTCGTGCGCGAGGTCGGCCGCGATGCGACCGTCATGGTCGACACGGGCATCATGAACGGCGCGGACATCGTGGCATCCGTCGCCCTCGGCGCGAGGTTCACGCTCATCGGCCGCGCCTACCTCTACGGCCTCATGGCCGGCGGACGCGCGGGCGTCGACCGCACGATCCAGATCCTGCGCACCGAGATCGAGCGCACCATGAAGCTGCTCGGCGTCTCGACGCTCGCGGAGCTCGAGCCGGCGCACGTCACCCAGCTCCACCGCCTTACCCGCGGTCAGGCGGGCGCGGAGGTGCCGGTCACGCCTCGCGCGTGATCGTCACCTTCACCGACAGCTGCGAGGCGTGGCCACCCGCGTACACGCCTCGCAGTGGCGGCACGTCGTTGTAGTCGCGACCCCGGCCGACCAGCACGTGCCGATCGCCGATCTCGATGTTGTTGGTCGGGTCGAAGCCCTGCCAGTCGCCGGCGAACCACTCGACCCAGGCGTGTGACTCGCCGGCGACGGCGACGCCGATCTCGGCGTTGGCTCTGGGGTGCAGGTAGCCCGACACATACCGCGCGGGAATGCCCACCGACCGCAGGGCTCCGATCGCGATGTGGGCCATGTCCTGGCAGACGCCCTTGCGTGCGACCCACGCGTCGGCGGCCGTGGAGTGCACGCCGGTCACGCCGTAGACGTACTCGACGGCGTCGCCGATGGCCGCGGTGATCTCGTGCGCGGCCTCGCCCGGGTCGTCGTGGCGGCCGGCGATGGTGGCCGCGATCTCGGCCACCTCGGGGTGGGGCCGGGTGCGGTCGGTCACGGTGAGCTGCTCGACCGTCTCGATCTGCCGCGACGCCTCGACGTGCAGGCGCTCCCACGTGATGCCCGCGTGCTCGATCGGGCGGGGACGCACCTCGACGAGCGAGCGGGCGGTGACCCGCAGAGACGGATGCCGCGACTGCACGTCGAAGCTCGACACCCGCGTGCCGAAGTAGTCGATGTACGAGTTGATGGATGTCGCGGGGTCGATCTCCAGCGACGAGCTCAGCACGAACTGGCTGTCGGTCGTGCCGGGGAGCATGCGGGCCTCGTTGTACGACGCGGCGACCTCGCCGCCGTAGCTGAAGCCGGTGATGTGCTCGATGCGTAGGCGCTTCACGGGGTGTCTCCGATCCAGCTGGGCTCGGCCTGCGTCGGGAAGAAGCGCTGGCGGATCGCGTCGGATGCCTCGCGGGTGACCCGCTGCACTCCCCGCATGTGCTCGGGCAGCTCGGCGAGGATCTCGGCGATGGGGCTGTACTCGAGGTCGTTGCGGATGCGTCCGAGCGCCCGCAGCACGGGGTTCGAGACGCCGACGCGGTCCTCGCGCGGGTCGATCGCGCTGACGCACTCCTCGGCGCGCAGGATCGAGTAGATGATCGATCGCGGGAAGAGCCGGTCGAGCAGCAGGAACTCGGCCGCATTGCGGGCGCTCGGCATGCCGCGGTAGGTGCGCAGGTACGCCTCGTAGGCGCCGCAGGAGCGCAGGATGGTCGTCCAGGACGGACCCGACGCCTCGGTCAGCGACCGGGTCGCGAGCAGCCGCGCGGTCATGTCGGCGCGTTCGATGCTGCGACCCAGCGTGAAGAACTGCCACGCCTCATCGCGGCTCGTCGAGGAGTCGACGACGCCCACGGCGAGCGCCGAGCGCTCGCGCACCCACTGGAAGAACTCGTGCACCTTCTCGGTCTGCAGCCGCCGCGGCATCCGGGCATTGGTGGTGTTAAGACACTCCCACAGCTCGGTCGAGACGATCTCGCGTGCGCGCCGGGCGTTCTCGCGCGCCGCGTTGAGCGAATAGACGATGCTCGACGGGTTGGCCCGGTCGACGGCGAGGCGGGCGAGCACGTCCTCGCGGGTGACGGGCGCGGCGGTGTCGGCGGGGAACGAGCCCATGACGGCCAGCAGCGACCGGCAGGCGGTGTCCTCGTCGATCCAGGGATCCTCGAGCAGCAGCTGCAAGTGCACGTCGAGGATGCGCGCGGTGCCGTCGGCGCGTTCGACGTAGCGGCCGATCCAGAACAGGCTCTCGGCGATGCGGCTCAGCAGCATGACGCGCCCCCTTCGGCGCAGGCACGCGCCTGCTGCTGTTGCTCCTGCTGCTCCTGCGTGGTGCGTGGGCGGTCCTGGGGCGAGTGGGTGACCTCGGGGCCGTTCTCGGGAGCGGGTGCCGCGCTGCTCGGTGCGCTCGCCACGCTCGCGCTCGGCGCGACGGCGCGGCCCGCGGCGTCCGTCGGAATCACCGGCAGCGCCTGCGTGACGGTCGACGCCTGATCGGCGACGAGGCCCGCGAGTCCCTGGCCCTGGCCGTACTCGACGTGGGAGGGTGCGGCTCCGCCGACGACCCAGGTGTCCTTCGATCCACCGCCCTGGCTGGAGTTGACGACGAGCTGGCCTTCGGGCAGCGCCACGCGGGTGAGACCGCCGGGGAGCACCCAGATGTCGTCACCGTCGTTGACGGCGAACGGGCGCAGGTCGGCGTGGCGGGGACGCATGCCGTCCTCGACCAACGTCGGGATGGTCGAGAGCATCACGACCGGCTGCGCGATCCAGCCGCGCGGGTCGGCGATGAGGGTCTTGCGCAACGTCTCGAGCTGGGCCTTCGAGGCATCCGGCCCGACGACGAGCCCCTTGCCGCCGGAGCCGTCGACGGGCTTGACCACGAGCTCGTCGAGCCGGTCGAGCACCTCTTCGAGCGCGCCCGGGTCCTCGAGCCGCCACGTGTCGACGATCGGGAGCAGCGGCTCCTCGGACAGGTAGTAGCGGATGAGGTCCGGCGTGTAGGTGTAGAGCAGCTTGTCGTCGGCGACGCCGTTGCCGACCGCGTTCGCGATCGTCACGTTGCCCAGGCGGGCCGCCAGCATGAGGCCGGGTGCGCCCAGCATCGAGTCGGCGCGGAACTGCAGCGGGTCGAGGAAGTCGTCGTCGACGCGGCGGTAGATCACGTCGACCCGACGGGCGCCGCGGGTCGTGCGCATGAACACCTTGCCGCCGATGCACTGCAGGTCACGGCCCTCGACGAGCTCGACTCCCATGAGGCGGGCGAGCAGCGTGTGCTCGAAGTAGGCCGAGTTGTACACACCCGGGGTCAGCACGACCACGTTGGGGTCCTCGATACCGGCAGGCGCCGAGGCGCGCAGTGCCGCCAGCAGCCGGTTCGGGTAGTCGCCCACCGGGCGCACGCGCATCGACACGAACAGCTCCGGCAGGGTCTGCGCCATGACCCGACGGTTCGAGATGACGTAGCTGACGCCCGACGGCACCCGCACGTTGTCCTCGAGCACGCGCATCTTGCCGTTCTCGTCGCGGATGAGGTCGATGCCCGAGACCTGGATGCGCACGCCGTTCGCGGCGTGGATGCCATAGGCCTGCCGATAGAAGTACTGGCTGGAGGCGATGAGCTTCGCCGGGATCACCCCGTCGCGCACGCAGTTCTGCCGGCCGTAGGCGTCGTCGAGGAACGCCTCCAGCGCCCGCACGCGCTGCTTCACGCCCGCTTCGATCTCCGACCACTCCGCGTAGTCGATGACCCGCGGCACGGCGTCGAGCGGGAAGGGCCGCTCCTCGCCCGCGAAGTCGAACGTGACACCCTGCGCGAGGTACGAGTTCGCGAGCGACTCGGTGCGTCCGCGCAGCTCGTCCTGCGTCATGCGCGCCAGTGCCTGGTGCAGCTCCCGGTAGGTCTGCCGCGAAGCCACGGCGTCGCCGGTGTGCTCGGGGTGGCCGAACATCTCGTCGAACGCGGGGAGGCCCTGCGACGTCTTTCGCGGGGCGAGAGTGGAGCCGTAGCCGTCGAACAGGTCGCCCATGCACTCACCCTAGTCGGGGGCATGTTGCGCGAGTGTTACCGATGCACGGCGGCGCCGACACGGGCGGATGCCGCGGCGCAACCTGCGCGTTCCGCCAGCATCCGCGCGATCCGGGCCGTGCACCGCGGCGGCGGTCGTAGGCTCGGCGCGTGAGCGAATCCCCCCACGCGACACGACGCCGCGAGGCCGCACGGGCGGCGCTCGCGGGGGTCGTCGCGGGAGTGGCGGCATCCGGTGTCGGCGAGCTCGTCGCGGGACTCGCCGCGCCCGGTGCGAGCCCGTTCGCCGCCGTCGGGTCGTTCCTCATCGACATCGCGCCGCCGTGGGCGAAGGACGCCACGATCTCGTTGTTCGGCACCGGCGACAAGGCGGCGCTGCTCACGCTCGTCGGCATCGTCGCCGCGATCGTCGCGGCCGCCGCCGGGGTGCTCGAGCTGCGCTGGCGCGGGGTCGGGCAGGCGCTGTTCGGACTCGCCGGACTCGCCGGCATCGCGGCCGCCATGACGAGAGCGGATGCCGCGACCCTCTCCTTCCTGCCGTCGGCCGTCGCCGGGGCCGTGGGCGTGATCGCCCTGCGGCTGCTGGTCGCGCGGATCCCCCGCGGCATCCCCCCGCTCGAGGGCCCGCTGCCGACGCGTCGCGACTTCCTCGTCTGGAGCGGCGCGACCGCCGTCGTCGGCCTCGCCGCCCTGCTCGGAAGCGTGGCCGTTCAGGCCGGCAGCCGCGCGGTCACCGCCGTGCGGCGGGCGATCACGCTCCCCACACCTGTCTCGACCGTGGCCGTCCCCGCGGGCGCCGAGCTCGGACTGTCGGGCCTGTCCCCCGTCATCACGCCGAACGCCGACTTCTACCGCATCGACACGGCGCTCGTCGTGCCGCAGGTCGATCCGTCGACGTGGCAGCTGCGCATCCACGGACTCGTCGACCAGGAGGTCGTCATCACCTGGGACGAGCTGCTCGCGCTCCCGCTCGCCGAGAGCGTCGCAACCCTCACCTGCGTCTCGAACGAGGTGGGCGGCGACCTCATCGGCAACGCCGTGTGGCTCGGATATCCGATCCGCGAGCTGCTCGCCCGCGCGAAGCCCCAGTCGAGCGCCGACATGGTGCTGTCGATGTCGGTCGACGGCTTCACCGCCTCGACCCCGCTCGAGACGCTCACCGACCCGAACCGCGAGGCGATCCTCGCCGTCGCGATGAACGGCGAGCCGTTGCCGATCGAGCACGGGTTCCCGGTGCGGATGGTGGTGCCCGGCCTCTATGGCTACGTGTCGGCGACCAAGTGGGTCACCGACCTCGAGGTCACACGGTTCGCCGACGCCACCGCCTACTGGACCGACCGGGGATGGTCGGACCACGGCCCGGTGAAGCTCGAGTCCCGCATCGACGTGCCCCGCGCGGGCGCGCAGGTGACGGCGGGCGAGACCGTCATCGCGGGGGTGGCCTGGCAGCAGCACGTCGGCGTGAAGGGGGTCGAGGTGCAGGTCGACGACGGACCGTGGACCCCCGCGACCCTCGCCTCGGCGATCAGCGCCGACACGTGGGTGCAGTGGAGCGTGCCGTGGGCCGCGGCATCCGGCTCTCACACGATGCGCTGCCGCGCGACGAGCGCGACCGGTGAAGTGCAGACCGTCACCGAGGCGCCCCCCGCGCCCGACGGCGCGACCGGCTGGCACACGATCCAGGTGCAGGTGGCGTAGCGCGCGCGTCTCGCCCTTCCCCCCTCTCTCCTCTTC
>NZ_JYIY01000056.1 GCF_000956535.1 Microbacterium ginsengisoli | reverse complement strand
CCTCCCCCCTTCCCCCCCACTCGCCGAATCCATCTCTCGGCGCCGATTCCAGCCGTCAGCAGTGCTGCGAGGGGGTGGAGTCGGCGGGGCGGGGTGGATTCGATGAGGCGCCGCCGGGAGTGCGCGAGCGCTCGCCGTCGCGCCGCCGCATCCTCCCCGGCTGGCGGGGGAGCGGGCGGGTCCCACAGATGCCGCGGGCGGCGTCGCCGACGGATCGGGGCGGCGCAGAGTGAGGCGATGGATGTCCCCGCCGCCCGCCGCGCGATTCGCACCCGCGCCGCGCTGCTCCGATTCGGCATGGCCGAACGCGAGCTGAGCCGCCGCGTCGAGTCGGGGTCGCTGCGTCGTCTGGGGCGCGGACTCTATGCCGATGCCACTTCGATCGACGCGCTGCGGCCGGAGGACCGCCATCTTGTGCACATCGCCGCGGTCGATCGCCGTGAATCGGGTGCCGCGCACGTGTTCTCCCATCTGTCGGCAGCGGTCCTGCATGGGCTTCCGGTCTACGGAACCCGCACGCACCCGGTGCACGTGTCGTCGACGGCCGTCGACGGGCGAGTGTCGGCTCATCCACGCATCGCCCGACATCGCCGCGACCTCGACCCAGTGCATGTCACGAGCGTCGGTGGCGTCAGATGCACGGATCTCGCGCTGACAGTCGCGGATGTCCTCGCCACCGAGTCGCCGGAGATCGCTGTGTCGGTCATCGATGCCGCGCTTCGGGGCGTGGCGTGGGTCGATTCCTCGCACACCTACGACGATGTCGCTCACGACGGGTTCTGCCGTGAGGTGGCAGCCCATCTGCCGCCGGGGCGTCGCGGGGTGCGACGCGCGCGGCGCATCCTCGAGATGGCCGACGGTCGCGCTCAGCTCCCCGCGGAGAGCGTCAGTCGACTTCGCCTCCTCGATGCGGGCTTCGCGCGCCCGCGTCTCCAGGTGCCGGTCGGCGGTCCCCGCGGCGAGACGTTCTATGTCGACATGTCGCTGGACGACGTCGACGCGTGGGCCGAGGTGGATGGCCGCGCGAAGTACGCCGATCCCGCGCTGCGCGGCCCGGACGTCTCAATGGAGCAGGTGCTGTGGCGCGAGAAGGAGCGTGAGGATTGGATTCGGGGTGTCACAGGTCGCCGGGTCATCCGCTGGGGGTCCGCCGACATCGCGACTCCCGATCGATTCCTCGCGCGTCTCGCTGCGTTCGGCGTGCGCCCGCCTCACTAGCTCGTCCCGCTTGCCTCGCCCCCCCCGCCCCGCCGGCGGCGAGTGGATTCGGCGAGAAGTCGTTGACTCGGCGAAAGTGGATGGGCGTCACACCCCACCGCACGACCCCGACCACACCACACCACCCGACCACGCCACACGTCGCGACAACACCAGGCCACGCCACACCACACCACGCGACCGCACGCCGCGCCGCGCGACCGCACGCCGCGACCCCCACCGACACGCCCGGGTTGCCGGGGCATCCGATATCACGTACGATTGATCTTTGGTGCTTTGCGCCTGTATTGGCGTGTCGTTGCACCGAATCCCATCCACCGCAGACCGACCGGTCTGCCCGTCGTCAGCGAGGCTATGGCAAAGAAAGACGGTGTCATCGAGATCGAAGGCACGGTGTCCGAGGCGCTCCCCAACGCGATGTTCCGCGTCGAGCTCACCAACGGTCACAAGGTGCTGGCAACGATCTCCGGAAAGATGCGGCAGAACTACATCCGCATCATCCCCGAAGACCGCGTGGTCGTGGAGCTCAGCCCCTACGACCTGACCCGCGGCCGCATCGTCTACCGCTACCGCTGACGGCAGCACTCCGGTCGAGAAGTAACGTCCCCGGCTCCGGCGGGGGAACGAAGACAGCGAACAGGAAACGCATCATGAAGGTCAACCCCTCGGTCAAGCCGATCTGCGACCACTGCAAGGTCATCCGCCGCCACGGCAACGTGATGGTCATCTGCAAGTCGAACCCGCGCCACAAGCAGCGCCAGGGCTGAGCAGACAGAAGCTTCGTCGGGATGCCGCGGGCCGCGGCATCCCGAACCCCACAACTGAACACACCACACCAGGCAGGATCAGAACCCGCATCACGCGGGGGACACCTCGGGTCGGAGGCCCGAGCACCGATCCTGCTCCACACCTCCGACGACACTCCTAGGAGAGCCGCATGGCACGTCTCGCCGGCGTCGACATCCCGCGCGACAAGCGCGTGGTCATCGCCCTGACCTACATCTACGGCATCGGCCGTACCCGCTCGATCGACATCCTCAAGGCGACCGAGATCAGCGAGGACATCCGCGTGAAGGACCTCACCGACGACCAGCTCGTCGCCCTCCGCGACTACATCGAGGGCACCTACAAGGTCGAGGGTGACCTCCGCCGTGAGGTGGCCGCCGACATCCGCCGCAAGGTCGAGATCGGTTCCTACGAGGGCCTCCGCCACCGTCGTGGCTTGCCCGTGCGCGGTCAGCGCACCAAGACCAACGCGCGTACCCGCAAGGGTCCCAAGCGCACGGTCGCGGGCAAGAAGAAGGCCGGCAAGAAGTAAAGCGCGCCAGAAGGTTTAGGAGAGAATTCGCATGGCTGCACCCAAGACCGCTGCGCGCAAGCCGCGCCGCAAGGAGAAGAAGAACATCGCGCTGGGCCAGGCCCACATCAAGTCGACGTTCAACAACACGATCGTCTCGATCACCGACCCGTCGGGCGCTGTGATCAGCTGGGCCTCGTCCGGTGGCGTGGGCTTCAAGGGCTCGCGCAAGTCGACCCCGTACGCGGCCGGCATGGCCGCCGAGTCGGCCGCCCGTCAGGCCGCCGAGCACGGTGTCAAGAAGGTCGACGTCTTCGTGAAGGGCCCGGGTTCGGGCCGCGAGACCGCGATCCGCTCGCTGCAGGCCGCCGGCCTCGAGGTGGGCTCGATCCAGGACGTGACGCCGCAGGCCCACAACGGCTGCCGTCCGCCGAAGCGCCGCCGCGTCTGATTGTCCGGAGCCGGGGCCGCTCCTCCCGCGTGTCGGGTGAGCGGTCTCGGCATCCGCTGTTTGACAGGATGCCGCGGCCCGCGCGTCGAGCGATCGCACGGCGCGCGCGTGGCATCCGCTGATCACAACTCAACACCTCAACACCAGCAAAGTGTCATATAGCGGGCACTTAGCCGAAAGGAACACATCGTGCTCATCGCACAGCGTCCCACTCTGACCGAGGAGAAGATCGAGGAGTTCCGTAGCCGTTTCGTCATCGAGCCGCTCGAGCCCGGCTTCGGTTACACCATCGGAAACGCGCTGCGTCGCAGCCTCCTCTCGTCGATCCCCGGCGCGGCCGTCACGAGCATCCGCATCGACGGAGTCCTCCACGAGTTCAGCACCATCCCCGGTGTGAAGGAGGATGTGACCGAGATCATCCTCAACATCAAGCAGCTGGTCGTCTCTAGCGAGCGCGACGAGCCCATCACCGCGTACCTGCGCAAGACGGGCGCCGGCGAGGTCACGGCCGCCGACATCTCGGCTCCGGCCGGTGTCGAGGTGCACAACCCCGAGCTGGTCATCGCGACGCTCAACGACACCGCTCGCTTCGAGCTCGAGCTCACCATCGAGCGCGGCCGCGGCTACGTGTCGGCGACCCAGAACCGCAACGAGTACGCCGAGGCCGGGCAGATCCCGATCGACTCGATCTACTCGCCGGTGCTCAAGGTCAGCTACCGCGTCGACGCGACGCGTGCCGGTGAGCGCACCGACTTCGACAAGCTCGTGCTCGACGTCGAGACCAAGGCTGCGATCGCCCCGCGCGACGCGGTGGCCTCGGCCGGTCGCACGCTCACCGAGCTGTTCGGTCTCGCCCGCGAGCTGAACGTCGAGGCCGAGGGCATCGAGATCGGCCCCGCGCCGGTCGAGACGGTGCTCTCGAACGAGCTGTCGATGCCGATCGAGGACCTCGATCTGTCTGTGCGTTCGTACAACTGCCTCAAGCGCGAGGGCATCAACACCGTCGCCGAGCTCGTCGCCCTCTCGGAGACGCAGCTCATGAACATCCGCAACTTCGGTCAGAAGTCGGTCGACGAGGTGCGCGACAAGCTCGTCTCGCTCGGTCTGTCGCTGAAGGACTCGGTGCCCGGTTTCGACGGCGCCCAGTTCTACGGCGGCTACGACGACGAGACCGTCTGACACCCGCAGACACCGAAGACTTCGACCACACACTGGAGCGATTGAGACATGCCTAAGCCCACGAAGGGTCCCCGCCTCGGAGGCGGCCCCGCCCACGAGCGCCTGCTGCTTGCGAACCTCGCCGCGGCGCTGTTCACCCACAAGTCGATCACGACCACCGAGACCAAGGCCAAGCGCCTGCGTCCGCTGGCCGAGCGTCTCATCACGTTCGCGAAGCGCGGCGACCTGCACGCGCGTCGTCGCGTGCTGAGCGTGATCGGTGACAAGGAGGTCGTGCACGTCCTCTTCACCGAGATCGCGCCGCTGGTCGCCGAGCGTGAGGGCGGCTACACCCGCATCACCAAGGTCGGCAACCGCAAGGGTGACAACGCGCCCCTCGCCGTGATCGAGCTCGTGCTCGAGCCGGTCGCGAAGAAGAAGCCGGCTGCCAAGAAGGCTGCTGCTCCGAAGGCCGCCCCGGCCGAGGTCCCTGCCGAGGCTCCGGTCGAGGAGACCCCCGCCGAGGAGGTCGTCGAGGCTCCGGTCGAGGAGGCTCCCGAGGCTGACGTCGCCGAGACCAAGGCTCCCGCCGAGGAGACCGCGGCCGACGAGGACGCCAAGTAAGCCGCAGCATCCGCTGTTCGATGGCCCGCACCCGCTGAGGGTGCGGGCCATCGTCGTTTCCGGGCGTCGTACCGGACCCAGAAACCTCAAGATTTCCGCAAGATTTCCGCAAGACCGCAATTCGAATGTCAAGGCTTCGCGAAGTGGGCACCTCTGCTCGGCCGATTCCCCTAGCGTCGATGGAGGCGCGAACCCGAACGCGTAGACCCCCGGCTCACCCGGCCACGCAACGAGGGTCATCGATGGCCCCGGAGTGTCCCGTGCAGGATGCCCCGGGGTCATCCGCAGACCCCGCGCCGCCCGTCCCGAATACAGCAAAGAAGAGCCCATGGCGCGACGCCGGCAGTGGGGTACGGAGCGCGACCCCGCTCCTCTCTCCGCCGTGCACGGACGCCCGTCCGCCGCGAAGCTCGCTCTCGGTCGTCTGGCGATCCAGCTCACGATCGTCATCTGGGCGATCTATGTGCTGAGCGTCGTGGTGAACCAGTTCTTCACCGACGGATTCGGCAACGGCTGGCGCGTGGTCGAAGCGCTCTCGTACGTCGTGGTGGTCACGGCGCTGACGTTCTCTGCGCTCATGTACCTGATCCAGCGGCAGGGTGCCTTCAACCGCTTCGTCGAGCATGTGCGTGTGACGCGTGCGGAGCTCGACCGTCACTTCTTCCACCACGACCGCCCTCTCACAGTGCTCATCCCCTCGTACGCCGAGGAGCCGGATGTCATCCGCAAGACGATCTGGTCGGCGGCGCTGCAGGAGTACCCGTCGCAGCGCATCGTGCTGCTCATCGATGACAGCCCGAATCCGACGAAGCCGGATGTGCTGGCGCGTCTGACGGAGACCCGCGGCATCCCGGAAGAGATCATGGAGCGCCTCCGGGTTCCGCGGGAGAGGTTCGGCGAGGCGCTGCTGACGCTCGAGCACGAGCTGCTCGTGGCGGGTGACGAGCGCGAGCTTCCCGAGGGCGCGATCGAGCGCCTCGCGATCGAGTACGGGTTCGGTGCCGCCTGGCTGCGCGACCAGGCCGCGCAGGAGCACCGCGACGACCACGTCGACGCGTTCTACATCGACGAGATCCTGCTGGGGCTCGCGGGCGACCTCGAGGCGACCGAGCTCAACCTGCGCGCCGCGCTCGCGGGTGGCGAGGAGATCCCGCTCGCGCGCCTGATGCAGCTGCACCGTCGTCTGGCGTGGATCTTCACGGTCGAGATCGGCGCGTTCGAGCGCAAGCGCTACGCGAACCTGTCGGCCGAGGCCAACAAGGCGATGAACCTGAACTCGTACATCGGGCTCATCGGCGGCCGCTACCTCGAGGTGGAGTCCGACGAGGGTCTGCTGCTCATGCCGGCTCCGGCGGGCGCGGCGAACGCCGTCAGCATCCCGTACTGCGACTTCGTGCTCACTCTCGATGCCGACTCGCTGCTGCTGCGCGAGTACTGCCTGCGCCTCGTCTACTTCCTCGAGCAGCCGGGTAACGAGCGGGTCGCGGTGACGCAGACGCCGTACTCGTCGTTCCGCGGTGCGCCGACGCGCATCGAGCGGCTGGCGGGCGCGACCACCGATCTGCAGCACATCCTGCACCAGGGCATGACCGCCCACAACGCGACCTTCTGGGTGGGGGCGAACGCCGTCATCCGTATGGACGCTCTCGACGACATCATGCAGATCGATGTCGAGAACGGCTTCGAGGTGCGCCGTTACGTGCAGGACCGCACCGTCATCGAGGACACCGAGTCGAGCGTCGACCTGGGGGAGCACGGCTGGTCGCTCGTGAACTACCCCGAGCGGCTGAGCTATTCGGCGACGCCGCCGGACTGGGGTTCGCTCATCGTGCAGCGCCGTCGGTGGGCGAACGGCGGCCTGCTGATCATGCCGAAGCTCTGGCGCACCGCGAAGGAGCGCCGCAAGGCCGGCGATCCGATGAAGGCCATGGAGCTCGCGATCCGGGTGAACTACATGGCCTCGATCGCGTGGGCGAGCTTCGGCCTCGTCTTCCTGTTGGCCTACCCGTACGACAACCGTCTGGTGAGCCCGCTCGTGCTGGCGGGCGCGCTCCCGTACTTCATCGCGATGGCCTTCGACCTGCGCTACACCGGGTACAAGGCGATGGATGTCGTGCGCATCTACGGCTTCAACCTGATCCTGCTGCCGGTGAACCTCGCGGGCGTCATCAAGTCGATCGAGCAGGCGGTGACGGGGCGCAAGATCCCGTTCGCCCGCACCCCGAAGGTCGCCGACCGCACCGGTGCGCCGCTGCTCTACATCGTCGCGCCGTACGCGATCGTGTTCTTCTCGATCTACGTCGGCTGGCTCGCGTTCGTCAACCACAACTGGGGCAACTTCGCCTTCGCGGTCGTGAATGCGGTGTGCGCGTCGTGGGCGATCCTCGCGTACATCGGCATCCGCAACTCGATCATCGACCTGTGGATCGGCTTGACCGACTGGATGTGGGTCGAGAAGAAGCCGAAGCGTGTGCGCCAGGCCGCGGCGGTCGAGGAGTTCGACTGGCGCGAGGCGCTCGAGGTCGGCCCTGCCCCGCCGGGCGCCGAGGGGCGCAAGGGTCGCGTGCGCCGTCGCCGGCGCACGCCTGTCGCCGTGCCGGTGGCGTCCGCGGCGGCGACTCCTCCCGTGAAGAAGAAGCACGTGCCGACGCAGACGATCGAGCTGCCGGTGATCGACGCCGAGCCGCGCGTGGCGCGCCCCGCGGCGCCGGTGGCCGGCGCGGCTGCGGCGCCCGTCACCGAGCCGCTCGCGGCGCCCGCCGCAGAGCCCGCCGCCGAACCGCCCGTGGTCGCGCCGACATCCGGAACGCCGTTCGCCGGGGTCGAGATCGACGCGGAGCTCGCGGTGGTCGATGCAGAGGGCCGCATGGTCTCCGACCGTCCCCCGGTCCTCGAGCCGGATGCCGTGCCCGCGCCGGCGTTCGCCGCCGATGCGACCGGCGCGGTCACGGTGCCGGCCGAGTTCGCCGGGGTCGAGGCTGTCGAGGAACTGCTGCAGGCGGTCGCGCAGGACGACCGATCGGATGCCGCGCCCCGCCCGGCGCTCGTCGACGCCGAGGCCCCTGCCGTGCCCGTGTTCGCTGCCGGGATCACTCCTCCCGTGTCGCCGCGTCACGCCGCGGCATCCGACGATTACGAGCGCGACGAGACGCAGATCCCTGTCGCACCGATCGGGTCGCACTCGGAGAGCCCCGCCGAGCGCGCGGCCGCGTGGCGTGCGGCTCAGCGCGAGCGCTCCAACGCCGCGCGTGCCGCGGCGGAGCGGGAGAACCCGATGCCGCCGCCGGTCGAGATTGTGGATGCCGCGGCATCCGTCGCCTCGCAGCCGGCACCCGCGTCGCCCGAGACGGCGAGTCCGTACGTGCATGTCGTGGGGCCGTATCACCCCACCGCGGCGCACGCCGAAGGCGAGGCGCAGGCGCTGCACGAGGTGACGGAGCACCAGCGGGCGTTCTTCGCGCAGCACGAGCGACCGGAGCCGCAGCCGTGGGTGCAGCGGCCGGCGGCGTCGGCGGGTGCCGGGGCGCCGCAGGCGTCCGCTCCGCAGATGCCCGTCGCACCGCCGCGTCCTGTGCCGCCGCCGAGCGGCGCCGGGGCACAGCCGTTCGCGGCGCCCGGCTTTGCGCAGCCCACGCAGCCCGGCTCCACGCAGCCGACGTACGCGGCGCCGATTCCGCCGAACTACGCGCAGCCGGCTGCACCCGCTCAGCCGTCCTACACCCAGCCCGCTTACGCCCATCCGCAGCCGCCCGCGCAGCCCGTCTATGCCCCTCAGTCGCACCCGCAGGCGGCGCCGATCCGGGCGCAGGCGGTGCCGGTGCCCCCCGGGGCGCCGATACCGTCGTTCGCTCCGCACTACGGTGCGCCGTCGGGCCAGCCCCATGGGGTACTCGACCCCCGGGGCGGCGCCTACCCGGCCACCGGCTCGCCTCAGGGGCAGCCCTACCCGCCGGCGCAGCAGTTCACCGCTCCGGCCGCGCCGTCGGTGCCCGGCGCCTACCCGCCCGCTCCCGCCTACCCCGGCATGCCGCCGGCGGGTGCGGGCCAGCCCGGCGCGAACGCCTTCCCCACGCAGCAGCCGGGCTACCCGGCGCAGCCCGGCTACCCGGCGCAGGCCGGCCCCGCCCAGGGCGGCTACCCCACGCAGGGGTATGCCGCGCAGTCGGGCCAGCCCGCTCAGCCCCCGGCGAGCGGCAACCCGCCCGCCGGTTACCCCCAGAACGGCCACCCGGCTCAGTCGGGTTACCCCGCACAGTCGGGCTATCCCGCGCAGCCCGGCTACCCGACGCAGAACGGCTACCCGGCGCAGAACGGCTACCCGGCGCAGCCCGGCTACCCCGCCGCGCCCGGCGCTGCGCCCTACCCGCCCGGCTACCCGGCGGCGGGCTACCCGGCCGCCCCGCCGGCGCAGAACTACCCGCCGCGCCGCCGTGAGGTCGCCCCGGGTGCCAACGGACCGCAGGGTTACACGCGCCCGCAGATGCGCGACCTCGAGCGCGCGGCGTGGCAGAACGCCCCGCTGTGGCCATCGGTGCCCGAGCCCGGACAGCCGATGCCCGCCGACTGGAACCCGGGACAGGATCGCATCCTGCCGCGCGCCCGCGAACGGGCCACGGGCACCCCGCTGTGGCCCGACGAGCCCGAGTACCGCGGCTACCACGGTGACCGTCGGGCTCCGGTGCCGCCGCGCGAGCGCGCGCAGCAGTACGCCGCCGACCAGCAGGTTCCGCGCGCGAAGCGCGCCCGCCAGCGTGACCTGTGGCCGGGTTCGGAGTGAGCGTCGAGCCCACGGGTGACGCGAGCGGTTCCGGCACCACCACCGCTCCCGTGCGCGCCCCCCGCCGTCCTAGCCGCCACGAGGGCAAGCGGTTGTCCGTGTGGCGGGTGCTGCTCGCGCTCGCCGTCGTCACCGCGGTCATCACGGGCGGTGCGTTCGGTGTGCCGTATCTGTTGCGTCAGGCGCAGGTGACGCCCGCCGCGTTGACCGGATGGTTCGCCCCGTATGTCGATGTGACCACAACCCGGCAGCAGGACTTCGTCACCGAGATGGGCGCCCCCGAGAGCGAGGTCGTGCTCGCGTTCGTCGTCGCGCAGGCGAAGGATCAGTGCGTGCCCACGTGGGGTGCCGCGTACACATTGGATGCCGCGGCATCCGCTCTCGACCTCGATCGCCGTCTTGCGAAGCTGCGCTCCCAGGGGGGCGACGCGATGGTGTCGTTCGGCGGTCAGAAGAACACCGAGCTCGCGTCGGCGTGCGCCGATGAGGCGTCGCTGCAGAAGGCGTACGCGGCGGTGATCGACCGCTACGAGGTGGGCTCGATCGATCTCGACATCGAGGGCGCTGCCCTCACCGATACGGCCGCCGCCACACGGCGGGCGCAGGCGGTCGCCGCGCTGCAGAAGGAGCGTGCGGCGAAGGGGCAGCCGCTCGAGGTGTGGGTGACGCTGCCGGTGGGTCGTCAGGGGCTCACCTCCGATGGTCAGGCGGCGGTGCGCACGCTGCTTGCTGCGGGCGTGACGCTCTCGGGTGTGAACGCGATGACGATGGACTACAACGTCGACCTCGGCGGTGCGACGATGGGGCAGGTCGCGATCGACGCGTTGAGCGCGACGCATGACCAGGTCGAAGCGCTGTGGAGCGCGGCCAAGATCACCCTTCCCGAGGGCGGTGCATGGGCCCTGATCGGGGCCACGCCGATGATCGGGCAGAACGATGTGACATCCGAGGTCTTCACCATCGCCGACGCGCAGAAGCTGAGTGAGTTCGCGGTGTCGAAGGCGATCGGCCGCATGTCGATGTGGTCGTTGAATCGCGACCGCACCTGCGGGCCGAACTATCCCGACCCGAAGGTGGTCTCGGCCGACTGCAGCGGTGTCGACCAGGGCGGGCAGTCGTTCGCGACCGTGCTGTCGGCGGGGCTCACGCAGCGGCCGAGCGCATCGCCGGCGGCGTCGAGCGTGCCGACGCCGGTGACCTCCGACGACCCGTCGACGGCGCCGTACCCGATCTGGTCGCCCGACCAGTCCTACTCGGTGGGTGTCAAGGTCGTCTGGCACGGCAACGTCTACGTGGCGAAGTACTGGACGCAGGGCAATCCCCAACCGGATGACCCGACTCTCGCGGCGACCGAGAGCGCCTGGACGCTCGTCGGCCCGGTGCTGGCGACCGACACGCCGTACGCGTTGCCGAGCGTCGCCCCCGGAACCTACGCGGCCTGGTCGGCGTCGGTCGCCTATCACGCCGGTGACAAGGTGCAGGTGGGTTCGACCCCGTACGTCGCGAAGTGGTGGACGCAGGGCGACGATCCGTCGCTGTCGCAGACCGATCACGAGCGGTCGCCGTGGCAGGTTCTCGGCCAGTAGACGGATGCCTCGTCCCGCCGACCCGCCGCAGCCACGTCGTAACCCCGGCTCGGGCGACGGCATAGTGCTCTGTGCCCTCCGCGTAACCGGCCGGTAACTGGGGGCCGCTAGCTTTCGAGCGTGCCCACATCAAAGCGATCGCGGTCACGTTCTCGCCGTCCGCCGGTGCGGCAGGGGGTGCACTGGAGTGCGTATGTGCTCATCGTGCTTCTCGCACTGGGGGTCATCGCTCTGGCTGCGTACGCGATTCACGCAGTCTGAGTCGGCCCGGGTCGGCGCCGAGGATGGGGGTCCTCGAAAGCCGAGAACGACGAAGGGGCCCCGGACAGTGTCCGGGGCCCCTTCGCTTTTGGGGAGTTACTTGGCTACCGTTGCGCGCTGGCGGCGAACCGCCGTGCCGACCACGATCGACGCGCCCGCGAGGGCGAGAGCGCCGCCGGCCACCCAGAGGGTGAGCAGCATGGTCGAGTCCGCACCCGTGCGCGGGAGCGAGCTGCCGGGGTTGGTGGTCGTACCGCTGCTTCCGCCGCCGGTGACGGCGGGCAGGTTGCCGCCGCCCAGCGAGAAGCCGCTGGCGCCGACGGGGATGTTGACCGTAAGGAGGATCTGGCCAGACGAGTTCGCCTTCTTGGTGACCGAGGCGGTGCCGACGACCGACTTGATGATCGTGGCGAGGGAAGCAGCGTCGATGCCTTCACCGGTGAGGGTGAAGGTGACGACCTCACCCGGGTTGTAACCCGAGAGCGCGAACGTGGCCGACTGGCCAGGTCCAGGGAGAGTAGGGGCGACGCCCGGGGCGAGGATCGGCACACCGGCCGGAATCGTCTCGGGGGTCGGAGTCGGGTCGCTCGGGGTGCCCGAGTAACCCGCAGCGAAGGCGGGCTGTGCGACGAAAGCGCCACCCACCGCGAGCATCAGCGCCATCGCCGTGATGGCGAGGGCCCGCTTGATCTTGTGCGTCATGTGGTGTTCCTGTTCGGTGGCAGTGATGGGATGGAGATCTGCGACGGGGGGACCGGTCGCTCTCTGCGGTGCCGCGCCAGCCGAACTGTCCGATGAATGTTTCCCCCAACGGATACCCCCGCTAGCGGACCCCCATCGACACCGCACAGCCAGTATGGCGGCTAACCGCAGGTATTTCCCAGCCCAGATGTTTCGATTGGGTAAATAGTCGGAGTCGTCACCAGCGAAAGCGGAGCGCTCGCGTGGTCGGTGGCGAGCCGGATCGAGACCGCCGACTTCCCTTGCGGCGCAAGGTTTTCGTTCCACCTCAGCACCGTTCGGCCCCGGTCGCTGAACACTGTGATCGGTGCCCCGGTGCTTGTCGATGCAGATTGCGCGAGTTGCATGCCGGATGGTAGATAGACCGTCACCGCGACACCGACGATGCCGGGGGCTGTTCCGAAGGCCCCGCCGCCGGTGATGTACCAGGGGAGAGCGGTCGCCCCGTCGGCGGGCACGGTGCTCGTGAGTGTGACGTTGAGTGACGCCGTCCCAGGGGTGTTCACCGCAGGTGCGCCGCACCACGAGACATCCGCACCGACCTGCAGGTAGTAGTCGATTTTCGATCCGACCGTGTCCATGAGATACATCGCGACCGGGGTCTGGTCGACGGATGCCTCGGGCAGCGTGCCCTGCAGCAGGGTGCCGTCGAGTACGGCCTGTTCAGTCGGATGGTTGCTCGCGATCAGCAGGCGTCGCTCCGAGCCCGCCCGTCCGAGCGCGTCGATCAGCTTCGCGGGGTCGCCCTTTCCCGACGAGAGGGCGTCGAACACAGCGGTGGCCGCGACCGCGAAGAACGCGTTCTGCTGCGCGTTCGCCTTCGCGGGGGTGTCGGCGCCGTACCGCAGGTAGACCTCGTTGAGCAGCAGCTGCACGGCGTTGTCGGCGCTCAGGGTGTCCCCGGTGCGCAGCGAGAGCGGGCCGGTCGCGTTCAGCAGATAGCTGAGCGCCACCGGGTCTGCGCTGATCACGCCGTCGATCGGTGTGCTCTGGGTGCGCTTCCAGAAGTCCTGCAGCAGCTGCGCGGCCGTCGCGAAGTCGGGCACCGAGGTGACGTTCTGGTAGTAGGTCGCCGGCTTCTCGCTGAAGAGCGCCAGCGTGGCGGCATCGAGTGTCGTCACGGGCTCACCGGTGTTCGGCAGTACCTTCTGGATGTCCTCGACGGTGAACGTGATCTTGCCGTGATCGGTGTGCACCAGGGCGAGTGCGCCCGCGATGCCGCCGAGCGTGCGCAGCTCGGCCGGATTCTGGAACATCAGCAGATAGTTGCGCGGGCCGTCCGCTCCGAGCATCGCCGGCAACAGCGCGGTCGTGCGTCGCAGGGCGTCGGTGCCCTCGGCGACAGTGCTGAGCAGATCGGATGCCTCGGTCACGGGTGCGCGCAGAGCGGGCAGGAGTGCCGAACGGTCGAGGCTGTTGACCTCCGCGCTCGCCTGGGCCGCGGCGGTCGCCGCGCCGGCAGACGGCTGCGCGAGCGCCGCGACGGGCGTCAGGTCGATGGCGCCGTCCTTCGGGGTGAACAGCGAGAGATTGAGATTGTCGGTCGCCGACACGAGCGGCTCGATCACGTCGGTCGACGTCGCATGCAGTGCGGTCGCGAGCGTGGAGACGGCGTGCAATTGGGGGCCGATCCAGGGCAGGTGCGACGCCGCCGACCAGATCGGGTCGCTGGTGAGGGCGCGGGCCTCGCTGGCGTCGGCCTCGAGCTGCGACAGAGCTGCACGTGCTCCGGCAGGGTCTTTCGAGATGCTCGACTGCACGGTGCTCGCGAGTGACTTCGCCTCGAGCAGATGCTGCGCGGCCAGTGCTCCGCGCACGCCGACCCATGCTCCGACGGCGACGGCGACGGCGAGCACGCCCCAGCAGGCGTAGATCGCCCAGCGGCGCGCGTGGCGAGAGCGGCGGCGTGCACGGGCGGCGGTCATGCGATCACCCTAAGCGGGAGGCATCCGCTGTCACGACAACGCCGGTGCCCCCGCGGTGCCGAGGGACCCTGCGAGCTGCAAGATGACGAATGTGACGTTGAACACTGCGTGAACGACGATGGCGGTCCACAGTCGTCGCTGCACGAGAACGATCGTGCTGGTGACGAGCGCCACGGCGCCCAGCGAGACGATGGCGCTGACGTCGAGCGTCGACGTCAGCCCGTGCGCGAGAACGAACAGCGCACTGCTCACGAGGGTCGCCGCGATGCCCGCGAGCACACGGCTGCCCGTGAGGCGTCGGAACACGGTGTCGGCGGAGAGCAGCAGCACCCCTCGGAAGCAGAGCTCCTCGAGAAGGGGTGAGACGACGACCGGCACGAGGGCGCCGAACACGACCCACTGCAGATCGAGGGTGGCGGTGGGCCAGGCGGCCGCTCCTCCTTGTGCCGCCTGGGCGACAAGGCCCTGCGCGAGGCGCAGGGCGAGTCCGATGACGACGCCGTAGAGCAGGTCTCGCGAACGGAATCGAAGGATGCCCCGGGGCGCCCCGTAGACGAAGGCGACGACCACTCCCGTCGCCATCGCGGCGAGCACCGCGACGTCGGCGATGAGAGTGCCGGTCGCAAGGTCAGCGGCGCTGAGCGCGGTGGCCGAGATGAGGATCGCGAGCGCCAGCGCCGACAGCGAGACGCCGAGCACGCGCAAGCCCCATTGGTGGCGGGTCGCGCGACGTGTGCTCACGGGGGAAGGTTCGTCGGTGAGCGGGTCGGTCACGCGGCCAGAGTACCGGCGCACGTTCGTTGCGTCGCGGTCACCAGTCAGAAACATGCGTTGTGGCAGGATGAAGCCCGTATCACCGGGGAAAGGCGCCATGGAGCTCAGCGACTACATCAGAGTTCTGCGAAAGAACTGGCTCGTCATCGTCGCCATCACCCTCATCGGGCTGGGGGCGGCCGCGGGCTACTCACTCACGCGGACACCCATGTACCAGGCCGAGGCGACGGTGTTCGTGTCGACTCAGCAGGGCAACACGGTGGCTGAGCTTCAGCAAGGAAATACGTTCACGCAAGCCCGCGTGACGACATATACAAGCCTCGTCACACAACAAGCGGTGCTCTCGAAGACGATTCAGAAACTGGGACTCAGCCTCTCGGTTAGCGATCTTGCAAAGAACGTGTCCGCGTCGAACACCTTGAACACCACGTTGATCAAGATCACGGCAACAGACGCGAGTCCCGTACAGGCGGCCTCCATTGCGAACGCCGTGAGCCAGAGTCTCACCGAAACGGTCCCCGAGATTGAACCATCCACGACCTCGGGCGAGAGCCCGGTCAAACTGACCACGACGACGACTGCGACGGCGCCGTCGGCTCCGGTGAGTCCCAACGTACCTCTCAATCTGACGTTGGGGGGGCTGATCGGCCTGGCGCTGGGAGTGGCGTTCGCACTGTTGCGACACGTCCTCGATACGAAGGTTCGATCGATTCGCGATGTCGAAGCGGTCACAGATCGACCGATTATCGGCGCCATACCGTTCGATCCGAGGGCCGCAGAGCGACCGATTATTCTGCAGGCAGATCCACACAATGCCCGGTCAGAGTCCTTCCGGGCGCTTCGTACTAACCTGCAGTTTCTTGAGATGGACGGCGGCCATGTGTTTGTCGTCACTTCAAGCCTGCCGGCCGAAGGGAAATCCACAACTTCAGTAAACCTCGCAATCGCCCTCGCGGACGCTGGCAAGCGCGTCGCGCTTGTAGATACTGATTTACGTAAACCCAAGGTGGCGGAATATCTGGCCATCGAGGGCGGTGTCGGCTTGACAGATGTACTAATCGGTAGAGCGCGTCTTACCGATGTGATGTTGCCTTGGGGGCAACGATCACTCTACGCATTGCCGGCAGGTAAAGTGCCTCCCAATCCGAGCGAGCTGCTCGGATCAGCCCAGATGTCTCAGCTACTCGACGTTCTTTCGCGCGAATTCGACATCGTCATTCTCGATGCCCCGCCCCTACTGCCAGTTACTGACGCGGCGGTACTCTCGAAGGCCGCCACGGGCGCGCTCGTCGTCGTCGCAGCTGGACGCACGACCAAGGGTCAATTGTCAGCAGCCCTCGATGCGCTGGAGACCGTCGGGGCTCGGATTGGCGGCACCGTTCTATCCATGGTTCCAGTGAAGGGACCCGATGCGTACGGCTACGGATACGGGTACGGGTACGGGTACGGATACGGCGGTTATGGCGCGTACACCTCATCGGGACACAAGGTGAAAGGCGCGGGCAAGCGCTCGTCCAAGTCCGCCGGCTCTGGCCGAGACGAAGGCTGACAAGCTGCCGAAGAACGGGGGCACCCGCCTCCTCGAATCTGCCGGCGCAGACGAGCGTTCTTACATGAGGGAAAAATCGTGCTCCTGACAAGAACCGAATCGAAATGGCTGGCGCGCGACCACGACGTTGACAGGCAGACGCAGCAGCACCAATTCGATTGGCGCACGCGAATGAGGCGCCTGCCCGGAGTCGGTAGTTTGGTGGGCACCAATATAGAGCCCGACCGGAGTGCACATGGCGTTGTTCGGGTTTGGTGCAGCCGAGATATCTATTGGCGAAGACTCAAGAACAACGTCACGATGATCTTGCGCGCCTTTCGCGTTCAAGGTTCTAGTGGGGTGGGTCATCGTGCTCGGGGACAAATCGCGCAACGACCGGCTTCATGGCTCGAGATCCGCGGCATATCTCTGCATCAACAGCGACGAGTCCAAATTACGAGATACGCCTGCACCGTGCTTATGTTTCGGTCTAGGGTTGCAAACCCCAAATATCTCTTCGACGACGCAGAACGAGCACGAAAGGAATTGGGATCGGATTTTCGCAATGAGGTTCTCTCGACGGTGAGCATTCATCCCAGGAATTCCCCCATCAAACGCACAGTGTGCCGATGCAGTTCGGATGAACTCCTACACTTCGCAATGTCTTCTTCGTATCGATTTCGATGGTCGGGCGGCGACATCCGCTCTCTGTCGAGGTCGAGGAGCGCGCAATGGACATGCGCAAGGGGCGGTCGGCGAATCCCGAGATCAAGGGACTCTGACAGAGTTAGCAGTAGATCAATTTTGTCGAGGGGACACAAGGTCCGGCTCGCTCGCTTGTGTGTGGAGAATAGGTATATGTTGGGAGATTTCCCAACTCTGGCCAATGCCGCCGAGGAGACAATTGCTCGCGGGGGTGGGGCATATTGACACCCCAGGATGAGAAGAATCTGTCAGCCAAACTTATCGAGCCGCGACCCAGTGCGCACGCCAACTTGGGTCGCGACCAAACTGTGAGCGTCGTAGTGGTGAACGCCGGTACTCACCCCGAGCCATTCCAGGCTGCACTTGGGCTCGCTCGTGCGGGATATCGAGTGGAGTATGTTTCCGGTTCACAGGTTTCATCACGATCCGTTATAGGCAGGGTGCTGCGCCTGCTCAAGGTGGGCAATAGCCGGGTTCTTCAGGTGCCCACAAATGTGCGTCTACGAATTAAAACGCGGGGGCTTCAGGCAGAATTGTGTTACCTCGTTCGCCGGAGGTTTGGAAGTGATTCGCAACTCGAGTCACTGCGGAAGCGGACCACGATCGTTGAGAGATTTGCCTCCAAACGCATTGCTAGGACCCGAGATCGAATGATTGTCGTCGCGCAGAATTCCTGTGCGGACGTGGCATTTTCAGCGACGTCCACAGATGACTTTCGCGTCCTCATGCAACCGATCATCAATGACCGGTCGCTCGTGGATATCCTTGATCAGGACGCCGCGTCCAGTCCTCATTGGTCATACGCCCTGCAGTACCCGAATCGAGAATTGAGCGACGAGGATCGACGGCTGCTACTGGCGGGAGCGGTTGTAGCAGGGAGCAACTTCGTTGCAAAAAGGCTGTCCGAATATTTCGACGGTCCAATCTTGGTGTCCAACTACGCGTCAGTGAGTGAGGGAATTGAGGCGACCGTGAGACGTCGCGCGGGTGAAGGTCGTCTCCGCGTGCTCTTTGCGGGACAGGTAAACCAGCGCAAAGGTATCGGGTATGCCGTTGAGGCGTGCGCGCGGTTGCACTCTCAGGTAGAACTCGTGGTGGTCGGGCCGATAGGTGCTCGGATGCGCGCGGAACTCTCTCGCTATTCGAATGTCAATGTCCGTGGGCCCGTGTCCCGCGAGATGCTAACGAACGAGTATCGAGAAGCTCACGTACTCCTCCTTCCTAGTCTTGCTGAAGGTTTTGCGTTGGTTGGGGTGGAGGCCATGCAGACTGGGCTTCCATGCATCGTGACGGAAAATACGGGCCTCTCCGACGTGGTAGCAGACGGACTGAGCGGCTTTGTCGTTCCGACGGCTGACTCGTCCGCGATAGCGGATGTGCTCTCACGAATATGTAACGACGACGAGCTGTTGGCTCGAGTATCGTCCGCAGCAACCCTTGCTGTTTCGCACTTGACGTGGACCCTATTTGGAGATGACGTTGCCCGAGGCATCGATGAAATCTCCAGGGCGTATTGGGCATCGTTGGCTCAGAACTCCGCTCCAGAACAATGATCCGTCGGTTTGCAGTTTCGCTCGGGGGGCGGATCGTTGCGGCTTTGCTGCAACTGGCCGTATTTGCGCTAATCGCGCGGCATTTGGGCGCACAGGATCTTGGCGTGTATTCTGTGGCAGCTTCGATCGGACTATCAGCCCTCTGGATCGCAGACTTGGGCATGGGAACACGCGTACTTCGCGGAGACTCAGACGACGATTCACGGCGTGCCCTTGCAACATTCCTGATCGTGCGAGTGCTGATCACCGGAGTGTTCCCACTCGGTGGGGCGCTGATTGTGTCAGGTTCGTCAACCGAGACGGGCCTCCTTGTCGCGGCGTCAGTCTTGTATGTCACGGGTGAGTCGTCGGGCGACGTGGCTGTTGGACTCCTCCAAGGTAGGAGACGGAGTGCGCTGGCTATGACCATTCTCTTGTCCAGGCGAGTTGTCGCCTTAGCTCCGGTCGCTCTGTTCGCCGGCGCGGACGCAGTTGTAATTGCATCCGCTGCGGCCGGCATGTTCGGAACACTTTGTCTCCTCGTCGTGTCCGCTCCGCAACTCGGTAGGCCGATGTCGTTGGTGACACTGGTGCGACAGAATCTCGGGATCATGGCGAGCAGTGGAGCTTCGACGGTCGCGCAACTCGATGTGGTGGCCGTAACGAGTGTCTTAGGCACACAGGGGGCCGGCCTATATTCTTCGGCGCTTCGGCTTCTTAACCCTCTCAACCTACTCGTCACGACGATGATGCAGGTTGTGATTCCCGAACTCGCAAGCGCCACTCCTACCGATCGCAGACGAGTCTTTCGGAGAATTCGTCGGCTCGTGCTCATATTCTGTCTGGCATTGGTCGCATGCTCGCCTGCTTCACCGCTCGTGATCCAGTTCATGTATGGCGATGGGTTTGGCGGCGCAGCACCGGTTGCAATCTGCGTCACCGTCGCAGCGGCCATCTCTGCGTTCGCGCAGGTTCACCTCGCCTGGTTTTACGCAACGTCGGTGCCCCGTGCGGTACCAATATCGATGTTCGGCGCGATTCTCATCGGGATTGGCGCAATTTGGTCGCTGAGTGTTCTATTTGGGCTTTCTGGAGCGGGCGTCGGACTCGTCGTAATGCATATATTGACAATGGTCGCAATCGTGGCGTTGTGGCGGAGATACGCGAAGAAGGAGTCACTCGATGAATGAAGAAACGCGAAGTGCGCTTCGAAGTGATGCAGATCGCTTTCGACAAGGTCTCGGCAATTCGATATGGCGCATCGGCATAGTTGCTTTGAACAATCCCGGACTACTCTGCGTGCTGCTGTATCGTTTCCAGGAAGCCGCGGTGAAGAAGGCACGGTGGCGGCAGGCAAGATTCCTCAGAACGGTGAATCACTTCCTGACCGGTGCTGACCTGCTGCCGGGCAGCAAGATTGGTGGAGGTCTTATCATCCAGCATCCAAACGGGATTGTCATCGGTGCTGGCGCGACCATCGGCGAACACGCGACCGTTCTCCAACAGGTAACTGTCGGCGAAAAGCTTTCGTCTAACCACTCCGAGCATGCGTATCCTCGGATCGGCGATCGATGTGTTCTCGGAGCTGGCGCGAAGATCCTTGGCGGCATCTCTATTGGTGACGACGTGAGGATTGGCGCGAACGCTGTGGTGCTTCATGATCTACCAAATAGTGTATCGGCCGTCGGCATACCGGCTCGAGTAGCGTGATCAATATGGTCAACCGGAATTTCGCGAAAACCGACGTGCAACTCATAGTCTCTCAGGGCCATGAAGGGCACCGTCTGATGTACGTTCGAGTTCTCGTTGACGCAGCGGTCGCGCGTGGAATCGCGCCCGTTGTCGTCGTCATGGCTGGAACTACCAAATCTGAAGAGTACGCGATTCATCTCTCGGATCGCGTAGACGCGTTCAGTGTGGAAGAGCACGTCATCTTGAACATGTCGACAATATCGGCGATTGAGGCCAGGGTCGCACCAACGAGGGCGACCATTTTTGTCGAAGGTGACTTCTGGCTGAAGGAATCACTCCGTTCTCGGGCGAAGCTGCGCAACGGCGGTCGTCTACTGATCATGCGAGCAGTCGGTCAGTCGAAGAACCCTGTGGTTCGTGTCGTTCAAACTCTTCTGAAGATTGCGCTGCGAGAAGCCGCGAAGTTCCGCGGTGTGAGATCGTTTGTTCTAGTTGGTCCGACACAGCAGTCGCACGGAGCTTTTGAAGTGCCCGACCCAGCGTTCAGCCAGATAGACGAGGTGGCGGCGAGTGCTGTCAATGATCGGCTGAGCTCTGGGCGTGCTGGTTTTCGCTGGGCCGCTGTGTTAGGGGTTATCGGTGAGCGCAAGAACGTCCCACTTATCCTTGAGGCGCTCCTGCTGGTGCGGTCGAAAGGAATCGGACTGGTTCTTGCGGGTCGAGATGACGGTAGTCAGCGCGATTTGGCCGAATGCATCCGCAGGGCGGAACAAGAAGGTGTGCGAGTTGAGCGTTTCGATGGAAATCTATCCGACGCTGTTCTCGACGCTATCGTTGCAGCAGCCGGCTGCGTCGTGCTTGCGCACTCGAACGAAGGACCGAGCGGAATTCTAGCGAAGGCGCTTTATGCAGGAACTCCGATTGTGGCTGCCGGCGCCCGTTCCTTACGCCGTGACGTGAAGGCGATCGGAGCTGGAGCGAGTTGGTGTTCGCTAGATAGGGTGCAACTTTCACATGCAATTGAGTCAGCGATGACTGGACCGAAGCCAGCCCAGCGAGAAAACCAATCCGCTCTGTTCGCAAACAGGCTTATGGGTGACATTTAGGGAGCTTCTGTTAAGAGTGAGAGGATCCCATGGGGTCAGCCCGTCGATATGCTCGCTCGCGCGAACTCTCCAACGCAGCAGCATCGTTCTCGCGGTCTAGGCTTCAAGATTCATCATCCTGAGTACTCCGAGGCGGAAGTTCTCCACCATAGTTTCGATGCGCGGGTATTGCCAGTCCGCTGGGGGGATCGAGCGCCGCCACGGTTGAGATTCAATAAGGTCTGCATACGCTTCCGCGGAGTCCGGGGAGGAAAACATTGAAATGCCATCTTTGAGATAGTCGGCTTCGGGAGCGTGGAATTCATAGTCGGTTGTAAGGATTGGTTTCTGAGCGACGAGCGCGTCAACTGCGACCAACCCAATCCTTCCCGGACACACCAGTGCGTCGACCTCTTGAAGCAATTTGGCTTTATCCACCCCGGACACATATCCGCGGATGTCAATATCGTGAGAAGTCCTGAGCGCGTCGAGTAGATGGGCGTCGGGCCCTTGTCCGCCCACCACAAGTTTCACCGATGTGCCGCGCATCGTCAGGGCCATAAGAGCCTGGGCGAGAAGCGAGATGCGTTTCGTTCCATCAAGCCCGCCAATGTAGCCCAACGTGATGGGCTTAGCTCTTACTGGCGATGGCGAACATTCCAAGTCCCGAAGACTCGTCTCAAGTTCTTTGGTGTCGACTGTGTTCATGACGCTCGTAACACTCGTCTGCGCGGCACCCCACCGACGCGCCAAATTGGCGCCCCGTGTGGTGTATGCGAAGACTTGATCGGCTCGGCGGACCATCCAGCGCTCAAGTGCCTGATCTAGGGGGTTCGCACGTGCGACGTACGAGTCCACATGACCCCAAAGTCCGACGCGAGGTCCTTTGTGCAAGATCGCCGAGTACGCGTCGAGTGAAGTTCCCATGAGGGGGAGTATTACGCCGTCTGCGTGCGCCCAGTGACGGCGGGTATGTGCCAAAGTGATGGCGCGCCCCGCGAACTTTAACTGCCGGGGTTCAAAACGGGTAGCCCAATCGGCGTCAGTGTCGTCTCCACGTGCGGCCTGACTGCCAAGTGGTCTTCCTGCGACGACCTGAACGTCGATGTAGTCCGCAGAAAGTCTACTTTTCAGTTCAGCGAAGAATGGGACGCGGTAACGCGGAAGGTAGGGCTGGACGATAGCGAGGGTCGCATATGTATGCACTCTCTATCTCCGATCTTCGCGTTGGATTGCCGCAACGTATGAGTGTTCAAGCTGCTGTGCGACGTCCACGATGTTCAGTTCCTTCGACAGATATGATAATGCGTTCCTCACGAGCGCTTGCGCATGTTGTTTGTCGGTCAAGATCCGAATTACAGCGTCCGCCATTGATGAGGCTGACCCGTCGGTTACTTCTGCGGCACCATACTGAATGCAGTCGTCGGCAATACCAAGCGAATTGGTGACAACGCTCGGCGTACCGACTCTGAATGACTCGATCAGCGTCATTGGGAATACCTCTCCGACGGACGGCAGGACATAGACGCGGGATTTAGCTAGGAACGTGTCGGTTTCTTCCGGGGGAACGGCGCCGATGATCTCGAAACGATCGGCGAGTCCTGATCTTTCGACCAGTGCGCTGACGGCGTCGAGTTCACCTTCATCTGGTCCGGCCAGGGCGAACTTTACATCCGGGCAAACGCGGCCAACTTGAAGGGCCATTTCTACGAATTTTTGTGGGCGTTTGCGTTGGTGAAGGCGCGCTAGAAAGACAACGCGATTCTCCTTGTCGTCAAATCCAGCGGTATCTCGATTCAGAGAGAGGCCGTTTCGGATCCGTGCCACGCGAGCGTGTGGGTTGATTTCGGCGATGTCTCTCTCTTCTTGCTCCGTCAAGCAGAATGTTGAGTGTGCGGCTGCAAGAACGGGGCGGGTCCAGACGGCGTCTATCGGTGCGGCGAGCAGATTGGATGAACGGTCAATCATGCCGTGAGGCTGCACAACGAAGGGCAGCGAAGCTCGATGAGCCGCCGCGGCCCCACGCAGAGTTACGAGGTCTCGGGCAAGATGAACATGGAGTACTTCGGGACGGTGGGCTATCAGGTCGCGGGTCAGTCCGGGGGCGTATGTTCCGGCGAAACCTAGACGCTTGGATACGGAGCGGGCTGGGTATAGGCGCTTGACATAGCCGCTGACGTGAATCTCTGCGGGAGTCTCCACGGGAGCAGCGGCCCACAGGGTTACGTCGTGGCCGCGAGCGGCGAGTTCCTCACATTGAGTTTCAGCCACACGTGTGGGGCCTCCGAATGCGCCATCCGGGGAGTCATATGTCACCAAGTGGGAAATCTTCAAGTGAATCGCTTGCCTTGAGGTCCGGTCCAGTCCCAAATTGTATTGGGCGGAATATCACCCTCCACTCTCACCATGGGCTTAATGAGTGCAGAAGTTCCAATTTTCGAGCCACCGAGAATCATGCACCGTGATGTAATCCAGACGCCGGATTGGATGTCAATTCGACGTGTAAGAAGGCCCATGTCGCGGCGATGAGCGTGACTGCCCGTAGTGAGAAACGTCTCCTGAGAGATAGTCACGTCACTGCCGACCCAAATCTCATCCTGGTTGTGGAACCAGACTCCCTCACCAATCCAGCAACGATCACCGATGGTCAAGTTCCATGGAAACTTGACACGGGTGCGGGGTCGGAATGTAACCCCGTGGCCAATCCGGGAGCCGAAGGCGCGCAACGCGGCCGTACGAATGCCGGAACTAATCTGCCAGGGATTAGTGACGAACAATAGTTCCACGACAGCCCAGACGTAGATCTTCCACGTTGGCGCGGTCCATGCGGCTCGCTCCCCCGGCGCCGCGGAGAGATCGATGATAGGAATCTCGTCCATTCAATTCCTTCCCGTAATACTCCTGAAACGGCTTGACCTGTACATTCGTGACGTGCCTCAAACTCCACGAATCCTCATCGTCGGGCTCAACTACTCCCCCGAGAAGACCGGGATCGCTCCGTACACCGCGTCGATGGCTAGCGGGCTGTCGCGTTGTGGGTTCCAGGTTCGTGCGATCACTGCTCATCCCCATTATCCTGAATGGAGGATCCTGCCAGGTTACGGGCGATGGTCGCAGGATGAACATCTGTCGGGTGTCTCGGTGCGCCGACTTAGGCATTTCGTTCCGTCCAACCCGCGCGCTGCGCGGCGCCTGCTCTCAGAGTTGTCCTTCGGGGTGCGAGCCGTACTGACCAGGTGGAGCTCACCGTCGCTTGTGGTCGTCGTTTCTCCCGCTCTGTTCGCCAGCGCCATGGTGGCGCTCCGCGTGATTGTGGCTGGGCATCGAGTGCCGATCGTTGTCTGGGTGCAGGACCTCTATGCCCTTGGCATGGCGGAGACCGGCCAGGGCGGTCGACTCGCGTCTCGCGTTACCAGGTGGGTTGAGCGTTGGCTGCTTCGAGCCGCCGATGCGGTCGTGGTAATCCACGATCGGTTCGCGGAGCGGATCGAGCAGGACTTCGACGTGCAGCGAGATCGGATCACAACAGTTCGCAACTGGACTCATCTCCCGGCCATGAGTCCGCCCGACGTACGCACGGTGCGCGCTCGTTACGGCTGGGCCGACGACGACATCGTTGTTCTTCATAGTGGAAACATGGGAGTCAAACAGGGTCTTCATAATGTGGTGCAGGCCGCGGCGCGAGCTGCGAGCGACGGAAGCCATCTGAGGTTTGTGATGATGGGGGACGGGTCAAAGCGAGAGGAGATGGTGAGGCTCGCTGAGCAATTGGGAGCGCCGGTTCAGTTTCTCCCGTCGCAGCGGGAGACCGACTTCATAGACGCGATCCAGTCCGCGGACGTCTTGTTGGTGAATGAGCTCCCCGGGGTATCTGAGATGGCGGTGCCAAGTAAGCTCACGTCGTACTTCGCGGCAGGCAGGCCCGTCGTTGCGGCTACGGACACGGACGGCATCACAGCGGGTGAGATTCGGTCTGCGCGAGCTGGCGTTGTCGTGCCCGCTGGTGACGCCCGCGCTCTGGTTGAAGCCGCCGCGGCGCTTGGCGCGGATGCATCTAAAGCACGTCGCCTCGGCCAGAATGCCCGTGAGTATCAGCGGTCGGTACTTTCCGAAACAAACGCGATCGATCAGTTCGCTACTCTTCTCTCGCGGCTCATCGATGGCGACGGTGCCGGGAAGCATGACACTCATCGCACGACCATCGACTAGACGGGGATCCTACGTTGGCTAAGCGCGCACTTATCACTGGTATCACGGGGCAAGACGGCTCCTACCTTGCCGAGCTCCTGCTCTCCAAGGGATACGAGGTCCACGGCATCATCCGTCGGGCCTCGACTTTCAACACCCACCGAATCGACCACCTCTACAGCGACCCGCACGACCCTGCAACCAAGCTCTTCCTGCACTACGGGGACCTCAGCGACGGGGCCCGCATGGTCACCCTTCTGTCTGAGATCAACCCAGACGAGGTATACAACCTTGCTGCGCAGTCGCATGTCCGTGTGTCGTTCGACGAGCCGGAGCACACCGCCGACACGACGGGCACGGGAACGATTCGCCTGCTCGAAGCCGTGCGCCTGTCCGGCATCGAGACTCGCTTCTATCAAGCGTCCACGTCGGAGCTGTATGGGGCAACCCCGCCGCCGCAGTCCGAGACGACGCCCTTCTATCCGCGCTCGCCCTACGCCGCTGCGAAGCTCTACAGCTTCTGGATTACGAAGAACTACCGCGAGGCGTACGACATGTTCGCGGTGAACGGCATCCTCTTCAACCACGAGTCGCCGCGTCGTGGGGAGACGTTCGTGACGCGCAAGATCACCCGTGCGGTGGCGCGTATCAAGGCTGGCGTGCAGAAGGACATTTACCTCGGCAATCTCGACTCGATTCGCGACTGGGGCTACGCGGCGGAGTACGTGGAAGGCATGTGGCGCATCCTGCAAGCCGACGAGCCTGAAGACTTCGTTCTCGCGACCGGTATTGGGTACACCATCAAGGACTTCCTCGAGACGGCTTTCGGCCACGTCGGTCTCGACTGGCAGGAGTTCGTCAAGTTCGATGAGCGGTACCTTCGCCCCACTGAAGTGGACGCACTCATCGGCGAGCCGGCCAAAGCGGCTGACAAACTCGGATGGGTGCCGACGATCGACGGAAAGGCGCTCGCCGCACTTATGGTCGACGCTGACGTCGAAGCGCTGGAGAAGGGCGCAGACTGGATCGACACCGTCAAGCTGGCCTCGTGGGGCACCCTGTGACAGCGGTTGACGGGGTGGAATACACCCCGCGCGAACTCGACCGGGATGCGCCCTTCTATGTCGCCGGTCATAGGGGGCTTGTAGGGTCGGCGATCTGGCGCAAGCTCGAGGCGTCCGGCTTCACTGATCTGCACGGAAAGCCCTCCGCAGATCTTGATCTGAAGGACCGCGACGACGTCTTCGCCTACATGAGTGAGGTGAAGCCGAAGTATGTCGTGCTCGCCGCAGCGAAGGTAGGCGGCATCCTCGCGAACAGCACGTACCCGGTCGACTTCCTGAGCGACAACATGCGAATCCAGGTCAACGTGCTCGATGCCGCGCTGGCCAACGACGTGGAACGCGTGCTCTTCCTCGGGTCATCGTGCATCTACCCCAAGTTCGCCGACCAGCCCATTCGCGAAGACTCGCTTCTCACCGGGCACCTCGAAGAGACGAATGACGCATACGCGATCGCGAAGATCGCCGGCATCCTCCAAACTCAGGCGGTGCGTCGTCAGTACGGGCTTCCCTGGATCTCTGCCATGCCGACCAATCTCTACGGGCCCAATGACAACTTCTCGCCGAAGGGGTCGCACGTCTTGCCGGCTTTGATTCGACGCTACGACGAGGCAGCGCAAGCTGGTGCGGGGTCTGTGACGAACTGGGGCACCGGCACCCCGCGCCGCGAGTTCTTGCACGCGGACGACATGGCTGACGCATGCCTACATCTCCTCGAACACTATGACGGTCCGGATCAGGTGAATGTAGGAACGGGATCTGACGTCACGATCAAGGAGATCGCCGACACCATCGCGGCTGTCGTCGGGTTCTCCGGCGATACCGAGTGGGACACCACGAAGCCCGACGGCACGCCGCAGAAGCTGCTGGATGTGTCGAAGCTGGCTGACGCGGGGTGGACCTCGCAGATCTCGCTGCAGGAAGGGCTCGAGCGGACTGTCGCGTGGTACCGCGACCACGTGGGTGCACTTCGCGGCTGAGCCATGGCCTATCGACACGTCGTGTTGTTTCGCGTACGCGAAGGAGTGAGTCAGCAGGCGATCGACGAGGCGATCGAGGCGCTGCGCGCGCTGGCGTCGCTCCACCCGGTTCGCCGATGGACGGTCGCGCGTTCGCTCGACGAGCGCAAAGGCGTTGTCATAGTCGAAGACGCGACGTTCGACGACGCCTCAGGGTTCGCCGAATTTAGACGTGCAAACGAGCACGTCAGCGCGGCGGCGCAGATGTCGCAGATCTCCGATTGGTGGGTCGCCGACTTCGAGGATTAGTTGCCCGCTCGTTCGGTGATTCCCAACCGCGTGAACAGCTCGCGGCACCCAGGCCACAGGTCCGCGGGCAGGTTGGTCGGGTCGAAAGAGGCGAAATCAAGTGCCTCGCCCCGAGGGCTGGCGCCTTCGAATGGCATACCGAGGACGTATGCGAGTCCGATCGCGTGCTTTCGAGGGTCATCTCCGAATACCGTGCCGTCTGCGGGCGCGATCGACGAGGGGAACCATTCGAAAACCGCATCTGGCTGCGGATTCACGCTGACGTCGAGCTCGAGTCCGATCGTCTCAAGCGAGTGGCGCTCAAGCGCTGCACGCAACGTCTCTCCACGCCGCACGCGCCCTCCCAAGTGGCACCACACGCGACCGTGCGGCGACTCCCGGAGGATGAGGCCGACGCGAGAGATCCGTCCCTCCGCCCGCTCGACCGGAACAAAATCCACGCACGCGATCGGCATGTTCGCCTCGATCTGCGCATAGAGCCCATCGGGCAGAAACGTCATCAACTCTCCGTGTAACAGGGCGGCCACGTGGGTCTGGTAGGAATCGTTTAGACCATCTAATCGATCCGAATAGAGGTCTAAATCTACGGGGAGATCCATGAAGCTTTCGGTCATCGGTTGCGGCTACCTGGGGGCCGTGCATGCGGCCGCCATGGCGTCGATCGGTCATGAGGTGGTCGGCATCGACATCGACCAGCGCAAGATCGACGCGCTGACCAAGGGCGAAGCACCGTTCTTCGAACCAGGCCTGCCCGAGATCCTCGCTGAGGGCGTGGCATCCGGTCATCTCACGTTCACGACCGACATGGCGGCCGCGCGGGGTGCAGCGGTCCATTTCGTCGGTGTGGGCACCCCCCAGCAGAAGGACGGATACGCCGCTGACCTGACATACGTCAACGCCGCGTTCGATGGGCTGCTGCCCTACCTCTCCGAAGGGGATATCGTCGCGGGCAAGTCGACGGTGCCCGTCGGCACGGCCGCGGGGCTCGCGCCTCGTGTCGGAGCGACCGGCGCGACCCTCGTCTGGAACCCGGAATTCCTTCGTGAGGGCTGGGCAGTGCAAGACACGATCGATCCCGACAGGCTCGTGGCGGGGGTCCCCGCTGGCGCAGAGGGGGACCGCGCGGCATCCATTCTTCGTGACGTCTATCACCCCTCGGTCGCGAAGGGCACACCATTCATCGTCACCGACTACGCGACAGCGGAGCTGGTGAAGGTCGCAGCGAACGCCTTCCTCGCAACCAAGATCAGCTTCATCAACGCCATGGCCGAGATCGCTGAGGTCACGGGCGCCGACGTCACCCAGCTCGCCGATGCGATCGGACACGACGCTCGCATCGGGCGCCGCTTCTTGGGAGCCGGCATCGGGTTCGGCGGGGGATGCCTGCCCAAGGACATCCGTGCCTTCTCGGCGCGCGCCGAAGAGCTCGGCAAGGGTGAGTCTGTCGCCTTCCTGCGTGAGATCGACGCGATCAACCTTCGTCGTCGCGATCGGGCCGTGCAACTGGCCGTCGATGCGCTCGGGGGAGAGGTCTTCGAACGCAAGATCGCCGTGCTGGGGGCCGCGTTCAAGCCGCACTCCGACGACATCCGCGACTCGCCGGCACTCGACGTGGCGGTGCGCCTGCATGGGCTGGGGGCCTCGGTGCGGGTCACCGATCCTGAGGCGATCGCGAACGCGCGCCGCATCCATCCGCAGCTGACCTACGTCGCTGACCGCGACGAGGCGTTGCGCGACGCCGACGTGGTGATCGTCGTCACTGAGTGGGATGAGTATCGTCGGCAGATGCCTCCCGAGCACGTGTCGACTCTTACCGAGGGCCGCATCATCATCGACGGCCGCAACTGCCTGGATGCAGCGGCTTGGCGCGCGGCGGGATGGACGTACTACGGGATGGGGCGGCCGTAGGCTTGAGACAAGCACGCGCATCCTCGGGAGGTCGGCCGTTGAAAGGCGATGTCCTCCGCGGAACGGACCTGGTCAGTCCTCTCCAGCTCTGCGGGAGCCGGCGACCTTCCTTGCGTCTGAGGTCAAGTGAGGCGGGATGAAAATGGGACAGCCCGAGATGATGAGGCACAAGGGGAACGTATCTGGCCGCCCTGAAAATATTTCTCTGCATCACCGACCGACTGTGGCTCGGATTTTCGGTTTGCTTGGACCGATCTCGCTCCCGGTTGCGGGATTGCCATTGGGTGTCGTGTTGGGAATTCTTGGTCTAGGCCTGAGGCGACCGTCGGTGATGCCTCGTATGTCACGCGCAATTGCTATGTCTTCCGTAGTCGCTGCGGGTGCGTGTCTTGTATCTGCCCACATCAATGGAGTCCCCGCATCGGCCATTCCAGCTCAACTTCTGGCCGTTGGAATTCTTCTATTCGCATACCGAGCTACAATCGACGGGTTGGATTCGGCAGCTATTCTGGTCGGGTGGCTGGCACTTTCGTCAACGCTCTACACGATCGCCTTTGGATCCTCGAACACGCGAGGTAGCTTTGAGGCGTTGTGGAAGTTTGGAATTGCATACACCGCTACCATTTTCATCCTGTATTTAGCCGCTCGCCTATTGCCCACGATCTTCTCGATTATTGTACTTTTCGCCTTGGGTGCGATGGGAACTTTCTTGAACTTTCGTTCATTCGGTCTCGTTTGCGCCGTCGCCGGAGCCATGTGTATTGCTAAGGCGGGTCGAAGGGGGAATACGTTCCGAACGATCGTGTTGGCAAGTATGGCGGTGCTCGCCATTTCCTACCTACTCCCACTAGCAATTGACAGTGGCGCATTCGGTACGACAACTCAATATAAGAGCCTAAGTCAGGCGGACAATGGCCCTGCGATTCTCGGTGGTCGAACAGAACCTCCATTGTCGATCGCGGCGATACAAGCTCGTCCGCTTCTTGGATGGGGAAATGCGCAATCGATCGACGGATCTACCGTCAACCATGCGGTCGCCATTGCTCAATCTCTCGGCATGAATAACGTGCAGACGTACACTCAACTTTGGATTCGGAGTGACGGATTCGTGTCATTGCACTCGATGTTGTTTGTGCCGTGGGTAGAGGGCGGGCCGGTCGCTGCTTTTCCAATGTTGCTCATGATCGGCCTTTTTGTATGGGCCGCGATTGTTGCTAGAGGTCGATGGGGCGTTCTCGTGACGTTGGTATCGTTGCAGAGCATTTGGGATGTGCTTTTCAGTCCGTGGACAGGTGCAAGGGTCGTTGCAGTCGCGGCGGCAGCCGTCTTGGCGGGCTTTGCGGTCCTCGGCCGCGCGACTAGTAGGAGTGCGGCAACAATGAATTTGGCGGGTCGCCGTATTTGACCGGTGCCATTTCATTTCTTCCATTAGTATGAGAGCTTGAGGCGCCGCTTATGGTCGCAGCGCTTTCTGGCGGGTGGGCCGGACGGTTAGTGCGTCTTCGGGCTTCCGGCGGGAGTGAGACGGCCTTCACAACATCCGCACGACTGCTGACGAGACACCAAGCTAGACTCCCCGCAATCCTTCGCTTTTCAACACCGCAGGCGTTCAAAGTTCGAGCGCCGTCGACAATCTCGGTCAATTGCCACGTGAGACGAGTTGCATGTGTGCACCGGGAAGGTCTGACCTTCATGACCTTCGCCGGCCGGTGGGCTACGCCAACGTTGGTTTGTAGTGCCAGTCGTGTCGCCGAACGCGTCGCGATGTTCTCGCGGTGCCGCAGTATGAGCGGCAGAGATTGCTCGACCTCGACGTCGTTTATCGGTTTGCACCATGACAATGTCGATAGCGAACTCGCCGCCGATGCGATCCGCACAACTTAGTGCGCGGAGTCTCCCGGCGCGAGTGCTGCCTTCGCCGTCTTCGCGAGGATCGCGACGTCGGTCAGCACCGACCAGTTCTCGACGTAGGACAGGTCGAGACGCACGGTGTCCTCCCACGAGAGGTTCGAACGCCCACTGACCTGCCAGAGTCCCGTGATTCCCGGCTTCACGAGAAAGCGGCGGTGCACGTGAGTCGCGTATTGTTCGACTTCTTTTGGCAACGGCGGCCGTGGGCCCACCAGTGACATCGATCCGCCGACGACGTTGAGCAACTGCGGCAGCTCGTCGAGGCTGTACTTCCGCATGATGCGTCCGATCGGCGTCACACGCGGGTCGTTCTTCATCTTGAACAGGATCTCGTTGCCCGAGTCGATTCCGTCTTCCCGTCGTTGCCGTTGCAGATTCTCGAGAAGCTCTTCCGCGTTCGTGACCATGGATCGGAACTTCAGCATCGTGAACTCGCGTCCCCCGCGGCCGATGCGCACCTGACGGAAGAGCACGGGCCCCTCCGACGACAATCGAATACTGATCGCGAGGAACGCGAGCACAGGACTCAGGAGCACGACGCCGAGCATGCTTGCGCACACGTCGAGAGCGCGTTTGAGAAAGAGCTGCCCCTTGGAGAAGCGCGGCGTCTCCACGTGAATGAGCGGAAGTCCCGCGACAGGTCGCGTGTGCAGCCGCGGTCCCGCGATGTCCACGATGCTCGGCGCGAGAACCAGATGCTGGCGCCCGGCCTGGAGGTTCCACGAGATCTGCTTCACCTTGTCAGGCGGCAACTCATCGGTGCTCGTCACTGCCACGGTGTCGGCGTTGGTCAACTGCATCGCACGTTCGATCGCGTTGACGCTTCCCATCATCGGGATGTCCGGCTCTTCGGACATGCGGTGGGGGTGAGGCTCGCCGGGTGATGGTCGGCGGGTAGGGGTCGAGGTCCCCGAGGATCAGTAGCGCCAACTGCTGATCCATCACGAGGACCTCGACGTGCTTCACCCTA
>NZ_JYIY01000055.1 GCF_000956535.1 Microbacterium ginsengisoli | reverse complement strand
CTTCCCGCCGAATCAACATCTGCGCGCCCATTCCACTCCGCGCCGGCGTGTGCACGAGGTGGATTCGGCGGCGACGTGTGGATTCGGCGGCAGTGAAGAGACCGCGTGAGAGCGCGCGGGGGCGAGTGAGCGAGCGGATGCCGCGCCGCGGCCGTCAGCCGAGCGGGGGCCACCCGTCGGGGCCGGTCGAGCCTGCGGGGTACTCGTCGAGCGGCACGTCGCCGCGCCGCCAGGCGTCGAGCACGGGCTGCACGATGCGCCAGCACTCCTCGGCGGCGTCGCCGCGCACGGCGAGGGCCGCGTCGCCCGAGAGGATCGACGACAGCACTTCCGCGTAGGCCTTCAGCGCGCCCTCGCCGAGCTCGGCGTGCATCGTGGCGCGGGAGAGCGAGAACGGGTCGGCGGCGCCGTTGACGTTGAGGTCGAGGCAGAACACGTCGGGGCCGAGCGAGAACCGCAGCACGCTGCCCTGTTCCTCGCCGGAGAAGCCGGTCGGCAGGTGGTGCACGGGCTTGAAGCGCAGCACGACCTCGGCGAGCCGGGCCGACATCGCCTTGCCCGAGCGCAGCGTGAACGGCACACCCTCCCAGCGGGCGGTACGCACCTCGAACACGGCCTCCGCGAGCGTCTCGGTGCCCCGCGACGGGTCGACGCCCGGCTCGTCGACGTAGTTCGGCAGCGCCGTGCCGTCGATCGTGCCGGCCGTGTAGCGGGCGCGACGCGAGCTGTGCACGGCGTTGTCGTCCCACACGTGGGTGGCGCGCAGCGCCGCCCCGGTCGCGTCGCGCAGGTCGCGCTCGCCGAGCGTCGCGGGCGGCTCCATGGCGACGAAGGCGAGCACCTGCAGCAGGTGGCTCTGGATCATGTCCTCGAGCGCGCCGGCCTTGTCGTAGTAGCCGGCGCGGCCCTCGAGGCCCAGCGACTCGTCGTAGCGGATGGTGACCGACGCGACGTTCTCCGACGACCACACCGGCTCGAACACGCGGTTCGCGAACCGCACGCCGAGCATGTTGAGCACCATCGACCGGCCGAGGAAGTGGTCGACGCGGAAGATCTGCTGCTCGGGCAGCAGCTGCGCGAGCACGGCGTTCAGCTGCTCGGCGCTGTGCTGGTCGGTGCCGAACGGCTTCTCGAGCGCCAGGATCGTCTCGGCCGGCAGCGTCACGCCGGTGAGCGCGCGGCACGCGGCGGCCGCGACGGCGGGCGGCACGGCGAAGTAGAGCACGGGGCGTTCGCCTGCGTCGGCGAGGAGGGCCGTGAGGTCCTTCGTCGCGGTGATGTCGCACTGCACGTAACGGGTCGCCTTGACGACGGCGGATGCCGCGGCCCCCACGCCCTCGCCGAACGCCGCCTTCACGCGGCTGCGCCACGCGGCATCCGTCTCGGCATCCATGCCGGCGCCGACCAGGCGCACCTTCGTGTCGGGTTCCGCGTCGAGCAGCTGGGCGAGGGCCGGCAGCAGCAGGCGGGAGGTCAGGTCCCCGGTGGCGCCGAGGATGACGAGGGTGCGTTCGTCGGTCACGCTCACACGCTACGCCCTCGACACGCGCGACGACGCGGATGCCGCGGCGACGCCGGTGCGGGGCAGAATCGGGGTGTGTCCGCATCGATCGGGGAATACGCGCTGCTCAGCGACTGCCGCACGGGGGCGCTCGTGTCGCGGCACGGGTCGATCGACTGGTTCTGTCCACCGCGATGGGATGCCCCGTCGGTGTTCGGCGCTCTGCTGGGCACTGAGGAGCACGGCCACTGGACCCTGCGTCCCGTCGACCGCGCGGCGACCGTCACCCGCCGCTACGACGGCGACACCTTCGTGCTCGTCACCCGGTGGGAGACGGCGACGGGTGTCGCCGAGGTGCATGAGTTCATGCCGGTGTGGCCGCACCGCGTCGACATCGTGCGGCGCATCGTCGGCCTGTCGGGCCGGGTGCCGTTCGAGACCGCGCTGCGGCTGCGTTTCGACTATGCCCGGGCGATCCCGTGGGTGCGCCAGCTCGACGGTGCGGTGCCCGAGCTGCACGCGACGGCCGGCCCCGACCGGGTGACCGTGCGGGGCATCCGTCTCGAGGCGCGCGACCACGTGCATCGCGGCACCGTATCGATCGACGCGGGCGGCACGCATGACCTCACGCTGACGTGGTCGCATTCGTTCCGCGACCGTCCCGAGCCGGTCGACGTCGACGCGGCGCTCGTCGCGACCCGCACCGGCTGGCAGGACTGGGCGGACCACATCGCGCACGACGGTCCGTACCGGGCCGAGGTGATCCGCTCGCTGCTCGTGCTGCGCGCCCTCAGCCACGCCGACACCGGCGGCATCGTGGCCGCCGCGACCACGTCGCTGCCGGAGCAGTTCGGCGGCGCCCGCAACTGGGACTACCGCTACGTGTGGCTGCGCGACGCGTCGCTGACGTTGCAGACGCTCGTCGCGCACGGGTTCGTCGAGGCCGCCGACCACTGGCGGCTGTGGCTGCTGCGCGCCATCGCCGGCGACCCCGCGCAGATGCAGATCATGTACGGCATCGCGGGCGAGCGCGACCTCGCCGAGCGCGAGCTCGCGAGTCTCCCGGGCTACAAGGGGGCGGCGCCCGTGCGCATCGGCAACGGCGCCGTCACCCAGTTCCAGGCCGACGTCGTCGGCGAGGTGATGGTCGCGCTGCAGCTGGCCCGGGAGGCGGGCCTCGCCGAGACCGAGTACTCGTGGCCGCTGCAGCTCGCGCTCGTGCGCCGCGCCGAGGTGAGCCTCGACCGGCCCGACAACGGCATCTGGGAGATCCGCGGCGAACCGCGCCGCTTCACCCACTCCCGCGCGATGCTGTGGGCGGCGTTCGATCGGGCGGTGACCGCGGCCGAGAGCACGGGGCTGCGTGGACCCGTCGCGCACTGGCGCCGGCTGCGCGACGACCTGGCCGCGGAGATCGCCGCGCAGGGCGTGGCATCCGACGGTCATTTCACCCAGTACTACGGCACCGACGAGGTGGATGCCTCGCTGCTGATCCTCGCTCAGGTCGGATTCTGCGCGTACGACGATCCGCGCATGGTCGCCACCGTCGCCCGCATCGAACGCGACCTCATGCCCGACGGGTTCGTGCGGCGCTACCGCACCTCGAGCGGGGTCGACGGGCTCGCCGGTGCGGAGAATCCGTTCCTGGCGTGCAGCTTCTGGCTCGTCGAGCAGTACGCCCACACCGGCCGGCGCGCCGACGCGGAGCGTCTCATGGCGGCCGCCGCGGGGGCGGCGAACGATCTGGGACTGCTGTCGGAGGAGTACGACCCCGCGCACGAGCGCCAGGCCGGGAACACCCCGCAGGCGTTCTCCCACCTGGCGCTCGTGCGTGCCGCCGACGCGCTGGCCGCGGCATCCTGAGCTCTATGCGCGGCTGAGCGCCTCGCTCAGCTTCACGCGCGCGCCCATGCGCAGCAGCGTGTTCTGGTAGATGCGCGCCCCGACGAGCACGGCGCCGACGCACGTCGCGATGAGCACGATCAGGGCCACGATCGGCTCCCACACCTGCGCGGTGCCGAGGTAGAGCCGCAGCGGCATCGCGACCGGTGCCGAGAACGGCACGTACGACATGACCGCGAGTACGACGGGGCTGTCGTTGAAGAAGATCACGAGGAAGTAGGGCAGCATCACGAGCATCGTGAGCGGGAAGGTCGTCGACCCGATGTCCTCCTGACGGGACACCATGCTGCCGGCCGCGGCGAACAGCGACGCGAGCAGGATGAAGCCGAACAGGAAGAACACCGCGAACCACACGATCGGGGCGCCGAGGCCGGTGAGCACGGCGTCCTGGCCGGTGATCGAGAGCCCGACGATCGCGATCGCCGCGAGCACGAGGATCTGCGCCATCGCGAGGATCGTGTTGCCGATCACCTTGCCCGCCAGCAGCACCCGCACCGGGATCGCCGAGATCAGCAGCTCGACCACGCGGGTCTGCTTCTCCTCGACGACCGACTGGGCGATCGTGCCGCCGAACGTCGAGGCGGCCATGAGGAAGACGACGCCGAAGCCGATCGCGGCGAAGTAGCGCAGCATCCCGTCGGTCGACGGCGGGTCGAGCAGATGCACCTGCGGGGTCGCGCTCAGCTGCGCGACGAGGCTCTGTGGCACGTCCTGGTCGCCGACGACCGTGTAGGGGAAGGGCGAGGTGGATGCCGCGGCCCCCGGCACGTCCGCAGACGGCACGATCGCGGCCTTCACGTCGCCGTCGCGCACGGCGGCGAGTGCGGCATCCGTCGTGGCGGCGGTGGTGACCTCGAGCCCCGGGAGCCCGGCGACGACGGTCGCCGTCTCGGCGGTCACCGCGACCTTGGTGTCGGAGACGTTCTTCGCCGCGAAACCGCCCCAGATGACACCGCCGAGCGCGATCGCGAAGAGGATCAGGGTCGAGATCACGAACGCCTTGCTGCGCAGACGCGAGCCGATCTCGCGCTCGGCGACGAGCCAGACGCCCTGGGCCGCCGAGGGGGCGGCGGGGTGCAGACGGGTCATTTCACGACCTCCTTGAAGATCTGGGCGAGGGAAGGATGCTGCGCGGTGAACGTCGCCACGTCACCGAGCTCGACCGCGCGGCGCAGCACCCGCTGCGCGGTCTGGTCGTCGTCGACGTCGAACACGGCGTGGCCGCCGGCGAACTCGACGACGGTGACGCCCGGCTCGCCGCGGAGCCACCCGGCATCCGTCGCCGAGACGAGCTCGAACCGGTGCGCCTCGTGCTGCGCTCGCAGCTCGGCGCGAGTGCCGGCCGCGCGGATCGTGCCGCCGGCGATGATCACGAGCTCGTCGCAGAGGCGCTCGACGACGTCGAGCTGGTGCGACGAGAACAGCACCGCGGCGCCGCGCTGCGCCCGCTCGTGCAGCACGCCGGCGACGACGTCGACGGCGAGCGGGTCGAGTCCGGAGAACGGCTCGTCGAGGATCAGCACCTCGGGGTCGTGCACGAGCGCCGCCGCGATCTGGGCCCGCTGCTGGTTGCCGAGCGAGAGCGTCTCGATGTTGTCGCCGAGGCGCTCGCCGAGCCCGAGACGCTCGAGCAGGTCGTTCGCCTGTCGCGCGGCATCCGTCTTGCCGTAGCCGTGCAGGCGGGCGAGATAGGCGATGTGCTCGCCGACCTTCATCTTCGGGTAGAGCCCGCGCTCCTCGGGCATGTAGCCGAAGCGGCGTCGGTCGTCGCGGCTCACCGGGACGCCGTCGAGCAGCACGGTGCCGCCGTCGGCGGCGAGCACGCCCAGCGCGATGCGCATCGTGGTGGTCTTGCCGGCGCCGTTGCCGCCGACGAAGCCGGTGAGCGCGCCGCCGGTCACGCGGAAGCCGACGCCGTCGAGCACCCGGCGTCCGCCGTAGCTCTTGGTCACACCCTGCAGTTCGAGCATGGATCCTCCTCGGGGGTCGTCTCGAACCTACGGATGCCGCAGCCCCCGCGCCTCCCCCCACGGGTGGATCGTGTGGGCGTGCCCCTCCGCCGCGCGGCGGGCGGGCCCTCAGACGAGCCCGCGCCGGTACGCGAGCACGATCGCCTGCACCCGGTCGCGGGCGCCGAGAGCGCGCAGCACGTTCGACACGTGCGTCTTCACCGTCGCCTCCCCGATGTAGAGCCGCGCGGCGATCTCGGCGTTCGAGAGCGCGTCGGTCATCAGCCGCAGCACCTCGCGCTCACGGTCGGTGAGCGCGGGTTCGAGGCGGGCGTCATCGGTCGCCGCCGGTTCGGCGTCGGCGACCGTGTCGGCCGCGCCGGTCGGGCGGGCAGCGGTGACCGGCGGGTGACCGGCGGATGCCGCGGCGAACCGCTCGATCACGCGACGGGTGACCTCGGGCGCGAGCAGGGCGTCGCCGGCCGCGACCGCCCGCACTGCGCGCACGATCTCCTCGGGGCCGGCGTTCTTCAGCAGGAAGCCGCTGGCTCCGGCATCGAGCGCCTGGAACAAGTAGTCGTCGCGGTCGAACGTCGTGACCACCAGCACGCGTGCCTCGACGACGGGGTCCGCCGTCAGCAGGCGGGTCGCTTCGAGGCCGTCCATGTCGGGCATCTGCACGTCCATGCACACGACGTCGGGGCGCGTCTCACGCACCACCTCGAGCGCGCGGCGTCCGGTGGGCGCCTCCCCGACGACCTCGATCCCGGTTTGCGCGTCGAGGATCGCCCGGAACCCGGCCCGCATCATCGCGTGGTCATCGACCAGCACCACTCGTACCGCGCTCACGAGGTCTGCTCCACCCGGGCCAGCGGCACCCGCGCCCGCACGATGAAGCCGCCGCCGGTGCGGGGGATGAGCTCCAGGGTTCCGCCCGACACCGTCACGCGCTCGCGCATGCCGACCATCCCGAGGCCGGGGGTGACGGATGCCGCCACCCGCCCGGTGTTCGCGACCTCCAGCTCGACCGCGTCGGCCTCGAAGCGCAGACGCACGTCGGCGGTCGCGTCGTGGCCGCCGTGACGGCGCGCGTTGGTGAGCGCCTCCTGGGCGATGCGCACGAGGTTCACCTGCACGAGATCGGGCACCTCGCACGGTGCGCCGACCGTCGTGAGGGTCGTCGGGAGGCCGGCGGCCGCGGCATCCGTCACCAGCGTCTCGATCGCGTCGAGCGACAGCGACGGCTGGGGTGCGGCATCCGCGTCGGGAGAGGTACGCAGCGTCTCGAGCAGCTGACGCAGCTCGGTGAGAGCAGAGCGGGCCGACCCCTCGACCTGCGTCAGGGAGGTGGTCGCGAGCGCCGGGTCGGAGGCCATCACTGTGCGCGCGACCCCCGCCTGCACGCCCATGAGCGACACGTGGTGGGCGACGACATCGTGCAGCTCGCGGGCGATGCGCACCCGCTCGAGTGCGACCGCCTGCGAGGCCGTCACCTCGCGTTCGCGTTCGAGCTCGGCGGTGCGCTCCTCGAGCGCCCGGCGCTGCACCCCGGCGGTCCACGCCCTGTCGCCGAAGCCCCACGCGGCGCCGAAGTAGAGCACGTTGATCAGCACGCTCAGCAGCACCTGGGCGATCGCCGGCGACAGTGCGACGCCGTGGGGCACGTCGGCCGAGGTCGCGGTCGTCGCGGCCTCGAACATCGACACCACGAGCCATGCGAACATCGCGACGACGATCGCCGCACGCACGAGGTTCGCGCGGCGGCGGTTGGGCGTCCACGCGCCGATCGAGTAGAACGCGAGGAACACCGCGATGTTGCCGACGAGCACCTCGGGGATGTGGGCGGTCACCGCCACGAAGTACGCGGCCGACACGATCGCCGTCACGATCCCCGGCCACCGGCGTCGCAGGGCGAGGGGCGCCGCCAGCACCGCGGCGTAGGCGATGCCCACCGCGAGCGGCGCCTGCGCCGCACCCCACAGACCGCCGATCGCCGACAGCGCCACGCTCACGAGCGCGAGCACGAAGACCCCGGCGGCGATCACCAGATCGACGCGCTGCTCACGCCGGCCGAGCGGTAGCGGGCGCAGCGGCGGGGGAAGGGGGGACATCCCTCCAACCTATGGGCGGGCGATGCGCCGCGGCATCCCCCCTGCGGAGGAGAGGAGCGCGCGCACTTGACACGGCGCCGACGCGGACCGAGGCTCTTCCTGCGCGCAGCCCGCGCGCCCGAGGCCGAGGAGTGGCCATGTCCGTTCCGCAGATGGTGTTCGTCAACGTCACCACCGAAGACCTCACCCGCAGCATCGCGTTCTATGAGGCGCTCGGCTGCCAGATCAACCCGCTGTTCACGGACGAGAACGCGGCGTGTGTGGTGTGGAGCGACACCGTGTTCTTCATGGTGCTGCGCCGCGACTTCTTCGCGACCTTCACCGACAAGCCCCTCGCCGACCCCCGCACCCACGCCCAGAGCCTCATCGCGCTCACCCGCGACTCGCGCGAGCACGTCGATGCGACGCTCACGAAGGGTCTGGATGCCGGCGGCGTCGAGCCGCGCCCGGCTCAGGACCTCGGCTTCATGTACTCGCGCGACCTCGAGGACCCGGATGGCAACATCCTGTCGTTCCTGTGGATGGATCCGGCGGCCGCGGCCCATGGTCCCGAGGCGTACACCGCCGAACAGGGCTGATCGCGGCGGTTACCGCGCGCGAGCGGATCGTCGATCCCGGGCGCGCGCGGGGCGCGGGTCAGAAGATCATCGGGCGGTCGTCGTCATCGGGACCCTCGAGATCGAGGTCGACGACGACGGGCACGTGATCGCTCGGGATCTCCCCCTTGCGTTCGTCGCGCGCGATCGAGGCTCCCGCGACCGCGTCGGCGAACGCGTGCGAACCGAGCACGAAGTCGATGCGCAGGCCCTCGTTGCGGGGGAAGCGCAGCTGCTTGTAGTCCCAGTAGGTGTAGCCGGTCGGCACGAGCGGCCGCACGACGTCGCTGAGCCCCGCATCGAGGAGCGCCTGGAACGCCTCTCGCTCGGGCGGGGACACGTGCGTCGTCACGCCCTCGACGACGGTCGGGTCGCCGTTGTCGGCGTCGAGGGGCGCGATGTTGAAGTCTCCGACGAGCGCGAGAGGCAGGTCGGGGTCGGCGCCGAGCGCCCCGCGCGTGTAGCCCTGCAGCGCGGCGAGCCACTCGAGCTTGTAGCGGTAGTGCGGGTCGTCGAGCCCACGGCCGTTGGGAACGTACAGGCTCCACACCCGCACGCCGTCGATCGTCGCGCCGAGCGCACGGGCCTCCTGCGGGGCATCCGGCCCGTCGTAGCCCTTCTGGAAGCCCGGCATGCCGTCGAAGGCGAACGAGACGTCCTCGATGGGCTCACGGCTCGCGATCGCGACGCCGTTCCACTGGTTGTGCCCGTGCGCGACGACCTGGTAGCCCGCCGCCTCGAACTCGGCGTAGGGGAACTGCTCGGGCTTGCACTTGATCTCCTGCATGGCGAGCACGTCGATGTTCTCTCGCACGCAGAACTCGACGGTGCGCACGACCCGTGCGCGGATGGAGTTGACGTTCCAGGTCGCAAGCCGCATGGCCCCAGCCTAGGGCGCACCCCCGACGCCGAGTCCGGGTCGTGGCGGGTCCGGCGTGACGGGCGGATGCCGCGCCCCGCCCTACACTCGGAGGCGTGACCGCTGCCTCCACGCCCGAGCTCGAATCCGACCGTCAGGCGCTCATCGCGCTCATCAAGGACGAGGCCGTGTTCCACGGCGACTTCATCCTCTCCAGCGGCAAGCGGGCGACGTACTACGTCGACATGCGCAAGCTCACGCTCGACCATCGGGCCGCCCCCGCGATCGGTCGCATCATGCTCGACCTCATTCGCGACGTCGACGGCATCGTCGCCGTCGGCGGGCTCACCCTCGGTGCCGACCCGATCGCCAATGCCGTGCTGCACGAGTCGGTGCACGCCGGTCGCCCGCTCGACGCCTTCGTCGTGCGCAAGGAGCCCAAGGACCACGGCCGCGGCCGTCAGATCGAGGGAGCGGATGTCGCGGGCAAGCGCGTCGTCGTGCTCGAGGACACCTCGACCACCGGCCAGTCCGCCCTGAAGGCGGTCGAGGCGCTGCGCCGCGAAGGCGCCGAGCCGGTCGCGGTCGCGGTGATCGTCGACCGTCGCACGGGCGCCCAGGCGGCGATCGAGGCCGAGGGCCTGCAGTGGCTCGCGGCGATCGACCTCGACGACCTCGGTCTCGACCCCCAGTAGCCCGGGGAGTACCCCGCATGAGCACCGTCGCTCTCGCCGTCGACCTCGGCGGCACGAAGATCGAAGCCGCGCTGGTCGAGGCATCCGGTCTCGTGCGCGCCGTCGGCCGCACCCGGCGACCTACCGGGCCTGACACCGATCCGGCCCGATTGGATGCCGCGGCCGCCGCGGTCGTGAGCGCCGCCGTCGCCGCGCTCGGCCCCGACGACGAGCTCGTGGGCGTCGGCATCGGCGCGGCCGGCCCGATCGATGCGGTGCGCGAGACGATCGACCCGGTGAACATGCCCGGCGTACACGGGTTCGCGCTCGCCGATGCGGTGCGGCGCGTGGTCGGCCGCGACGTGCCGGTGCGACTGCGCCACGACGGCGGCTGCATCGCGCTCGCCGAGAACTGGATCGGCGCGACCGCCGGAACCCGCGCGTCGATGTCAATCGTGGTCTCGACGGGCGTCGGCGGTGGACTCGTCGTCGACGGCGCGCTCGTCGGCGGCGGCACCGGCAACGCCGGCCACATCGGGCAGGTGTCGGCTCCCGCCGGGTTCGAGGGATTCGGCCCGACCCTCGAGCACGTGGCATCCGGCCCCTCGAGCGTGCGCTGGGCGCAGGCCCAGGGGTGGGGCGGCGAGCGTGGTGAGGACCTCGCCCGCGACGCCGCCGCGGGCGACCCGGTCGCGCGCGCCGCGATCGAGCGCTCGGCACGGGCGGTGGGCATCGTGCTCGCCGACGCCGCGACCCTCATCGACCTCGAGGCCGTCGCGATCGGCGGGGGCTTCTCGACCGTCACGCCCGACTACATCGACCTCGTGCAGGCCTCGCTGCGCGAGAGCGCGGCTCTGCCGTTCTCGCGGGCGACGCGGGTCGTGCCGAGCGGACTCGCCGGCGACGGCCCGCTGATCGGCGCCGCCGCCCTCGTGCTGCGCTGAGGCGAGGCATCCGCTCTCGGTGACGACGGGCGGATCGCTCTTGGATCGATGGATACCCCCACCCGTATTTGACCCAAGTACCCCTGGGGGTATAGCTTCGCTCCGTCGAGAGGAATGCCATGTGCAGTCGAATCACCTGCCCTGAATGCGGCAAAGCCACCTGGACGGGGTGTGGCCAGCACGTCGAGGACGCCCTGCGCGGCGTGGACCCGTCGGAGCGCTGCCCGGGGCACCCCGATGCGTGAGAGCGGAGCACCTCATCGCCTGGTCATCGTGGGGGGCGTTGCCGGAGGCATGAGCGCAGCGGCTCGCGCCCGCCGACTGGACGAGCGCGCGGAGATCGTCGTGCTCGAGCGTGGGGCCCATGTCTCCTTCGCCAACTGCGGATTGCCCTACTTCGTGGGAGGAGAGATCGCCGACGAGAGCTCGCTCCTCGTGCAGACACCGAGCTCGCTGCGGGCCGCGCTCGCACTAGATGTGCGCACCGGACATGACGTGCTCGGTCTCGACATCACACGTCGCGTCGTCAGCGTTCGCACGATCGACGGCGACTATGAGATCGCCTACGACGACCTGATCCTCGCCCCGGGCGCTCGGTCGGTGCGCCCCCCGATCCCCGGTCTCGACTCCCCGCGAGTACGCACGCTCCGATCCGTCGACGATGCAACGTCGCTGCGTCGCACCGTCGACCGCGGCATCCGCCGCGCAGTCGTGCTCGGTGCCGGTTTCATCGGGATCGAGGCCGCGGAAGTCCTCGCTCGTCGCGGCCTCGCGGTCAGCCTGGTGGACGTCGCCTCCCACCCCCTCCCGCCGCTCGAGCGAGAGCTCGCGGCTGTGGTCACTGCCGAGCTTCGTGCCCTGGGCGTCGATCTGCACCTCGGCGTCGCAGCCGACGCCATCGAGCAACACGATGAGGAGGACGTCGTCATCCTCAGCGACGGAGCCAGACTCGCCGCTGATCTCGTCGTTCTCTCTGTCGGCGTGCGGCCGGACACCGAAGTGTTCGAGGCGGCAGGCGTGGGCTGCGAGCGCGGAGCGATCATCGTCGACGGGCACGGTCGAACGACAGTCCCGAACGTCTGGGCCGTCGGTGACGCTGTGCTCAGTGTCGACGGGGTGACCGGCGCACGGCGGCCGATCGCCCTCGCCGGCCCCGCCAATCGCGCCGGACGCCTCGTCGCCGACGCCATCTTCCGGCCCGAGCACGCCCGCATGCTGCCGGCGCCGACGGGCACGGCGATCGTTCGCGTCGGCGACCAGGTCGCCGCGCTGACCGGGGCGAACCGACAGGCGCTCGACGCGGCTGAGGTCGACTACGTCACCCTGCACCTCCACCCGAACCAGCACGCCGGATACTTCCCCGGCGCCACACAGGTGCACCTCGTCGTGCACGCGGCGACATCGAACGGTCGTCTTCTGGGGGCCCAAGCCGTAGGACGGGACGGCGTCGATAAGCGGATCGACGTGCTTGCGACAGCGATTCGCGCCGGGCTCTCGGTCGAGGACCTCATCGACCTCGACCTCGCATACTCGCCGCCGTTCGGGCAGGCGAAGGACCCCGTCAACCTCACCGGGATGCTGGGTGAGAACGTGCGCACCGGTGCACTGCGCCTCTGGTACGCCGACGAGCTCGCCGCGGTACTCGACCGGGCGCTTCTCCTGGACGTCCGCACGGCGGCAGAGGTCGCCGCAGGCGCAGTACGTGGCGCGATGCACATCCCGCACACCGAGCTGCGGGGGCGCATCGAGGAGGTTCGGTCGGCCGCGGGCGGCCGTCCGATCCGCGTGATGTGCCAATCCGGGGTGCGTTCGGCGATTGCTCATCGGGTCCTCGCGCAAGAGGGGTTCGACTCGGCATCGCTTTCGGGCGGAATGCTCACCCTCCGTGCATGGTGGGGCGGCGAGGCCAGCGAGATCCTCGAGCGGCCCGAGGCGATGCAGCATGCGTGACCGGATGCCGCGGCTCCCGGTCTGCGCCGCGCCGCCCGGCGAGCGCGCTGTGTACACCGCAGGTGCCGTCGTCCTCCTGTCGGCCGCTGCCGGCCTGTCGGACCAGCCCTGGGCGGCGATTCCGGCCGCAACCGGCGGGCTGCTGCTCGCCTTCTCCGCCATCACCGGTCGCTGCGTCGACTCCCCGATCTCGCGCCGACGCCGGCGTTCCGACGAAGCCGGGCGCGAGTCGAATCCGGCGGCGGCGCCGTCGACCGATCACCCCCGAGAGGATGTCCATGAAGACTGACGACCCCGAAGCGCAGAAGCGCATCCTGCACCGCCTGCGTCGCGCGCGAGGACAACTCGATGCGGTGATCGCCGCAGTGGAGCAGGACAAGCCGTGCCGTGACATCGTCACCCAGCTCGCCGCCGTCTCGAGCGCGCTCGACCGTGCGGGATTCGCGATCGTCTCGACGGCGATGAAGGAGTGCCTCGCCGATCCCGAGAGCGCCGAGCCGGGGCTGAGCACCGACGAACTCGAGAAGCTCTTCCTGATGCTCGCCTGACGGGCTCGGCGAACAGCACCACACCCACGAACACCTACGGAGAGCATCATGTGCACGACCGTCACCTGCCGCACCTGCGGCAAAACCACCTGGCGAGGCTGCGGGCAGCACGTCGACCAGGTCATGCGGGGCATTCCCCAGTCCCAGCGATGCCAGGGACACGAGAAGACGAGTCTGTTCTCGCGGCTCTTCGCGCGCTGACCCTCGTGCTGCGCTGAGGCGAGGCATCCGCTCTCGGTGACGACGGGCGGATGCCGCGGCTCAGTCGACCTCGGGCAGGTCCGACTCGACGGGGGCGCGCTGGATGAGGTCGGCGACCGAGGTGAGGACCTCGTCAGGACGGAACGGGAACCGCTCGATCTCGGCGGGGTCGCTGATGCCGGTCATGACGAGCACCGTGTGCAGTCCCGCCTCGATGCCGGCGACCACGTCGGTGTCCATGCGGTCGCCGATCATGCCGGTCGACTCGGAGTGGGCGCCGATGCGGTTGAGCGCCGAGCGGAACATCATCGGATTCGGCTTGCCGACGACGTACGGCTCGCGGCCGGTCGCCTTCGTGATGAGGGCGGTGATCGCGCCGGTCGCGGGCAGGATGCCGTCGACCGACGGGCCGGTCGCGTCGGGGTTCGTGGCGATGAAGCGGGCACCCGCGGCGATGTAGCGGATCGCCTTCGTGATCGCCTCGAACGAGTAGTTGCGGGTCTCGCCGACCACGACGTAGTCGGGCATCGTCTCGGTGAGGATGAAGCCCGCCTCGTGCAGCGCCGTGGTGAGGCCGGCCTCGCCGATCACGAAGGCCGATCCGCCCGGCGCCTGCGCCTTCAGGAAGTCGGCGGTCGCGAGCGCCGACGTCCAGATCGCGGTCTCGGGCACGATGAGCCCCGATGCCCGCAGGCGGGCACTCAGGTCGCGCGGCGTGAAGATCGAGTTGTTCGTCAGCACGAGGAACGGCGTGCCCGTGTCGGTCCACTGGGCGAGCAGTTCGGCGGCTCCGGGGATCGCCTGGTTCTCATGCACGAGAACCCCGTCCATGTCGGTCAGCCAGCACTCGACGTCGGCACGTGTACGCATGTGTTCAGCCTAGGGTGCGGCATCCGTCATCGCCGTGAAACGGCCCGGGCGTAAGGTCGTAGCCGTGAGCGCGAGAGCGGCCGAGTGGAACCCCCTGCACCTGCCCGATCTGCGCGGGCGCAGCTATCTCGTGACGGGTGCCAACGCCGGGCTCGGCTACTTCTCGTGCGAGCAGCTCGTGCGCGGCGGCGCCCACGTCATCATGACCGGCCGTAACCCGCACCGGCTGTCGGCGGCGAAGGCTGCCGTGCTCGGTCGCACGGCGGATGCCCCGCATCGCGGCACGATCGAGACGCTGCTGCTCGACACCTCCAATCTGGGCTCGGTGCGTGCGGCCGCCGCGACCGTGCGGCATCGCGGGCGCCTGCACGGATTGCTGCTCAACGCCGGCATGGTGCACCCGCCGCGACACCGGCAGACGACCTTCGACGGCAACGAGCTGGTGTTCGCGACGAACGCGCTCGGCCATTTCGCGCTCGCCGGCGCCCTGCTGCGCACGCTCGCGGCCGCGCGCGGCCGGATGGTGTGGCTCGGCAGCATGTCGACCTCGCTCGGGCGCATCGATCCCGTCGACCCGCAGCTCGCCTCGGGCTACTCCGGCTGGCGCGCCTACGTGCAGTCGAAGATCGCCACCACCGCGCTCGGCCTCGAGGCCGATCGTCGCCTGCGCGCCGAGCGCGTGCCGGTCGCGAGCGTCATCGCCCACCCGGGCTATTCGGTCAGCGGGCGCACCGCCGGCATCCAGGGCGTCAATGAGCCGAGTCGCCTGGGCCGGTTCGTCGACAACCTCCAATCGCCCCTCACCCAGTCGAAGGAGCACGGCGCCTGGCCGCTCGTGCGTGCGCTCGTCGATCCCGACGTCGTCGGCGGGCAGTTCTGGGGACCGGCGCGGGTGACGAGCGGACCGCCGCGGCTCGCAGCTCCCGCCAAGGTCACCCAGGATCCGGCCGTCGCGGAGCGGTACTGGGTGACGTGCGAGAACGCGACGCGTCTGCGCTGGCCGTTCGAGGCCGCGCGCCGCTGAGGGCGCCCGGTCGCGGCGGTGCGATGTCGGTGCGGGCCGCCGTGCGGCGCGGCGCTAGGCGCTGAGCCAGACCGCCGTCGCCGCGCCGTCGGGAAGCGCCGCCGCGGCTCCGTCGAGCGTCACCACCGGGCTCGCGCCCGCGGTCACGACCGTGACGGTGTGCCCCACATCGACCCCCGCCTGCTCGAGGGCGCGCAGCAGCGCCGGGTCGTAGTCGCTCACGCGCAGCACCCGTCCGCGATGCCCGGTCTCGGCCTCGGCGAGCAGCACGAACGGCTCGCGCTCCACCTCGCCGTCGGCATCGGGGATCGCGTCGCCGTGCGGATCGAACCGGGGCCTCCCGAGCCGGGCGTCGATGCGTTCGAGCAGCCGGTCGCTCAGCGAGTGCTCGAGCACCTCGGCCTCGTCGTGCACCTCGTCCCAGCTGTAGCCGAACTCCTGCACGAGCCACGTCTCGATGAGACGGTGGCGGCGCACCATCTGCGCGGCGCGGCGCAGTCCGCCGTTGGTCAGCTCGATCGGGCCGTACGGGCGGTGCCGCACGAGACCCGCGGCGGCGAGCTTCTGCACCATCTCGGTCACGCTCGACGGGGCGAGGCCGAGCACGGTCGCCAGCTGCGAGGGAGTGATGCGGTCCGGCTGCCACTCGGTGTGCTGGTAGATCGTCTTCAGGTAGTCGTCGACGGCCGGACTCGACGAGGACGCGGGGGACACGGCATCCAGGTTATCCGGCGCCCGTCGCGACCAGCACGAGCAGCACGGCGTTCAACGCCACCAGAAGGACGGATGCCGCGGCCCCCAGCGCGATCGTCACTCCCCGGTTGCGGTGGGTGCCGAGCACAGACCGGCGGGAGGTCAGCCACACGAGCGGGACGATCGCGAACGGGATGCCGAATGACAGCACGACCTGACTGAGCACGAGCGCCCAGGTCGGGTCGACACCCGCCCCGAGGATCGCGAGCGCCGGAACGAGGGTGACGATGCGGCGGGCGACGAGCGGCACCCGCACGCGCAGGAGGCCGTGCATGATCTCCGAGCCCGCATACGCTCCGACCGACGTGCTGGCGAGGCCGCTGGCGAGGAGCCCGACCGCGAAGAGCACCGCGATGATCGGGCCGAGGCTGTCGCGGATCGCCGCGTACGCGCCCTCCAGGGTGTCGGTTCCGGCCGCGCCCGGAAGGGTGACGGCCGCGATCAGCAGCATCACGAGGTTGACCGACCCGGCCACGATCATCGCGATAGAGACGTCCCAGCGCGTGGCGACGAGGATGCGGCGGGTGGCGGCATCCGTCAGCGTCGACGCCCGGCGCGGGAGCGACGTCGTCGGCGTGCCGTGGAAGCGGTCGCGGGTGAGCGCCGAGTGCGCGTAGATCGCATGCGGCATGACCGTCGCCCCGAGGATCGACGCGGCCAGCAGCACCGAGTCGGTGCCCTGGAAGCGCGGCACGAGCCCGCCGAGCACCCCGGCCGCGTCGGGCGGGGCGATGAGCACGCCCGCTGAGAAGCCCACCACGATGACGACGAGGAACGCGGCGATCGTCAGCTCGAACCGTCGGGCGCCGCCGCGGCTGTGCACGATGAGCACGCCGAGGGAGATCGCGCCGGTGATGGCCCCGCCGAGAACGAGCGGAAGGCCGAACAGCAGATGCAGCGCCACCGCGCCGCCGATGACCTCGGCGACGTCGGTGGCCATGGCGACGACCTCGGCCTGCAGCCAGTAGGCGCGTCGTCCCCACGGCGAGCGGATGCGGCTGCCGAGCACCTCGGGCAGGCTCGCGCCGGTGACGACGCCGAGCTTCGCCGACAGATACTGCACGAGCCAGGCGGTGAGGTTCGCCGCGACGATGACCCACACGAGCAGATAGCCGTAGGCGGCACCGGCCGACATGTTGCTCGCGACGTTGCCCGGGTCGAGGTAAGCGACCCCCGCGACGAGCGCCGGGCCGAGCAGCAGCACGAGCCGCGGCTGCGCGGTGCGCGCCGGCACCCGGTCGAGGGCGACCTCGGCCGTGCTGCGCGTAGTTTTCGGCATGCCGAAACCTTACCCATTTTTCGGCATGCCGAAAACCCTCGGCGCCCCGGGCGACGACTACCGTGAAAGCCGTGACCGACAGCCCCGCCGACCCTGACGAGCCTGAACTCGCGCACGGCGTCGGTCCCTGGCCGGGAGGCGGCGCCGCCTGGCCCGACGACGACCGTTACGACCCCGATCTGCTCGCCGACGGCGACCGCCGCAACGTCATCGACCGCTACCGGTACTGGCGCATGGCGGCGATCGTCGCAGACCTCGATGAGAGGCGGCATCCGTTCCATGTCGCCATCGAGAACTGGCAGCACGACCTCAACATCGGCTCCATCGTGCGCAGCGCCAACGCGTTCCTCGCCGACACCGTGCACATCATCGGGCGCCGGCGGTGGAACCGCCGCGGCGCCATGGTCACCGACCGCTACCAGCACGTCGTGCACCACGACGACATCGCCGCCTTCACCGCCTGGGCCGCCGCCGCGCAGCTGCCGGTCATCGCGATCGACAATGTCGACGGGTCGGTGCCCGTCGACCGGGCCGACCTTCCCGAGCGCTGCGTGCTGCTGTTCGGACAGGAAGGGCCGGGGCTCTCGCCCGAGGCGCTCGCCGCGGCATCCGCAACGGTCGAGATCACCCAGTACGGGTCGACCCGCTCGATCAACGCCGGGGCCGCCGCCGCGATCATCATGTACGAGTGGTGCCGGCGTCACGCCGGCTGAGGGATGCCGCGGAATACCCCGGGCTCCTCGCGGCTTGTGCTCACCGGCGGCGATGCCGCGGAACGGAGTGCGCATGAGTGACGGCGTCGGTCTCAGGTCGGAACGCGGCCCCATCCTGCTGGCGCTCATGGTGGCGACCGGCATCGTCGCGATCGACGCGACCATCCTCGCGACCGCCGTGCCGAGCGTCGTCGAGGACCTCGGCGGCTACAGCCAGTTCCCGTGGCTGTTCTCCATCTATCTGCTCGCGCAGGCGATCACCGTGCCGATCTACTCGAAGCTCGCCGACACGATCGGGCGCAAGCCCGTGATGATCGTCGGCATCGCCCTCTTCCTGCTCGGCTCGGTGCTGTGCGCGGTGGCCTGGTCGATGCCGGCGCTGATCGTCTTCCGCGCGATCCAGGGTCTCGGCGCGGGGGCGGTGCAGCCCATGGCGATCACGATCGCCGGCGACATCTACACGATCGCCGAGCGGGCCAAGGTGCAGGGCTACATCGCCGGCGTGTGGGCGGCGGCGAGCGTGGTCGGCCCGGCGCTCGGCGGGATCTTCGCGCAGCTGGGCATCTGGCGCTGGATCTTCTGGGTCAACCTGCCGCTGTGCATCGCGGCGCTCTGGCTCATCGCCCGCAACTTCCACGAACCCGGGGTGCGGCGCGCCGACGCGCCGCGGCACCGCATCGACGTCGCCGGGTCGCTGCTGATCATGGGCGGCGCGGGCCTCGCGATCCTCGGTGTGCTCGAAGGCGGCGTCGCGTGGGCATGGGACTCGCCCGCGAGCATCGGCGTGTTCGTCGCCGCGGCGGTGCTGCTGATCGTGTTCGTGTTCGTCGAACGACGCGCGGCCGAGCCCGTGCTGCCGCTCGCGCTCATGGGGCGACGCCTCATCTGGAGCAGTTCGCTCATTTCGCTCGGCATCGGCGCCGGCCTCATCGGCCTGACCTCGTTCGTGCCCGGCTACCTGCAGCACGCGGCGGGTGCGATCCCGCTGATCGCGGGTTTCGCCGTCGCCGCCCTCACGATCGGCTGGCCGATCGCGGCGAGCATGTCGGGGCGGGTGTTCTACCTGCGCATCGGCTTCAAGCCCACGGTTCTCATCGGGCTCACGATCGCCATCGTCGGAACCGCCGCGCTCGCGATCACCTCGGCGTGGCCCTCGGTCGCCCTCGTGGCGCTGTGCTGCATCGTCACCGGCTTCGGATTCGGCCTCGTCGCCACCCCGAGCCTGATCGCCGCGCAGGCGAGCGTCGAGTGGAGCCAGCGCGGCGTCGTCACCGGCGCCAACATGTTCGCACGCTCGATCGGCAGCGCCGTGGGCGCGGCGATCTTCGGGGCCATCAGCACGGCCGCCCTCGCCGGACGGGCCGAGACGGATGCCGCGGGTGCCGCTGCCGCCGGAACCGCGGTGTTCGTGGCGGTGCTCGTCACGGTCGCGGCGATGATGCTGGTCGCCCTCGCGATGCCCGCGGTGCGCGCCGACGTGACGCCCATCCCGCAGCCCGTCGCCGCCGACTGATCACGGTCTGCGGGTCAGCGAGCCCGCGGCATCCGATCTAGACCCCGACAGTCATCCACGCCGTGCCGCGCACACGGCGGGAGAGCGTCACCAGCCGGGCGAGCATGTAGACCCCGAAGAACGCGACGGCCAGCCAGGCGAGACCAGCGGCCCCCGACGCGCCGACGAGCGCCAGCACGACGAGCAGTGGCACGAAGGGCACGAGGTTGAGCACCCCGACCACCGCGAGGTAGCGGCCGTCGCCGGCTCCCATCAGCACGCCGTCGAGCACGAACACCACCCCGCACAGCGGCTGCGCGATCGCCAGCACGATCAGTGCCGGCTGCGCGAGCGGCGAGAGCGAGGCGTCCCCGGTGAACAGGCCGCCCAGCACGCCCGACAGGGCCGCGATCACGGCGCCCACGACGACACCGAACCACGCGCCCCACGCGACCGTCCGCCGCAGCACGTGGCGCACGAGCACCCGATCGCCCGCGCCGAGGCTCTTGCCGACGAGCGCCTGCGCGGCGATCGCCAGGGCATCGAGCGCGAATGCGGCTGTCGAGAAGATCGTGAACGCGACCTGCCAGGCGGCGAGCTCCGCGGTGCCGAGCGCGGTCGCCGCCGCGACGGTCGCGAGCAGGGCCGCGCGCAACGACACCGTGCGCAGGAACAACCACCCGCCGAGCCGTGCCGATCCGGTAATGCCGGCGCGCTGCGGTCGGACGGATGCCGCATGCCGGCGGGCGAGCCGCGCGACGACGGCGACGTACACGCCCACCATGCCCCACTGCGCGAGCACGGTGCCGAGCGCCGAGCCCGCGATGCCGAACCCGAGCCCGTAGATGAGCAGGGCGTTGAGTCCGGCGTTCGCGGCGAAGCCGAACCCGGCGACCCACAGCGGCACCACCGTGTTCTGCATGCCGCGCAGCAGGCCGGTCGCTGCGAATACGACGAGCATCGCTGGCAGCCCCCACACCGAGATCGCGAGGTAGGTGTCGGCCGCGGCGGTCACCTCCGGCGAGGCGCCGAAGAGGGCCACGATGCCCGGCGACGCGACGGATGCCGCGAGCGCGAGCACCGCGCCCAGGCTCACCGCGAGCCACATGCCGTCGATGCCCGCCGACACGGCGGCGCCCGGGTCGCCCGCGCCGAACCGCCGCGCCACCGCCGGCGTCGTCGCGTAGGCGAGGAACACCATGAGCCCGACGATCGTCTGCAGCACCGCTGAGGCGATGCCGAGACCCGCGAGGGCGTCGAGGCCGACGTGGCCGACGAGCGCCGCGTCGACGATGAGGAACAGCGGCTCGGCGACGAGCGCGCCGAGTGCGGGCACCGCGAGCGCGAGGATCTGCCGGTTGAGCGTGGCCCCGCGTGCGGTCATGCGCTCAGCGTAGGGAGAGTCCGCGGGCGACGGGGTCGTTCACCGACCCAGGGCGACCTCGCCGGCCGTGGCGGTGCCGGCCGACTTGCCGGGAGCCGACTGGAACGACCAGTAGAGGTTCGTGTGCGCGATGACGTCGGGAACGCTCGGCGCGCCCCACGCGGTCTTGTCGCCGGCGGTGTGGGCGTCGCTCACGAGCACCGTGTCGTAGCCGCGCGCGAACGCGCCGTGGATGGTCGAGCGGATGCAGGCGTCGGTCTCGGCGCCCGCGACGACCAGACGGTCGACACCGAGCCGGGCGAGCAGGTCGTCGAGGTCGGTGCCCTCGAACGAGTCGCCGTAGCGCTTGTGCACGTGCGCTTCGCCGTCGGCCGGCACGAGCTCGGGCACCAGTTCCCACGCTTCCGTGCCCTGCTCGAGCTCGCCGTCCTCGGAGTGCTGCACCCACACGACGGGCACGCCGTCGTGTCTCGCGCGGGCGACCAGCCCGGCGATGCGGGTGACCACGCCGTCGCGGTCATGGGCTCCGTCGACGACGCCGTTCTGCACGTCGACCACGAGCAGCGCCGTGGCGCCGTCGCGTGCGGTGAGTGTCGACATCCTGACCTCTTCTCCGCCCGCCGGTGCGGGCCCGACGCGACAGTACCGCGCGGCGCCGACACGGCGGACGCGGGTGCGCGGATGTGCGCAACTCCCGGCCGACCCATGAGTGCGCGGCGTAGGGTGGAGCCCATGTCTGCAGACCTCCGCTCCGGTCTCGAGCTCGGCGAACTGAGCACCGAGATCCGCCCGCAGGACGACCTGTTCCGCCACGTCAACGGCGCCTGGCTCGACCGCACCGCGATCCCCGACGACAAGGCCCGCTGGGGCTCGTTCCACCTCATCGCCGAGCGGGCCGAGAAGGACGTCGCCGCGATCATCACCGAGTCGCAGCAGGCCGAGCCCGGCACCGAGGCCCGTAAGATCGGCGACCTCTACGCCAGCTTCATGGACACCGAGCGCATCGCCGCGGCATCCCTCGCGCCGATCTCGGCGCAGCTCGCCCGCATCGACGCGATCGGCTCGGTCGAGGACCTTCTGATCGCGATCGGCGAGCTCGAGCGCGACGGCGTGCGCGGACTCATCGACCTCTACGTCGAGCCCGACCCCGGCAACCCGACCCGCTACGTCCCCTTCCTCGTGCAGGGCGGGCTGTTCCTCCCCGACGAGAGCTACTACCGGCTCGAGAACTTCGGCGAGACCCGCATCGCGTACCGCGAGCACATCGAGCGTCTGCTCGGCCTCGTCGACGTGACGGATGCCGCGGCCCAGGCCGACCGCATCGTCGCGCTCGAGACCGAGATCGCCGCCGCGCACTGGGACAACGTGCGCAGCCGCGACGCGGTCGCCACCTACAACCTGAAGACCTGGGACGAGGTGCAGTCGCTCGTGGGCGTCGACCTGGAGCCGTGGCGCTCGGCGCTCGCGCCGGGGCATCCCGATGCGTTCGCCGAGGTCGTCGTGCAGCAGCCGAGCTTCCTGGAGGGTATGGGCGCACTGCTCGTCGACGCGCACCTCGAGGGCTGGAAGTCGTGGCTGCGCTACGCGATCGTGCACGGCTCGGCGCCGTTCCTCACCGAGGAGATCGTGGCCGAGAACTTCTCGTTCTACGGCACGCAGCTCACCGGCGTGCCGGTGAACCGCGAGCGGTGGAAGCGGGGCGTCAGCCTCGTCGAGGCCGCGCTCGGCGAGGCCGTCGGCCGCGTCTACGTCGAGCGGCATTTCCCGCCGCAGGCGAAGGTCGCCATGGACGAGCTGGTCGCGAACCTCATCGAGGCTTACCGCCAGTCGATCGCGACCCTCGAGTGGATGAGCCCCGAGACCCGTGAGCGCGCGCTCGCCAAGCTCGACGCCTTCACCCCGAAGATCGGCTACCCGGTGCGGTGGAAGGACTACTCGGCACTCGTCGTCGACCCCGCCGACGTGGTCGGCAACGTGCGCCGCGCGCACGTCGTCGAGCACGACCGGCAGCTAGGCAAGGTCGGTGGGCCCATCGACCGCGACGAGTGGTTCATGACCCCGCAGACCGTCAACGCCTATTACAACCCGCTCATGAACGAGATCGTGTTCCCGGCGGCGATCCTGCAGTACCCGTTCTTCGACGCCGATCGCGACGCAGCCGCCAACTACGGCGGCATCGGCGCGGTGATCGGCCATGAGATCGGCCACGGGTTCGACGACCAGGGCAGCCGGTACGACGGCGACGGGTCGCTGCGGGACTGGTGGACCGACGCCGACCGTGCGGCGTTCGAGCAGCGCACGGCGAGCCTCATCGCCCAGTACGACGAGCTCGTGCCGCAGGGTCTCGCTCCCGAGAACCACGTCAACGGCGCTCTCACGATCGGCGAGAACATCGGTGACCTCGGGGGCCTCGGTATCGCGATCCGCGCCTACGAGATCTCGCTCGGCGGCGAGCCCGCTCCCGAGATCGACGGGTTCACCGGCATCCAGCGGCTGCTGCTGAGCTGGGGGCAGATCTGGCAGCAGAAGGGTCGCGACGCCGAGACCATCCGGCTGCTGACGATCGACCCGCACTCGCCCAACGAGTTCCGCTGCAACCAGATCGTGCGCAACGTCGACGCCTTCTACGCGGCGTTCGGCGTGACCGAGACCGATGCGCTCTGGCTCCCCGAGAGCGAGCGCGTCACCATCTGGTAACCCGGCCGTGCTGGCATGGCCTCACGCGAACGGATGCTGACAGTCGCCGTGCGCGCGCACCGCACCCGACGGGAGGGAGCCCACCGTGGCACCGACTCCTGATCGTGCGCGGGGCGCCGAGGCGTCGCCCGGGCGCCGCCGCGCGGCGAGCCGGTCGGGCCGCCGGGTCGCCGTGGGGCGACGCTCGTTCACGTCGACCATGGCGGCGCTCGACGCCCTCGCCGTCGCGGGCGCCCAGGTGTCGGTGCACGTCGACGACCTCGACCGCGGCAGCGCGGTGCTCGTCGGTGACGACTACGTGAGCCTGCCGATCGCGGGGCTCGGCGTCGTGCCTCTTCTGGTGGAGGTGGCGGCGCAGATTGACCAGAACCGCCTCGACCCTTACGAGGTGGTCGACCGCACGAGCCTCCCCGCGGTCGCGGGGCCGGGAACCTGGCAGCATCTCGCCGCGCCGTCGCTGCCCGTCGTCGACCTCGCGGTGCTGGCGGCATCCACCGGCGACGCCCTCGCGGCGAACGCGCTGCTCGCCCGCATCGGACTCCCCGCCGTGCGGGTGCGGCTCGAGCAGCTCGGGCTGTCGCGCTCGGCCATGATGGACGCCTTCCGCGACCGGCGCGGCCCCGACGACGCCCCGCACGTCGCGCTCGGCGCGACCCGCGAGTACGCGCGGCTGTTCGCCGACCTCGTGAACTCCCGCGTCGTGACACCCGCCGTCAGTGCGCAGGTGTCGGAGTGGCTGAGCCATGGGCACGACCTGAGCCTCGCGGCATCCGTCACCGGGCTCGACCCGTTCGCTCACGAGGGCGACGAGCATGGTCTGCTGTTCCTGAACAAGACCGGCCGGGGCGACGGCGTGCGCGCCGAGGCGGGGGTGCTCGCCGGTCCCCGCGCGGGGGTGTCCTATGCGCTGACGGTCTGCTTCGACGACCTGTCGATCGCGCACCGGCTGCGGGCGCACGACGCGTTCCGGGTGCTCGGGCTCGAGCTCATGGAGTACGTGTTCTGACCGTTCCGAGGCGGATGCCGCGGCCCACGCCGCGCCCGCCTCAGAAGACGATCGTCTGGTTGCCGTGGCGGATCACGCGGTCCTGCGCGTGCCACAGCACCGCGCGGGAGAGCACGGCGCGCTCGACGTCGGCGCCGTGGCGCTGCAGGTCGGTGCGGGTGTCGGCGTGGGTGACGCGCACGACGTCCTGCTCGATGATCGGGCCCTCGTCGAGATCCTCGGTCACGTAGTGCGAGGTCGCGCCGATGAGCTTCACGCCGCGCTCCTTGGCCTTGCGGTACGGGTCGGCGCCGATGAAGGCGGGGAGGAACGAGTGGTGGATGTTGATGACCGGCACCCCGAGCTCGGCGAGGAAGTCGCCCGACAGGATCTGCATGTAGCGGGCGAGCACGACGAAGTCGACGTTGCCCTTCAGCAGCTTCAGGATCTCGGCCTCGGCCGCCGACTTGTCGGCGCCCTGCGAGGGCACGTGGAAGAACGGCACCCCGAACGAGCGCACGTCGTCGGCCGTGTTGGTGTGGTTCGAGACGACCATCGGGATCGACACCGGCAGCTCGCCGCGGCGGTGACGCCACAGCAGGTCGAGCAGGCAGTGGTCGGAGGTCGACGCGAGGATTGCCATGCGCTTCGGGATCGACTGGTCGGTCAGCCGCCACTCCATGGCGTAGGGGGCGAGGGTCTCTGCGAGGTCCTCCTCGATGCTCGGCAGCGCCGCCGTCAGGTTCGGCCGGTGGAACACCACCCGCTGGAAGAACGCCCCGCCCTGCGGGTTGTCGGAGTACTGATCGAGGGAGACGATGTTGCCCTCGTGGCGGGTGATGAGCGCCGTGATGGCCGCCACGACCCCGGCCTTGTCCGGCCCGTACACGATGAGGCACGCGTGGTCGCGGGACGTGCGGATGGGGGCGGTGAGAGGACCGGTCACACCCGTCAGTCTAGGAGCGCCGGGCCTCGGGCTCGGCGCTGTGCGGGCGGTGAGAGCGCGCGGATGCCGCGGGCCGCGGCATCCGACTCACTACGCTGTCGTGCGTGACCCCCGACGCGGAGCCCGCTGCGCTCGCCCATCCCGCCGCCGGTCGTGATGACCGGATCACGCTGCGCTTCCTCGCCACCCCCGGCGACACCGCCGCCGGCGGACGCTCGGTGGCCGCCGGAAGCGTCATGGAGTGGATCGACAAGGCCGCCTATGCGTGTGCGGTCGGCTGGGCCGGCGGCTACTGCGTCACCGCGTACGTCGGCAACATGCGCCACCGGCGTCCGATCCCGCCGGGCAGTCTCATCGAGGTGAGCGCCCGCATCGTGCACACCGGCACCACGAGCATGCACATCGTCGCCACGGTCGCCTCGGCCGACGTGAGCACCCGCGAGTACACCCCGGCGACCACGTGCATCCTGGTCTTCGTCGCGAAGGGTGCCGACGGCCGGCCGGCCCCCGTGCCGGCGTGGAGCCCCGTGTCGGCCGCGGACGCCGAGCTGCAGCGCCTCGCGCTCGACCGCATCGCCTCGCGCACCGAGATCAAGTCGCTCATGCTCGACGAGGAATACACGGATGCCTCGGCCGCCCCCCGCACGACGCTGCGTTTCCTCGTGCCGCCCGGCGTCGTCAACTGGGGAGGCAAAGCCCACGGCGGCACGGTGATGCGGTGGATGGACGAGGCCGCCTACGCGGTCACGGCGGCGTGGGTGCGCGACGGCGCCGAGGCCAGCGCCGCGGTCGGGGCCTACTCGGGCGGCATCCACTTCTTCACGCCGATCTCGATCGGCGACCTCGTCGAGATCGACGCCCGCATCGTCTACACCAGCGCGCGCAGCGCGCACGTCGTCAGCCGCGTGCTCACCGGCGACCCGCGCACGCCCCACGAGCGGCGCCTCGCGACGCTCTGCATGAGCGTGTTCGTCGTGCCCTCACCGGACGGCGAGGCGCTTCCGGTGCCGCAGTGGCTGCCCGAGCTCGCCGAGGACGTGCGCCTGCACACCCACGCGCGACGCATCCTCGAGCTGCGCGAGCGCATCGAGCCGATCCCGGCGGGGCTCACCCTCGAGGCGTGAGGCCATGACAGAGACGGTGTTCGGTCGCGTGACCCGGCTGCTCGCGGCGTTCGACGAGGACGAGCCGTCGCTGCCGGTCGCGGTGCTCGCCGCGCGCGCGGACATCCCGCTCTCGAGCGCGCACCGACTGGTCGCCTCCCTCGTCGCCGAAGGATGGCTCGTCGCCGTCGGTGAGGCGCGCTACGCCATCGGCACGCGGCTGTGGGAGCTCGGCGAGCTGTCGCCGGTCGCCGTGCGGCTGCGGGAGGTCGCGTTGCCGCACATGGTGCGTCTCTACGAGGCGACGGGGGAGAACGTGCACCTCGCGGTGCTCGACGTCGACGTGCCGCCCGAGCGGGCCGAGATCGTGTTCGCCGGACGCATCACCGGACGCGCCTCGGTGCCCACGCTCGGCCGGGAGGGCGGGCGGCATCCGCTGCACACGACCGGGGTCGGCAAGGCCATCCTGCTGGGGCGCGACGAGGCGTGGCTCGACCGCTACCTGGCGGTGCCCCTCCTGCCCGAGACGTCCCGGTCGATCACCGACCCCGAGGCGCTGCGCGCCGACCTCGCGCGGGCCCGCGCACGCGGGTGGGCATCGACCCACGGGGAGATGACGCTCGGCAACATCTCGGTCGCGGCGCCGCTCGCACCCCTCACCGGGCTGCCCCCCGCCGCGATCGGGGTGGTCGCGCACGCGGGCGACGCCCTCGAGAAGCGCCTTGCGCCGATGGTGACGCAGGCGGCGCGAGAGCTGTCGCGAGCGCTCCGCCCCGACGCATGATTCTCACTCACTGAGAACGTCTCCTCGGCGCGCGAGCGCGCGGTGCGACGCTGGCATCCCCACGGATCGTCGAAGGAGACACCATGACGAGCGAACGCACCGCGGCGGCGCCCGAATCGCTGCTCGCGGCCCCCGACCAGGCCACCCAGGCGGCCATCACCGCCGAGATCACAGCCCTCTTCGCCGCCGACGGCAGCGTCACCGCGGGCAATTCCTCCTCGATCAACGACGGCGCCTCCGCGGTGCTGCTCGCCGCCGAGGGTGAGATCGAGGCGGAGCCGCTCGCGCGCATCGCGGGCCGGGCGACCCACGGGGTCGACCCCGACGTGTTCCCGATCGCGCCGATCGAAGCGGCGAACAAGGCGCTCGCCGCCGCCGGACGCACCTGGGCCGACGGCGACGTGGTCGAGCTGAACGAGGCGTTCGCGTCGCAGTCGCTCGCGTGCATCGCCGGCTGGCCCGACCTCGATCCCGCGAAGGTCAACGTGCACGGTGGCGCCATCGCGATAGGTCACCCGCTCGGGGCCTCCGGCGGTCGGGTGCTCGGTCACGCCGCGCACGAGCTCGCCCGTCGCGGTGGCGGCGTCGCCGTGGCGGCGCTGTGCATCGGGGTCGGTCAGGGCCTCGCGGTGGTGCTGGAAAGATAGAGCGATGATCGACGCGACGCCGCCCGACGCCGACGGCGCGCGCGTCCGAGGACTTCGTGCAGTCGCTCGCCCGGGGGCTCGCCGTCATCCGCGCCTTCGACGCCGATCACGCGCAGCTCACCCTCAGTGAGGTCGCCCGGCGCACCGAGATCCCCCGCGCGGCCGCGCGACGGTTCCTACGCACGCTCGAGACCCTCGGCTATGTGCGGACGGATGCCGCGGCCGCCACCTTCGCGCTGACGCCCCGGGTGCTCGACCTCGGGTTCAGCTACCTGTCGTCGCTCACCCTGCCGGAGCTCGTGCAGCCCCACCTCGAACGCCTCTCGCGCGAGGTGGACGAGTCGGTGTCGGCATCCGTGCTCGACGGCGGCGACATCGTCTACATCGCCCGCGTGCCGACCCGCCGCATCATGAGCGTGCGCATCACGATCGGCACCCGGTTCCCCGCGTTCGCGACGAGCATGGGGCGGGTGCTGCTCGCCGACCTCGACGAGGCCGACGCGCTCGCGCGGATCGCCGCCTCCGGCGACCGCCACGCCCCGGCGGAGGTGGCGCGTCAGCTCGCCGCGGTGCGCGCGCAGGGGTACGCGATCGTCGACGGCGAGCTCGAGCCGCTGCTCGTCTCCGCCGCGGTCGCGGTGCGCGACCGCGCGGACCGGGCCGTGGCCGCGGTCAACGTAGCGACCTCGGGCGGGGCCGGCACCGCCGAACGCCTCGCCGAGACCGTCGTGCCGCTGCTGATCGACGCGGCGGCCGCGGCATCCGCCGATCTGAGCCGCTGAGCCGCTGAGCGCCTGACCCGCCGAGCCGCCCCGTGTTCAGCTGACCTGGCGGGCCGCGCCGAGCGCGACGTACTCGCCGGGCTCGGGCACCTCGACGGGCACGCCGAACACGAGCGGCGCGATCTGCTGCACGGCCGCCGACCGCGCGGCGCCGCCGATGAGCAGCACCCGGTTCACCGGTACCCCGAGGCCGCGCAGCGCGTCGATGCCGGCGCCGAGTCCCGACAGCATGCCCTCGACCGCTGCGCGCGCGAGGTTCTCGCGCGTCGTCGAGGCGAGCGTCATGCCCTCGAGGCTCGCCGTCGCGTCGGGCAGGTTGGGCGTGCGCTCACCCTCGAAATAGGGGATGAGTCGCAGCCCCGCAGCTCCCGCCGGGGCGGCGAGGGCGAGTCGGCTGAGCTCGTCGAGGTCGACGCCGAGCAGTCGCGCGATCGCGTCGAGCACCCGCGCGGCGTTCAGGGTCACCACGATCGGCAGGAAGTTGCCGTCTGCGGCGGCGAACCCCGCCACCGTGCCGGTCGGGTCGATCGTGCGCTCGGCGCTCACGCCGAACACGGTGCCGCTCGTGCCGATCGACACGATCACATCTCCGGGCACGGCGCCCACGCCGAGCGCGGCGCCCGCGTTGTCGCCGGCGCCGGCACCGACGCGGCGGCCCGCGGCATCCGTCACCTGCTCGTCGTGAGCGAGCACGCGAGGAAGACGCGCGTCATGGCCGAGCGCGGCGACGAGCAGGTCGCGGTCGTAGTCCCCGGTCGCGGGGTTCCAGTAGCCCGTGCCCGACGCGTCGGAGCGGTCGGTCACGAGCTCGTCGAAGCGCGGCTCGGCGCCTGCCACCGGCCCGAAGCCGCGCAGCCGCCACGTGAGCCAGTCGTGCGGCAGCGCGACCGCGGCGACCCGGGCGGCGGCCTCGGGCTCGTGATCGCGCAGCCAGCGGAGCTTGGTGATCGTGAAGGATGCCACGGGCACCACGCCCGAGCGCTGGGCGAGGTCGTCGGCGCCGAACTCGGCGATGAGATCGCGGGCGGCGCCCGCCGAGCGGGTGTCGTTCCACAGCAGCGCGGGCCGCACGACCTCACCGGTCGCGTCGAGCGCCACCATGCCGTGCTGCTGGCCGCCGATCGCCCACGCCTCGACGTCGTCGAGACCCCCGGCGGCGGCGATCGCCTCCTGCAGCGCCTCCCACCACCGTTCCGGGTCGACCTCCGAGCCGTTGGGGTGCGACGCGCGACCCTCGCGCACGACCCGGCCGGTCGCGGCATCCACGATCAGCACCTTGCACGACTGCGTGGACGAGTCCACGCCCGCGACGAGCGCCATCGCCGTTCTCCCCGCCGCCGGTCAGCGCGCGCCGAGCAGGTGCTCGGTCGCGAGCTGCTGCAGACGCACGAAGCCGAACCCGCGGGCGCCGAAGTAGGCGCTCGCGTCGAAGTCCTCGTAGGCGCTGCGGTCGGCGAGCAGGTCGTCGTAGCTCTCGCCCGCGCCGAGGGTGGGCGTCTGCAGCTCGAGCACGCGGGCAGCCTGCAGGGCCTCCTGCACTTCGGGGTCGGCGCGGAAGGCCGCGGCGCGCTCCTTGAGCAGCAGGTAGGTGCGCATGTTGGCGGCGGCGGAGTCCCACACGCCGTTCTCGTCCTCGGTGCGGCTGGGCTTGTAGTCGAAGTGGCGGGGGCCGGTGTACGCCTGGCCGCCGTCGGGGCCGCCGTTCTCGAGCAGATCGACCAGCGCGAACGCATTGTGCAGGTCGCCGTGGCCGAAGACGAGGTCCTGGTCGTACTTGATGCCCCGCTGGCCGTTGAGATCGATGTGGTAGAGCTTGCCGTGGTACAGCGCCTGGGCGATGCCGGCGGCGAAGTTCAGGCCCGCCATCTGCTCGTGTCCGACCTCGGGGTTGAGGCCGACGAGCTCGGGGCGCTCGAGCGACTCGATGAACGCGAGTGCGTGACCGACGGTCGGCAGCAGGATGTCGCCGCGGGGCTCGTTCGGCTTCGGCTCGATCGCGAAGCGGATGTCGTAGCCCTTGTCGGTGACGTAGTCGCCGAGCAGGTTGACCGCCTCGCGGTAGCGCTCGAGGGCCGAGCGGATGTCCTTCGCAGCGTCGTACTCGGCGCCCTCGCGGCCGCCCCACATCACGAAGGTCTTCGCGCCGAGCTCGGCGGCGAGGTCGAGGTTGCGCAGCACCTTGCGCAGCGCGAAGCGGCGCACCTGGCGGTCGTTCGAGGTGAAGCCGCCGTCCTTGAAGACGGGCGCGGAGAAGAGGTTGGTGGTGACCATCGGCACGATGAGGCCGGTCGCCGCGAGAGCGCCCTTCAGGCGGTCGATCTGGTGCTGGCGCTCGGCGTCTGTCGAGCCGAACGCGAACAGGTCGTCGTCGTGGAAGGTGAGCCCGTAGGCGCCGAGCTCGGCGAGCTTCTCCACCGCATGCACCACGTCGAGGGCCGGACGGGTCGGGCCGCCGAACGGGTCGGCGCCGTTGTAGCCGATGGTCCAGAGACCGAACGAGAACTTGTCGGCGGCGGTGGGCGTGGTCATGGTGCTCCTTCGCATCAAATTGTTGTGAGCGACAACATACTACACTCGGGACATGGCCGCATCCGTTCCCGCCGTGCGCGAGGAGAATCTCGCGCACGTGCTCGACCTGCTGCGTCGCGACGGCGCGCAGACCCGGTCGGAGCTCGTGCAGGCCACCGGCCTGAATCGCTCCACGATCGCCGCCCTCGTCGCAGAGCTCGACGCGGACGGCCTCGTCACCGAGTCGCTGCCCGGTGCCGGCGGCGGAGTCGGCCGCCCCTCGCCGGTCGTGACCGTCGCGTCCGCGCCCGTCGCGATCGCGGTCAACCCGGAAGTCGATGCCGTCACCCTCGCCGCCGTGCGCCTCGACCAGACCCTCGCCGTGCGCGAGCGCGTGCCGTTCCGCCGACCCCCGACCGCTGCGGAGGTCGCCGGCCTCGTCGCCCGCTGGATCCCCGAGACACTGGATGCCGCGGCACACCGGGTCATCGGCGTCGGACTCGCCGTGCCCGGTCTCGTGCGTTCCAGTGACGGGGTCGTCGTCGACGCGCCCCACCTCGGCTGGCGCGACGACGCCCTCGCGCAGCGCGTCGGGGACGCGGCATCCGTACCGACCTTCGTCGCCAACGACGCCACCCTCGGCGCCCTCGCCGAGCACCGCTACGGCGCCGGCCGCGACGCGTTCGACATCGTCTACCTCAACGGCGGTGCGAGCGGCATCGGCGGCGGGCTCATCGTCGGCGGTGTGCTCGTCCGCGGCGCCGCCGGCTTCGCGGGGGAGTTCGGCCACAACCGGCCGGGCATCATCGCCGCCGCCGACCGCCGTGCCGACGACGGGGTGCTCGAGGACGAAGTCGCCCAGGCGCGCCTGTTCGCGGCGCTCGGCGTCTCGCCCGGCGACGGCGCCGACCTCGGCGAGGCGATGGCCGCCGCCGGACCCTCGGGGCGCCTCGAGATCGCGCGCCAGCGCCGCATCCTCGCGACGGCGCTCGCGAACGCCGCGAACGTCATGAACCCGGCGGTGGTGATCCTCGGCGGGTTCCTCGCGGCCCTCGCCGACGTCGATCTCGCCGGACTCACCGCCGACGTGCGCGCCCAGACGATGGCGGGCATCGCCGATGTCGAGGTGCGCGTCGCGGCGCTCGGCGACGACCGCCTGCTGGTCGGCGCCGCCGATCTGCCGTTCGAGGGGCTCATCTCCGGGCTGCGCGCGGCCCGCGGCTGAGGCGCGCGACCGCTCCGGGGG
>NZ_JYIY01000054.1 GCF_000956535.1 Microbacterium ginsengisoli | reverse complement strand
TCAGCGCGCGGCCGCGTCGGCGGCGACGACCGCGCGCTGACGCGCCGCCGTCGCCGCGCCAGCCGTCACGAGGGCCGTCGCGATCGTCGCGACGGTGACGGCGCCGGCCAGAGTGACGATCGCCCCCGGCATGTCACCACCCGCTCTCGAGCGCGCACGACCGCGCCGACATCGTGAGGCCCGGCAGCGCGCTCGGCGCGGACGCCGCCACGCACACGAGCCCCTCTGCCCGACTGACCTGCATGCTGGCCCTCCCCTCCACGTGCGCCACCGTGCTCTGCGCCCGCTCGACGCTCTCACCGCGGGCGAGCAGTCGGGCGGCGTCGGCCGCGGCATCCTGCAGTCGCACCTGAAGGGATGCCGCAGCGAGCCCCCCGACGCACAGGGTGACGACGAGCACGAGAGCGGGGAGGGCGACGGCGAGTTCCGCAGCGACTGCCCCCTCGTCGCCGCGCACCGACCGCGGCATGCGCGCCGAGGTCGACCGGTCGCGCGGGCGCGTCGCCTGCCGTCGCACCGCCCGACGACGCCCTGGCCCGAACCCTCGGGTCGGCGGCACCGCTCACCCGACCGTCAGTGCACGGCGGACGAGATCCTCCAGGATGCCGCGCACCTCATCCGAACGCATGATGGCGACCAGCAGGCCGGCGAACGCGACCGCGGCCATCGTCGCGATCGCGTACTCCGCAGTCGCCGCGCCCTCATCGCCGGAGGCGGGGGCCGCGCGCCCGAAGAGCACCCGCGCTCGTCGGAGGGTGAGGCGCGGGAGCGGCGCCGGACGGGAGGCACGGCGGGTGGGAAAGACGGGATTCATGGTGTTCCTCTTCTGTCGGGGGCACGGGTGGACGGGCACGGGTTCAGATGACGCCTCCGCCGCTGGCCAGCACGCCGAGGATCATCGGCGCCACCCCCAGCAGGAGGAAGGCGGGCAGCGTGCACACCCCGAGGGGCAGCAGCAGCGCCGACCCCAGCCGCGCCGCGCGCTCCCGCCCGTCCGTGCGGGCGAGGCGTCGCTGACGCGCGGCCTGCGCGCGCAGCAGCTCCGCGGCCGGCACGCCCGCGCGCATGGACAGCTCGAGCGCCCGCACGGTCTCGACGGTGACCGGATGCCCCGCCTCGGCCGCCGCGCGCCGTGCGGCATCGAGCGATGTGCCGCCCGACAGCGCGATGGCGACGAGGTCGGCGTCGATGCCGGCCACCCCGGCAGCCGGCTGCGCGCGGGCGACGAGGCGCCGTGTCCAGCGGCGGGCGAGGAGCATCAGCGCGACACCGGCGAGGAGGCACGCGATGCCGATCGGCGAGCGCACGACAGCGGACAGGTCGAATCCGAGGGCAAGGGACAGCAGCACGGCGACGGCGGGCAGCCATGCCACCAGCCGCGCGGTCGCGACCGGTTCCGCCAGGGCCACCGCGATCTCGTCGCGCACCTCGTCGGCGTCTCGCACCGCCGTCGCGGCATCGCGCAGTGTGACCGCGAGCGGCGCGCCCACCGTCATGGCAACCTGCCACACCGCGGCGAGCGGCGCCCACTGGTCTCCGAGTCGCGCGAGCGCGACGGCGCGGTCGCCACCGTCGGTGAGCGGTGCGAGATCGCGCGCGCCCGCAGCGACGATGTGCTCCCACGCTCGATCGGGGGTCACACCCGCCTGCAGCAGCACCGCGAGCTGCAGGGCGACATCGGCGGGCGGGGACATCGGATCGGGAGCGCGGCGCCGGGAGCCGTTGCGCACGGCGCCGATCATGCGGCGGCCTCCGCCTCGACGCGCAGTCGCCCCGCCTGGAGGACCGGCACACCCACGGCCCCGACACGGCGGCGGCCCGCGGCATCCCGTTCGAGGAAGACCACCGCATCGATCGCGCTCGCGACCTGTCTCGCGAGCGCCGCGTCGTCGAGTCCGGCGAGAGCACCCAGCGCCTCGAGTCGGGCGGCGACGTCGCCGATGCCGTTGGCGTGCACGGTGCCCGCGCCGCCGTCGTGGCCGGTGTTGAGCGCCGTGAGCAGCTCTCGCACCTCGGCTCCGCGACACTCGCCCACGACCAGCCGATCGGGCCGCATGCGCAGCGCCTCGCGCACCAGTCGGTCGAGACCGATCGCACCGGCGCCCTCGAGATTGGCCTGCCGGGATTCCAGGCGAACGTGATGCGGGTGCTTGAAGGAGAGCTCGGCGACATCCTCGATCGTGACGATACGTTCGGTCACCGGCACGGCCGCCAGCATCGCGGCGAGCAGTGTCGTCTTACCGCTCCCCGCGGCGCCCGCGATGAGCACGTTGCGGCGGTGAGCGACGAGATCGTCGAGCCGAGACCGCTGCGCGGGGCCGAACATCCCGCCACGCTGGAGCTCGTCGAGGGTGGGCGACTCGAACCGGCGCGCCCGGATCGAGACCGCCGCGCCGTCGACGGCGAGCGGTGGCAGTACGGCATGCACGCGCAGACCGCCGGCGACGCGCACATCGATGCAGGGCGTCGCGTCGTCGATGTGACGACCGCCCAACGCGATGAGATGCACGGCAAGTGCACGGGCGTCCTCGGCGCTGAGTCGCACCCCGTTCTCGTGCACGGCGCCATCGCCACGATCGACGAAGACCCCGTCGCCGCCGTTGACGAAGACGTCGGTCACGGCAGGGTCGGCGATCAGCGGCGCCAGCACCCCGAACTCCGCGATCGGGCGCCCGGGCGCCAGATCAGCGGATGCCATGGGTGCCGCGGACGAGGGCCGGGCGACGAAGAGCTGCTGCACACCGGCGACGTTAGAAAGACGCGGATGCCGCGGCATCCTGCCCGCTCGCATCGGTGGAGCATCGAGCGATCCCGAGTCGTCCGCCGCGCCTGGGGAGGAATCCGGGGGGATGGAGACGCAACATCGCCGCCCTTCGGGTAAAAGGCGGCGATGTCCTGGCGGGAGGCGGCGCCCTGGGGGAAGGGCGCCGCCTCGCACGCCACCTTGCATTGGGGGTTGCGGGTGACATGCAGAACGCGCGAACGCGTTCCGAAGCACACCTTACGCAACCTCAGGCATCGTGCCAAACCCGGGCGCCCCGCAACCTCGCGCAACGTTCGGCACCCGAGCGTGCCGCGGCGCGATGCTATACACAATGTGGACCTTCGTCCCTCTCGACGGCACGCAAAGGAGCGAGCAATGAGTCAGATCGACAGCCTTCTTCACGAGGACCGGCACTTCGCGCCCGCCGCTTCCTTCCGCGCCCAGGCCGTGGGCACCGCGGAGCTCTACGAACGCGCCGCAGCCGACCGCGAAGGCTTCTGGGCCGAGCAGGCGCGGGAGCTCGTGCACTGGCACCGCCCCTTCACGCAGGTGCTCGACTGGACCAACCCGCCGTTCGCGGAATGGTTCGCCGACGGCGAGCTGAACGTCGCCTACAACTGCCTCGACCGGCATGTCGAGGCAGGCAACGGCGCCCGCGTCGCCCTCTATTGGGAAGGCGAGCCGGGAGACTCCCGCCAGGTGACGTACGCCGAGCTCACCGACGAGGTCAAGCGACTCGCCAACGTGCTCGGCGACCTCGGCATCGGCCGCGGCGACCGCGTCGCGATCTACCTGCCGATGATCCCGGAGGCGGTCGCGGCCATGCTCGCGGTCGCCCGCGTGGGAGCGATCCACTCCGTGGTGTTCGGCGGGTTCTCCGCCGACAGCCTGCGCGCCCGCATCGACGACGCCGGAGCAAAGCTCGTGATCACCGCCGACGGCGGCTGGCGCAAGGGCAAGGTCTCACCGCTGAAGCCCGCCGTCGACCAGGCACTCGCCGACCGCGGATCCGGGGCGCAGGAGACCGTCGAGCACGTGCTCGTCGTCAAGCGCGGCGACAATCCCGTCGACTGGGCCGAAGGGCGCGACATCTGGTGGCATGAGGCCGTGCCCGCGGCATCCGCCGATCATGAGGCGCAGCCGTTCCCCGCCGAGAACCCGCTGTTCATCCTCTACACGTCGGGCACCACCGGGAAGCCGAAGGGCATCCTGCACACGTCGGGCGGGTACCTCACGCAGGCGACCTTCACCAACAAGGTCGTGCACGACATCCACCCCGAGACGGATGTCTACTGGTGCACCGCCGACATCGGCTGGATCACCGGCCACTCCTACGTCACGTACGGTCCGCTCTCCAACGGCGCGTCGCAGGTGCTCTACGAAGGAACTCCCGAATCACCCGAGCCCGGCCGCTGGTGGGCGCTGGTCGAGAAGTACAAGGTGAGCGTGCTCTACACGGCGCCCACCGCCATCCGCTCGTTCATGAAGCAGGGCCGGCAGATCCCCCAGCAGTACGACCTGTCGAGCATCCGCGTGCTCGGGTCGGTGGGCGAACCCATCAACCCCGAGGCTTGGATCTGGTACCGCGAGATCATCGGCGCTGACGAGGCCCCGATCGTCGACACGTGGTGGCAGACCGAGACCGGGGCCATCATGATCTCGGCGCTGCCCGGCGTCACCGAGACCAAGCCCGGTTCGGCGCAGGTGCCGATCCCCGGCGTCTCGATCGACGTCGTCGACGAGAGCGGCGCCCACGTCGGCAACGGCAACGGCGGACTGCTCGTGATCACCGAGCCGTGGCCGTCAATGCTGCGCGGCATCTGGGGCGACCCGGAGCGGTTCGTCGAGACCTACTGGGAGAAGTTCGCCGACCAGGGGTACTACTTCGCGGGAGACGGCGCGCGCCTCGACGAGGACGGCGACATCTGGCTGCTCGGCCGTGTCGACGACGTGATGAACGTCTCGGGCCACCGGCTCTCCACCGCCGAGATCGAGTCGGCTCTGGTCGCGAACGAGGCCGTCGCCGAGGCTGCGGTCGTCGGAGCGAGCGACGAGACCACCGGCCAGGCTGTCGTCGCATTCGTCATCATCAAGGAGAACTACCTCAAACAGCACTCCCCCGATGGGCTCGCCGGCACGCTGCGCGGGTGGGTGGGCGAGCAGATCGGTCCGATCGCGCGCCCGCGTGACGTCTACATCGTGGGCGAGCTGCCCAAGACCCGGTCCGGCAAGATCATGCGCCGTCTGCTTCGGGATGTCGCGGAGGGCCGCGAGGTCGGCGACACCACGACGCTCGCCGACACGGCGGTGATGAGCGTCATCTCGGCGCAGGTGCGCTGACACGCCCTATATAGAGGAGGGGTCGGCGCACAGGCACCGACCCCTCCTCTCGCGTGTGCGCTCAGGCGAGAGTGAAGACGACCTCGACCTCGACAGGCGAGTCGAGCGGGAGGACGGGAACACCGACGGCGGATCGCGCGTGGCGGCCGTCCTCACCGAACACCTCGCCGAGCAGCTCGCTCGCCCCGTTGATGACGCCCGGCTGGCCGGTGAACTCCGGCACCGACGCAACGAAGCCGGTGACCTTCAGCACACCGGTGAGCTTGTCGACTCCCCCCACGACCGCTGCCGCGGCGGCGATCGCGTTCAAAGCGGACTGGCGGGCATAGGAGGCCGCATCTGACGCCGGCACGAGGCCGTGGCCGTCTCCGACTTTGCCGGTGGCCGGCAGCCCACCCGACACGAACGGCAGCTGACCGGCCGTGTAGACGAGGTTGCCGTGCAGCTTGGCGGGCACGTAGGCCGCCACCGGAGGGACGACCTCCGGCAGCTCGAGTCCGAGTTCGGCGAGGCGGGCACTGATGGTCATCGGCCTTCTCCTTCGAAACGCTGCGCGGCCCCGGCGGCGGCCGCGAGTCCCACGTTGGCTGCGGCATCCGTCGTCACGGGGCGCTTGAAGTAGGCGACGAGGCCCCCCTCGGGTCCCGTCACCACCTGAACGAGCTCCCACCCCTGCTTGCCCCAGTTGTTGAGGATCGCGGCGGTGTTGTGGATCAGCAGGGGCGTGGTGAGGTACTCCCACGTGGTCATGAGGCTCCGTCGGGTCGTGGTCGGGCGCGCACGGGCGCGGGCCTGCAAGGCTTCGCCCAGCATCCTGGCTTACGATCAAGCCTATGCCTGCATCGAAAACCACGGGTGGTGGTCTGCTTGCCGGACTCGCCGGACTGATCGGACTCAGCGCCGTCGCTGGAGTCCTCATCGCCGCCACGGTCACCCCCGCGATCGCGGTCACTTCGGCCGCCGCATCGGGTGCGATCAACATGTTCGAGGATCTCCCGTCGAACCTCGACATCCAGACCCTGATGCAGCCGACGGTCTTCTATGCGAAGGACCCGTCGACCGGCCAGTACACCGAGATGACCTCGTACTACACCCAGAACCGCACGCCGGTGACGTACGACGAGGTGGCGCCGGTGATGTACCAGGCGATCCTCTCGAGCGAGGACCCGCGGTACTACGAGCACGGCGGCATCGACCTGATCGGCACCACGCGCGCGCTGCTCTCTAACATCCAGGGCAACAACGTGCAGGGTGGATCCTCGATCAGCCAGCAGTACGTGAAGAACGTGCTCGTGCAGAACTGCTACTCGACGGCGACGAACGACGCCGATGTGCAGAAGTGCTACAACGACGCCACCAACTCGTCGGGCGCCAGCGGCATCCAGCGCAAGCTGCAGGAGATGCGCTACGCCATCGCACTCGAGCAGAAGTATTCCAAGAACGACATCCTCGTCGGCTACCTGAACATCTCGAACTTCGGCGGGCAGACGTACGGCATCGAGGCGGCAGCCGAGCGCTACTTCGGCGTGCACGCCAAAGACCTGAACCTCGAGCAGGCGGCGACCCTCGCGGGCATGGTGCAGAATCCGAACACCTACCGCATCGACCAGCCCGCCAGCACGACCAACGGCGACGCAAACCACTACGCGCTCACCAAGCAGCGGCAGACCTACGTTCTCGACCGCATGCTGATCGACGGCAAGATCTCGCAGGCCGATCACGACAAGGCCGTGTCCGACCCGATCACCCCCACGATCACCACCCCGAAGACGGGATGCGCGGCGAGTTCCGCGCCCTACTTCTGCAAGTACGTGCAAGACGTCGTCTCCAACGACCCGGCGTTCGGCTCCACCCCCGAGGAGCGCGCCGCGAAGCTGCAGAAGGGTGGCCTGAAGATCTACACCACGATCGACATGAACCTGCAGAACTCCGCGCAGGGCTCGATGTCGAAGTACGTCCCGGCGACGATGGCCGGCATCGACCTCGGGTCGACGTCGGTCACGATCGAGCCGTCCACGGGACGCGTGCTCTCGATCACCCAGAACACGAACTACAGCGAAGCCGACTCGGCCGGATCAACGCCGGGAACCTCCAGCCTCGTCTACGCCGGAAACTCGACGTATGGCAAGTCGGGCGGATTCCCCGCGGGTTCGACCTTCAAGATCTTCACCCTGGTCTCCTGGCTCGAAGCGGGGAACTCGGTCAATCAGGTCATCGACGGCCGCAACCGGGTGTTCAAGAACATCCCCACCTGCAACGGCACGTGGACCAACGCGAACAACGACATGATCGGGAACTTCGAGGGCCAGGGCATGATCGGCACCCCGATGCAGTTCACGGCGGCGTCGATCAACTCGGGCTTCCTCGCGATGGCCTCGAAGATCGGGCTGTGCCCGATCGCGCAGACGGTCGCCAAGATGGGCGTCACGTTCGGCAACGGCAAGCCGATTCCGATGGACTACGGCACCGAGGTCATCGGCGTCGACAACGTGTCGCCGATGGCGATGGCCGAGGCGTTCGCAACCGTCGCGAACAACGGCATCTACTGCAGCCCGACGGTCATCGACAAGGTGACGGATGCCTCGGGCACCGAGCTCGCCAAGCCTGCCTCCAACTGCTCCCAGGTCATCGACCCGAATGTCGCGGCCACCGCGGCCTACGCCCTGCAGGGTGTGATGCGCGGAGGAACCGGTACGGGCGGAAATCCGTACGACGGCACCCCGCTGCTCGGCAAGACGGGTACGAACGAGCAGACGCACACCTGGCTGATCGAGTCGTCGACCAAGGCGACGACCGCGGTGTGGGTCGGCAACGCGAGCGGCTTCTCTAACCTCTTCCACCTCTCGACCGGCGGAAGGCAGCTCTCCAACCTGCGCTACATTCTGGCGAAAGAGATTCAGGGCGCGGCCGACAAGATCTACGGCGGCGACGCCTTCCCGGCGCCCGACCCCAACCTCACGAAGCAGGTCATGTCGACCCTGCCGAACGTGGTGGGTCTGACGGTCGACCAGGCCACGCAGCAGCTGCAGACGGCCGGCTTCAACGTGCAGACCGGTGCCCCCGTGGACTCGACGGTCGCCGCCGGCCTCGTCGCCCAGCAGGATCCGGCCGCGGGCCAGGTCGCCGGAGGCACCACAGTGACGCTGTCGCCGAGCACCGGAAATGCACCGGCGGTTCCGATTCCGGGTGTCAGCGGTCAGACGCCGACCCAAGCGCAACAGACGCTGAGCAGCGCGGGATTCACGAACGTGAGTTTCGCGAACCAGGCCGTCTGTTCCACGCCCAACGCCAAGGCCAGCGGCACGAGCCCCGGCGCCGGCCAGTCGGCACGCCCGAGTGACCCGATCGCGATCACCTGCACCCCCGCCAGCGGCGGCGGATCGGGTGGCGGCGGCACGGGTGGCGGCGGCTCCGGCGGCACCGGCAGCGGATGACGCCGACCACCACCCGCACTGCCCTGATCGCGCTCGGCGCGGTCGGGGCAGCGGGCGCCGCCGCGGCGGTGTGGGGAACGAGCGTCGAGCGTTTCCTGTTCACCGTTCGCACGCACACGGTGGCGATCCTGCCGCCGGGAGCGCCGGCGATCCGCGTCCTGCATCTGTCGGACCTGCACATGGCACCGTGGCAGCGTGCCAAGCAGAGGTGGGTCGCGGGTCTCGGCGATCTGCGCCCGGATCTCATCGTGAACACGGGTGACAACCTGGGCCATCCCGAGGGCCTCGATGGCGTGCGTGCTGCTCTGTCGGCGTTCGGCGGAATCCCCGGCGTGTTCGTGCACGGGTCGAACGATGTCCACGCCCCTGCGCCGCGCAACCCGTTCCGCTACTTCACGGGGCCCTCGAAACGCCATGTACGGGAGGAGCGCATCGACACCGATGCCCTCGATCGCTTCCTGCGTGACGACCTGGGCTGGCGTGACCTCAACAACGCCGCCTCGAGCATCGACGTGGCGGGGCTTCGCGTCGACGCGTTCGGTGTCGACGACGCACATCGACACTGGGACGACCTCGCCGCGCTCCCCCCGCTGCGGGAGGCGCAGCGCACCGCGGGAGTCGCCGACCTGACCCTCGGCGTCACCCACGCGCCGTATCGTCGCGTGCTCGACGTGTTCGACGACCTCGGTGCCGACGCGATCTTCGCGGGCCACACGCACGGCGGACAGGTGCGCATCCCGTTCGCCAAGAACGCCCTCGTCGCCAACTGCGACATCCCCCTCGACCAGGCGCGCGGCCTCAGCGCCTGGACGCATCACGGCCGCACGGTTCCCCTGAACGTGAGCGCCGGACTCGGCCAGTCGATCTACGCGCCGGTGAGATTCGGGTGCCGCCCCGAGGCCTCGCTGCTCACTCTCGTGCCCGCGCCCGATTCGTCGCAGGCCGCGGCGACGGGGTAGACTCGGAGGGTTGCCACGGGGTGTGGCGCAGCTTGGTAGCGCGCGTCGTTCGGGACGACGAGGCCGCAGGTTCAAATCCTGTCACCCCGACTGCAGAGGGCTCCGCCGGAATGACGGAGCCCTCGTCATATCCAGAAACGGAGACCACATGTCCGCGCCCCGGCTCGTCGCCTTCGATCTCGATGACACTCTCGCGCCCTCGAAGAGCGCGATCGATCCGCGCATCGGCGATCTGCTCGTCGCCCTCGCCCAGCGTGTGGAGGTCGCGATCATCTCGGGCGGCCAGCTGGGCCAGTTCCGCGCGCAGGTGGTCGAGAAGCTGCCGGATGCCGCGTCGACGGTGTTCGACCGCTTCCACCTGATGCCCACCTGCGGCACCCAGTACTACCGGCTGAACGCCGACGGCATCGAGACGATCTACGCCCACGCGCTGAGCGACGATGAGAAGTCGCGGGCGCTGGCGGCGGTGCAGGAGGAGGCGGAGCGTCTCGGTCTGTGGGAGGCGGAGCCCTGGGGCCCGATTCTCGAGGACCGCGGCTCGCAGATCACGTTCTCCGCCCTCGGACAGCAGGCTCCCCTCGACGCGAAGATGGCGTGGGATCCGACCGGCGAGAAGAAGAATGCACTGCGCGAGGCCGTCGCCGCCCGCATCCCCGATCTCGAGGTGCGCTCGGGCGGCTCGACGTCCGTCGACATCACCCATCGCGGCATCGACAAGGCCTACGGCATGGCGCAGCTCGCGACGCAGACCGGCATCTCCCTCGATGAGATGCTGTTCGTCGGCGACCGACTCGACCCGGACGGCAACGACTACCCGGTGCTCGCCCTCGGCGTCGCCTGCCAGGCGGTCGAGGGCTGGGAGGACACCGCCGTGTTCCTCGAACAGCTCATCCCCACCCTCCCCGACGCGCGCTGACGCTCCCGCCGCGCTCGCCCCGGCGCCGCGGCGACCGCCCTCGCCGTCCCCGGGCGGCGCTACGCTGACGACGTGACCGCTCTCGCCTGGGTTCTGACCGTCGCCGGCGTCGTGAGCGCCGCCTGCTGGGTGCTGTCGCTGATCACGAAAGACACCTCGTGGGTCGACCGCATCTGGTCGGTCGTCCCGGTCGTCTACGTGTGGATCTTCGCGGGCTTCGCGCTCGGCACCGGCGTCGACGCCACGCGTCTCGTCGTGATGGCTGCGCTCGTCACCCTCTGGGGCGCTCGCCTCACGTTCAACTTCGCCCGCAAGGGCGGCTACACCGGCATGGAGGACTACCGGTGGGCGATCCTTCGGGCGCGCATGTCGCCGGGCCAGTTCCAGGCATTCAACCTGTTCTTCATCGTCCTGTACCAGAACGCTCTGCTCGTGCTCATCACCCTTCCGGCCGTCGTCGCCCTCGCGTTCCCCGCACCGTTCACCGGGTGGGATGCCGCGTGGTCGCTGCTGTTCCTGCTGTTCCTCGTGGGCGAGTTCACCGCCGACCAGCAGCAGTGGAACTTCCACCAGCGCAAGCGCGCCGCGGGCGGCACCCTGTCCCCCGGCTTCGTCGACACCGGCCTCTTCCGCTACAGCCGCCACCCCAACTTCTTCTGCGAGCAGGCCCAGTGGTGGATGCTCTATCTGCTCGGCGCGACGGCGGCCGCGGCATCCGGAGTCTCGTTCTGGGGCGGCGCGCTCAACTGGTCGATCATCGGAGCGGCGCTGCTGACGGTGCTGTTCATCGGGTCGACCGTGTTCACCGAGTCGATCACGTCGGAGAAGTACCCGGCGTACGCCGACTACCGCCGGCGCACCTCGATGCTCGTGCCGTGGCCGCCGCGGCGGGCGTCAGCCGAGCAGCCCGCCTGACTCGCGCAGATAGCACTCCGCGCACATCGACTCGTAGGTGACCCGCTCGCTCGACAGCTCGTCGATCGCAACCTGATCGCCGTTGAACACGAACCGGCCGCCGACCAACCGCGCGTTGAACAGCGCCTTGCGGCCGCAGCGGCAGATGGTCTTCAGCTCCTCCAGGCTGTGGGCGAGCTCCATCAGGCGCCGCGACCCCGGGAAGGCGTGCGTCTGGAAGTCGGTGCGGATGCCGTAGGCGAGCACCGGCACGCCGTCGAGCACCACGATGCGTAGCAGATCGTCGACCTGCTCCCGTGTGAGGAACTGCGCCTCGTCGATCATCAGGCACGCCACATCGCGGTTCTCGGGCACCAGGGTCGACTCGGCCTCGGCGTGCACACGCGCGCGGTGCTGCGCGAAGATCGCCCGGATGTCGTCCTCCGGCCGCACGAGGAAGTCGACCGGGCGGGTGACGCCCAGACGGCTCGAGATGCGGTCGGCCTCCTTCGTGTCGATCTCGGGCTTGGCCAGCAGCACGGTCTGGCCGCGCTCCTCATAGTTGTAGGCGGCTTGCAGCAGCGCCGTCGACTTTCCGGAGTTCATCGCTCCGTAGCGGAAGTAGAGCTTCGCCACGCCCGCGTCAGACCGAGATGGACAGGTCGCCGGCCGTGCGCGCGAGAGTCGCGCGCGCGAGTTCCGGCTTGTCGTTCAGCGTCTCGCCGTAAGTCGGGATCAGCTCGGTGAGCTTCGGCTGCCATCCGGCGATGCGGTCGGGGAAGCACGTCTTCAGCAGGTTCAGCATGATCGCGACCGCCGTCGAGGCGCCGGGCGATGCCCCCAGCAGGCCCGCGATCGAGCCGTCGCCGGCCGAGACCACCTCGGTGCCGAACTGCAGCTTGCCGCCGACCATCACCTGCGCGCGCTGGCCCGCGTTCAGCAACTCCCAGTCCTTCGCGTCGGCGGTGGGCATGAACGCCTGCAGGCTCTTCATCTTGCCCTTATGCGTCTTCAGCAGCTCGCTGACCAGGTACTTCACGAGGTCGAGGTTCGTCGCGCCCACCTTCAGCATGCTGAACAGGTTCGACGGACGCACCTGGGCGACGATGTCCCAGCGGGACCCGGTCTTCAGGAACTTGGGGCTGAACGTCGCGAACGGGCCGAACAGCAGCGAGGTCTCGCCGTCGACGACGCGGGTGTCGAGGTGCGGCACCGACATCGGCGGGGCGCCCACCGACGCCTGCGAGTAGACCTTCGCGCGGTGCTTCGCCACCACGTCGGGGTTGCTCGTCTTCAGCCACTGGCCCCCGATGGGGAACACGCCGTATCCCTTGATCTCGGGGATGCCCGACTTCTGCAGCAGCTTGATCGCCCAGCCGCCGGCGCCGACGAACACGAACCGCGCGTTCACCCGCGCCGGAGCACGCCCGACCGAGTGGCGGTAGTCGATGCGCCACGTGCCGTCGGCGAGCTTCTTCAGGTTGCGCACCTCGCGGCCCGTGAGGATGTCGGCGCCCCGCGCCGCCATGCCGTCGAACAGCTGCCGCGTCAGCGAACCGAAGTCGACGTCGGTGCCGGCCTCGACGCGCGTCGCCGCGAACGGCTCGTCGGCCTTCAGCCGCTTGTCCATGAGCAGCGGGGCCCACTGGTTGATGACGCGCGAGTCGTCGCTGAACTGGATGGTCGAGAACAGCGGCTGCTGCTTCAGCGACTCATACCGGCGACGGAGGTAGGAGACATCCTTCTCGCCGCGCACGAAGGTCATGTGGGGGGTCGCGTTGATGAACGTCGACGGCTCATCGAGGATGCCCTGGTCGATCAGCGACGACCAGAACTGACGGCTCAGCTGGAACTGCTCGTTGATCGAGACCGCCTTCGCCGGGTCGACGGAACCGTCGGCCGCCTGCGGCATGTAGTTCAGCTCGCAGAGCGCGGCGTGCCCGGTACCGGCGTTGTTCCACGCGTTGGAGCTCTCCTGGGCGACATCGCCCAGACGCTCGAACACCGCGATCTTCCAGTCGGGCTGCAGCTGCTGCAGGAAGGTGCCCAGCGTGGCACTCATGACTCCGCCGCCGATCAGGGCGACATCGAGGGTTTCGCTCACCGTTCGAGTCTAGTTCGCGCGCGCGACCCGCCCTCGCGCGAGGGCCTCGCCGGCCCGTGAAAGTCGGGCGTTCTTGACCGACGCGAAAGGGCCGGATGCCGCGGCATCCGGCCCTTCGAGGCGATCGGGCTCAGGCGGTGACCTGCAGCTTCGCGGCGACGAGCTCGGCGATCTGCACCGCGTTCAACGCGGCACCCTTGCGGAGGTTGTCGTTCGAGATGAAGAGCGCGAGACCCTTGCCCGCGGGCGCCGACTGGTCGGCGCGGATGCGGCCCACGTAGCTGGGGTCGGTGCCGGCGGCCTGCAGCGGCGTCGGAACCTCCTCGAGACGCACGCCGGGGGCGGCGGCGAGCAGCTCGCGCGCGCGCTCGGGTGTGATATCACGGGCGAACTCGACGTTGATCGACAGCGAGTGACCGGTGAACACGGGCACGCGCACGCAGGTACCGGCGACGCGCAGCTCGGGCAGCTCGAGGATCTTGCGGCTCTCGTTGCGGAGCTTCTTCTCCTCGTCGGTCTCGTTCAGACCGTCGTCGACGAGGTTGCCCGCGAACGGGATGACGTCGAACGCGATCGGGGCGACGTACTTCTCAGGCTCCGGAAAGTCGACGGATGCCCCGTTGTGCACGAGGTCGAGCGTGTGGCCCTGCGCGAGCACGCCCTCGACCTGGCCGAGCAGCTCGCGGGCGCCGGCGAGACCCGAGCCCGAGACGGCCTGGTAGGTCGAGACGATGAGACGCTCGAGTCCGGCGTCGGCGTCGAGCACCTTCAGCACGGGCATCGCGGCCATCGTGGTGCAGTTGGGGTTCGCGATGATGCCCTTGACGGCCTCGTCGATGGCGTGCGGGTTGACCTCGCTGACGACGAGCGGCACTTCGGGGTCCATGCGCCAGGCGCTGGAGTTGTCGATGACGGTGGCGCCCGCTTCGGCGAACCGGGGCGCGTGGGCGCGGCTGCCGGTCGCACCCGCCGAGAAGAGGGCGATATCGATGCCGGCCGGATCGGCGGTCGCGACATCCTCGATGACGACCGAGACACCCTGGTACTCGACCGACGTGCCGGCGCTGCGCGCCGTCGCGAACAGGCGAAGCTCGCGCACCGGGAAGGCGCGCTCGGCGAGGATCTCGCGCATCACCGTGCCGACCTGGCCAGTGGCGCCCACGACGGCGACGGTGAATCCGGAATCGGAGATGCGGGTCATGCGGGTACCTCGGGTGGGACGGGCGCGCGGAAGTCGCGGGCGGAAGGTTTGCCCGATTCTATCCGGGCGCCGATCCCCCTCGGCGCATGAAGTCGGGCCTCAGCGGCCGGAGCCGGCGTAGACGACGGCCTCGTCGTCACCGTCGAGCCCGTAGGCGGTGTGCACCGCGCGGGCGGCGGCGGCGACATCCGACCCGCGCACCACCACGGAGATGCGGATCTCGGACGTCGAGATCATCTCGATGTTGATGCCGGCGCTCGACAGCGCGTCGAACAGCGTCGCCGACACACCCGAGTGACTGCGCATGCCCGCACCCACGACCGACAGCTTGCCGATCTGGTCGTCGTGCAGCAGCGCCTCGAAGCCGACCTCCGCCTGGTCGGCGGCGAGGGCGCGGAGGGCCGCCGCGGCATCGGACTTGGGAAGCGTGAACGAGATGTCGGTGCGACCGGTGGCGGCGGCCGACACGTTCTGCACGATCATGTCGACGTTCGCGCCCGACTTCGCGACGATCGTGAAGATCTCGGCGGCCTTGCCGGGAACATCGGGCACCCCGACGACCGTGACCTTGGCCTGGCTGAGGTCGGTGGCGACGCCCGCGACGATCGGCTCTTCCATGTGCTCTCCCTGTGCGAGACGCTCGGCGCGGGCGTCGGGGCCGAGCACCAACGTCCCTTCGGCCGAGCTGAACGATGACCGGGCGTGGATGGTCACGCCGTGACGACGGGCGTACTCGACCGCCCGGATGTAGAGGACCTTGGCGCCGTTGGCGGCGAGCTCGAGCATCTCCTCGCTCGTGACGACGCCGAGCTTGCGGGCCTTCGGAACCACGCGGGGGTCGGCGGTGAAGATGCCGTCGACGTCGCTGTAGATCTCGCAGACGTCGGCGCTCAGCGCGGCGGCGAGCGCGACGGCCGTCGTGTCCGACCCGCCACGACCCAGAGTCGTGATGTCGCGGGTGTCGCGGTTGAAGCCCTGGAAGCCCGCGACGATGACGATGGCGCCCTCATCGAGCGCCTCGCGCAGGCGCACCGGGGTGACATCGACGATGCGCGCCGCGCCGTGGGTGGCATCCGTGATCATGCCTGCCTGGCTGCCGGTGAACGAGCGCGCCTCGAAGCCCATCGAGTGGATCGCCATCGCCAGCAGCGCCATCGAGATGCGCTCGCCCGACGAGAGCAGCATGTCGAGCTCGCGCGGCGCGGGGATCGGGGCGACCTCGTGCGCGAGGTCGAGCAGCTCGTCGGTCGTGTCGCCCATGGCGCTCACCGCGACGACGACGTCGTGCCCGGCACGCCGCGTGTCGACGATGCGCTTCGCGACCCGCTTGATGCTCTCGGCGTCGGCGACGGACGAGCCGCCGTACTTCTGCACGATCAACGCCACAGTGGAACTCCCGGGAAGATGTCTGGCGCACGGATGCCGCGCCCGACCGTCCATTCTAGGCAAGGCCGCATCGCCGATCCGCCATGTGTCCGGCGGGATGGGCCGCGATGCGTCAGACCGCGCGGCGCCCCTCGAAGGCACGCCCGAGCGTGACCTCGTCGGCGTACTCGAGGTCGCCGCCGACCGGGAGGCCCGAGGCCAGTCGGGTGACTGCGATCTGGAGCGTCGTGAGCAGGCGGCTGAGGTAGGTCGCCGTCGCCTCGCCCTCGAGGTTGGGGTTCGTCGCGAGGATGACCTCGGTGACCGTGCCGTCGGCGAGGCGCTGCATGAGCTGCGCGATACGCAGGTCATCGGGACCGACGCCGCCGATCGGGCTGATCGCCCCGCCGAGCACGTGGTAGAGACCGCGGAACTCCCGCGTGCGCTCGATCGCCGCGACATCCTTCGCGTCTTCGACGACGCAGATGAGCGTCTGGTCGCGGCGCGGATCGCGGCAGATGGCGCAACGCTCCTGCTCGGAGACGTTGCCGCAGATCTCGCAGAACCGCACCCGCTCGCGGATGTCGACAAGCAGGGACGCGAGCCGCGACACGTCGAAGCTCGGGGTCTGCAGGATGTGGAACGCGATGCGCTGCGCCGACTTCGGGCCGATGCCGGGGAGACGCCCGAATTCGTCGATCAGCTCTTGGACGATGCCGTCGTACATCAGGCGAACCTCGTCGGCGCCGAATAGGGCTCCTCACCCACGAACCGGGCGTCGAGCAACTGGCGTACGACGGCCTCGCCGTAGCGCTCGGGTCCGGTGGCGACGCGCGGCGTCGGCGGGGCGATGACCGGCGGGGCACCGACGCCGGCGTCGGTGTCGAACTCGTCGTCGACGTCGTCGTCCTCGTCGACGGCCACCGACGGTGTCGTTGCCGTAGACGGCAGCACGTCGCCGTCGCGCGGCGGCAGGTCACGGTCGGGCGTCGGCACGGCGTCTTCGGGTTCGTCGTCGACGGCGAACTGCGCGGGAGCGACCGGCTCGGGCGCGATCGGTTGCGGCGCGGGCGGGGCGACCACGGCGCGGGGCGCAGCGGATGCCTCGACCCCGGACGGTGCCTCATCGTCGCCCGGGATCGGAGCCACCGCCCAGTCGGTCACCGAGGCGGCCGCGGCCGCCGATGCCCGGGCCGGCGTCGGACGCTCGCTGCCGGACGTGCGGGACGGCGGTGTGGCGGCGACACCGCCGCGCGGTGCGGGAGGCTCGGGCGCGGACGCACCGTCGGCGGGTCCGTCGCCCTCGTGCCGGGCGATGTACTTCACCCGGATGCCGAGCACCCCGGAGATGGCCTGGCGAAGGTCTTCGCTGGGCCCGGCGCCCGCGGTGCGCTTCTTGAACGCCGCGAGGTCGGTCTGCGACGTGAACGCGAGCGTGAGCACATCGCCCTCGAGGGACACCACCCGAGCCGACGAGGCGACCAGCCACGAGGTGCGATCGATCGTCTCGAGACGGGCCAGCACCTCGGTCCACGCGTCGCGCACGTGCTCGGTGGTGAGAGGCCCGGTGGGTGCCGCACGCACGGGGGCGACCGGGTCGGTGACGGCGGCGGCTGACGCGACGGGCGCGGTCGGCTCGGTCGCAGGAACGGGCTCGCTCGAACGGACGGGAGCGGGCTCGCTCGGGCCGGCCGGGGCCGGGGCCGGCTCCGACGCACGAGCGGATGTCGCCGGCGGCGCGGCGGGCGCCGCCGCGGCCGCGACGCCTGACACCGCCGCCTCCCCCTGCGTGAGCACGCGAGCGATCATGAGCTCGAGCTGCAGTCGGGGCGATGTCGCGCCGCTCATCTCGTCGAGGGCCGCCACGACCACATCGGCGATGCGCGAGAGCAGTGAGGCACCGAACGTCGTGGCCTGGCGCGACATCCGCTCGATCTCCTCCTCGGACACTCCGCGCAGCACGGCCGTCGCACCCCGACCGACTGCTGCGATGACGATGAGGTCGCGCAGCCGCTCGAGCAGGTCTTCGACGAACCGTCGCGGGTCTTGTCCGGTCTGCACCACGCGGTCGACCGCCGCGAAAGCGGATGCCGCGTCTCCCCCGCCGAGGGCATCGACGATCTCGTCGAGGAGCGCACCGGGCGTGTAGCCGAGGAGGGCGACCGCCCGGTCGTAGGCGACCACGCCGCCCTCGGACCCGGCGATGAGCTGGTCGAGCAGTGAGAGCGTGTCACGGGGCGAGCCGCCTCCGGCACGCACCACGAGCGGCAGCACACCGGCCTCGACCTGCACGCCCTCGCTCTCGCACAGCTGCGCGACGTAGTCGAGCATGGCCGCCGGCGGCACGAGCCGGAACGGGTAGTGGTGGGTGCGCGAGCGGATGGTGCCGAGAACCTTCTCGGGCTCGGTCGTCGCGAAGATGAACTTGACGTGGTCGGGGGGCTCCTCGACGAGCTTCAGCAGCGCGTTGAAGCCCTGCTGGGTGACCATGTGGGCCTCGTCGAGGATGAAGATCTTGTAGCGGTCGCGGGCCGGCGCGAACACGGCCCGCTCACGCAGGTCGCGGGCATCGTCGACGCCGTTGTGGCTCGCCGCGTCGATCTCGACCACATCGAGCGACCCGCCGCCGCCGCGTCCCAACTCGACACAGCTGTCGCACGTGCCGCACGGGGTGTCGGTCGGGCCCTGCGCGCAGTTCAGGCAGCGCGCGAGGATACGCGCAGAGGTCGTCTTGCCACAGCCGCGCGGACCCGAGAACAGGTAGGCGTGACCGACCCGGTCGCCGCGCAGCGCCGTCATGAGCGGCTCGGTGACCTGCGACTGCCCGATCATCTCGCCGAACGCCTCGGGGCGATAGCGGCGGTAGAGGGCGGTGGTCACCCCGTCACTCTACGGTGTGGGTGGGACATCAGGCCGGGCCCGCGGCATCCGTCTCGGCGATCGGCGTCGCCCCGGTCACGACCGGGATCGATGTCGTCGGCGTGGGCACGGAGGCCACCAGCAGAGAGCCGTCCTCGCGGCGCGAATCCTTCATGATCTTGCGCAGCGTCGGGCGCCCGGGCTTGACCGGGCCCTGCCCGTCGAGCGGGATCGAGAGCTCCTCACCGCCCGCGATCGTGTACTCGCGACCGCGCACCGTGAAGGTGGCCGAACCCTCGCCCGGCTCCGCGACCACGAGCAGCTCGTCGCGACGGACCGTGATGTCGAGGTGCGTGCCGTGCCAGCGCAGCGCGAAGGCCAGCTCGGGCCAGTCCTTCGGCAGGCGCGGGTCGAACGACAGCTCGCCGTAGTGGTCGCGCATGCCGCCGAACCCGCTCACGAGCGAGGTCCAGACCCCACCGGCGGATGCCACGTGCACGCCGTCCGACGCATTGTGGTGCAGGTCTGCGAGGTCGACGAAGATGCCGTCGAGGAAGTACTCGAGGGCGAGGTCCTGATAGCCGACCTCCGCCGCGAGGATCGACTGCACGACCCCCGACAGCGTCGAGTCGCCCGTGGTCAGCGGGTCGTAGTACTCGAAGTCCGCGAGCTTCTCCGCGCTCGTGAAGTGGTTGCCCTGCAGGAACAGGGCGAGCACGACGTCGGCCTGCTTCAGCACCTGGTAGCGGTAGATCACCAGCGGGTGGAAGTGCAGCAGCAGCGGCCGCTGGACGGCCGGGGTGTTCTCGAGGTCCCACAGCTCACGCTCGAGGAACACGCTGTCCTGGGGGTGGATGCCGAGGGCTTCGCTGTAAGGGATGTGCATCGCCTCGGCGGCCATCTCCCACGCGTCGGGCTCCTCCGCGTCAAGGCCGAGGCGCTCGGCCATGAGCCGGAACTCCTCGGGGCGCTCGACCTCCATCTCGCGCACCGTGCGGGCGGCGAAACGCAGATTGAAGCGGGCCATGACGTTCGTGAACAGGTTGTCGTTCACGACTGTCGTGTACTCGTCGGGACCCGTCACCCCGTGGATGTGGAAGGTCGCGGCATCCTCTTCGTCGCTCTCGCGCCAGAACCCGAGCGTCGCCCACAGCCGCGCGGTCTCGACGGCGATGTCGACGCCCTCCCGGTAGAGGAAGTCGTCATCGCCTGTCGCCCGCACGTACTTCGCGAGCGCATAGCTCACGTCGGCGTTGATGTGGTACTGCGCGGTGCCCGCCGCGTAGTAGGCCGACGCCTCCTCGCCGCTGATCGTGCGCCACGGGAACAGCGCCCCCGCCTCGTTGAGCTGCTTCGCACGCTTGCGCGCGGCGGGGAGCATGAGGAAGCGCATGCGCAGGGCGTTGCGCGCCCAGAGCGGGCTCGTGTACGCGAGGAAGGGGAGCACGTAGATCTCGGTGTCCCAGAAGTAGTGGCCGCTGTAGCCGGAGCCCGAGACGCCCTTCGCCGGCACGCCCTGGCCGTCGGCGCGAGCCGAGGCCTGCGCGAGCTGGAACAGGCACCACCGGGTCGCCTGCTGCAGGTCCTCGTGACCTCCGATGCGCACGTCGGAGCGCTTCCAGAAGGCGTCCATCCACTCGCGCTGCTGTGCGAACACCGCGTCGGCACCGAACTCCGCGCCGCGGTCGAGGGTGCGGCGGCACCGATCGACGAGCTCGCCGGCGGGCACCCCACGGGACGTGTGGTAGGAGACGAACTTCGTCAGACGCACAGGAACACCGGCCTTCGCGTGCACGCGGAAGACGTTCTTGGCGATGTCGGGCTCGATAAGGCGGCGCGACGTGTAGTCGTTCGCGGTCTCGATGATGTGGTCCGCCGCGACGGCGATCGTCATCCCCGATGCGGTGACGCGGTAGCTCAGCACCGACCGGTCGCCGTCCTGCCAGTAGGTGTCGGGTTGCAGCACCCGCTGCGCGATGCGCTCGGCCTTGCGCGGGTCGAAGCCCGCGCCGGCCTTGCCGGAGCCGGGCGTGCCCCCGTAGATGTCCTCGCCGTCCTGACGGTTGACGAGCTGGCTCGAGATCGTGACCGGTGCGTCGTCGTTGAGCACGGTGACGTCGATGCGCATCACCGCCAGGTGCTTCTCCTCGAAGGAGACGAGCCATTCGAGGTCGATCACGACCTCCTTGCCCGAGGGGGTGCACCACAGGATGTGGCGTCGCATCGCCCCGTCGCGCAGGTCGAGCACGCGCTCGTACTCACGCAGGTCGGCGACGTCGAGCGTGAGCGGCTCGTCGTCGACGTAGACGCGGATCACCTTCGCGTCGGGAGCGTTGATGATCGTCTGGCCCACCTCGGCGAACCCGAACGCCCGCTCGGCGTGATGGATGGGGAACGTCTCGTGGAAGCCGTTGACGAAGGTGCCGTTCTCGACCGCGTGCCGACCCTCGGGGTGGTTGCCGCGGAGGCCCAGGTAGCCGTTCCCGACCGAGAAGATCGTCTCGGTCACCCCCACGTCATCGAGCGACGGTCGCGTCTCGACGAGACGCCAGGGGTCGACGGGAAAGCGGTCGCGATCCATCATGGGCAGGCCTTCGGCTCGGGTGGGCGGAGAGGTGTCGAGTCAGTCTATGAAGCGGATGTGTCGGGCACGAACACGCCGAGGTCGGGAACGACGACGGATGCCCCGGCCTCCGCCAGCGACCCCTCGCCGACTCCGCGGTCGACGCCGACGACGAGGCCGTATCCGGCCGCGACGGCCGACCGCACGCCGCTGAGAGCATCCTCGACGGCGGCGCTGGTGGCGGGGTCGACGCCGAGGAGCCGGGCCCCGGCGGCGAACACGTCGGGTGCGGGCTTGCTCGCGAGGTTCTCATTCTCGGCGAGCACCCCGTCGACGACGACCTCGAACCGGTCGCGCAGCCCGGCGGCGCGCAGCACCTCGTCGGCGTTCTTCGAGCTGGACACGACGGCCACGGGCACGCCCTGGTCCTGCAGCAGGTCGAGGAGGGCGACGGAGCCCGGATAGGGCTCGATGCCCTCGGAGCGCAGGATCGCCGCGAACACCTCGTTCTTGCGGTTGCCGATGCCGCAGACCGTGTCCCGGTCGGGCGTGTCGGACGGCTCACCCCACGGCACCTCGATGTCGCGCGAGCGCAGCAGGCTCGCGACGCCGTCGTACCGCTTCTTGCCGTCGAGGTACTCGAAGTAGTCGGTGTCCGTGTACGCGGGCGTCACGTCCCAGGCCGCGAACAGCTGCTCGAACATGGTGCGCCACGCGTGCATGTGCACCTCGGCGGTCGGCGTGAGCACGCCGTCGAGATCGAACAGCACCGCGTCGTAGGTCGTCAGGTCGGGCAGGGTCACGTCGCCTCCGAGGGTCTCGTGGATGGTCCGGGTCCGCTCGTCCAGCGTAGCCACCGCACGCCCTAGCCCGAAGGTCGGCCGCAGCGCCCGGGCGCGTCGGCCGATCCGCGCGTCCCGCACGCTCAGGTGCGGGCGACCTGCAGCGTCTGCCGGGCGATCTCGAGCTCCTCGTTCGTGGGCACGACGAGCACGGTGACAGGTGAGTCCTCGGCCGAGATGACGCGGATGCCGCGGCCCCGGGCCGCGTTGCGGACGGGATCGATCAGCACCCCGGCGTAGCCGAGGGTCGCGAGCGCCTGCGCGCGCACCACGGGGACGTTCTCGCCGACACCCGCGGTGAAGCTGATGACGTCGGCGCCGCCGAGCTGGGCGAGGTAGGCGCCGGCGTAGGCGCGCAGGCGATGGATGTACACGTCGAACGCGAGCACCGCGGCATCCTCGCCCTGTTCGACGCGCGCGAGGATGTCGCGCATGTCGGACGCGCCCGCGAGACCGACGAGGCCGGACTTCTTGTTGAGCAGGTCGTCGAGCTCGTCCGTGGTCATGCGCGCGCGTCGCGCGAGCTGCAGCAGCACGGCCGGGTCGAGGTCGCCCGAACGGGTTCCCATGACGAGCCCCTCGAGCGGGGTGAACCCCATGGAGGTGTCGACGGAGCGGCCGCGGTCGATCGCGGTGACCGACGCGCCGTTGCCGAGGTGGAAGACGATCTGACGCAGGTCGCGCAGCGGACGCCCGACGAACGCCGCGGCGGCTTCGCTGACGAACTTGTGGGATGTCCCGTGGAACCCGTACTTGCGCAACCGGTACCGATCGGCCAGGTCGCGGTCGATCGCGTACGTGTATGCCTCGGGCGGCATGGTCTGGTGGAACGCGGTGTCGAAGACCGCGACATGGGGGGTATCGGGGAAGGCGGCCCGCGCGGCACGGATGCCCTGCACCGCACCGGGGTTGTGGAGGGGCGCGAGCATCGACAGGTCGTCGATGTTGATCTCGACGAGCGGCGTGATGAGGGTCGGCTCGAAGAACCGCGCCCCGCCGTGCACGACGCGGTGCCCGACGGCGAGCGGCGGGCGCTCGGTGAGCGAGGGACCATTCTCGGCGAAGGCCTCGAGCATCACCGCGAAGCCGGCCGCGTGGTCGGCGATGGGCAGCTCCCGCTCGGTGGTCGCGTCGAGCACGGTGGGGGCCGCGGCATCCGACCCGCCGAAGGCGGCTGCCGTCACCGTGTGCCGGGCGCGGCCGTCGGCCTGCCCGATGCGCTCGACGAGGCCCGAGGCGAGCACGGACTCGGTCGACATGTCGATCAGCTGGTACTTGAACGACGACGACCCGCTGTTGACGACCAGCACGACGCTCATGCCTGCTCCCCCTTCGGCGCGGTCTCGCCCTGGGCCTGGATGGCGGTGATCGCGATGGTGTTGACGATGTCGTCGACGAGGGCTCCGCGCGACAGGTCGTTGATGGGCTTGTTGAGCCCCTGGAGCACAGGTCCCATGGCGATCGCGCCGGCCGAGCGCTGCACCGCCTTGTAGGTGTTGTTGCCGGTGTTGAGGTCGGGGAAGACGAACACGGTGGCGCGCCCCGCGACGGCCGAGCTCGGCAGCTTCTTCTGCGCGACGGCCGCGTCGGCGGCGGCGTCGTACTGGATGGGTCCCTCGACGAGCAGCTGCGGTGCGCGTTCGCGCACGAGGGATGTCGCCTCCCGCACCTTGTCGACGTCGGCGCCCGACCCCGACTCCCCCGTCGAATAGGACAGCATCGCGACGCGCGGCTCGATACCGAACTGGCCGGCCGTCTCGGCGGAGGAGATCGCGATGTCGGCCAGTTGGGTGGCGGAGGGGTCGGGGATGACCGCGCAGTCGCCGTAGACGAGCACCCGGTCGGCGAGGGCCATGAGGAACACACTCGAGACGACCGAGACATCCGGCCGGGTCTTGATGATCTCGAACGCGGGCCGGATCGTGTGGGCCGTGGTGTGCGCGGCGCCCGAGACCATGCCGTCGGCGAGCCCCAGGTGCACCATCAGCGTGCCGAAGTAGGAGACATCCGTGATGGTGTCGGCGGCGCGCTCGAGGGTCATCCCCTTCGCCGCGCGCAGTCGCGTGTACTCCTCGGCGAAGCGGGCGCCCAGCACCGGGTCGAACGGACTGATGATCCGCGCGGCGGAGATGTCGATGCCGAGGGTCGTGGCGCGTCCGCGCACGGCCTGCTCATCGCCGAGGATCACGAGGTCGGCCACGCCGCGGGCCAGCACCGTGGCCGCCGCCCGCAGCACCCGGTCGTCGTCGCCCTCGGGCAGCACGATGCGCTTGCGGTCGGCCCGGGCGCGCTCGATGAGGCCGTACTCGAACATGAGCGGGGTCACGACCGTCGGCCGCACGAGGCCGAGCAGCCGCGTCAGCTCGGCGGTGTCGATGTGCCGCTCGAAAAGCGCCAGGGCCCGGTCGTAGCGGGCCGGCGACTCGGCGGCGAGGCGACCGCGGGTGTTCATGATGTGCACCGCGGTGTCGTAGGTGCCGAGGTCGGTGGCGATGATCGGCAGCGGCGAGCGCAGGCCGTCGATGAGCCGGTCGATGGGCTCGGGCAGCGCGAACGGGCCGTTGAGCACGACGGCGGCGACCGACGGGAACGTCCCCGACGCGTTGGCGAGCAGGGTCGCCAGGAGGACCTCGGAGCGGTCGGCCGGGATCACGACGACGGCGCTCTCGGTCAGCCGCGGGAGCACGTTGACCATCGACATCCCCGCGACGACGACGCTCAGCACCTCACGGTCGAGCAGCGCCTCGTCGCCCTTCAGGAACGTCGCCCCGAGCGAGCGCAGCACGCCGCGCACCGACGGTGCCACCAGCAGGGTGTCCTCGGGCAGCGCCCAGATCGGGATGCCGCGGGCCGGGCTCTGCTCGACGACGTCGCGGATCGCGGCGACGACCGCGTCGGCGTCGGGGTCGGTGCGGTTCGCGACGATGGCGAACAGCTCGGCCCGGGAGGCGCGCAGCTCGCTCAGCGCGAGGCTCGTGATCTGACCCATCTCGTCGGGGGTGCGGGCGAGGGTCGATCCCAGCTGCTCGCTCTGCCCCTGCTGGGCGCGACCGCCGAGCACCAGCAGCACGGGGGCGCCGAGGTTCGCCGCGATGCGGCCGTTGTAGCCGAGCTCCGCGGGGCTGCCGACGTCGGTGAAGTCGCTGCCGAGGATGACGACGGCGTCGCAGACGGCCTCGATCGCCTTGTACCGCTCGACGATGACGGCGAGCGCCTGGTCGGGGTTGTCGTGCACGTCGTCGTAGTGCACGCCGATGCACGCGTCGTAGTCGAGGTCGACGCCGTCGTGGGCCAGCAGCAGGTCGAGCACGTAGTCGCGCTCGTCCCGGGACCGTGCGATGGTGCGGAAGACGCCGACCCGTGCGGCGCTGTGGCTGAGGGCGTCGAGCACGCCCAGCGCGATCGTCGACTTGCCCGAATGGCCTTCGGCGGACGTGATCAGGATGCTCTGCGCCACCCCACCAGCCTATGCCGGGCCACGCACGGACCGCCGGGCGCGAGCGCCGGAACAATCGGCGAACATCCCCGCAAAAGAAAGACTCTCCGCGAACCCGGCAGAGCCCGGTTACCCTTGCTACGTTTCCGTCCTGGGGGAGTTGGCCTGGATGCCGCCTCGCGGAGAGCGACCTCAAGTCTACCCGGATGCCGCGGCCTCCGCGACGCGCACGACGCATCGGCTCCACTGGGCGATCCGAGAATCGGCGCCCAGGATTCGCCCAGCCCCGCATAGGCGGCGCACAGCTACGATCGGCCTAGACCGCGGCTCCGCCCGGCCTACGAAGCGGCTCTCCCCCGGGAGCCCCACCGATGTCGGGAGCACGTATGACGGATGTGACCGAGGCGCCCGCGACGCTGGATGCGGCACGATTCGCCGAGCTGACGGGCGCGATCGTGCAGGCCGTGGGGTCGGTCATCGACGGAAAGCCGGATGCCGTGCGAGCAGCGCTGGTGACGCTCCTCGCCGAAGGGCACCTGCTCATCGAGGACGTTCCGGGCGTCGGCAAGACGATGCTCGCCCGCGCGCTGTCGGCCGCGATCGACGCCCGGGTGCGTCGCATCCAGTTCACCCCTGACCTCCTGCCGAGCGATGTGACCGGCGTCTCGGTGTTCAACCCCGCGACCCGGGATTTCGAGTTCACCCCGGGCGCGATCTTCGCCGACGTCGTGATCGCCGACGAGATCAACAGGTCATCGCCGAAGACGCAGTCGGCGCTGCTGGAGGCGATGGCCGAGGGTCAGGTGACGGTCGACGGCCGCACCCATCTGCTGCCCTCGCCGTTCTTCGTCGTGGCGACGCAGAACCCCCTCGACATGGAGGGGACGTACGCCCTGCCCGAAGCGCAGCGCGACCGGTTCATGATGCGCATCTCGATGGGGTACCCGGATGCCGCAGCCGAGGCCGAGATGCTGCGCCAGCGTGACACCGCCAATCCGATCGACCTCGTCACCCCGGTCGTGGGGCTCGCCGAGCTCGACGAGCTGATCCGGTGGGCGCGGCGGGTGCATGTCTCCCCCGCGGTCGAGGAGTACGCCGTGTCGCTCGCTGCGGCGACGCGCTCTCACCCCGAGCTCCGGTTCGGGGCCTCGCCGCGCGCGACGCTCGCTCTCGTCCGGGCCGCGAAGGTGTGGGCAGCGCTGGATACCCGCACATTCGTCATCCCGGACGACGTCGCGACGCTCATCTCTCCCGTGTTCGCGCACCGGCTCATCCCGACACGGGTCCCCGGCGGTGCCGGCGACGACCGGGTGCGGACAGTGATCGACGAGATCGTGCAGACCGTGCGCGTGCCGCTCGGCGTGCGGGTCTGACCACATCGCCGTGCGTTCCTGGCCCTTGACCCTGCGGGGCACCGGTGCCCTCGTCGTCGCGCTCGGATGCCTCATCGCCGCCCCGATGCTCGGACTCGAGGAGCTCGTGTGGTTCGCCGTGCTGCTGATCGCAGCCGTGCTGTGGGGCGCCGTCACCCAGTTCGGCCTGCGTCGTCGCCTCGACGCGACGCGGCAGGTCGTGCCCGCCCTGCCGGCCGTCGGCGAGGAGGCGCGGGTGCGCGTGCACGCCACTGTGCACGGCTCGCTGCCGGTGCCGCCCGGGCAGTGGCGGGACCGCCTCCCCCGAAGCCTCGCCGGGGATGCCCGCGGCGTATTCCCCGCTCTGCGACCCGGGTCGGGGTCGCGCACGATCGAGCTGAGGTACGGCGTGCGCCCGCGGGTGCGCGGCATCCATCGACTCGGCCGCCTGCAGGTGACCTCGACGGATCCGTTCGGCCTGGTGCGGCGCTCGCAGGCCGCCGGTGAGGCGACCGACGTCGTGGTGACGCCCGAACTCGTCGATGTGCCGGCCCTCGCCGCGATGGCGGTGCAGACCGGGGGCGCGTTGCCGGCGGCGACGAGCCGGCTGGGCCAGGGCGCGGACAATCTCATCCCCCGGGGATGGGCACCTGGCGACTCGATGCGTCGCATCCACTGGCGCGCGACCGCCCACCGTGACGAGCTCATGGTGCGTCAGGAGGAGCAGGAGGCCGCTCCCGAGGCGACGGTCGTGATCGACCTGGATGCTGCGCGCTGGCCGGCGCGGGCGAGTGCACCCGGCGGCGACCGGGGCTTCGAGGCAGCGGTCTCGGCGTGCCTGTCGATCACGACCCGTCTGGCGCGGGAGGGCTTCGCGGTGAGCGTCGTCGACGCGCACGGCACCCCCCTCGCGGAGCGAATCGACCCCGAGGAGCACAGCGGTCTCGGCGATCTCGCCTTCCTCCTCGCGACCGTGGCGCCGACGGGCACGGGGGGAGGGCTGCATCGGCTCGCCGAACGGTTCACGGGCGGCCTCACGGGCCCCGTGATCCTCCTCGCCGGCAGCCTGGATCTCTCGGATGCCGCGCCTCTCGCGACGATCGCCCCGCACTCCACCCTGCCGATCCTGCTGACCGCGGCGCCCGAGTCCGGCGCGCTGCCCGCGGTCCGCGCACGCGGATGGCGCGCAGCCGCGCTGACGGGCGCCGAACCGCTCGCGACGGTGTGGCAGGAGCTCGAGCGGCGCGCGGCGGCATCCGAGTCGGCGGCGACGGAGGGCGAAAGCGCATGAGCGACGACCCCACCGCACACGACCGGGTGTTCGCGACACGGGACGCATCTGTGGCTCGACGTCCGCGTCGCACCGCGCGGGGCACGTTCCGTCTCACCGTGGGAGCGTTCGTCGCGCTCGTCGCGGCGCTCCTTCCCCTGCTGCGAGTGATCGCTCCCGGCTTCTGGCTCGCCGCCGCGCTCGGTCTCGCCGCGCTCGTGCTGACGATCGGGTACCTCCTGCGCGTGCGCGGGGTGCCGGCATGGGCGGTCAGCCTGATCGAGCTCGTCGTGTGGATGCTCGGCGTCACCGGCCTCTTCTTCGCCGGTCAGGCGTGGCTGCTCGTCATCCCCTCGCCGGCGGTCTTCGCCGCCGTGCCCGAGGTGCTCTCGCGCGCGGCGCAGGACATCATCACCGGCTACGCGCCGCTGGATGCCACGGCCGCGATCGCGTTCCTCCTCGTCTCTTCGGTCGCACTACTCGCGATCGCGCTCGACCACATCGTCGTGACCGCGCGGATGCCGCTTCTCGCCGTGGTCGCGCTGCTGACCGTGGCCCTCATCCCGACGGTGTCGGTGCAGCGGTCGATGCCGACGTGGGAGTTGGTGACGCTCGGGGCGACCTTCCTGCTGCTGTTCCGGTTCGAGACCCGCACCCGCCGGGAGCCGGAGCGACCGGGCGCGGTGCGCACGGCAGCCGGGTTCGTGCTGGGCGCGGCCGCCCTCGTGACCACGCTGATCGTTGCGCCGCTGCTCCCGACGCTGAACCCGGTCGTCCTCGTGCCCGGTTCGGTCTCGGTCGGCGTGGACGCCTCGATCGATCTGGGCCGGAACCTGCGCAATCCCGCCTCCACCGAGATCCTCACGGTGACGACCGACACCGGATCGGCGCCGTACCTGAGACTCGCGACGCTCTCCCTCCTGCAGGGGTCGGGCACCTGGGTGCCCGACGCGCCGTCGACGACGGCGATCGGATCCGACGGCACGTTCCCGGCTCAGGCGCTCGGGAGCACCATCACGACGACCGAGGCGCAGACGCAGATCGACATCAGCCGCCTCGACACCACCTGGCTGCCCGTGCCGTACCCCGCGGCATCCATCAGCGGTCTGACCGGATCGTGGGCGATCGCCGACCAGAACCTCACCGTCGAGTCCCAGGGCGGATCGACCCGCGGCCAGCAGTACACCGTGACGACGACGAGCCCGCAGCCCACCCTCGAGCAGATCGAGACCGCACCGGCCCGCTCGACGAACTCGATCTACACCGTGCTGCCGCAGAACCTGCCGACGATCATCACCTCCGACGCCCAGCAGGTCACCGCGGGGGCGACGAGCGCCTACGACAAGCTGATCGCGCTGCAGACGTGGTTCCGTGGCGACGAGTTCACCTACTCGCTCAACGCGCCGGTCGAGCAGGGGTTCGACGGATCCAGCGCCGACGCCGTCGCGCGATTCCTGCAGGTCAAGTCGGGCTACTGCGTGCACTACGCCTCGGCGTTCACGCTGATGGCGCGCTCCCTCGGCATCCCCACGCGCATCGTGATCGGCTACCTGCCGGGGACGTATTCGTCGTCGACTCCGGACACGGTGACCTACAAGGTCGTCAGCGACCAGCTGCACGCCTGGCCGGAAGCGTACTTCCAGGGCATCGGGTGGGTGCGCTTCGAGCCGACGAAGAGCCTCGGCGTCTCGACGAGCTTCGCACCGGGGTCGGGTACGTCCGGCACCGTCGACAACTCGGGCTCGACACCGCAGCCGACCGCCTCGAGCGCGCCGACCGCCGCCCCGAGCGACCAGCCGTCGACCGCACCCACCACGGGCACGACGACGTCGACCACCTCGACGAGCGGACCGGCGATCGCTGCCATCGTTCCCTGGGCGCTGGGTGCGGTGCTCGTCATCGCCGTTCTCGCGGTGCCGGGCGTGCTGGGCGCCGCACGCGCGAGACGGCTGCGCGCAGCTGCGGCCCGTGGGGACGCCGTCGCCGCATGGAGTTGGGTGCAGGATGCCGCGCGCGATGTGGGAGTGCCGGTGAGCGCAGCGGCGTCGCCTCGTGAGTTCGGCGCCGCGCTCATCGCGCAGCCCGGCGTGCCGCCCGACGCGGTGTGGAGACTCGTCGACGCGGTCGAGCGGGCGGCGTACGCCCCGCCACCCGCGCCGACGGGGCGTCGTGCCCGGCGTGCCGCGAGCGGCGACCCGGCGACGGCGGATGCGGCCGCTGCGGTGCGTTCCGGCGTGCTCGGGTCGGTCGCACCCGCGCGCCGGCTGATCGCCCGAGTCTGGCCCCGGTCGTTGTGGGCGCGCGAGTGAGTGCGACTCTTCAGAGCGGCCGATCCGCTCGGTAGTCTCGGTCGAATCCGAGCGGGGGCGAAGGAGCGGGGACTCATGGGGGTCGGACGAGCGAGGGTGCCGGGGGTGCCGGTCGATTTCCGTGTGCCGCGCGGATGGCCGACGCCCAACGATCGGTGGGTGCGGGAGAACGCGATGTGGGTGCCACCCCCGGGCTGGACTCCGCTGCCGGGACTACGGCCTGCGCCCGCCGGATGGCGGTTCTGGCGACCGAATCGGCTGTGGCCGATCGTCGCCCGAACCCACCTCAAGCGCTCGCGCACCTGGTGGGCGGTAGCCGACGGACTGCTGCTGCTCACCTTCGCCTGCGGCGTGTTGACCGCGCGCGTCCACGGCGCGGGTCTCACCATCTTGGTGACCCAGGCGCTGGCGGTGGCGACGGTCGTCGTGATGATCGCCGCCGCGAGGATCCGATGGCAGGCGCAGCGCCTGGCGCAGGTGGTCTTCGCCTCGCTGGCCGCAGCGGGCCGGCAGCGGCGGCTCGACGATGCGCGTCAGGCAGCTGCATTCGGCGAGAAGAGCATCGATGACGTCGCTATGGCTCACGATGCGGCGGCATTCTCGGAAGGCCCCCACACAGCCTTCGCACCTGAGCGACGCGCGTTCATCGCACGCACGGCGCTCATCGTGTTCGCTGTGCTCGTCTTCGGTGTCGTCATCCTGTCGGCGGTGACGCGGTGAGGCCGTGCGCAGCGCGTGCGGTGAGGCTCGGCTAGGATGATCGAGGCCTTCGGGCCATGGAGGATTCGCCTAGTGGCCTATGGCGCACGCTTGGAAAGCGTGTTGGGTGAAAGCCCTCGGGGGTTCGAATCCCCCATCCTCCGCCATCGAACCGGCTGTCGTGCTTCCGAGCGCGGCAGCCGGTTCGTCGTGGAGTCGGCGCTGTCAGCGACCGAAGATGTCGCCGAGCCCCACATCGCCGAGCTGGTCGCCGATTCCGCCGAGCTGGTCGCCGATGCCGGTGACCTGATCCCCGAGGCCGCCGACGACTCCGTCGGCCCCGGCGGCGACCCCCTCGACGTCGACGCCCTGCGCGAGCTGATCGATGTCGACACCGAGACCCGCAGCGTGCTCGAGGAGGGGCGCGGCGACGGCGCTCAGCATCGCGCCGCCCGCAACCGCGCCGAGCAGGCCCAGCGCGGCCCCGCCGGCGCCGCGCCCCTC
>NZ_JYIY01000053.1 GCF_000956535.1 Microbacterium ginsengisoli | reverse complement strand
TGGCGTCGGGGAATCGGTGGGCGTGGCCGACGGGCTCGGGCTGTCCGTGGGAGCGGGCGTGGCGGTCGGGGAATCGGTCGGCGACGGCGAGCTCGACGGGTGCGGCGCGGCCGGGGCGAGCAGCGCGGCGCACGCGGTGCCCTCCGCCTTGACCGCGGCATCCATCGCGGTGATCGCCGCCGTGAGCGCGGACGTCGATCCGGACGACGATCCGCCCGCCGCCGATCCGCCGGAGGAACCCGACGACGATCCGCTCGCGGTGGTGCCGCCGGAACCACCCGAGGCGCCGCTCGTCGTGGTGCCCGACTGCGCAGACTCGAGCGTCACCTGGTCGTTGGCGAGCTGCGCCTGCGCGGCCAGCAGCGCCGACTCGAGCGGCGCCGGGTCGATCGTGGCGAGGGTCTGCCCCTCGGTCACCGTCTGGCCCACCGCCACCGGGATGCTCGTCACGGTGCCCGACGTCGCGAAACCGACCGAGGTGTCGCCGAGCCGCTGCACCGTGCCCGTGAGGGTGAGTACCTGCGACACGGCGCCGGTGGACACCGCCGCCGTGCGATAGCGGTCGGAGCCGGTCGAGGCCTGCACGGCCACGACCGCGCCGCCCGCGGCCACGATCACGATCACGGCACCGACGGCACTGCCGATGATCCAGGTGAGACGTCGACGCTGTCGCGTGGGAGACATGGGGAATTCTTTCTCGTCAGGCCCGCCGGATCCGACGCGCGGGATGCGCTATCGGGCCGGCGGGCTGTGTCATCGACGGCGAGGTCAGGAGTTCGAGCCGGAGGAGCCCGAGGAGCCGGACCCCGAACCGGAGCCGGAGCCGGAACGACCTCCGAAGCCGCTCGAGCACGTGCCGTTGACGGGCTGGCTGACGGTGAGCGATGTCGCCGTCAGGGCGCCGGTGTCATCCTTCGTTCCGGTCGCGGTCACGCAGACGCCGACCGCCACATCGCTCGCGGTCCCGGATGCCAGCTGGGTGTAGGTCGTCGAGGAGGACGTCGTCACCGTCACCTGGGTCGACGAGCCGCCGCCCCGCGCCGCCTCGGTCACCACGAACGATCCGTTCGAGAGCGACGCGATCTGTCCGAACGCACCGAAACCACCGAAGCCGCCGGTGCGCGGGGTCGCACTGCCCGATCCGGATGCGGGGCCGCCCGACCCGCCCTGTCCGGCACCGCCGCCGGCGCCGCCACCGAACCCGGCGGTGCAGGTCGACCCGCCGCTGGAGGTGATCTCCACCGAGGCCGCGGCGACCTGCGTCGCCGGCGTGGCGGACCCGCTGGACCCACTCTGATCCGCACGGACGACGACACAGTCGCCGGTTGCGAGAGCCGTGGCATCCGCGCTCTTCTGCACCTCGAAGGTGGTCGACCCCGTCCACGTGACCGCCGTCTGCGCGGTGCGCGTCTGCACCTGCGCCGTGCTTCCGTTCAGCGCCGCGACCTGACCGCTGACGCCCGGGATGCGGGCCGCGCGGCTGCTCGAGGGAGCGGGGTTGGGGGCGGCGTTGCCCGAATCGGTGGCGCCGGCGGCCGAGCAGGCCGACAGCACGATGGCGGCGCCGGCGAGAACCGCCAGCAGACCGGTCTTGGAGTACCTCATGTCATTCGCTCCTCAGCGCGTCGATCGGCGCAAGGCGCGCCGCTCGTCCCGCGGGGTAGACCCCCGCGACGATTCCGATAATCAAAGAGACCAGCAGGGCGCCCAGCGCGACCGGCAGGGAGAGCAGCACGGGCTGGCCGAGCACCGCAGGAAGGGTGAGCGCGCCGATCGTGCCGAGCGCGATGCCCAGGAGCCCGCCGATGAGGCCGAGCACGCTCGCCTCGACGAGGAACTGCCGCAGGATGGCTCGCGGGGTCGCACCCAGCGCCTTGCGCAGACCGATCTCGCGCACCCGCTCGGTCACCGACACGAGCATGATGTTCATCACGCCGATGCCGCCGACCAGCAGCGAGATCGCCGCGATGCCCGCGAGGAGGATCGTGAGGATCTGCGTCGTGGAGGTCGCGGTCTGCAGCAGCGAGGCCTGGCTCGCGACCTGGAAGTCCGCGTTCGAGGCCGTCACCCCGTGCTGGGTCAGCAGCGCATTGTCGGTCTCCTGGTAGGCCGCCGACAGCGCCTGCGTGCTCGCCGCCTCGACATAGATGGAGGAGATCGTCGAGCCGCCCGAGCTGGAGAAGATCGACGCCCACGTGGTCGACGGCACGACCAGCTGATCGTCCTGGTCGCCGCCGACGGTCGATCCGGCCGTGTTCAGCTCGCCGATGATCGTGAACGGGATGTTCGCGATCGTCACCTGCTGGCCGACCGGATCGCGGAACCCGAACAGATCGGATGCGGTCGTGGACCCGATCACGGCGACGCGCGAGAGGTTGTTCAGATCGTCGTTCGTGAAGAACCGGCCCGACACCACCGACCGGGCGCGCACCGTCAGCCACGTCGGCGTGGTGCCGACGATCGAGGTGGTCCAGGTCGAGGTTCCGGCAACCGCCAGCTGAGAGGTCGTCGACACGGGCGCGACGGCCCCGATGTCGGGCGCGACCGTGGTGTTGGCGAGCAGCGCGGCATCGGCCGACGTGAGGGTCGATGCCGAGCCGGCACCGCCGCGCACTCCGCCGACACTCGTCGTGGAGCCGGGGGTGACGACGAGCAGGTTCGAGCCGAGAGAGTTGATCTGCGCGGCGACCTGCTGCTGCGCGCCCTGTCCGAGGCCGACCGTCAGCATGACCGCGGCGATCCCGATAAGGATGCCGAGCACGGTCAGCGCGGAGCGCATGCGGCGGTGCCGGATCGCGTCGAGCGCGGTGCGCAGCGTCTCCGCCCAGTTCATCGTTCGTCTCCGATCGAGGTGGGGTGGTCGGGCAGGTCGGTGGGGGACGGAGCGGATGCCGCGTGCGCGCCCGCCTCGGGGACGATCGCCGCCGCAGCCAGCACGCCGTCCGGGTCTTGCAGCTCGCCGTCGCGGATGCTCACGGCGTACGCGGCACGGTCGGCCACCTCGTGCTCGTGGGTGATGACGACGACGGTGCGCCCCTGCTGATGCAGCTCGTCGAAGAGGGCGAGGATGTCCTCGGTCGAGACGCTGTCGAGGTTTCCGGTCGGCTCGTCCGCCAGGATCAGGCTGGGCTTCGTGACGAGCGCCCGGGCGACCGAGACGCGCTGCTGCTGGCCGCCGGAGAGCTCGTTCGGGCGGTGGTCGATGCGACTGCCGAGCCCGACGCTCTCCAGCGCCTCGATGGCCCGCCGCTTGCGCTCCTCCCGCCCGACACCGGCGTACACGAGCGGCAGCTCCACGTTGCGCCAGGCGGTGAGACTCGGCAGCAGGTTGAACTGCTGGAAGACGAACCCGATGCGCCGGTTCCGGATCTCGGCCAGCTGCGCCTCCGTGAGGGTGGACACATCGTCGCCGGCCAGACGGTAGGAGCCGGAGGTCGGGATGTCGAGGCATCCGAGGATGTGCATCAGCGTCGACTTGCCGGAGCCCGACGGGCCCATGACGGCGAGGTAGTCGCCCTCGCGCACCGTGAGGCTGAGACCCCGCAGCGCCTGCACCTCGATGTCGCCGATGACGTACGACTTGCGCACGTCGTCGAGCTCGATGATCGGTTCGCCGAGCATGTCAGTTGCCGCCCGAGGTCGATGATCCGGATCCCGAACCGGTCCGGCCGGAGCCACCCGTGCCGGGGCCGCCCCCGCCGCCCGAGCGACCCGAGCCGCCGTTGCCGCCGGTGCCGCCGAAGATGCTGGAGCCGCCCGATCCCGATCCGGTGCGGAACGACTGCGTGACCGGCACCACGACCTCCTGACCCTCCGCCAGACCGTTGGTGATCTGCGTCTGGGCCCCGAAGATCTGGCCGAGGGTGACCTGCACGGTCTGCTGCGACCCGTTGTCGCTGACGGTGACGACCGTCTGGCCGTTCTCGGTGCGCACGGCCGCCGTCGGGACGGTGAGCACGTTGTCGAGCTCCTTCGTGATGATGTTCACGCTCGCCACCGTGCCGGCGTACAGCCCGGTCGGCGAGCCAGTCAGCGCGACGGTGACCGGGAACTGGGCGACACCCGCGGTGCTCGAGGTCGACTGCACGCCGATCGACTGCACGGTGCCGAAGATCGCCTGGGTGGCGCCCGTGGGCGTCACCTGCGCCTGCATGCCGGTCTTGATGTTCGCGAGGTCCGCGTTGCTGACCGTGGTGGAGACGACCCATGAGGTGGGCGAGATGACGGTGATGGCCGCCGCCGAGCTCGTCGGCGTGCTCGAGGTCGACGACGTCCCGGTGCTCGTCGAGGTGCGCGACGCCGACGAGCTGCTGGAGGACGAGGAGGTCCCGCTCGACCCGATCTGGGCACCGACCGACACGTTCACCGCGGCGACGACGCCGGCGATCGGAGAACTGAGCGTCGCCTGGCTGACGGCGGTCTGCGCGAGCTGCAGCTTCGCCTGCGCCGAGGCGACCTGAGCGGATGCCGCGGCCACCTGCGCCGAGGTGCCGCCGGCGGCGGCCGTCTGCTGGGTCTCGGCCTGGTTGAGCTCCGCCTGGGCGAGGGTGACCTGGCTCTGCAGCTGAGTCGGGTCGATGGAGGCGAGCGCCTGACCGGCCGTGACCGTCTGCCCGACCTGCACGTCGACGGCCGTGACGGTGCCGCTCGAGGAGAAGGTGAGGTTCGCGACCGTCGCCGGCTCGATCGTGCCCGACGCCGAGACGCTCTGGTCGTACGTGCCGACGGCGGCCGCGACCAGGCGCTGGGTCGCCGCCTTCGGCGAGAGGAAGAACACCGCAGCCGCGGTGCCCGCTCCTGCCACGACGACGACGGCCACGATGGTGATGATGACTGCCGGCCTGCGCCACCAGCGACGCGAGCGCGGAGCGCGCTTCTTTGCCATGCCTCGGTCCTTTCGAGTGAATCCTCGACGAGGCTAGGAGTGCTCGGCTGGGCTGGCGGGCGGTTGCGCTATGCCGTCTCTATGGATTCGCCTCGCGGGCGAGATCCGCGTGATGACGCGTATCTCGCGGCATCCTGCCGTGTTTTTCGGCACCGTCAGCGCGCATTGCTATGAGATCTTCAGAGTTCTCAGTGCGTCGCCCCACCGCGTGTCGGACGGCGCCCTCAGAGCTTGCGCAGCAGCACCGACTCGACCGCGTGCGAGCGATCCTTGCGCAAGACGAGGCTCGCCCGGTGACGGGTGGGGAGCACGTTCTCGATGAGGTTCGGCAGGTTGATCTCGGTCCAGTACCCCATCGCGCGCTCGACGGCCTCCGCATCGGACAGGGACGCGAACACGTTGAAGAACGAGGACGGGTTGCTGAACGCGCCGCGACGCAGGGCGAGGAAGCGGTCGGTGTACCACTGGGCGATGTCGTCGGGTTCGGCGTCGACGTAGATCGAGAAGTCGAACAGGTCGCTCACCGCGACGTCGTTGGGCGAGGGCGGGGGCTGGAGCACGTTGAGACCCTCGACGATGACCACATCGGGTCGGTGCACGGAGATGTGGGCGTCCGGGACGATGTCGTACCGCATGTGCGAGTAGAACGGCGCCTTGACCTCCTCGGCGCCCGACTTGACGGCGCTGAGGAAGTCGACGAGGCCGCGCCGGTCGTACGACTCCGGGAAGCCCTTGCGGGCCATGAGGCCGCGTCGCTCGAGTTCCGCGTTCGGGTAGAGGAACCCGTCGGTGGTGATCAGCTCGACGCGGGGCGTTCCCGGCCACCGGCTCATGAGCTCACGCAGAAGGCGCGCGATCGTGGACTTGCCGACCGCGACGGAGCCGGCCACGCCCACGACGAACGGCGTCGTCGTGTCGGGCTCCCCGAGGAAGGCGCTCTCGTCGGCGCCGAGCCGCTTCGTCGCTGACGCGTAGAGCGAGAGCAGCCGGCTCAGCGGCAGGTAGACCTCGCGCACCTCGGTGAGGTCGAGGCGGTCGCCGATGCCGCGCAGCTGCACGACCTCCGCCTCGGTCAGCGGCTGCTCCATGCCCGCCGCGAGTCGCGACCAGTCCGCGCGACCGATCGCGCGGTAGAGCGTGGGCGCGAGGGTCTCGGGCGAGGCATCGTCGACGGGCACGGGGTCAGCCTAGCGGCGCGGGCCGGCGGCCCCCGCTGCGCTAGCATCCGTGACAGGAGCGCACCGGAGCCGCCGAAGGGAGGCTATCGATGCGTGAACGGCGGGTGGTCGTCATCGCGGCCATCGCGATGGGCGTGGCGGTCGCGCTCGCCCTCGCCGGGTTGCCCCTCTACGTCTTCCCCTCGCACCCGGCGGTAGCGCGGGCGGACCTCGTCTACGTGATCGGGCCGCCCACTCCGGCCCGCGTGGCGGACGCCCAGAAGCTGCTCGACGAGGGCGTGGCATCCCATCTGCTGGTCTCGGTCGGCGGGGGGATGCCGGCGTCGACCGTGCCGGAGTGCGCGCGCCCCGACGTAACCTGCGCCACGCCCGAACCGTTCACCACGAAGGGCGAGGTCGCCCTGCTACAGGCCTACGCGCGCGATCACGCCGCGCAGAGCGTCGTGGTGCTCACCTTCACCCCCCATGTCGCCCGTACCCGCTACATCTTCGGACGCTGCTATGCGGGCGACGTGACCGTCGTGCCCGTCGAGGAGCGCCTCGATTTCGGGCAGTGGGTGTATCAGTACCTCTACCAGTCGACGGCGTTCGTGAAGGCATGGCTCCTCCCGTGCGCCGAGCCGATGAGCGCGGTCCCCACGCCGGTCGCGACGGCGGGGTAGAGTCTCGGCGCTCCGCGACGGCGGGCGGGCGCCGGATAGGCTGACCGCGTGCGACTCGGCGTTCTCGACATCGGCTCGAACACCGTCCATCTGCTCGTCGCCGACGCCCACCCGGGCGGCCGCCCCCTGGCGTCGACGAGCACGCGCACGGTGTTGCGACTCATGCGCTTCCTGACCCCCGACGGATCGATCAGCGAGGAGGGCGTCGCCGCCCTCGAGCAGGCCGTCGCGGACGCCGCCCGGGTCGCCCGGGAGCAGGGCGTCGACGAGCTGCTGGCGACCGCGACCTCCGCGGTGCGCGAGGCGACCAACGGCGACGGGGTCATCGCCCGCATCGAGGCGGCCCTCGGACAGGAGCTGCAGGTGCTCGGGGGCGAGGTCGAGGCGCGGTACACCTTCCTCGCCGTGCGCCGCTGGTTCGGCTGGTCGGCGGGACAGGTGCTGCTGTTCGACATCGGCGGCGGGTCGCTCGAGATCGCGGCGGGCGCCGACGAGCTGCCGGAGGCCGCGGCATCCGTGCCCCTCGGCGGCGGACGCATGACCGTCGAGTTTCTGCACGACGACCCGCCCGGAGAGGACGCCGTCGAGCGGCTGCGCGCACACGCCGAGCAGACCCTCGACCCCGTGCTCGCACCCTTCCGCGCCCTCGCGCGCCCCGGCCACGTCGTCGGGTCGTCGAAGGCGATCCGCTCGCTCGCGAAGCTGGCCGGCTACCCCGTGCCGGGCTGGTCGGGCATCGAGCGGATGCTGCTCCCCCGCGCCGCGCTCGGCTCGTGGATTCCGCGGCTCGCGCGCATCCCCGCGTCCGCCCGGCAGGAGCTGCCGGGCATCACCGCCGACCGCACGTTCCAGATCGTCGCGAGCGCCGTCGTCGTGCACACCGCGATGCGTCTCATGGACGTCGACGAGCTCGAGGTGAGCCCGTGGGCACTGCGCGAGGGCGTGCTGCTTCGCTACATCGAGTCGATGGCCTGGAGCTGAGCGGGACTCAGTTCTCGAGGCGCTCGCGCACCACGTCGGCGAGGGTGGCCGCGATGCGCTCGGCGGTGGCGGCATCCGCCGCTTCGACCATCACGCGTACGAGCGGCTCCGTACCCGACGCCCGCAGCAGCACCCGGCCGGTGTCGCCCAGCTCCGCCTCCGCAGCCGCGACCGCGGCCGCCACCTGCGCGTCGGCCACGCGGGTGCGATCGACGTCGCGCACGTTCACCAACACCTGCGGGTAGACCGTCATTGTCGATGCGAGCTCGGCGAGCGAGCGTCCGGTGCGCGCCATCTCGGCGACGAGGTGCAGACCGGTCAGGAGGCCGTCACCCGTCGTCGCGAAGGCGCTCATGATCACGTGGCCGGACTGCTCGCCGCCCAGCGAGTAGCGGCCCTGGTTCATCGCCTCGAGCACGTAGCGGTCGCCGACCGCGGTCTGCAGGACTCGGATGCCGCGATCGGTCATGGCCCGATGCAGGCCCAGGTTGCTCATCACGGTCGCGACCAGGGTGTCGTCCGCGAGCGCGCCGCGTTCCTTCATCGCGACCGCGAGGATCGCCATGATCTGGTCGCCGTCGACCACACGTCCCGCCGCATCGACAGCGAGGCACCGGTCGGCGTCGCCGTCGTGGGCGATGCCGATGTCGGCGCCCAGCCGCACGACCTCCGCCGCGAGCGAGTCGAGGTGGGTCGAGCCGACGCCCTCGTTGATGTTGAGCCCGTCGGGGTCGGCGCCGATCACCGTCACACGGGCGCCCGCGTCGCGGAACGTCTCGGGCGAGACTCCGGATGCCGCGCCGTGCGCGCAGTCGAGCACCACGTGGAGGCCGCCGAGGCGATGGGGCAGCGAACGCAGCAGGTGCAGGACGTAGCGGTCCTCCGCGTCCGCGAAGCGGCGGATGCGACCCACGCCGGCGCCGGTCGGCTGCAGCTTGGGGCCTGCGAGCGCGAACTCGATGCGCTGCTCGACGTCGTCGGGGAGCTTCACACCGCCCCGCGCGAAGATCTTGATGCCGTTGTCGGGCGCGGGATTGTGCGACGCGGAGACCATCACGCCGAAGTCGGCGTCGGTGTCGGCCACGAGGAACGCGGCCGCCGGGGTCGGCAGCACTCCGGCGTCATCGACGTCGACGCCGGAGGAGGCCAGACCGGCCGCGACCGCCGCCGCGAGGAACTCGCCGGAGATGCGCGGATCGCGCGCGAGCACCGCGCGTGGGCGTCGCCCCGCGGCACGCCGCGCCTCGGCGGAACGGCCCTGGCCCAGGACGACCGCGGTCGCCTGGGCCAGGGTGAGAGCAAGATCGGCGGTGAGGGGGCCGTTGGCCAGCCCCCGCACGCCGTCCGTGCCGAACAGCGCCATGGAGCGGATCAGCGCTTCGAGTACTGAGGAGCCTTGCGCGCCTTCTTGAGACCGGCCTTCTTGCGCTCCTTGACGCGAGCGTCACGCGAGAGGAAGCCGGCCTTCTTGAGGGTCGGGCGGTTGTTCTCGGCGTCGATCTCGTTGAGCGCGCGCGCGATGCCGAGGCGCAGCGCGCCGGCCTGGCCCGAGGGGCCACCGCCCTGGATGCGGGCGATCACGTCGTAGGCGCCCGCGAGGTTCAGCACCGTGAACGGGTCGTTGATGAGCTGCTGGTGCAGCTTGTTCGGGAAGTAGTCCTCGAGCGTGCGGCCGTTGACCGTGATCGAGCCGGAGCCCGGCACGAGACGGACGCGGGCGATCGCCTGCTTGCGGCGGCCGACGGCCGCACCCGGCACCGAGAGAACGGGGCGGGGGGCGTCGACGACCACGTCGGCCGGCGTCTCGGTCGAGTAGCTGTTGTCGGTGGAGTCCTGGATGTTCGCCACGAGTGTGTCCTTTGGGTGAGCGGCGCTTACTGGGCGACCTGGTCGAAGGTGTAGGCCTTGGGCTGCTGCGCGGCGTGCGGGTGCTCGGCACCCGCGTAGACCTTCAGCTTGGACAGCTGCTGACGACCGAGGCTGTTCTTGGGGAGCATGCCGCGGATCGCCTTCTCGACGGCGCGGACGGGGTTCTTCTCGAGGAGCTCGGAGTAGGCGACCGCCTTGAGACCGCCCGGGTAGCCCGAGTGGCGGTAGGCGAGCTTCTGCTGGAGCTTCTGACCGGTGAGGGCCACCTTCTCGGCGTTGACGACGATGACGAAGTCGCCGGTGTCGACGTGGTTCGCGAAGGTGGGCTTGTGCTTGCCGCGGAGGATCGCGGCAGCGTGCGAGGCGAGGCGGCCGAGCACGACGTCGGTGGCGTCGATGACCAGCCATTCACGCTGGATCTCGCCTGCCTTGGGGGTGAAAGTGCGCGTCACAGTTGTGCTGCTTTCTGTATCGAACGGAGAGGTTCGTGAATCCCGCTCCGGGGTGCTTGTGCGAGGGATGCTCGCGCAAGACGCCAGTGGAGGGCTCACGTTCGCGGTGACGCCCAGCAAGGCGCACCAAAGGGAGAGTCTACGTCATCGGGATGCCGCGGCCAAATGCCGGTGCGCAGATCGCTGCGCACCGGCATCCGGTCATCAGGCGCTGCGGCGCCTGCGCACCCACAGCAGGAGCCCGCCGACGAGCAGCAGCAGTCCGCCGCCGATCGGCACGAGCACGTTCATCGCGGCACCGGTGTAGGCCAGCGGCGGCTCGAACTCGTTCTCCACGACGATCGACGAGTCGTCACCCGTGAGGGTGATCTGGGCGCTCGCCGACGTGGTCACCGTCGTGCCGACATGGATGCGGGTCGCCGTGGCACCGCCCGTGTCGGTCTCGGTCAGGTCGCACACGGTGCCGATCGGGACATCCGAGATGGTCAGCGTCGCCGCCGCCGTCCCGCCGATCTGCGCGGTGACGTCGCGCAGTGTGACGCCCGCCGGATACACCGTGCTCGTGTAGGTGCACACGACATGCACCGGGAAGGTGCGGGTGATCCCGATCGACCCGAGTCCGCTCAGCTCCTTCGAGATGACGACCGGGGCGACGTCGAAGGCGTTCGTGAACGCCACCGTGCTCTGGTCGGCGGCCGACACGTCGGGCAGCGGCGAGAGGGTCGCCGTCGTGCCCGTCACCGCGGGCTGCGTCACGCCACCCTCGGTGACGGCCACCGTCGTGCGCGCGGCGCCGGCGGCATCCGTCTCCGTCACGCGGCAGTCGGCGCCCTCGGGAAGACCCGTCCAGGTGAACGAGCCGCCTGCGGCGATGCTCTGCGTCAACGGCTCGGTCGCAGCCACCGCGGCCCCGTTGAACGTGCAGGCGAGCGCGACCTGGAACGGCCCGTAGGTGAGCGGATGCCCCGTGGCATCCGTCGCCTGCGAGTCGACCGTCTTGGTGACCGTCACCTGCGCCAGTCGGAAGGTGTTCTGCACCTGGAGCGCGGGCTGCGCCTGATCACCGACCGAGAGCACGGTCGGGTCGGTCGCGACGGTGAAGGTGTAACCCGTCGCCGCGTCGGCCAGCGGCGCGCCCGTCGCGGACTGGATCTCACTCAGTCCCGCGCCGCCCGCGTCGGTCTCCCGAAGGATGCAGGAGGATCCGCTCGCGATGCCCGTGTAGTCGGCCACGGGGGACGCCGCATCGACGATGCGCGTCGCCCCGCCGGGCAGCACGACCGACTCGCCCCCGCGCGTGCACGCGAGGTCGAACGTGAACTGCGCGGTGCCGTACGTCGCCGCCCCCGCACCGGCGAAGGTCTTCGTGACCTGGACGGAGCCCGTCAGGTACCAGTTCGTCAGCGCGACGGTGGCCAGACCGCTCGTGGGGATCGTGACGACGCCCGTCGTCGTGTCGGTTCCGTCGTTCGGCGTGATGACGACCGCGTCGGCGCCGAGGAGCGCGTTCTCGGTCACATCGCACGTGGAGCCCGCGAGGATGCCGGTCACGGACGCCGTCCACGCGCCCGACGCGCTGAGCGTGCGGGTGGTGTCGACGAGCGTCTGCCCGTTCAGCGTGCACACCACGTGAGCGGTGAAGGACTGGGTCTCACCGAACTGGGCCGCGCCGCCGCCCTCGAACGACTTCGTGAGGGTGAGCGCGGCGACGTCGTAGAGGTTCTCGAACGACACGGCGTTCTGGGTCGCCCCACCGGTGCCGTTCGGGCTCAGCTCGGGGATGTCCGCCGTGCGCGTGGCCTGATCGGTGGTCGGGGTGACCGTCGGGTTCGCGACGTCCACGCTCGTGACGGTGCTCTGCGCCGAGAGCGGATCGGTCTCGGTCACGGTGCAGTGCGCGCGGGCGGGCAGGTTCGTGAAGCTGCGCGACCCGCCGTCGTCGAGCGTGAACGTCGTGCTCAGCACCGTCGCGCCGTTGAACGTGCAGTCCACCGAGAAGCCGAAGCCCGTGGGGATCGGGAACCCGGTGCTCGCGGTGACGGTCTTCGAGACCGTGAGGCTCGCGTAGTCGTAGACGTTCGTCACCGTCTGCAGCTGCAGCGGCGTCGTGCCCGAGACCGCGGTGACCGAGGCCGGGCTCACCGACGAGGCGGCACCGGAGTTCGACTCGACGAACGCACAGTCGGCACCCCACGGCAGCCCGCCGACGGTGACCGGAACGTTGGCGGTCAGCGCCGGCACCGTCGGCAACGACGTCGAGGCGACGCTGACACCGTTCGACGTGCACTGCAGCGAGCCGGAGAAGGTCGTGGGCACCCACGACTCCCCCGCGGCGTCACCCGTGACGGTCTTCTCGATCGTGATGCTGCCCGAGGCGAGCGCCGCACCGACCACCGGCACCTCGAACGGAAGCAGCGTGACCGAGGAGCCGCCCGCGGTGTAGGTGGCCCCGGTCATCGCCGAGTTCCAGGCGATGGGGTTGGTGCCGCTGTTGACCGCTGCCGGCGGGGCATCCGTCGGGAAGCTGAGGGTGAACGTCTCCCCCGGTCGCAGCGCGTGTCCGCCGCCGGCGAAGTCGACGACCGCGTAGATCGCCGTCACCGTGCTGAGGTCGACCGACGAGTCGAGCGGCTTCCAGTACCCCGGCGGGCAGCTGCCCCCCGGGTTGAGCACGTCGTCGCAGAGCGCGGTGCCGGGCGTCACGCTCGAGTAGTAGTAGGTCGCCGTCGCGCCCGGCGCGACCGCGGCCTGCAGGGTCGGCAGCGCGCTCAGGGTCGGGTGCCATTCGGTCGTCGCGGACGGCAGCGTGATGCCGCTCGCGCCGGAGTTGGGCAGGTACAGGATGCTCGAGACGGTGTCGAGCGAGTAGGTGCCCTGGTTCGTGTACTGCCCGCGCCAGGTGTTCACGGCTCCGGGCTTGGTGATCGGCGCACAGTGCCCGGAGTAGAAGCCGTCGCTGGTCGCGTCGGCGCTCGAGCAGGGCGTGGAGTTCGACGAGGTCACGCCGAGGCTCGCGTCATCGGCACGAACCTCTTGATACATCCCGAGGTTCGCGAGCGGCAGCACGCTGACGGCGGCCGACGTCGAGCAGGTGTCGCTGGGCGGACCGGTCAGGTTGCACTGGTCGAACTGGCGCTGGCCGTCGAGCGAGTAGGTGTTCGTGATGACCTGGCCGGCGAGCAGACCCGGGCGCAGGCGCATCGGGAAGCTGATCGTGTACGTCTCGCCGAGGCCCAGCGCGGTGCCGGACGCGAACGAGAAGCGGATCGCGATCGGCTCCGGCGTCGAACCCGTCGAGTACGTCACGTGCACGGTGACCTGCGACGGATCCACCGGCACCGACGTGTACGGCGCGCCGGGGGCGGTGCCGCCCGTGCGGGCGAAGGTGTAGGACGACGCGTCGGTCGGATCGACGCCCGCGGGGAACACGTAGTCGGGGGCACCCGCCACCGCCGTTCCCACCGGCAGCGTGTCGGTGATGACGGGGTCGATGATCGGATACTGACCGTTGTTCGTGGTCGCCAGTCCCACCGTGAAGGTGGTGGCGGGCTGCATCGTGCCGGACGGGGTCTTCACGAGGCGGGCTTCGGTGGGCAGATGCAGGAAGTGCATGGTCGCCGATGCGGTGTCGACCGCGTCGACTCCGTTGCCGGGCACGCCGCTGGCACGGGCCTCGACACTGTTCGGGAAGCTGCCCGCGGCGGTCGTGCCCGGCGCGGGGCTGTTGCCCGCCAGATCGGTCGGCACGGGACCGCCCGTGACGAGCGCCGTGCGGCGCTGGATCGAGACGGCCGCGTTCAGTGTGGGCGTCGCGGGGTTCTCGAACAGCAGCAGGGCGGCTGCCGGGTCGTTGACGGATGCCGCGGCGACCCGCTGATACGTGAAGCGCACGCCCTGGATCGCGCCGTAGGTCACGAGGCCGCCGCCGGCGAGGGTGGCCGTGCTCGATGCGGTGCCGCCCGGGAGGGCGGTGCGTGCCTGCGCGGCGGACTTCCACGCGGTGCCGGCGGTGCCGACCACGGTCTGCCAGGTGCCGCCGGTGAGCGTCAGGGAGTTGTCGGGGGCGACCGCGTAGGTGCCACCGGTGAGCACCTCGACCATGACCCGGTTGGCCGGGCTCGCGATCGCGAAGGTGGAGGCGAGACCGGCGAACGAGTACGCGTTGAAGAACGCGGGCGACTGGTCGGTCAGCTGCACCTGGTTGCTGCGCGCGGTTCCGCCCGGCGTGCCGGCGATGTTCATCGTGAACGTGTCGGACTCGTTCTCGTACTGCTGGCTGTCCGGGGCGAAGCTCTTCGCGGCCGTCACGGTGCGGGTCTGGGTGTTGGTGATCTGCATCGCCGCGCTGTCGCAGTCGATGACCGTGTTCGGTGCCGGGCTCGGTGTGACCGGCGAGTCCGCGCAGGTACCAGCGGTCTCGATCGACGGGTCGGCGAGCTGGCCGATGAGCGTGTTCGGCACGCTGCCTGCGGCGACCGCGGTCGCCGGGTCGGAACGGTACGTCTCGCGCAGCTGCAGGTCGATCACGATGCGCAGACGCCCGTTGGTGTTGCCGGAGGTCGTCGGCTGGATGCGCCCGGTGCTGGTGGCGGAGATGCCGACCACGTTCACGAGATCGGCGGCGGTCAACGCGGTGGCCTGCGCGATCGTGTACGGGGACGAGGTCGTGCCGTCGGCGTAGGTGAGGATCAGCTCGGTCGCGGTCGCGCCCTGCGGTGCGGTCACTCCGGCGATGTCCGTCAGCGTGAACGCGTCGAACGCGCTGCCCGCGAAGGCGGCGTCGCCGGGCAGCACTCCGGGTGACGGCTCCGTCGCGGTGATCGAGTTCACCAGCTGCGGGCCGTTGTTGGTGACGTCGAGGGTCGCCCGCGTCGACGGGTAGTCCGCGGCGGGCGTTCCCGACGGCGGCACGCCGATCGGACCGCCCGACCAGGTCTTGGTCGTCGTGATCGTCGCCGTCGCGTTCAGCAGTGCGATGTCCGCACCGTCGGTCGTCGAGAAGCCGTCCGCACAGACGCCGGCGACGAAGTCGGTGAGGCAGGCGTCAGAGGTCACCGTGTTGTGGATCTGGCCGGGCGTCGACGTGTTGTACAGGTCGTTGTAGAGCACCGGCGTCGTGCCGTCGGAGCGCAGCACGTCGCGCAGCTGGAAGGTCAGCGTGATCGGGCGCCGGTTCTGCGTCGCCGTCACCCCGCTGCCCACGGCAGGCTGGGTGAGCGAGCCCGGCGTGAGCACAGACGCCCGGTTCGGGCTCTCCTCGAACAGGAAGCGCACGCCCGTCGTGGTGGAACGCTCACTCGCACTCAGCGTGTACCCGGGGAAGACCGTCGAACCCGACGTGGGGCCGTCCCACGAGGTCGCGCCGGAGATCGTGACGGGAGTCCACACCCCCGTCTGGCCGTTGAACAGCTCCACGGCGGCGAGCGTGTCGTAGGCGATGGCCGGGTCGGAGGTCTTCGTGATCGGCGCGATCCGGGTGAGATCGAACGTGTTGAAGAACGAGGTGCCCAGCGACGCCGAGGTCGCGGGCCCACCGGCCGCGCCGGTCTCGGTGACGTACTGCTGGGCGATGCCGGTCAGCCCCCCCGTCGACCAGTTGAGGGTTCCCGTCGCGGTGGCCTGCGTACGCTCCGTCAGCGCGATCGGGTTGAGCGACTTGTCGACGAGGTCGGGGCCTGTTCCGCTCCCTCCCCCGAGCGGAACCAGGTTCACGACGGCGCACGGCGAGGTGTTCGCCGTCGTCGCCGAGAGCGCGGGGCTCGTCGCCGAGGCATCCGCCGATCCGCAGTTCGCGCGCTGCACGACGTCGGTCGTGCCCGATCCCGGTCCGGGGATGGTCGCATTGGTCGGCACCGACCCGATCGGGGTCGAGCTGGACCGGGTCACGGCCCGAGTGGTGAAGGTGATGTTCGGCTGGAAGGTCGAACCCGGGGCGAAGCTCTGCCCACTCAGCGCGTCGTAGACGAAGCGGAGCCCGGTGATAGACCCCGACAGTGAGGAGGGGATGTCGATCGTGCGGTACTGCGGCGGAGCGGTCAGGCCGATCGCTCCCGGCAGGTTCGTCCACACGCCCGGCGCAGTCTGGTACTGCACGGTGAGGCTGGCGTTCCCGGGGATGCCGAGCTGCGTGAGCTGGGTGGCGTCATACAGGTCCCACCAGTCGGCCGATAGCGCGTCGGAGTCGGTCACGACGACCTGGGTGGGGTTCACCGTCGTCGCCGGGAATCCGGCGACCGTCGCGGGAATCTGCGCGATGAACTGCTGGCCGGCGGTGAGGTATCCCTGACCCGGCGTGATCGTCTTCGCGACGGTCACGCCGAGACGGTCACCGTAGATCGAGAGCGTGTCCTGCGCGTGGGCCGTCGCCGTGCGAGAGGGGTCGTCGACGGCGACACCGGTCACATCGACGGCATTGACCACGTCGGTGCGGTCGGGAAGCGGCGTGGGACGCGAGGTGTTCGCGATGAACGGCAGCTTCGCCTCGGCGCCGGGGACGATCCCGCCGGTGGCCGTGGAGGAGAAGGTGACCGTGAAGCCGACGACACGCGTCGCGACATCGGGGGCGGGGATCGTGTCGGCCGTCGTGGTCGAGAGGGGCGCCGAGGTCGTGTTGTCGGAATACGTGTAGACGATGGTCGCCGAGGTGGCGCCGTCGGGCCACTGCACACCCGTCGTGCTCGTGCCGACCTGCCCGAAGCCCGCGAAGGTGAGCTCGTCGGCGAGCGGGTTCGGGCTCGTCGTCGCGGCGCCCGGCTCGGTGATCGACAGGGAGCGGAGCCCGACGGTCCCCGCGTTCGTCGCGCCGAGGCGCACCGTGGTGGGGTCGCCGGCCTTGACCTGGTCGGCGTCGAAGGTCTTCGCCGCCGTCACCTGCAGTCCGTACGGGACGATCTGGTAGTTCTTGCTCACGAGCGGCGAGTTCGCCGTGAGCGTGCCGAGCGTCGCGCTCGCGGTGATGCTGTTGCTCACGGTCGTCACCGGCAGGCCCGCGACGTTCGCGCGCTGGGCGAGGGCGATCGCGGCGACTCCCGCAGCGCCGCGCTCGATGGCGGCCGCAGTCGCGCCGGTGTAGGTGAAGCGCACGCCGTAGACGTCCGCCGGGTCAGGCGCACCGGTGGCTGGGTAGACCGGCGGACCGGCGCCGGTGTAGACGGTGTGCCACTGGCTGTCCAGCGACGAGTAGACCTCGGCGGTGACGCCGGTCGCGCCCGCGGGCAGGGTCATCGCGCCGAACCCGGTGAAGGCGAGGTAGTGGAACGGGCTCGTCGCGCCGGTCGGCGGGTTGCCGGGCCCGGCCGGATCCTGCACGACGAGGCTGTCGGCGGGGCCGTTGGTGGTGTTCGTGCCGGTGAGCGTCAGGGTGGTCGTGAGCCCCGGGGTGTTGAAGTTCTGGGTCGGGGAGAACGACTTGTCCGCCGTGGCTGCAGGGGTCTGCGGCACGACGGGAGTGACGGTCGCGGTGCTCGACTTGGGGTCGGCGTTCGCCGAGGCGATGTTCGCGGTGTTCGGAATCGTCGTGCCGTCGATGGTCCACGGCGCGTTCGGCGACACCCGCACCTGGATGTCCATCTGGTACGACCCCAGCGGCAGTCCGGTCGACGCCGATGGAGTCTGCACGGCGGCGGTGAAGGCCAGCACCACCTGGGTGCGGTCTCCGACCGCGGAGGTCGTGACGGTTCCGGGGGCGGTGCCCGGGAACGAGCTCACACCGACGTAGTCGATCCACTCGGGCAGCAGGTCGGTGATGGTCGTGGTGTCACATCCGGTGACGCCCGTGATCGAGGTGCCGCAGCTGAAGTCGAGCCGATACGAGAACGACGTGCCCGGCGTGAGCGGCGTGCTCGGGAGGATCGCCGTCTTGACGATGCCCTGCGAGGCGTTGATGGTGGCGGCCTGCGCGGGCGCGGCGATCGCGACGAGGCCCGCGGCGATCACGACGACACTGACGGATGCCGCGGCCACCGCGACCACACGACGACGGAAAACAGAGAACAGGCGCACCGAGACACCCCCCCAATAGGCGCGACGGCTCGCGACACACATCGTCGCTCGTCATCACGTACGGCGCACGCCCGTCTCGGGTGACGAGCGGCGAAGGCTCCCCGACATGCGTGAGCCGACCCCCCTGAGCAAAGTTGCGGCGCCCGGAGGGGTACCCCCTCACTATCGCACAGGTTTGCCGGATCGGCACGTGCGCTCAGGTGTGCCGGATCGGCACGTGCGCACAGGTGTGCCGGATCGGCACGTGGCGGCGCGTCGGGAGGCGTCATGCGGCGACCGGGCGCCATCCAGCATCGCTAGACTCGCGTCGGATCGCGGCGGGAAGGGGCGGCTGCAGTGATCGAGATCCTCGTGGTGTGCACGGGCAACGTGTGCCGTTCGCCGTACGCGCAGCTGGTGCTCACCGAGCGGCTGCGGGGGCTGGACGTCGTGGTCTCCAGTGCAGGCGTTCGCGCGCGCACCGGCGCGACGATGACCCCTGAGGCCGTCGACCTCGCGGTCGCCGCGGGCGTGCCCGAGGAGGCCGCCGCGGCGCACGCGGCAGTGTGGCTCACCGAATCGCACCTGCGCACCCCGGACGTCGTGATCGGGATGTCGCGGGAGCACCGCCGCGCGGTCGTGGAACTGGCGCCCTCTCGGCTGCGGTCGAGCTTCACCGCTCGGGAGCTCGCTCGGCTGGCCGCCGCCGTGGGCGACGACGGCCTGCGCGCCGCGGCGGCCGTCGCGGGCTCCGTCCCCGCCCGCCGTGTCGAGGCGATGCTGGCGCGGCTCGCGACCGCGCGCGGTGAGGTCGAGCCTCCGGTCGATCTCACCGAGGACGATGTGATCGACCCCATCGGGCGGTCACGCGCGACCTACGAGCGGGCGGCGGCGGAGATGGGCCCGGGGATCGACGCGATCGACCTGCTCGTCCGTCTCGCCCTCGAGGCCTGAATGCTCACACCGATGCGCCGAGCGAGCGCTCGACCGCACGCCAGCCGTCGGTGAGCACGGCGAAGCCCGCCTCGCAGACGCCGACGGGGTCGTCGCTCTCGCTCGCGAGGATCTGGATCTGCAGCACGAACCTGCTGTAGGCGCGTACCTCCGGCGACGGTTCGTCGACGCCCGCGTCGGCGGCGATCACGGCTGCCAGTGCGTCTTCATGGCGCAGCCACATGCGTGCCGCGTAGTCGCGCAGAGCGGGGGTCGCGTTGAGGAACTCCATGAACCGGCGCGACACCGCATCGCCGTGCTCGACGACGTTCGCCGCGATCTCCGCGAGGTAGAAGTCGTGCAGCGCCGTGTGGACGGAGACGCCGGGGCCTCGGTTCCGCACCGAGGCGATGAGCTTGTCGCGCTGCTCGTCGTCCTCGTCGAAGACGAGCGCCTCCTTCTGCGGGAAGTGTGCGAACACCGTCGTCGGCGAGACATCCGCGGCATCGGCCACTTCGCGGATACTGACGTTCGCGAACCCGCGCTCGAGGAACAGCATGGTGGCAGTGTCGGAGATCAGCTTGCGCGTCGCGCGCTTCTTTCTTTCGCGCCGACCCTCCGGCGCAGGGGAACTTTCGCGCCGACCCTCCGGCGCAGAGGAGCTTTCGCGCCGACCCTCCGGCGCAGGGGAACTTTCGCGCCGGCCCTCCGGCGCAGGGGAACTTTCGCGCCGACCCCCCGGCGCAGGGGAATTTTCGCGCCGACCCTCCGGCGCAGGGGAACTCTCCTGCCGACCGTCCGGCGCGGGGGAACTCTCGCGCCGGCCCGGCTGCTCAGACGTGCTCATGCCGCCAGTCTAGCCAGATCGAGTTCGAAACTGTATTGACAACAAAACTGGTATCAATACAGTTATCGCATGACCTCCTCCTCGACCAGCCCGCGCAGCGACCGCCGCGCCTGGATCATGCTCATCGTCCTGACGATGCTGACCACCGCCGGCATGACCGTCGTCCTCCCCGTGCTCCCCTTCGTCGTCCTGCGCTACGTGTCCAACGAGAGCGACCTCGCCGTGTGGGTCGGCGTGCTCGAAGCCGTCAACGGCCTCTGCGCCTTCCTCATCGCACCCTTCCTCGGTCGCCTGTCCGACCGCTTCGGTCGCCGACCCGTCATCATCGTCGCCGCGCTCGGCGCGGCCGTCAGCATGATGCTGTTCGGCATCGGCGGCGCTCTCTGGGTGCTGCTGTTGGCCCGCGTCATCCAGGGCGCCACCGCCGGAGACCTGCCCGCTCTGTTCGCGTACCTCGCCGACATCACCCCGCCCGAGAAGCGCGCCCAGCGCTTCGGCCTGCTCGGCGCCCTCTCCGGCATCGGCACGATGGTGGGGCCGGCCGTCGGCGGCCTGCTCGCCGCGATCAGCGTCGAGCTGCCCGTCTTCCTCACCGCCGCGGTGTCGTTCGTGATCGCGCTGCTGTGCATCTTCCTGCTGCCCGAGAGCCTGCGCCCCGAGAACCGCATCGCCTCGATCCGCGTCGCCGACCTCCACCCGTTCGCCGTGTTCCGCGAGGCCTTCGGCCGCCGCGAGCTGCGCGGCCTCATGATCGGCTTCGCGCTGCTCGCGCTGCCGTTCGGCATGTTCGTGAACAACTTCAGCGTGATGGCCTACGACTCCATCGGCTGGGGTCCGACCGCGATCGGCTTGCTCATCGCCGCGGTCGGCATCGTCGACATCATCGTGCAGGGCGCCCTGCTCGGCGTGCTGCTCCCCCGCATGGGCGAGCGCGCGGTCATCGTCAGCGGCATCATCGGCCAGGCACTGGGACTCGCGGCCCTCGCGCTGGTCGCCTCGGTGCTCGCCCAGCCGTGGGTGTTCATCGCCGGATCGCTCCTGCTCGCCGCGGGGCAGGGTGCCGCGCAGGCCGCGATGGACGGCGCGATGTCCAACGCGGTCGGCGCCGACGAGCAAGGCTGGCTGGGCGGCGCGACGCAGTCGCTCAACGCCGCCATGAGCACGGTGGCGCCGCTCCTCGCCGGCGCCCTCTACGCCGTCGTGAGCCACGCGGCGCCCTACTGTCTGGGGGCGCTGCTCATGGTCGTCGCCGCGGTCGTCATCGCCCGGGCCCGCTTCACCGATGCGGCTCGCCTCCCGCGTGCGGCGTCGCCGAGCGCCGTGGATGCCGCGGCCTGACCCGCACTCCTGACGCCGGCGCCCACCCGCGGTGACGCGGCGACGGGCGCCGCGACTCAGGCGGCGATGCGCGCCGGGTCGGGCTGGGCGGTCACGAGGATCGGGAGGTGATCGCTGAGCCCCTGCGGGAGTGTGCGGATGTCGGCGATCGTGAACCCCGACGAGGTGGCGAAGTCGTAGTGCCCGCGGAAGAACCGGTAGCGCGTGTAGGTGCGGGAGTCGCTGAGGCTCAGCTCGTAGCCCTGGTCGCGCACGCGCTCGCCCAGCTTCTCCTTGAAGACGGGGTAGTTGTAGTCGCCGACCATGAGCGTCGGCAGTCCCGGGCCGAGGTCGGCGAGCTCGGCGAGCGCCGTGCGGATCTGATGGCGTCGCAGCGAGTTCAGCGCCGTGAGGGGGGCGGCGTGGAACGAGGCGACGAGCAGCTCGCTGTTGTGGTCGATGTCGCGCAGGCGCACCCCCAGCATCCGCTCTTCGGCGGGCTTGAGCACCATGTCGTGCAGCGACTTCTTCAGCGAGATGGCGCGCACCTCCTGCAGCCGGAACGTGCTCTCGCGGAAGTAGACCGCGAGACCCAGCCGGTTGCGCTGGGTGGCGTCGGCGAGCACGAGGCCGCCGAGGCGATCGGGGAGGTCGGTGGTGTCCGCCTCCTGCAGGCACAGCACGTCGGGGTCGTGCTCCGCGACGCGGTGGATGAGCTCGCCGGCGGCCCGGTGCTTGCGCAGGTTGTAGGAGATGACCTTCATCGTGCTTCCACGATAGGCCGGTGCCGGCGCGGCGCCGGGCGCACGGTGGATCTCACAGGGTTCGCTCATGCGTCGCCGAAGGACGCGCTTAGTCGAGCTCGCGGCGGGCACGCGTCTGGTCGGCGCGCGCGGCGAGCAGGTCCTCGGCGGGGTAGCCGACCTCGGCGAGGGTGAGCCCGTGGGCAGCCAGCACGGGGAACGCGCTCGTGCGCACCGCCTCATCTCGCAGCCGCACGAGGTCGTCCGGCACGAGGCGCCCCTGCCCTACCGCGACGCAGGCGCCGACGAGGGCGCGCACCATGCTGTGACAGAAGGCGTCCGCGCGCACGTGCGCGACGAGCGTGCCGGTCTCGTCGCGCCGCCACGAGTAGTCGAGCAGCGTGCGGATCGTCGTGGCCTCCTCGCGCGGCTTGCAGTAGGCGGCGAAGTCGTGGAGCCCGATGAGGGCGCGGGCCGCGGCATCCATCGCCTGCTCGTCGAGGCGTGCCCGCACGAAGGTGGTGCGCGTGCGCTCGAGCGGGTCGTAGCCGGTGACCTCGTCGGCCACGCGGTACGTGTAGCGGCGCCACACGGCCGAGAAGCGGGCGTCGAAGCCGTCGGGGGCGATCGAGGTGCGGTGCACGACGACATCGGGGGAACGTCCGAGCACGCCGGTGATCTTGCGGGCGAGCTGGTCGACATCGCCCCGCCCGGCGTCGAGCCGGCGGTGCTGGATCTCGTCGAGGTCGAGGTGCGCGACCTGTCCGCTCGCGTGCACGCCCGCGTCGGTGCGTCCCGCGACCACGAGGCGCGGCTCGCCGCCGAGCACGCGCGCGACCGCACCCTCGAGCACGCCCTGCACCGTGCGCAGACCCGGCTGGCGCGCCCAGCCCGAGAAGTCAGCGCCGTCGTAGGCGAGATCGAGACGGATGCGCACGCCGAAATCCTAACGAGCGGCTGCAGACACGCCCCGGCGCCCGCTCGGGCCGACACGCCGACGCTCGAACCCCGTCGCACCGCCGACGTAGACTCGGTGGCCGACCCCGGAACCCCACTCCTGATGTCTGTCACACCTCCCCCCGCCCCCGCAGGCCGTTTCGACGGTCTCGACGGCATGCGCGCCCTCGCGGTCGCGCTGGTCGTCGCCTATCACGTGTTCCCGGGCGGGCCGTTCGTCGGCGGCTTCCTGGGCGTCGACGTCTTCTTCGTCATCAGCGGCTTCCTCATCACGTCGCTCCTGACGAGAGAGAAGGATGCCGCGGGCCGCATCTCGCTCGCAGGGTTCTGGCGCCGTCGCGCCCGCCGCCTGCTGCCCGCGCTCGTGCTGGTCGTCGTGGTGTGCGCGAGCATCGCACTGGCGGTGGGGGGCGACATCCTCACCGACCTCGGTCGCCAGGTGCTCGGGGCGGCGACGTTCAGCTACAACTGGCTCGCCGTCGCCGCGGGAGGCGACTACTTCGCGCAGACGGCCCCCGAGCTGTTCCGCAACCTGTGGTCGCTCGCCGTCGAGGAGCAGTTCTACGTGCTCTGGCCGCTCGTGCTGCTGCTCGGCGTGCTCATTGGGCGACGCGCGCGCCGGTTCGCGATCGGGCGTCGCCGTGCGGGCATCGCCGTCGTCATGGCCGCGGCCGTGGCATCCGCGGTCTGGATGGCGGTGCTCGTCGCCTCGGCCTCCGGGGATGCGGCCGGCGGAGCCGGCGACGCCGTCACCGGCGGGGCCACGGGCGGGGCCATCACCCGCGCGTACTTCGGCACCGACAGCCACGCGTTCGGGTTGCTGCTCGGCGCCGCGCTGGCACTCGCGCTCCCCGCCGTGCGCGCCTCGGCGCGGCCGTGGGTGCGGAGGCGGGCGACGCGCGACATCCTTCTCGTCGCCGGATCGGTCGCCGCCGCGGCACTCGTCGCGCTGGCGCTGCTGCCGGAGACCGCCACGGCATGGACCTTCCCTGGGGTTCTCATCGCCGCGAGCGCGCTGACGGGTGTCGTGATCCTCGCGTGCACGTGGCCGGGTGCCGTGCTCGGACGCGCCCTCGACATCCCGCCGCTGCGCTGGATCGGCGTGCGATCGTACGCGATCTATCTCTGGCACTGGCCGATCATGGTGCTGCTGACGGCGTCGCTCGCCCGTTCGGGCACGGGCGGCGCCGACGCGAGCGTGCCGTGGCAGCTCAGTGTCGCAGCGCTCGTGTTCACCCTCGTCGCCGCCGACCTCTCCCTGCGCCTGGTCGAGACGCCGGTGCGTCGCGACGGATTCCGCGCGAGCATCCGCGGATGGGGCCGCGCGCTGAGGGGCACCGCGTGGCGGCGGGCGGGGGCGGCACTCGGCGTCGTGGTCACGGTCGCACTCGTGGCGGCGACATCCACCGCGGTCGCCGTCGCACCGACGCGCTCCAGCGCCGCCGACGCGATCGCCGCCGGCGAAGCCGCCGTCGACGCGGGCACCCCGACGCCCGGCGCGAGCGCACCCGCGGGCGCCGATCCCGCCGCGGCGACGGTCTCCCCGGTCGCACCGAGCGTGGCCGCGACGAGCCCGCCGATCCCGGGCAGTCAGATCACCGCGATCGGCGACAGCGTGATGCTCGCCTCTGCGCCGAGCCTCATGGCGACGTTCCCCGGCATCTCCGTCGACGCGAAGGTCTCCCGTTCGATGTACGCCGCGCCGGGCATCCTCTCGCAGCTCGCCGCCGACGGGGAGCTGCGTCCCTACGTCGTCATCGGACTCGGCACGAACGGCGCGATCAGCCAGAACACCCTCGACGAGATCGTGCGGATCGCCGGACCCGACCGTGCCGTCGTGCTCGTCAACGCGTTCGCGCCGCGATCATGGATCCCCGGCGTCAACGACGAGCTGCGCGCGTTCGCGCGCCAGCATCCGGGCGTCTCGCTCGCCGACTGGTATGACGCGATCTCGCCGCACGTCGACCTTCTCGCGGGCGATCAGATCCACCCCGGCGGAGCCGGTGGGCGCATCTTCGCCGGGGCGGTCGAGGACGGCCTGTCCCGCGCCGACGCCGAACGCCAGCAGCTGAAGCGGCTCGGGGCGCTCCGCGAGCTCGCCGGGGTGCTGTGCGCCGGCGCGTGCGACCTCGACAACGGCTGAGCGCGCCGCGGCGCCGCATAGACTGGCCCCGCGACGGCAGCATCGTCGCGGAGAGGGGACACCGTGCAGGCGACGGCTCGACGTGCGACCGGGGCGATGATCGCCCTGACTCTGGCCGCGGGGCTCACGGGCTGCGGCATCGCACCGTGGGCCGGCCAGCAGAACAGCACGCCCTCCCCCACGATGACGACGCCGTCGGCCGTGCCGACGCCGGTGTCCAACGACCTCTCGAGCGGCTCGACGCAGCGCACGGTGAAGAGCGGTTCGGTGACGGCCACCGTCAACTACTGGTCGACGCTGTCGATGGACCGCTGGAAGGCCGGCGCGCTCAAGCCGATCTCGCTGTCGCTGACCACGACCGTGGACCCGAACGACGGCCAGAAGGTCTATCTTCAGTCGGCGACCATGACCGCGATCCCGCAGGGCTCGAACGGCGAGACGTTCCCCGCGCTGAGCCCGCAGTCCGACACATCGACGGTTCCGCCGGGCTACCTCGCGCTCTCGCCGTACAGCTACTCCCAGACCTTCACCATCGGCGAGGTCCCGCAGGGAGCGACCTCGGTGCAGATCCAGTTCACCTACGACTTCCTCGTGCAGACGACGCCGACCTCGAGCGAGTACGCGAAGCAGACGGGCAGCGATCTGCTCTCGGTCGCCATCGCGCAGGGCTGAGTCAGGCCACCGGTTCCGTCACGCGGACCCATCGGTCGCCGCCGTCGGCCGATGCCCGTGCGGCACCCGCGCGGGCGTCGCGCAGCAACGCTTCCATGTCGTAGCCCGAGACGTCCACGCTCGACCATCCGACACTGACCGACAGCTGCACGGCGAGTGGTCGCGACGTGTCGAGACGCGACACCTGTGCGCGCAGGTCGTCGAGCGCCGACTCGATCGCGATCGGCGGGCGCATCAGCAGCACGTACAGGTGCCCGGGCGAGGAGACCGCGATGTCGGCCTCGCTCGGGATGCTCGCGCGCACATCGCGTTCGACCGTGTCGACGATGCGCCAGAACAGGCTGCCGCCGGCGGCGATCCGCAGGTCGTCGACGTCGTCGAGGCGGATGGAGAGCACCGACCAGGCCCGCTCGCCCCGGTCGGCCGCCCGCGCGAGCTTGTCGCCGCCGCCGGCGATGAACGCGGCGAGCCCCGTCGGGACACCGGATGCCGCGGCCCCGCGCCCGACCGCGAGCCACAGCAGCGTCACCAGGGCGCAGACGATGTAGATCATCGCGCCGACGCTGTCGAGCACCCGCAGGATGCCGAGGTCTTCGGGGCCACGCGGGCGGGCGATGATGCTGTGCACGAGGTTGCCTGCGGCCACGACGGTCACGGCGCCGGAGATGAGGGCGAGCGGGAGCAGCATCCCATCGGCACGTTCGGGAATGCGGCGAAGCTCGATGATGCTCAGCAGCGCGAACACCCCTGAGACGGCGTAGGCGGCGGCGAACGCGAGGCCGAACCACTCGTCGGGCACGACCGCGAGCACGGATGCCGCGAGCGCCACGTAGAGCACGGGCACGGCCCAGCCCGAGCGCACGCCGCGCCACGAGCGCAGCCCCGACCAGATGAAGATGCCCGCACCGAGGGAGATGCCGAGCGAGAGCCGCCGCAGCGACTCCTCACCGGCACTCTCGGCGTACATCCCGAGGTAGACGCCCGCCGCTCCCGCGACGAAGACCAGCATCCATTGCAGCGTCGCGGGATGGGGACGACGCACGTAGCCGAGGCCCGTCATCAGCACGAGAGCGAGGGTCGCGAGGGTGGCCTGGCCGACGGCGAGTCCGTAGGCGACCGGGTCGTTCATATGAGCACCCAGGCGTCGGAGAGCGGGATGCGCATGCGCACCAGCGTGCCCTTCCCCACCGTGCTCTCAAGACCGATCTCGCCGCGATGGGCGACCAGGATCTCCCGCACGATCCCCATGCCGAGCCCCGTGCCCCCGACCCCGCTGTCCTGCGCGGAGCGGGCACGGAAATACGGCTCGAACACGTGCCCGAGGTCGTCGGCGTCGATGCCCATGCCCGTATCCGAGACCTCGATGAGCGCGGAGTGCTCGACGGTGCGCGCCACGAGCCGCACCGATCCGTCGGCGCCGGTGTACTTGATCGCATTGCTGAGCACGTTGTCGATGACCTGGCGCAGCCGGAACGCGTCGCCGTCGACGAGGAGCCCGCTCTCGATGTCGGCGGTCAGTCGAACCCCGCGGGCCTCCGCCGTGGGAGCGAACGACTCCAGCGAGAGCCGCAGCAGCTCGGTGAGATCGACCGCCGTCCACGCCGGTTCGGCCGAGAATCCGCCGCGGGCGTGGGTCAGCAGCTCGGCGATGAGCGCGTCCATCCGGGTGGCCGCGCCCGAGATGACGCGCAGATGCTCGGCGAGCTGGGGCGCGTCATCGACGTCGTCGAGGGCGAGCTCGGTGTGTCCGGCGATCACGGTGAGCGGGTTGCGCAGCTCGTGCGAGACGACGGTGGCGAGCTTCTCCCGCGTGCGCTCGGACTCGATGAGCGCGGTGACGTCGTGCACGAGGTAGAGGATCGTCGTGTCCTCGTCGAGACCCGCCGGGAGCACCCGGGTCGAGACGCTGAGCGCGCGCCACTCGCCCTCGCCGTCGAACAGCCAGACGCGCTCGTCGTCGAGGGTCTCGCCCCGGCGCGCGCGGGTGAGGGGGCGCCGGCTCTGCGGGATGGCCGTGCCGCCCTGCTCGTCGTATTCGACCGCCGCACCCGGCTGATCGATGTCCTCGGGGTCGAGTCCGTACAGACGCACGAGGGTCTCGTTGAGGGCGAGCACCTGGCCGCGCGCCGACAGACGCGCCACCCCGATGTCGAGGGCGTTGAACATCTGCGAGACGCGGCGCCGCTGCGCCGAGACCCCGTGCAGCGAGTCCTGCAGCTTCGCCGTCTGGCGGCGCAGCAGCTGCTTGAACGCGCGGGTCTGTCGGGCGCTGATCGAGGTCGCGAGCGCGAGGAAGGCGAGCGAGAGGAAGGCGACGATGTAGGCGACCATCGTGCGGCTGTCGGCGTCGGTGAGCATCGCCGACAGCAGCATCGTCGCGCCGATCCCGCCGACACCGAGCATGATCGCCCAGATCGAGAAGAAGGACCCCAGCCACACCACGGGGAACGCCCACAGGAAGTCGAGCGCGAAACCCGCATCCCACTGCATGACCCCGATCGCGAGGATGTCGAGGAACGGAACCAGCACGACGATCGGCCGGCCCACCCGATGCCAGGGGAACACCAGGGTGACGACCGTGAGGCCGATGACCCCGCCCGCGCCGATCGCGAACGTGCCCGTCGAGAACTGGGCGGGCTGCAGGGCCAGCATGACCAGCACCACGACGAGGACCACGGCGCACAGCAGCAGCTGCGACTGCCAGATCGAGCGCGTCCGCGCGCCAGTCACGACCCGAGGCGCGCCGACAGGCACCCTCAGGCGGCGATCGGGTTCACCGTCCCCAGCGGACATGTGGTCGAGTGTAGCCATGGCCATTGCGTATACTCGTGACGCCCGGGGTGGTACCGAACGATTCGTCCCGAGCGTGGTTGCGATCTTTTCGCCCGGAGAGAGCGATCCCCATCCCCACGGTCCGAGAGCTAGGGAGTGTCATGGGTCGTTCGTTGCGTCGCTCCACTCGGCTGGCCGTCGCCGTCGCCCTCTCCGCCATCGTGGTCGCCTCTGCGACGGGGTGCGCGCAGATCGTCGATGCGATCAACGCGCTGTCCGGTCGCAGCACCACGACCGTCGTGCCGACCGCCGGACCCTCCTCGAGCCCGTCGGCGTCGCTGCTCTACAACTCGGTGTTCACGAGCGACGGCTCGGTGCAGCTCGATACCGATCTATCCGACAGCCTGGTGCTCGAGCTCAACGTCTGGGCTCAGGACCCGAAGAAGACGCAGGAGTGGACGCCGAGCAACGACAAGCACTTCGGGTTCGCGGTGAACGTCTACGACAAGCGCGTCGACGACAAGGCCGTGCTCGCGCAGAAGCGCAGCGTCTACCTGTCGTCGATCACGATCTCCTCGCAGACCGCGCAGACCTCCGGACAGGTTCAGTCTCCGTTCCAGTTCAGCACCGACCCGCGCACGATGGTGCCGAGCGACACGCTCCGCTCCGACAAGGGCCTGCTGCTGAACACCTACCAGGGCGGGTTCCTCGTTCCCGACACGGTGATCCACCAGCTCCCCGGCGACACGTACGGGCTCACCCTGTCGTTCACGATGAACGTGTGGGTCGAGGGGCAGGCGAACACCGACACCTCGTTCGGCCAGCAGTCGGTGTATGAGGCCGTTCCGATCGCGATCTTCCAGCAATAGCCCGCCCTAGACGGCGGCAGAGGAACGCGAGCGCGGATGCCCCACCCCGGCGTCTTGCGGAAATCTTGCGGAAAGTCTCTGATTTCCGTGCCCACGGGCCCTCCCGACCTTGCGGATCGCGGGGCATGATGGGTTTTACACGGCGTGAGTCGTGCATTCCCCCCATCGCGAGAAAGAGGTCCCGTTGGCTGAGTACCGGCCCACGCCCGCGCCACAGTCGACCGCTGTGACCGGTTACGACCCGACCTACCCCTACCCGGGTGGCGCCGGCTACGCGCCCGCCCCCGGGTACGCTCCGGCCCCCGGCTACGGAGCACCCGCCTACGGCGCGCCCAGCTACGCACCGGCACCGGGCTACCCGGCCGACGCCTCGTACGGAGCCGACCAGTTCTCCGAGGACTTCACCGCCGTGCTCGAGGACGGCCAGACGCGCCGCTCCACGATCGGCTGCGTCATCCCGGCGTACAACGAGGAGGAGTCGATCGCCGACGTCATCGAGGGTCTCCTCTCGCAGACGCGCGTGCCCGATGTCATCCACGTCGTGATCAACAACACGACCGACCAGACGGCGAAGATCGCCGCGGAGTACGCGGGACCCCACGAGATCACGACCGACCTGGGCGAGCAGTTCACCGAGGTGTTCGTGCACGACATCGGCAAGAACCCCGACAAGAAGGTGGGCGCCCTCAACTACGGCTACTCGCTCGTCGAGGGCTGCGACTTCCTCCTGGGCGTCGACGGCGACACGATCGCCCACCCGAAGGCGGTCGAGTACCTCGAGACCGAGGCGATGGGCGACTCCCGCATCGGCGGCATCTCGGCGATCTACACGATCGACGACCGGCCGATCAAGGGCCTGCTGGCGAAGTTCCTCATCGCCGGTCAGCGCACTCAGTTCGCCGCCTTCAACCTGCAGAACCTGCTGCGCGGACGCAACATGGCGGTGCTGGGCGGTCAGTTCTCGATCTTCTCGACGAACGCCCTCCGCGACGCGATGAAGGCCAACCACCAGTCGACGCCGTGGGTGAAGGACAGCGAGGTCGAGGACTCGCTCCTCTCGCTGCAGATCAAGAGCGCCGGCTACCTGACCAAGATCAGCCCGTACGCGCGCGCGTACGTGGGCGGCATGACGACGCTGCGCGGCTACGACGCGCAGCAGGTGAAGTGGACGTACGGCGCCATCGAGCTGATGTGGCCCGGCCAGCGCGGCGACACGAAGGGACAGCCCTTCCACCCCAACCTGCGCCTGCGCTGGTTCGAGAACTTCGGCATGCTGACGAACCTGTTCGTGCGCGTCGCGTTCATCACGCTGCTCGCCGCGTCGCTGTCGATCAACGCGTTCGTGTTCTCGGCGTTCTGGCTCATCCCGCCCGTGGTCGCCATGCTGCTGAACCTGCGCATCGCGCGCACGATGAAGTACTGCGACAACCGCGACGTGCTCTTCGCGGTGCTGTTCTTGCCGGCGGAGATGTTCATGTGGGTGCGCATCGGCCACTTCCTCCGTTCCTGGAGCCGCTTCCTCTCGAAGAAGAAGGTCGACAACTGGGCCATGCAGGCCAAAGCGGAACGCGGCGGCGGCTCGCTGGGCTACTGGGTGCCGGCGATCCTCCTGATCGCGGTGCTGATCGCCTCGGCCGCGATCTGGAGCATCCTGGGCCCGGTCGCGCAGTCGTCGATCCTGTGGGTGGGATGGCCCATCGTCGGTGTGGTGACCGTGCTGCAGACGCTCCTCATGTTCAGCAAGCTCGTGCGCCGTCACCACGGGTACAAGGTCTGACATCCCGCGCGTTTCTCCGCGCGTCAGGGCGCGAGCAGCTCGGTGGTGAGGCGGTAGCCGACGCCGCGGACGGTCTCGATGTAGCGGGGGTTCGACGGGTTGTCGCCGAGCTTGCGGCGCAGGTTCGTCATGTGCGCCTCGACCGCGCGCTTGTCGGCCTCGCCGACGTAGTAGGAGGTCACGTACGACTCGCCGCGCAGCACGAGGGTGAGGTCGGCCTTGCTGCGCACGCGACGCTTCGACTCGAGGAGGGTCGCGAGCAGGTCGAATTCGGTGCGGGTGAGCTCGACCTGCTGCCCGCCGATGAGCACGATGCGCGTCTCGGGGTTCAGCTGGAGGTCGCGGTGGGTGATCCAGTAGCCGCCGCCCGGCGCGGGCATCCCCGGACGGGCGAGCTCCTGCGAAGGGTAGACGGGGACGATCGCCTGCGCGGGCGGTGCCGCCGGCACGACGACGGGATATGCCGGGGGCTCCGCCGGGTAGGGCTGCGGTTCGGCGTAGGGCGGCGCGTCGACCGGTTGGGGCTCGACGTAGACCGGCGCGGCCGGCTGGGGCTCGACGTAGGCCGGAGCCACCGGCTGCGGCTCGACGTAGGCC
>NZ_JYIY01000052.1 GCF_000956535.1 Microbacterium ginsengisoli | reverse complement strand
GAACGGGATCATCGAGCTGCACCGCCGCCTCGCCCGCGGCTTCCGCAACCGCGACAACTACCGGCTCCGCATGCTCCTCGCCGCCGGCGGACTCACCCCATGACCCCCACCGAATGTCCGAAGAGCCCCGAAACCCGTTCAGACCGAAACCGCATCTAGACCGTTTTCGGGATACACGGTAGAATAGATCGAGAGCCCGCGAGAGGGGAGCCCACCATGCAGACGTTCGACGTCGAGGACCGTTGGCCCGAGCTGTTCGTGCAGCTCGACGACGTGCAGCGCAACTCCGTCCGTCAGTCCCTCGCCGCCGGCTGGCACGAGGGCTTCAACCCCACCCGCGAGGACGTGGAGAACCTGACCGACTACGCGCGCGGTGCGATTGATTTCGACGAGTACATCCGTCGAGCCGACGCGACCGCGCTGCGCACGGTCGGCGCCGTCGCCGCACGCTGACGTGGTGGATCGGTTCGACACCTGGGAGTCGTATTTCTACCCGGAGACGATCGACCCGCTGACCGGCAACGGCACGCTGCGCAACCTTCTCGACGAGCGGCATCCCGCCGAGCTGGCACGACGAGAGTACGTGCGAACGAACGTGCGCGCGCAACAGATCGAGGGTGGCGCCGTGGCGATCGCCAAGACCTACGACGGCTCCCACCTACGAGCGATCCACCGCCACCTGTTCCAGGACGTCTACGCCTGGGCGGGGGAGTACCGCACGGTCAACATGTCGAAGGGCGTCGGCCGAGGCTTCGGTGACGTCAAGACGGGCGAGGTCGACCGCTACCTGTCGGACGTGCACCAGCTCGTCTCCTCGACCGACTGGCGCCGCCTCGACCGAGGCGACTTCATCGCTCACAGCTCGACGGTGTTCGCCTACGTGAACCAGGCCCACCCGTTCCGGGAGGGCAACGGGCGCACGTCGAAGCTGTTCATGCAGCACGTCGCGGAGCAGAGCCGCTTCGCGTTCGACTACGCCCGCGTCACGCCGGAAGTGTGGAACCAGGGATCGGCGCTCAGCGGGCCGGACCTGTACTCGTACGCTCCCGATCCGCGGTCGCTCGTGCCTGTGTTCGACGCGATCACCGTCGACCGCCGGCAGGGGCAGACGGGCGGGCTCGACGACCCGACACGCGGCCGCTCGGCGCTGCGCGCGAGCTACCCGCAGGCCGCCACGGACGCGACACGGAGCACGCCGCCTGCCGGCGGCATCCAGGGCCGGGGGAGTGCGCCCTACACGCCGGGCGCTCGGTACGGCAACGACCTCGGGGAGGGCCGATGAGCAACGTCGTCGGCTATGCACGGGTGTCTCGTCATGACCAGAACCCGGCAGCTCAGGAGGCCGAGCTGCGCGCGGCCGGCGCCGGCCGCGTGTTCGTCGACCACGGCGAGTCCAGCCGCGTCAAGGACCGGCCGCAGTGGCTCGCGTGCCTGGACTACCTGCGCCCCGGCGACACGCTCATGGTGCGCCGGCTCGACCGTCTCGCCGGCAGCGAGAAGATGGCCATCGAGACGATCACCGACCTGCACGAGCGGGGCGTGAACATCAAGAGCCTCACCGAGCCGGATATCGACACGACGACCCCGATGGGCCGTGCCCTGTTCGGGATCGTCGCCGTGTTCGCCCAGCTCCGCGTCGACACGATCCGGGAGAACACCGTGCGGGGCCTGGCCCATGCACGCGCCGAGGGACGCGTGGGAGGCCGACCCTCGGTGATGACACCGGAACGCACGGCGGCCGCGGCCGACCTCCGCGAGCAGGGCTACAGCTACGAGGAGATTGGGCGCCTCCTCGGCGTCGGCAAGTCCTCCGTTGCACGGGCTCTCGCGAAGCACGATGAGAGCCAGCCTGCCGCCGCGTCCTAGTCGGCCGTGTCGTCGCTGAGCCAGTCCGCGACCTCGGAGCTGAGGTAGCGGATCGTGCGCGGCGTGAGGGTGATGTAGGCAGGGCCGCGGCCCTCGTCTCGGAGTCGTTTGAGGTCGCGCACGTCGACGCCGAGCTGCGCGGCCAGCTCGCCGGGTGTGAGCATCTTGGGTCGCTTGCGGGGGCCGTTCACTGGCACGAGTCGCACCCCGTCTCCTCGGCGGGGTCGACCGGCACCAGGTAGCCGTCGACGCCCTCGACGTCCGTCGCGCTCTGCTGCTGGCCGGCCATCAGTCGGCGTCCCCGGTGACCGTGACCGTGTTCGCCAGGTGGTAGCCGGCTCGACCGTAGTCCGCGAGCTGCCGATCCCGATTGGGCCACGTTGCGAAACAGTCGCGGCCGGTCCTCGTCCCTCGACGGGAGCGTGGTCGTGATCGTCGTGAAGGCAACCGGAGTACTCATCGTGACGTCCTCTCCTTTGGTGTGTGTCCGTCCGAAAGTGGGAAGTTCGGCGCCTGCGCCGAGCTGCCTGCTTTCGGCGGAACACTTGCCGCCTTGCACGCAGTGGAGGGCGGGTCAAGGGGAGCCCGCAGGGCTCTCCCGTAGGGACGCGAAGCGCCCTTGACGCGCACGGAGCGGAGTGCAACCCCGCAACGCGGGGGAACGCCACAGGCCCCGCACCGGGAGCCGGTAGCGGGGCCTGTGGGAAGAACGAATCAGCCGGCCGCGGTGCCCTCGTCGGCCGACGTCTCGGCAGGCTCAGGCGTCGTCCGCGACGCGGCCGGCTTGCGCGCTGCGCGCCGTCTCACACGCGCCTTCTTCTCGGGCTCGGGCAGGCCGATCTTGCGTAGCTCGTCCGCGCTCCACCCGGCGCTCTGCGCGGCGTTGTAGGCGCGCACGTCGTCGCGCTCGGCGTCCGCGACGCGCTCCGCGATCCGCGCTTGCAGATCGGCCAGCTCGCGAGCCGTCTCCTCCTGCACATCGACCAGTCGCTGTCGCGCTTCCGCGACCGCGCGCACAGCGTTGATCCGATCCTCTTGGAGCCGCTTCGCGCGCTCGATTGCTTCCTCTGGTGTCAGTGTCGTAGCCATGCTCCTATCGTACGAATCCGCTCGGCTCCCGTCGATGCCTGCGGCATCGGAAGAGACAGCCGCGGCGGAGCCGCGGGCACTCTCGTCTGTCGACGCGAGCGCATCTGATCGGAGTCCAGGACGGAGCAAGCTATACAGTTAGGTTACCTAACTGGGCTTGATCCTCGACAGGCGGTCGCGGATGCGGCACACTGGACGTGTGGTCCCCGCAGTGTGCGGGGTCGCTGCGCTGGGCCGGGAGAGGCGGTGATCCGATGGATGAGCAGACGCCGAAGGCTCGCGCGTTCACTCGACGTCGCCGCGCGAACGCGACGGGCGGTCGGCTGCACTTCCACAAGGTGGGCGTGACGCCGGAGGAGGGCGGCGAGCTAGCGCGGATTGCGGCCGCTCAGCACGTCACGGTGCCGCGACTGATGGTCGAGGCGGCGCTGTCGTCCGAGCGTGCCGAGACGCCGACCGAGCGCCGTCAGGCGATGGCGGAGATGTTCACCGTCCATCGGCTGCTGGCGGCCATCTCCAACAACGTGAACCAGATGGCGAAGGCGACGAACGCGACGGGGGAGTTGCCCGCGGAGCTGCCGGCTACTCTCGCAGCGGTGCGTCGTGTTGCGGAGCGGCTGGACGAGGCGATTGACAGGCTGTCGGCGTCATGATGCCGAACGTCGTTCGCGGCGATCGTATGTCCGGTCTGCTGACGTACCTGACGGGTCCGGGACGGTCCAATGAGCACACTGAGCCGCACCTTGTCGCAGGCGACCCGGCGTTGCTCGCGTGGCACGACGACGCGGAGTTGGGACGGGATGCCGCGCTGTCGATCGCGCGCCACCTTGACCGACCGAGGACGGCCTACGGCGTCGAGGTCAAGGGCGGGCACGTGTGGCACTGCTCACTGTCGCTGCGCGCCGACGAAGGCCAGCTCACCGACGAGCAGTGGAAGGCGATCGCGGACGACTTCATCAAGGCGATGGAGTTCGACGACAACGACGGAACGAAGGCCCCGTGCCGTTGGGTCGCCGTACGGCACGGTGTCTCGACCAACGGCAACGACCACGTGCACATCGCCGTCAACCTCGTGCGCGAGGACGGCACGAAGGCGTCGATTCACAACGACTTCCACCGCGCCCAGGTCGCGGCCCGCGCCCTCGAAGTGAAGTACGGCTTGGAGGAGTTGGAGTCGTCGAAGGCCGATCGCTCGACCCGCGGCTACGACCCCGCCGAGCGCGAGGCCCAGGCCCGCGGCCGAGCACGAGCGAAGTACGAGCGCGCACGCGCCGACCAACCGTCGACGACGCCGGCATGGGAGCTGCTGGACGGCAACGACCGCCAGGCCCGCATCGCGTCCGAGATGCGCGCCGATCAGCCCCGCTACCTCCTCGCGTTGAAGGTCCGCGGCTGCGCCACGGCATCCGGCGACGAGGCGGAGTTCGTGCGCCGGATGCGTCGAGCCGGGCTCCTCGTCCGGCCCCGCTTCGCGGACGGTCGTACGGACGTCATCACCGGCTACTCGGTGGCCGAGCGACCCGAAGCCGGCGAACGTCCTATCTGGTACGGCGGTGGTCACCTGGGCCGCGACCTGACGTTGCCGCGGCTGCGCGACGGGTGGCCCGACACCCCGACCGGAGCCACCGACGCGGCCGCCGAATGGGCTGCGGCGAAGCGGGGCCGGCGGGTCGTCGCGCCCGGCGCCGAGGCACAGGAACCGGACCCGGAGCTGTGGTCGCGCCGCAACGACGAGCTGCGCGAGCTCGTCGACCGGATGCGGTCGGTTCCGGTCGACGACAGGGACACGTGGGCGACCGTTGCACGGCAGACCGCGGGTGCGTTCGCCGCATGGTCCAACGCGACCGAGGAGACGCCCGGCGACCTCGCCGCGGCGTCCGAAGCGTTGTCGCGATCGGCGCAGACCTACGGGCGCACCGTGCGGCCAGAGAAGGCCGGCACGGTCGCTATCTCCGGGGCGGCGATGCTGCTGGCCAGCGCCATGCGCGGCGGACAAGGAACCGTCGCACAGGCCGCGATGATCCGCCAGCTCCTCCGGCTCACGCAAGCCGTCTACGAGGCCTCCGTAGCCGCGGGACAGGCCCGACAGGCTCGACTCCTCGCTGAGGACGTCCGCGCCCGTCTCACGCGCGTCAGGGACGCGCTGCCGACGTCGGCGCCGGCTGGCGCAGTCGCGACCGCAGAGCGGACGACGACGCTCGACCCGGAAGCTCAGGCCATGCTCGACCGGCTGCGCGCCGGGCAGGCCCTCCCGGTCACCGAGGCGGGTTCTCCCGTCCCGAACCACATCGAGCCGGCACGACCACGAGAGACGACAGGACCGGGCGCAGACCGCGGCCCGGAGCGATAGGAGAGGGGGCCGATCATGGCCGAGGAGACAGACGGAATCGCCGAAGCGTTCGAGGGCCAGGTACGAGTTGCGGTCACCGCGGCCGCACAGGTCGGCCAGGCGATCGCGAACCTGCGAGAGCAGGCCCTACGCCGCGCCACCGCGGCAAGCGAGCAGGAGGCCCGCGAACTGCGATCGCGCCTCGACGCAGAGCGGCAGGCAGCGCGCGCCGAGGTCGCCCACGTCGACCGGGCCGAGTGGTGGGAGAACTCCACCCCGGAGCAGATCGGGCACACCTACCAGGTGGCCCGCGCGTGGCAGTCCGAGGACCAGGAGCTTGCCCGCGCCGAGCAGCGCATGAGCGCCGAGCTGCGCGATCGGTACGGGATCGACACCCGCGACACGGGCGCCGACGCCGACGAGGTGCGCCAGCTCATCCGGCTACAGGCCGAGCGCGCGGAACGCGACCGCGCGGCCGCCGACGCCGAGCGCACACGGGCCGCGGCCGAGGAAGCTGAGGCGCTGCGCCTGCTGGCGTTCGCGGACCAGGAGGACCGTCGAGCGGACGAGGCGCGCGCCGCGGCCGAGTACGAGCCCGACCCGGCCGAACGCGACCGCGCACAGGCGGAAGCCGAGCAGCGCGACGCGATCGCGGACCGCTCCCGCGAGGACGGCAAGAGCCTGTACGACAGCGCCGAGCGGCGCTCGTCGACGGCGGAGGAGCTGGAAGGCCGCGGCATCGCTCAGGAGACGGTGGCGACCCGGATGCGCGCCGACGTGAGCCAGGCGAAGCCGGCCACGGCCGCCGTCGCTGCCGGCAAGACTAAGGCGGCCAAGGCGCGCAAGACGCGCGGCCGCGGCGCCCAGGTGCAGCGCACCGGACTGGACCGCTGAGCGCGCGTCGACGAGCTGCACGAGAGAGGGGCTGCACCACCAGGTGCAGCCCCTCTCTCACGTCCCAGGGACGCTCTCAGGCGTCCAGCTCGCGAACGTCCGGGAACAGCCCCTCGGGCGGTGCCTCATACGGCAGCGGGTCGCCCTTGGAGCACTGGTTCTCCGTCGCCATCGCGTCGGCCGCCGCGAACGGTCCCTGCGGGTCCATCAACACGCCCATGTGATGGTCCGCGTGATCGCGCCACCACACGCTCATCCCCGTAGCGGGATCGCGGCGAAGGAACTCCCACGCGCGCCACAGCGCTTCGAGGCGGATCACCGCCTCGTCGTACTCCCACCAGCGAGCCGCCCACACCCGCGACTTGCCGTCGATCTTGCGCCGGTAGACGCTGCGCAGATACTCGCGCAGGAACTCGTCGACGGAGCCGTAGTACAGGCTCGGCTCCGCTGCGGGCTCCTCATCGACGACCTCGCCCGTGGCCTGGTCCACCGCGGCGTCGTCGACGTCGGCCGGGTCCAGCTCGTCATCGCCCCAGTCGCTCACGATGCCGCCTCCGTCCCGATCGTGGCCTCGACGCTGGCAAGCTCCTGCTGCGCCTCGCGGATCGTGCGCTCAGCTTCGGGATCGTGCGCGGCGATCGACGCGCGCACGTCGGCCGCGTAGGCCGCCGTCATCCACGGCTGAGTGCGGATCAGCGTCGGCCGAGAGCCCGACGCGAGTACCACGGCGCGACCCTTCGGCATCGCTGCCAGCTCGGCCACGTCCATGATCCGCTCACGGTGGAGCTGCTGCGACACCGTGCGCTGACCGCGGCCGTACGACGTCGACGAGGAGAGCCGGTCGTAGTCCCCGATGATCCTCGACAGGTCGTCGAGGAACGCCGCCTCGGAGACGCCGCCGCCGTACACCTTGACGTTCGACGCGCTCCACAGCTTCTTCATGCCGGACTCGCCCCAGACCTCGACGCCCTGCGACCAGCTCTGCAAGATCGTCATCAGGACGATGCCGCGCGAGCCGTAGTGCGAGTAGAGGTTCGGCAGCTCACGCCACCGGCAGACGTTCGCCGCCTCGTCGAGCACGCCGAGCAGCGGTGTGCTCAGACGTCCGCCGGCCGAGCGGGCGGCCAGCTCCTCCGCTGCCTCCACCACCGCGACCGTCAGTGCGGTCACGAGCGGGCCGGCGGTGCCGCGGCCCTCCTTGGAGAGGCTGTAGAGCGTGCCGCCCTCACGCACGAACGCCTCGGGGCTGAACTGCGGCCGCTCGTCGACGCCGCCGCGGAGCGGCGTCACCCACGCGGCCACCTGACGGTTCGTGAGGCAGGAGGCCATCTGCTGGGCCGTGCCGAACACGCCGCCGCGCTGCTTCTCGGGCGCGTCGACGACGCCGGCCACCTGGTCGGCCGTCAGCGTGAACTCGTGCCGGCGAAGGATCTCTACAGCCGTGTCGTCGGCCGGGCGGGTCAGCCACGTGTAGACGTCGGTGATCGGCCGGCTGTCGAGTGCCGCGGCGAGCAGAAGGCCGGCCAGGAGGTCTTGGCCGGCCGGGTCGAAGTAGGCATCCGTCTTTGCGCCGGGATCGCGGGAGCCGGCCGCGAAGTGCTCCGCGAGCTTGGCTGCGCGAACCTCGTCGGTGACGTACGAGAGCGGGTTCCACCACCAGGTGGGCTCCTCGTTCGCGATCGCCTGCGGATCGAACACCCACACGGGCCCCTTGGCCGCGCGCGGGTCGCGTGTCGCGTCTACGACGTCGCGCTTGTTCGACGTCACGAGGACCGCTCCGGGCGCATCCATGATCGCCGGCACAGCACGCGAGGTCGTCTTTCCGGTACGTGGCCCCCAGATGTCCACGTGCATGTCCTCCCACGAGCCGTAGAGCGGCTGTGAGCCCGCGACCGTGCGCCCGATGGGTACACCAGCCGAGGAGGTCACACCGAGGCGCTGAGCCTTCTCCTGGGCGCTCTTACGGCTCATCTCCGCGACGTCGCGGCCGCGGCCCATGTACGCGGCTGCCCGGTCGACGCGAGAGCGGCGCTGACGGATGCGGTGCAGCCACACCGCCACCAGCACGCCGAGCGCGATCGCGACGGCGAGGATGCCGCCGAGCACCCACCAGGACGCGGCAGGCCAGCTCACCTTGCCGCTGAACACGCCGAACACGAGCGCGAACGGGTCAGACGGCAGCTCGGCGCCGTCGCCCGCGATCGCGTGGCCGAGCCGGACCGATCCGTAGACGGCGCCGCCGAGCACCACCACGGCGACGATGCCGACCCAGAGCAGGATGGCCTCGCCACCCATGCCGCCCGGATCGCGGCGGCGGTTGTTCGGCGTGCTCATCCCTGTACCTCCTCGACGGCGCGCAGATGCCGGCGACCGACGCGCGACTGTTCGTGCCAGAGCTTGTTGGTGTCGTTGATGGACAGCTCCACGGAGGTCAGCTGCACGTTCACCGGGATACCGGGTCGGCCGCCGACCTTCACGAGGAACTTGCCGCGGCCGGGGGGCTCGGCCTCCCGGCCCGTCGACGGGTCCCACGCGGGCGGGTCCTGCCAGCCGATCAACATCTCTTGCTCGGCCTGCGAGAACGGCACGGCGGCGCTGAGCTGAGGCATCTCCGCGGACGGCAGGCCGCCGCAGATGACCATGCCCGAGCGCTCGACGAAGCCGCGGGCCTTCATCCGGTCCTCCTCGGTCGGGAGGGCCAGGAGGTCGCTCATCGTGTGCGAAATCATCGCCATGCCGACGCCGCGCTGCCGGTTGAGGCGGGTGAGCGCGTCGACGCGATCGACCATGCCCCGGCCGGCGCGCAGCGCCCGCCACAGCTCGTCGAGGACGACGAAGTAGTGGCGACGGGGCTCGAGGCCGGCATCCGCGAGAGCGTTCGCCACGTTGACCGTGCCGAAGCCGGCGGACCAGCAAGCGAGCAGGGTCGCCGCCTGCAAGTCCATCTCGGAGTCGTCGATCGCAGAGACGTCGTAGACCACGGGCGCGTCGCGGCGCATCGGGTTCGTGGTCTGGCGAGCGAACGTCTCTCCGAGACGCCCGCCGCCGACCAGGCCGATGAGGCTCGCTTCCAGGCCCTCGGTGATCGACTGGTAACGCTCATCGTTGCCGCGGTCCAGCGCCACGGCGCGGACCTCGGCCGGCCCCTCCTGGATGACGCGGAGCAGATCACCGAGCACGGGCACGCCGTCGAAGTTGTCATCGAGCCACTTCAAGGCGCGGTCGATGATCGTCTCCTCCCGGTCGGTGGGCGGCGCCGAGCGGAGGATCGTCAGCAGCGCCGACACCATCGTGTGCCGGCGGCCGTGCGCGTCCGCGAGCACCTGAGTGGCCTCCTTCTCGAACCCGGCCTCGCGCAGCCGCGCAGCGGCCTCCGTCGCCTCGCCAGGGTCCAACACGTTCAGATACCCGCGGCCGCGGCCGAGGGTGATGACCTGGCCGCCGAGGGCCTCGATGAGGTCTACGTAGTCGGGCTTCAAGTCACCGAGCACCAGCGGCATCACGCCATAGCCGGCGAGCCCGAGGGCCATCCGCCGGACGATCGTCGACTTGCCGAGTCCGGGCTTGCCGAGCACGAACGCGGACGGGTTGCTGATGAGCTTCGCGCGCTGGAACCACGAGATGGGATCGCAGCACAGCGTCGCCCCGGTGTGGATATGACGGCCGAGCGGGACACCGACCATCGGCGTCCCGGTGCCGATCGCGAACGGCCACATGCCGCACACCTGCACGGTGGTCCCGCGCCATTCGTCGGCCGCCTGAACGTAGTTCGACGAACCGCGACCGCGCCCCAACCACCCTCGCATCGGCGGCCGCTGAGGGCGCAGCTCCTTCGGCTTCTCGGCCTTCGTGGCGACCTTCTGCACACGCTTGGCCCGACGCTCGGCCTTCGCGGTGCGGCGCAGCTCGGGGGCGCTCACAGCTTGTCCCTCAGCTCGGCCGGAACCTTGATGTGCTTCGGGAGAACCAGGCCCAGCGGGAGCGCCGCGGCGAACGCGGAATCCTGCGACCCGTACACGGGCCGCACCCTCAGCCGCGCCGTGGCGGCGAGGTTGTCGATCGCCGCGCGCGCATCGGGCGCACGGTCGAGGTCCGCGACCGTCGCCGTGACGAGCATCCCGAACTGCACCAGGCCGGCGCCGCTGGCCTCCTCGGCCGCGGTCGCCGCGGCCGCGCGCACAGCGAGGCTGTCGCGCGCCGCCGGCTTGTTGCTGGCCGTCATGCGGAACTCCGCAGCTCGCAGATCGGCCTCGACGATCGCCGCGGCCTTCGCGGCGTCGACCGGGCGATACAGCAGCGTCACGCGCTTGCGCGCAATGTCGCGATGCGGTGCCAGGAGCCGCGCAAGCACGCCCGACTGAACGTTGCCGCGCGGGGCCTGCGTCATCGCCCACGTGCACGAGTACGCGGAATCGTGCCGGTAGCCACCCCAGGACGCCTGAGCGGCGGACGGACCGACGTCGGTCCAGCTCAGCTCGGGCGTCTCGCCGGCAGCGTGCGCCTCGTCGATGAGCTGAGCGGCCGCCGGGTCGTAGGCGATACGGATCGCCTCGCACAACTCCTGCGCGGACAGAGGCCGCGCAGCACCCGCCCCGGTCGCCTGCAAACTCGCCGTCAGACCGGGCAGACGTGCCGCGAGCTCGCGGCCCATCTCGTCCGGCTGACGACGCTTGCCGCCCTGCCGATTCACCGCCGAGAACGTGATCGCGACGAACGCCTTCACGGTCGACGAGCCCGCCGGGTAGCGGTCGACGACCTCTTGCAGCATCCCCTGAGCGAACGCGGGAGCGTCGGCGTCGAGGTTCATCAGAACCTCCCGCCGCAGCCGCGTGCCCGTGTCGGGGGCCGTCTCGATCGTGACCGAGGCGGCCTCGATGCCGGGCTCGTCGCCCAGGTTCGCGAGCCAGTGTCCCCAGTCGGCCACCCACACGTCGATCTGTTCCTGGTCGACGAGTGCGGCCCCATCGGGCTCCGTGCCGATCACGATGCTGTACGAGCCCGTGGCGGGCGTGTACAGCAGCGCGAACGGGCGCCCGTAGGAGTCCGTGTGCTCACTGAGCCGCGTCGGCGCCGCCAGGCCGGGGAGCTGATACGTGCCCCACAGCGACCGGCCGAGAGGACCGGAGCGGTAGATGTTCGTGCCTCGCGACTTCGCGGACCACCACGCCATCCGCGCCCCGCCACGGCTGAGCACGTTCTTGCCGTGCGCGTCCTTGGTCAGCACGGCCAGCAGCACGATCCCCAGCACGGCGGCGAGGATCACCGCTTGCAAGAGGCCGGCGACCATGACCGTGATGACGAGCACCACGAGCGACGCGAGCAGCAGGCCCGTGCCGACCGAGCCGAGGCCGAGGATGCCCGGCGACGTCGGCTTGCGCCAGTTGCCGTAGGTCCGAGGACCACGATTCGTTGTGTCAACGGCTGCCATCAGGACCGCCTCCCTCACCTGTCGATTGCTCTCCGAAGCCACGCGCCGCACCCGCGGCCGCCTGGCCTGCCTTCTTGCCTGCTTCGAGCGCGGCGCCCGCGGCGAGCCCGATCGGGCCCCCGGCCGCTCCCGCAGCAGCGGCACCGCCGCCCGCGGCCGCGCCGCCAGCAGCAGCACCACCGGCCGCAGCTCCGCCGCTGGCCGCAGCGCCGCTCCCGGCTCCCGCACCGCTCTGCGCGCCGGCATTTTGCGCGGCCGACGTCGTAGACCCGCCGCCTCCACCGGAGTTGCCTGTCGGCCCCTGCGAGCCCGACGAGCCGTCACTGCCCGACGACCCCGATCCACCGCCGCCCGTGCCGAGGCGACCCATCGCCGCGGCACCAGACGGTAGAGCTGCCATCGCACCGACAGCAAGCGCGCCTCCGGCACCGCCGGCCATAGCACCGACCATCGGCGTCACGAAGCGCATCAGGGCCGGCATCGCGAACAGGGCGATGATCATGAGCATGATGCCGGTGAGCACCGCCAGCAGGCCCGTGCCGTCGTCCTTGAAGATGTCAGTGCCGACGAGGCGGAACGCCGCGGCGTACACGAGCGCCGCGGCGGGCTTGTAGAGGATGAACGCGACCAGCCAGCCGACGTTTTTGCGGAACCAGCCCTTGCCCATCTCCGTGTTCGTGAACGACGCCGACAGCGGAAGGATGCCCGTCAGGATGACGAGCATGCCGCCGCGGGCGACCATGAGCACGATCTGGAACGCGGAGGCCAGGATCGCGATGATGCCCAGGATGATGATGAGCAGCGAGCCGAGCCCGCCGGCCGCCGGGTTGGTCGTCAACGCGAGCAGATTCAGCATGTTCGTGCCGAAGCACGTCGACCCGTCCGCGGTCACGTCGCAGTCCAGCGACGAGTTGATGATCCACACCGAGAAGCTGTCGGCCGCGGCGACCAGCAGCCCCACGATCGTCACGCCAGCGCCCGCGACGACGACGAGCGTCAGCAGGCTCTTGATCGTCTCCCGACCGGGCTCGGCGCGCTGTTCCCACGCCATCCGGCCGGCGCCGATGATGACGGATATGACCGCCGCGGCGCCCATGTACCACCAGAGGCCCGACTGCAGAAAGGCGACCGCGCCGCCGGCACCTGTCGGCCCGCTCGGCATCAGGCCCGTCACGATCGCACTGGCGCCCGAGATGAACACCGCGGCCGCGAGCACCAGGCCCACGCGGCCCACCGCGGCGATCCCCTCACCAGCTCTCATCCTCGTCGCGATGAGAGCCCCGAGGATCACGATCGAGATGACGCAGATCGCCAGTGCGATCCACGTCGCATAGCCGAGAACCGTCGTGATGTTTCCCGAGTTCGGCGCCGCGCTGCCGGCCGTCAGGGACGAATCGCCACCCGACCCCGTGAGGTTCGGGGTGCCGATGTTCACCCAGATCGTGCCGAGTGATGCGACCACCTTCCCGAAGGCCTCCTGGACCGCCTTCGCCATGTTGTCGATCGCGTTCCCGAGCGCACTCGACGCGATATTTCCGCCCTGGCATACAAGATCGAGCGGAGCGCAGTCAGCCATCGGGTTACCCCTCTCCCCAGCTCGTGTATCCGGCTACGTTGGGGATCGGCGCAACGTCGAGAGGCGTCGCAGTGTCGGTGCTCACCTTCCAGTCACCGTCCGACCAAACGAGCGAGTAGACACCGGAGACGGTCGTCGTGCCGTTCGGCGTCGAGACGCTGACGGCCAGATCGATTGATGCGGTCTTGCCGTCGTAGTTGAGCACCCGGAAACCCTGAATCGAGCTTCGGGTTCCAGTCGTGCTCGACTGCGTACCGGCCTGGGCGAGAAGCTGTGTCCGGTAGGGGCCGTCCGCGAACACGTACTCCGACCACGCCTTGCTGTCCGCTCCCGTGGAGCCCTGGGCGAAGGCGTTCGCGGCCATGAAGAGCGCACCCGTGGGCGAGTGCTGGAAGCAGTAGCGGAAGCCCGCAGGGTCGGTCTTGCCCGGGCCGTAGTCGGGCGACGTCGGATAGGCCATCGTGCCCTCGTACTTCCACGTCGCATCCGGCGCTGCCGTGACGGTCCCCGACAGCTCGACGCCACCGAGGCCGCACACGCTCGCGTCACCGGATGCTGCCGGCGTCGACGGCGCCGTGGTCGCGCTCGACGTACCTGTGGGTGTCGGCGCTGGCGCGGAGCTGCCCCGAGACAGGTTGACGATGACGAGGATGATCGCGCAGACGACGATCAGCGCGACCACGCCCGCGGCCGCGATGAAGCCGGGGCGCGTGAAGGGACTCGGCTGCTTCTCGCCGTCCTCGGAGGTCATGTCATGCCCTCCGATCAGGAGACGAGGAAGCCGACGAGGCTCGCCGCGGCCGAGATGACGATGACACCGCCGAGCGCGAAGCCGATCCGGCCGGCGTGCTCGCCGCCCTCGCCGCGGCGGGAGTTGATCGCCATGAGTGCGCCCGCGACGATGATGCCGATGACGCAGACGGCCAGGGCCACCCACTTGACCCAGCCCATGATCGTGACGAACCCGTTGGTGCCGGGAGGCTGGACCGGCGCCGGATTCGGAATGTCGGCCTGCGGGAGGAGCGCGGCGAAGTCGTTCGCCGCGGTGAGGATCGCGTGCAGCGTGCTCATCGGAGTTCCTTTCGGTTGGCGGTGCTGGCTGCACCAGGTGTGAGGAGTGCGCTCAGCTCGTCGACGAGGCGGCGAGCATCACGCGGGACGTTGGTAAGAGTGAGCGATTCTCCCAGTCGGAGAGAATCGATCCAGGGCACGGTCCACACCCGCGGCACGCCGCCGCCGACGACCTGAGCCAGGTCGCGCAGCGGCTTGGGGAGCCGCCCGGGCGCGTCCGCCATCAGCACGAGGCCGACGACCTCGGCGTGCGGCACGAGGCCGGCAGCCCACTGCGTGGCCGCGGCCTGCGCCGCGCGCAGACCGCGTGCGTTCGTGCGAGCAACAAGCACGACGCGCGCCGGCCCCTGCGGCGGCCGGGGCCACCCATGATCGGCGGCCGGCCAGGCAGGCACGAGTGCGGCCAACGTGGACTCACCGGCTCCGCCGTGCGTTCCGAGCCACCACAGCGGGGCCTCGTGCGGACGGTCGTAGACCGGAAGCTGGTCGACGCGATCCGGCGCCGGAACCCCACGCTGAGGGACCAGCGGCCCCGTCGCCTGGGCAGGCGGAGCCGAGATCGGGACGGACGACACCGGCTCCGGTGCTGTCGGCCGCGATATCCACGGATTCATGCCGTCACTCACGACACACTCCCTTGCACTCGATAATGAGGATGCGCCTCTAACGAGGCCATCCTACGTACGGATATCGAAAGGATGCAAGATGTTGTCGAATGTGCCCGAACATAGTCAATCCTTGCTGTTTCTAGTTGATCGTTGCATTATTGATTCATGCGACCGGAACTTTGGACGCTCCCTGTGAGCGGTGAGAGGGAACAGGCGCTTGACGCGCTGTTCGCTGGCCGGCCGGACGTGCTCAGCGTTGAAGACGTCGCGGAGGTACTGAACGTGACGCGCACGAACGTCTATGCGTGGCTCCGAGACGGGGTGATCCCCGGCTACAAGCTCGGGACCACCTGGCGCGTCCTGCGCGACGAGCTGAAGGCGACGATGGCGACAGGAGCGAACGCGCAACGGCCGCGCATCGTCTCGACGCACACCGAGGAGAGCAAGGACAGCTGACATGCGCAAGCGCACGCTGGGACTCGCCGTGGCAACGATCGCCACGGCGAGCACGATCGTCCTCGCCGGCTGCACAGGCCAGAGCGAACCGACCCCCCCAGCGAGCCCTACGCCCTCCTCGTCGGGCATCACCATGCCCGACCTCGATCAGTTCACCACTGCACCGAGCGGTACTCCGCTCGACGAGGAGGGCGGCGCGACGACCGTCGACCCGAAGCCGGCGCCGCCGTGGGACGCCGAGCAGCGCGCCGCGGCGATCGCCGCGGCCGAGAAGGCGCTGACGACCTTCGCACGCCCCGACCTCAGCTCGGCCGACTGGTGGGCGGCCCTGTCGCCGCTCCTCACCAGCCAGGCCCAGCAGGACTACCAGTACGTCGACCCGGCAAACATCCCCGCTCACCAGGTGACCGGCGCCGGCACGATCGTCGACGACAGCAGCCGCTACGCCGTCTCCGTCGACGTCCCCTCCGACGCCGGCATGTACACCATCGTGCTCACGCGCATCAACGGCGCCGCACCCTGGCTCGCCGCTCGGTTCACGCCCCCCGAGGGAACGCACTGATGGATCGCAAGCAGCTCGGCGTCGGCGCCATCATTGCGATCCCGGTCCTCGTTCTGGCCGGGATGTTCGGCTTCATCCTCCTGGCCAGCTCCGCGGCCGCGAGCTGCAACCCCACGGGCAGCTCGTCCGCCGCGGTGTCGATCGACCCGGCCAGCGTGCCGGACACGTCGATCAGCGGCTACGGGCACGAACAGCTCGTAAACGCCGCGTACATCATCGAGGCCGGCAAGGCCCAGAACCTCAGCGCGCGTGACCAGACCATCGGCGTGATGACGGCGATGGGAGAGTCCGGCCTGCGCGTCATCGACTATGGCGACGCGGTAGGCCCCGACTCGCGCGGCCTGTTCCAGCAGCGCGACAACGGCGCATGGGGCAGCTACGCCGACCGGATGGACCCGTTCACCAGTGCGAAGAACTTCTTCAAGAAGCTCGCCACCATCCCGGACCGAGACTCGCTCGCCCCGACCATCGTCGCCCACCGGGTGCAGATCAACGCGGACCCGTACTACTACGAGAAGTACTGGGATGCCGCCGTGGCCGTTGTCGACGGCCTGACCGGCGTCAAGACCGGCCTCAACGCCGGCACCGGCAATCAGGTGTGCTCGTCGACCGTGCTCGGCAACGGCGAGGTCAGCGCCCAGGGTTGGGCCCTGCCAGCTCAGGGGCCGATCAGCAGCCCGTTCGGGATGCGCGTCAGTCCCGTCAGCGGCGTGCTCAAACTGCACGCCGGCGTCGACATCGCCGGCTCGTGCGACTCCCCGATCTACGCTGCGCAGGCCGGGACAGTGATCGCGACGGGCTTCAACGTCGGCTATGGCGGCAACGGCACGATCATCATCGACCACGGCGGCGGTGTGCAGACGGTCTACCTGCACATGTACTCCTCCGGGATTCTCGTGCAGGACGGCCAGAAGGTGACCGCCGGTCAGCAGATCGGCCTCATCGGCTCGTCGGGCGACTCGACCGGCTGCCACCTCCACTTCCAGGTCATGATCAACGACTCCCCCACAGACCCCGTGCCGTTCATGAAGGCGGTCGGCGTCACCATCGGCGGATGAGCGGAAGGACTACCCACACCATGAGCACCATGAATGAAGCAGCCACCTGGCCCCGCGTCGAGGCGACCCTGCGCGCGGACGGAACCGCCGAGGTCTCCATCGGCGGGTCGGTGACGCCCATCGAGGCCGGCACGGTCGACGACGCGCGAGCACAGGTCGTCGGGATCGTCGCTGAGCGTGCCGCCCAGCTCGGCCGACCGCTGCGCGTCATCAGCCGCGACCCGTCAGGCGAATGGCCGCTCATCATCCACCCTGACGCCACCGTGACGGAGGACACGACGGGCGGCGCTCGGCCCGCGCCCGTCGAGTTGGCGCCGGAACAGAGCCCGGCGCCGGTCGAACCCGCCGCGGCCCGGTGGGCCGACGCCGCCGCGTCGACCAGCTCGACAGAGGAGCTGCCGACCCGGCGGGAACGCCGGCAGTCGTTCCTCGTCCAGGAGCAGGCCGAGGAACCCGCCACCAAGGGGTGGCGCGGCTTCGCGACGCGCATCGGCCTACGGATGAGCCCCAGCGAGGATGAGCGCGCCGAGCGCGCCGACGCCCTCGCCGTGTCCCAGCACTGGCCCGGGCCGCGCACGATCGCGATCGTCAACGGCAAGGGCGGCGCCGGCAAGACGCCCACGACCGTGCTCCTCGCGGCGGTGTTCGCCCGCTACGGCGGGGCCGGCGTGCTCGCGTGGGACAACAACCAGACCCGCGGCACCCTCGGCTGGCGCACCGAGCAGGGGCCGCACGAGGCGACCCTCCTCGAGTTGCTGCCCCAGGTCGACCGGCTCCTGAGCACGGGGGCTCAGTCGGCCGACCTCGCCCACTACGTGCACCATCAGACGCGCGATCGCTTCGACGTGCTGCGCTCGAAGCCGATGGCTCTCGCGCACGAGCAGCGCGTCGAGCCCGTCGACGTCGACTCGATTCACGCCGTCGCTAGCAAGTACTACCGGCTGATCTTCATCGACTCGGGCAACGACGAGTCGGACCCGATGTGGCTGCGCATGATCGACCACGCCGACCAGCTTGTGGTGGCCACCACGACCCGCGACGACCACGCAGAGGCCGGCGCCCTCCTCCTCGAAGCCCTCGCGGAGCGCAACGCCTCGTCGGCCGCTCTGGCCGACAGCGCCGTGGTCGTCGTCACTCAGGCCGACTCCAAGGCCGCACCCGCCGACGTCGATCGCGTCGCGACCGGCTACCGCCAGCTCGCGCGCGAGGCCGTCACCATCCCGTACGACCCCGCAATGGTCGACGGGCTGCTGCACTACGGCTCCCTCCGACCCACGACGCAACGGGCGTGGCTTGCGGCCGCGGCCGCCGTCGCCCGTGGCCTGTGAACGCTACACAGGCCACCCGCCGCCCCGAACGGGTCGCGGACTGGCCCCGCATCACAGGGACACTCCACGGTGCGGGAGAACAGATCGTGCGCGGCGGCCTCGTGCAGCTCGGCAGCCTCATCGTCAACGGCACCGAACGCGCCTGCGAGGCCGGCAGCGTCGAGGAGCTGCGCACGGGCATGATCGCGCGATGTGTGGCGATCGCCACACGGCTGCACCGCCCCGTCCGGTTCACCGTCAACGACGGCGCCCAGACATGGAACCTCGCGGTACGCCCCGAGGGAATCGTGCAGCTCGTCGACGACGCCGGCATGATCCCGCCGGCCGAAGGCCTCAGCGTCCACGAGGGCCGCTGCCGAATCTGCCGGCGCCTACAGCCGGTCACCGAGCCCATGTGCGTCCAGTGCCACGCTCCCGAGCCGCACCGGGTCGAGGCCGAGCCGATCGACGTCCAGGCCCTCGTGCCCGACGCCGCCGAGGCCGTCGTGCCCGAACCGGACGCGGCCGCGATCGACGACGAGCTGGATCACACGATCTTCGTCTCGCGCACTCCCCCGCCCGCACCGCGGCCGACGCTGCGGCTGAGCTTCAACACTCAGCGATCCGTCGACGTCGATCAGAACGCCGCTCTCGGCCGCAACCCCGCGGCCGTCGACGGCCGCCTACCCGTCACGATCCTCAGCCCCTCGCGCATGGTGTCACGCACCCACGCGCTCGTCGACGTCGACGACGCCGGCCACATCATCGTCACCGACCATCACAGCGGGAACGGCATCGAGACGCAGACCGACCCGCCCGTGCGCCTCGACCCCGACGTGCCCTACGTCATCGAGCCCGGAACCGCCCTCGTCATGGGCGACGTCGTATGCACGATCGACGTCCTCGGCGTGTCGCCCTCTTTTCGTTAACGAATCTCGGGAGGATGGCGGGCATGGCACACCGAATGGGACGACCGAGCAAGGGTGAGCGCGACGCCATCTTGGCGAAGCCGCCCGTTGCCTTCGGCGCGATCTTGAAGCACAACGCCGACGAGATGGGCCTCGCCTACGGCGAGTACCTGGTGGCTCTCGCCGCCGAGGCCCTGAACATGCCGCAGTTCGCGCCCGCGCCCCCGCGCGATCGCGCGAGCGAGCTGGATATCCCCGAGGAGGCCAGCACGAGAGCCGCATAGAACGGTCGAAGCCCCCGCCTTTGGCGAGGCGAGGGCTTCGGAAGCAGAGGGCCTGATCTGTCGAGTTTGGCGACTGACTCAGATCGGCCGGGGTGAAGAACCGGATTGGCGTCCGGACCTTCGGAGTACCACCTACGGAAGGAGGCACGCTCATTGTAGCGCGCCCGACCCACTATGCATACAGCGACGCTCCTGGCGCGTCGTGGCAGCTCACGCGCGCCCTCAGCCCTCGGCCGAGCGTGCGCGTGGCAGCCATCGACGCCTACGGGGACGTCGTGAACCGCTACACCGGCCACCAGCTCGTCGACGGCGACGAGCCGACCCGCCCGTGGGCGGTCTACCTCGCCGGCACCGATCGCCGCTTCCGCCTCCTCGGCTTCGACCTCGACGCCAAGACACCCGGCGCGGCGGCCGCGGCCGCGCGCGATGCCGACGTGATCGCCGGCCTCCTCACGGACGCCGGCATTGAGCACGTCGTCTGCGAGTCCGGCCCCTCGCACGGCCGTCACGTCTGGGCAGCCCTGGCCGAGAGCGTCGACGACGAGACGATCGCCACCCTGGCGCGCCTGACGCGCCACCTGTGCCCCACGCTCGACACGTCCCCGCTCAGCAACCCCGATACGGGGTGTGTGCGGCCCCCAGGGGCGCCGCACCGCGACGGCGGCCGGTCAACCGTGCTGCGCGGCGAGCTGAGCACGCTCACCGCTCCCTCGACGACCGCCGGCCAGGTCCGCGCCGTGGTCGAGGCCCTGGCCAAGCTCGTCGACGACGCCGAGCCCGCCGGCAGGATCGACCCCAAGCGGCCGATCCCCCTCGATGACCACGGCCGCCTGTACCTGCCCGGTCCGCGCCGTGAGCTCACTGCCGGCAGCGCGGCCGCGCTGCGCGAGGACGCCGCCTCCGGCGACGCTTCCGCGGTGCTGTGGCGCATCCTCGTCGGCGCCGCGGCCGCCAGGTGGCGGCACGCGGATATCGCCGCGCTCGTCGACCAGGCCCCCGGCCTAGAACACGTACGCACCGAGCGTGATCGCGCTCAGCGACGACCTCGCGGCCGCGTGAGCGCCGCTCGGCTGCTGCGCCGGCAGTGGGACAAGGCCGTGCGCTTCGTGGCCACCACGAGCCGCCAGATCGGGGACGATCCCACGTTCGACGGCCGCGCCGACGCGATCGCCACCCACGTGCGCGAGCTGCAAGCCCGCGCCGACGTCGCCGCCGGCCGCTGGACCCACGGAGGAGGCCCAGCCGACCGCCGCGTGCTCGACGTTTTGTGCATCCTCGCCCTACAGGCCCTCAGCGCCTCTGTGGAGGCCGATACCCGCCGCCTGGCCCTACTAGCCGGGGTGGGTCGCGAAACGGCGCGTACGGCGCTCCTACGGCTCGCATCTGACGGATGGATCGCCCACGCCCGCGCAGCCGACGGCCCGCACGGCGCGCACTGGACGATCGACCCCCAGGCGGTTATCCCCAGCTTCCCCGGTACAGGTCGGTCACAAGCGGACCCGCGCCCCGTAGGGGCCGGGGCCGCTGAACGATCCACCCTGCTCGCAAGCCTGAGCACGAGAACCGCGGATGCCGCACACGACCTGTTCACGCTGGGACCGGGACTCGGCTTCCACGCTGGGAACGTTTACGCCCGCACCACCTGCGAACCTCTCCCGGCCGATGCGATCGCCCGCGCCACGGGCTGCACCGTTGACGAGGCGCGCAGAGTGCTCGACCGCCTCACCCGTGCGGGCGTGCTCGTGCTCGGCCGAGACGGGTGGCACCGTCGAGCCGCCGACAATCGTCGAGCCGCCGCCGTTCAGCTCGACGTCGACGGCCGGCTACAGGCTCGTGCCGCCCGCTACGCCGTCGAGCGCGAGCTGTGGGCCTGGTGGCAGGCCGAGGAGACATGGATGCGTGCGCCACGGCGCACGCATCCGACCAGACGCCCCGGCCCCGGTCAGCTCGCACTCCTGCCCGAGCTGGGAACGAACGCCTACGGCGCCCACCCCCGCACCGCGGACGGCCGAGCCGACTACCGGACCGCCCGAGCGCTGCTGACCGGCGGTGCAACAGCGTCGACCGCCTCCGTACCCGTCGAGCCGATCGAGCCCGATCCCGTCGACGAGCTGCTGAGCCGGATGCTCGGCGCGAAGCGCATCGCCTGAGCACGTCGACCGGCGGTCGACACGAGGGCCGGCGCCCTCGCGCTCCCCCGCGGCCCTGCGGGCCGTGCACGACGGCCGCTGGCGGCCGACAGCTACCCGCGCCTGCGGCGCTCGTTTCCTTGCCGTGAAGCCTGCGGCATTCTACGGGCGCCGTCGTCCGCGCAAGCCGCTGCGCCGCCGGCTCCTCCGAGACTTTCGGCACGCGGTCGCTGCGCTCCCTCACATCGCGCCGAAACTCTCTCCCCCACCGCCCTCACGGGTTGACACTCCCTCCTCTGCCCTGAATGGCACTACGTGCCTTCACGGCAAGAAAACGTGGAGGGAGGGGTCAGTGACCCGAATAGTACTAATACCGTCACCGGAGGTAGTGAGATGGCCCGCAAGATCACCAGCACCAAGACCGCCGAGGAGCGTCGAGCCGAGGCCGAGGAGCTGCACGCAACGATCGCTGAGCAGGTCGAGGCGCTGCGGGAGTCCGAGACGTGGGCGCGGTTCCTCGACTTCACTCGCGCGTTCCACCGCTACAGCCTGGGGAACCTCCTGCTGATCTTCGCCCAGCGGCCCGAGGCGACCCACGTCGCCGGATACCGGACGTGGCAGAAGCTCAACCGACAGGTGCGCAAGGGTGAGCGCGGCATCCGCATCTTCGGCGGCCGCGACGTGCGAACCACCGTCGAGAACGAGAAGGGCGAGGAGGAAGAGCAGCGCCGCGTGCGGTTCTTCCCCGTGTCCGTGTTCGACATGGCACAGACCGACCTCATCGACGAGGAAGCCGGCGACCCGTCGACCATCGTCCGAGCGCTCGACGCCGACGACGAGGCCGGCATCTACGACGCCGTAGCCGACTACCTCACCGGAAAGAGCTGGACCGTCACCCGCGAGCACATCGCCGGAGCCACCCAGGGATTCACCGACCCGGACGGGCGTCGAGTCGTGATCGAGGCGAACCTCTCCCCCGCCGACGCGGCCGCGACGATCCTGCACGAGGCAGCACACGTCATCCTGCACGCCGACGAAGACCACGCCGAGTACGTCGAGCACCGCGGCATCAAGGAAACCGAGGCCGAGAGCGTCGCCTACGTCGTCGCCGGGATGCTCGGACTCGACACCAGCGCCGCCAGCGTCGGCTACGTCGCCGGATGGAGCAAGTGCGACGCCGACACGATCAAGGCCACCGCCGCGAACGTACTGCGCGCCGCCCACACCCTCGCGGCCGCGCTCACCGAGCCCGACACCGACACCGAGGCCACCGAGCCCGCCGCGTGACCCTAATACCACTATTCCCACCATTGGAGGACGAATGAGCACCCCGGCCGAGGGTTTGGCCAGCAGCGACGCCCAAGCGGTCGAGCTGGGACTACACACCAGCCGAACCCACGGCACCATCACCGTGCAGCTCGTCGCGCTCACCATCGAGGAATGGCACGACGAACGGCTCCCCAAGGAGCCGGTGAGGGGCCGGACCCCTCACACTCCCCCGGCGCAGACGTGACGGAGCACGCCCGCTCAGAAGGACGGCCGCGCGCGGCCGACTGTTCGGCCTTCGGCCATCGTCTTTTCGCCGTGAAGCCTGCGGCAGCATACGGTCGGCCGGCCTCCGTGCAAGGGCTTTCGCGGCATATCCTCCCTCGCTGCGCTCAGTCCGGTATTCCACGGTCCCTTGCACTTCGCGCCGGCTCTCCCTGCCGGCACTTCCAGTGCCTTCACGGCAAAAAACGTGGAGTGGGAGGATTCAGAGATGTTGTCAGTCACCGTGTACACGACCGGTCCGGCGTGCGGCAAGTGCCGGATGACGAAGATGATGCTGGACTCCAAGCACATCGAGTATCGCGAGGTCGATATCACCAAGCCCGAGAACGCCAACGCGCGCGAGTACGTGACCGCAGACCTCGGCTACACCGTCGCCCCCGTGGTCATCGTCGAGGACGGCACCGGAGAGGATCACTGGTCAGACCTGCGCCCCGACCAGATCGAGCGCATCGCCCGGATCAACGAGGCCGACAGCTACCAGGTGCCCGTCGACCCGATGGACGACCTGGGCTGCGACTCGCGCTAGTGACTTGACCACCATTACCGGCAATAGTACTATTAGAGTTAGAGAGAAGGAGGCACCATGAACACCACAGCCCAAGACCTCGCCGCCCAGTACGCGGCACTGCCCGAGAGCATCAAGGCTCAGTGCCCGCGGCCGATTACCGACGTCACCCCCGAACGCGTGCGGACGTGGCTCGTCGACGTGCGGACGGCATGCCTGTCTGCCGCTGCATCCACCGTCGACCTCGCGCTGAAGGTTGCCCGTGACGGCGATCCCCAGGGGGCGGAGTCACTGCGCACCGAGGCGACAGAGCTACTGTCGTTCGCTACTCAGGTGGGCGACCTGATCGGCTATGCGCCCCGGCACACGCCCTACGACCTCGGAACCCGGCTGGAACCGCTCGTGTGGGTCAGGGACGGCATCACCGGCCAGGAGAACCCCCGCCCGTCCGAGCAGGACGACTACGGCCGTGTCGACTTCGACGACGAGGAGGGCGGCACGATCGCGACCGTGCACATCGAGAGTGACCCCCAGGCGGCCGAGCACGTGTACGTCATGAAGATCGACGCCAACGCTCCCGTCATCATCCACGGCCCCGGCGGCGAGTACATCGGAACCATCCAGCCCATGTGACCACGAGCGGCCCTAATAGTACTATTGCCGTTAGGGCCGCTCCGAAAGGAGAAGCCATGTCCAAGATCACCCTCACCCGGCTCGCAGAGCTGCGGATCGGGGACCGACTCATCAGCCACGGCGGCCGCGCCTACCGCACGCCGCTGCGCGTCACCGACGAGCTGGGACCGATCGAGTTCGGATCACCTGTGATCGGCGTGCGCGTGGAGAGCCCCAACCCGTCCAGCGGCATCGAGTGGGTGCTGTACCCCTCGCAGATGGACGGCCGACAGATGGAGGTCGAGCGCTACTAACCCTTGCAACCCCATTACCGCAAACAGTACTATTAGAGTCACCACCGATTTCAGGAGGAAACCATGAGCTACATCACCCGCACCGGCAACCTGGCAGCGACGCCCACTCTGCGCGAGGGGGAGCGCGGCGCGTACACCTACGCCCGCGTCATCGTCACCGACCGCATCCGCCAGGAGGACGGCAGCTACACCGATGGCCCCGCTACCGCCTACGACGTCGCCGTGAGCGGCAACCAGGCCACGAACCTCGTCGAGGCAGCCGAGCAGGGCGGCAACATCCGCGTCACGTTCTCCGGCAGCTACCGCGTCACGGAGTACAAGGGCGAGCAGGGCAGCCGCATCCAGCACGAGGTCCGCGCCGACGAGATCGGCGTGAGCCTGCGCGGTCAGAGCGTCACCGTGCAGCGCAACAGCGCCAGCGCCGCCGACAGCTGCGACGACACTCCGTTCTGACTGACCCGGCCGGGGGCCGCAAGGCCCCCGGCTCTCCCATGTCCGCCGCCGTGTCTGACGGCAAAAGTACTATTAGCCCCATTGGAGGTAATACCGTGACCGCACGCATCCTCGCCCTCTGCAATCAGAAGGGCGGCGTGGGCAAGACCACGACCACGTTCCACCTGGCCCGCGCTGCTGTCCGTGCCGGGCGACGTGTGCTCGTCGTCGACAACGACCCACAAGGCAACCTGACGTCGATCGCCGCGGCCGAGGCAGTCGACGAGGACCAGGCCGGCCTGGCCGACGCGCTGAGCTCGCGCGCACCCGAGACGATCCGAGATGTCATCGTGCCCGGTGTCTGGCCCGGCCTCGACGTCGTGCCGACAACCGGCGTCACCCTCGGCTACGTCCGCGACGAGCTGGTGATCGCGGGAGCCGGCCGTGAGGGCCGGCTGCGCCAGGCCCTCGCCCAGGTGACCGGCGATTACGACCTCGTGCTGATCGACTGCGCCCCGAGCCTCGACCAGCTGACTATCAACGGCCTGACCGCGGCGGATGCCGTGGTCGTCGTGAGTGAATCGAAGCTGTTCAGCGCCAACGGCCTGTCACAGCTCCTCGACACCATCGAGAGCGTTCGCCAGCACTACAACCCCCAGTTGACCGTCGCGGGCGTCATCGTGAACCGACACGAGGAGCAGACCGTCAGCGGCCGCACATGGCTCGACGAGCTGAGCCAGGCGGCAGAGAGTCGCGGCCTGAGCCTCCTCGCGCCCCTCGTCCCGAAGCGCGTCGTCATCTCGGACGCGGCCGAAGCCGCCCGCGGCCTCGACGAGTGGGGGAGCGCCGAAGCGACGGCGCTCGGAGCGATCTACACCGACCACCTGACTGCGATCGAAGGAGCCGCATCATGACCCGTCCCGCGCCCCGCAAGTCGAGCCTTGCCGGATCGAGCCCCGTCGCGCCACCTGTCAGCTCTCCCGAGCCGCAGAGCCAGCCCGCGGCATCCGCCGAGCCGGCCGCTGCCGTCGCAGCACCGACCGTCCGCCCGGTCACGAAGAAGGCCGGCACGAAGTACCCGCCCAAGGTGTCGTTCTACCAAGACCCCGAGGACACCGCGCGCGTGCGCGGCGCGATCCTGCACACACAGCTCACCGAGGGGTCGCGATCGCTCAGCGCGTTCATCAACCACGCCGTCATGGCCGAGGTCGAGCGGCTGGAAGCGAAGTACAACGGTGGCAAGCCGTTCCCGGCCATCGGAGCCCGTGAGATGCCCCAGGGCCGCCCGATGGGGGAGTAGCACCACCCGGAGCCGATCATGCTGTCAGGGCGGCGTACAGCGCCGCCAGCACCCGATCCTCGAGAACCGATCCCGGAAGGACCGACCCATGACCACCGTTCTGCAGGCCGTCGAGCCACCCGAGCCTGACCCGGTAGCCGACGCGATCGCCGCGCTTACCACCGCGGCGCGACAGACCCGCGTCCGCGGCGCCGGCACCGAGCATGCCGCCGTCGAGCCCGTCGACTTCGGAGAAATCGCCTGCCATGTCATCACGACCGTGGCCGCCAATCTCGGCGGCGTCGACGAGCTGCTGGCCGGCCGTCCCGGATCGTGGGAAGCCGACTACGTGCGCCAGATCGTCCAGAGCACCGCGGGCGACGATCCCGACGAGCTGCTGCGCTATCGCACTGAGCCGGTACGCCTCGCGTTCGACGCCGCGGACGTGTTCTACGACCTCGGCCTGAGCGACCTCTACGAGCAGGCCACCGCCGAGCTGGGCAGCCGAGAGGATGCCCTCGACGAGGAGCTGTTCAACGCCGTGGCCACGCCCGAGGAACGCGCACGGATCGCGGACATTCAGGCAGCCATGCCGGCCGACGTGTTCGGCGTCGACGAGCAGGACCGCGATCGCGTGCTCGCACTGATGCAGGAGGCCCAGAGCATCACCGGGGCCGTCATCGAGCGCGCCGAGTCGACCGGCGAGCCGCAAGCGGCCGCGCTGGCCTCGGCACGCGCCGCGACCGCGACCGTCGAGGAGCTGTGGCAGCAAGACCTCGCGGCCTACACCGCGGCGTACCTCGCGGCCGCGCGCCGCTACTTCACCGATCGCGGCGTGACGTGCGAGGTCGAGCTGACGACGACTCCGACCGGAGAGCCGGCGACGTGGGACACGCTCACCGACCAGGTGCATGAGTACGCACGCACCAACGCTCCGCTGCCCATGACGGGTGAGGCCCCCGACTACAGCGACGGGTCGCCGGCCGACGCGCTGCGTCGTGCCGGACTCACCTACATTGACCGAGCGCGTCAGGCCTGAGATGGGCGACGTCGCTGCGCGGCCGCCAGCCCTCGCGGGCGTGGAGGAGCCAGGAGCGAGGCACGCGCTGCGCCTGCTGTGGTGGTCCCAGCGGGGTTACTGGTACGGCGCCTGGCACGGCCGCTTCGCGGGGCGCCTATTCTCGACGTTCCTGGCGATCATGTGGTGGCCGTCCCTGCCGATCGGTGTGGCCGTGCAGGCGTACCTCCTCCGCCGACCGGCGGCGAGGTACTACCTCAGCCCCGAACAAGACGCGGTGCTCGCCGTGGTCGCCACGGCCGAAGGGTGGCACGTCGAGGATCACATCGCCGCCCACCCTGGCAGGGGGCGAGGCAAGGCGCTGCGCGCGCTCGTCCTGCCCGAGTTGCGCGATCGCGCAGATGCAGATGGCATCGCGATCTACACGACGGCGGCTAACGAACGCCTCGGCCGGCAGTACGCGGACGAGCTGCCCGGCCTCGTCGACGTCGGCCGAGGAAACCCGCGGGGCCGGAAGATGCGCCGAGAGCCAAGGCCTTCTACAGGCGGTTACTCGTCGGCGGTCCTGTAGCCCGCACGTACTCCGACCAGGTGCACTCGGCCGCCAGCCGCATCCCGTTGTCGGGGAAGTAGCCGATGAGCTGCCGCTGATCCGGGTCCGCGTCGTAGGTCACCGACCGGAGCAGCCGGCGGCCGCGGACCTCGACGAGCCGGATGATCGCGATGCGCCGGCTGCGATCGAACATGTACCAGGTGCCCGGCTCGACGCCGGCCTGCACCTGGGACATGGGGGACCAGTGCTGCACCACACCGCGACCATACGGTCAGCGGCCGACAGGCGCCGGGGCTAGGGCGTGTCTCCCAAAGGTTTGGGCTGGTCGCTGGAACGCTCGGTGTGTGTCTCGAACGGAGTTGCTGACTGATGCGCAGTGGGAGCTGATTGCTCCGTTGATGCCGTCCTCGCAGGGGCGTCG
>NZ_JYIY01000051.1 GCF_000956535.1 Microbacterium ginsengisoli | reverse complement strand
GCTGCGAAGCCGGCCGCCTCACGCCCCACCCCGGCCGCGCGGGCGCCGCCGGGGTGGGGCGTGAGGCGGCCGGCTTCGCAGCCGGGGCGGCCGAGGCGGTGCCATCGGCCTGCAGGGCCTCACGGAGCTTTCGCGCCACCGGGGGCTCGATCGTCGACGACGGGCTCTTCACGAACTCGCCGAGCTCCTTCAGCTTCGCGAGTGCGATCTTGCTGTCGACGCCGAGCTCGGAGGCGATCTCGTGTACGCGTGGTTTTGCCACAATTCTCCTGTCTGGGATCTACCCCGGACAGGGCAGACCGTTAGATGCGGACGGGTCTCATTTCGAGCCGTTCACTTTGTGTCCATAGCCGTTCAGCCGTTTCGCTGCAGGTGTTGGGTGATGGTCTGCGTATCAAGCGGGCCTGACACGCGCAGGGCGCGAACGAACGCACGCCGCCGGGTGGCGGCATCCGTGCATTCGAGTGTCGGATGCACCCACGCACCCCGCCCCGGAAGACTCTTGCGCTCGTCGACGACGAGCTCGGAGCCGCGGGCCACCACTCTCAGGAGAGCGGATCGCGGAGCACGTGTGCGACAACCGACGCACGTCCGTACGGGTTCCATCCTACCCCGTCAGCTCTCCTCGAGGATGCTGTCGGGCTGGATGTCGATCTTCGCCCCGGTGAGCTTCGCGGCGAGTCGGGCGTTCTGGCCCTCCTTGCCGATCGCGAGAGACAGCTGGTAGTCGGGAACGAGGGCGCGCACGGCCTTGGTCCCCGCGTCGAGCACGAAGCTCGAGGTGACCTTGGCGGGCGAGAGCGCCTTCGCGACGAAGGATGCGAGGTCGGCGTCGTAGTCGACGATGTCGATCTTCTCGCCGCCCAGCTCCTCCGTGACGGCGCGCACGCGGCGGCCGAGCTCGCCGATGCACGCACCCTTCGCGTTGATCGCGGGGTCGTTCGCACGAACCGCGATCTTCGAGCGGTGGCCCGCCTCGCGCGCGAGGGAGACGATCTCGACGACGCCCGAGGCGATCTCGGGGACCTCGAGGGCGAACAGCTTGCGCACCAGGCCGGGGTGCGTGCGGGAGACGGTGATCGCGGGGCCCTTGGTGCCCTTCGAGACGCTCGTGACGTAGACGCGGATGCGCGAGCCGTGGGCGTAGTCCTCGCCGGGCACCTGCTCCTCGGGGGGCAGGATCGCCTCGACCGTGCCGAGGTCGACGTGCACCATGCGGGGGTTCGGGCCCTGCTGGATGACGCCGGCGACGATGTCGCCCTCCTTGCCGCGGAACTCCCCCAGCACCGCGTCGTCGGCGATGTCACGCAGCCGCTGGCTGATGACCTGCTTGGCGGCGAACGCGGCGATGCGACCGAAGTCGTCGGGCGTGACCTCCTCCTCGCCGATCACCGCGTCCTCGTCGTCGCGCAGCGGCACGAACACCGCGACGTGACCGGTCTTGCGGTCGATCTGGGCGCGAGCGCCGTCGGGGAGGACGCCGGTGGGCGTGCTGTTCTTCGCGTACGCCGTGAGGATCGCCTGCTCGATGATCGAGACGAGCTCCTCGAACGGAATCTCCCGCTCGCGCTCCACGGTGCGCAGCAGTCCGAGATCGATGTCCACGGGGCCTCCCTCTTCAGTTCTGGGATGCGGCGCGGGGGCGACGCATCCCCCCTACGTTACCCGATCGGGATGCCTCGAGCTGGGGCGATCCGCTCCGCTGCGTTCCCCCACCTGCGGTCGTACTGTGGCATCGTGCCCTCCACCGACGCGACCGCCGCCGCCCACTCGTCGACCGCGTTCCGACTCGTCGCGCGAGTCGGGTTCGCGGCGAGCAGGCTCGTGCATCTCGGCATCGGCATCCTCGCGATCGCTCTCGCACAGGCGCATGCGGCGGAAGCCGATCAGACCGGAGCGCTTCAGGGCATCGCTCGGCTGCCCGGTGGGGTTCTGCTCCTGTGGGCCTGCGCGGCGACGCTCTGGGCGCTGACGCTCTGGTACATCGTCGACGGCCTCTGGGACCGTCGACGGAATGGATGGAGCGCACTCGTGTCCGCATGGTCGAAGGCGGCCGCCTATCTGGCAGTCGGAGCGCTCGCAGCGGGAGTCGCTCTCGGATCAGCGAGCAACTCAGAGCAGTCCGCGAAGTCGACGGGAGCGACGCTCCTCTCGCTTCCGGGCGGGCCGTGGTTGCTCGGCGCGCTCGGCGCCGCCATCACCGGTGTGGGGATCGGTTTCGGATGGCGCGGGCTCACTCGCGGCTTTCGCGAGAGCATCGCCTTCCCGCGGGGCCCGGTAGGTGGGGCCGCGCTGGCTCTCGCGGTCGTCGGGTATGTGGCAAAGGGCGCGGCGCTCATCAGCGTCGGCGCGATCATGGCGATAGCTGCGCTCACCGTCGACCCGGCCGCTGCGGGCGGTCTGGATGGCGCCTTTGTCGCGCTTCTGCGTCTGCCGCTCGGTACCGCCATCGTGACGGCGATCGGCATCGGCCTCGTCGCCTACGGCCTCGTCATGTTCGTGCGCACGCGCTGGGCGAAGCTCTGAAGATCTCGCTCAGCGGGTTGTGAGCCGGGCGACCGCGTCGGCGAGCGGCACGACCTGGCGGTCGCCGCTGCGGCGGTCCCAGAGCTCGACCTCGCCGGCGGCCGCGCCGCGGCCGACGACGACGAGCTGCGGCACGCCGATGAGCTCCGCGTCCCCGAACTTCACCCCGGGTGACACCTTGGGGCGGTCGTCGTAGAGCACGTCGAGACCCGATGCCTCGAGTGTCGAGGTGAGCTCCTCCGCGAGGGCGAAGGCCGCGTCATCCTTGCCCGTCGCGACAACGTGCACGTCGAAGGGCGCGACCGACGCGGGCCAGATGAGCCCCCGCTCGTCGTTGTTGAGCTCGGCGATGATCGCCAGGATGCGCGTGACGCCGATGCCGTACGAGCCCATCGTCACGGTGACGAGCTTTCCGTTCTCGTCGAGCACCTTCAGGCCGAGCGCCTCCGCGTACTTGCGGCCGAGCTGGAAGACGTGCCCGATCTCCATGCCGCGGGCGAGCGTGACCGGGCCCGAGCCGTCGGGTGCCGGATCGCCGTCACGCACGTTGGCGACCTCGACGAACCCGTCGGCGACGAAATCGCGGCCGGCGACGAGGGAGTGCACGTGCTTCTGGTCGATGTTGGCACCCGTGATCCACGCGGAACCGTCGGCGACCCGCGGATCGAGGACATAGCGGATGCCGGTGGCCGACTCCTCGCCCAGCACCGCACCGGTCGGCGACCACGGTCCGATGTAGCCCTTGACCAGGAGCGGGTTCTTCTCGAAGTCCTCGGCCGTCGCGGCCTCGACCGCGGCGGGTGCGAACGCCACCTCGGCACGCTTGTCGTCGACCTCACGGTCGCCGGGAAGCCCGACGATGACGAGCTCACGCGTGCCATCGAGATGGGTCAGCGCGAGCACGACGTTCTTCAAGGTGTCGGCCGCGGTGTACGTGCCATCGAGCACGGCGTTGGAGTGCGCGACGAGGGTGTCGATCGTCGGCGTGTTCGGCGAGTCGAAGACCACCGGCTCACCCAGCCCGTCGAACGGGACGGGCGCGGGCGCCGTCGTGGTGAACGCCTCCACGTTCGCGGCGTAGCCGCCCTCCGAGCGCACGAAGGTGTCCTCGCCGACCGGGGTCGGGTGCAGGAACTCCTCCGAGCGCGAGCCGCCCATGGCACCCGCGTCGGCCTGCACGATCGCGTACTCGAGCCCGAGGCGCTGGAAGATGCGCTCGTACGCGTCGCGCTGCGCCTGGTACGAGGCATCCAGCCCGGCGTCCGTGTGATCGAACGAGTACGCGTCCTTCATCGTGAACTCGCGCCCCCGGAGGAGGCCGGCGCGGGGCCGCGCCTCATCGCGGTACTTGTCCTGGATCTGGTAGATCGTCAGCGGCAGATCCTTGTACGACGAGTAGAGGTCCTTCACGAGCAGCGTGAAGACCTCTTCATGAGTGGGTGCGAGCAGGTAGTCGGCGTCCTTGCGGTCCTTCAGGCGGAAGATGCCGTCGCCGTACTCCTCCCAGCGACCGGTGGCCTCGTAGGGCTCACGCGGCAGCAGCGCCGGGAAGTGCACCTCGAACGCGCCCGCGGCCGACATCTCGTCGCGGATGATCTGCTCGACCTTCGCCTTCACGCGCAGGCCCAGCGGGAGCCAGGCGAAGATGCCCGGCGCCTGGCGGCGGATGTAGCCGGCGCGCACGAGCAGCCTGTGGCTCGTGACTTCGGCGTCCGACGGGTCTTCACGCAGCGTGCGCAGGAAATAGGTCGAGAGACGGGTCACCACGATCCCCCAGTCTAGGACGATGGATGCCGCCGCCCGCCGCCTACCCTGGAGCGATGACGACCGTGCTGCTGACCGGGTTCGAGCCGTTCGCGGGCGACTCCGCGAACCCCTCGGGTGACGCCGTGCGCGCGGTCGCCGCGCGATGGGATCGCGCCGAGACGCTGATCGTCGAGGTGCTGCCGGTGACGTTCGCGGATGCCGCGGCCCGCCTGCGCGTGTTGATCGAGCGGCACTCCCCCGACGTCGTGATCGCCACCGGCCTCGCCGGCGGCCGCTCGGCGGTGACGCCGGAGCGGGTCGCCCTCAACCTCGCCGATGCCCGCATCCCCGACAATGCGGGGGTGCAGCCGACCGACGCCGTCGTCGTCGGGGGCACACCAGACGCACGGTTCGCCACGCTTCCGGTCAAGCGGATCGCGGCGGCGGTGGCCGCGGCATCCGTGCCGTCCTCCGTGTCGCTCACGGCCGGCACCTTCGTGTGCAACGCGGCGATGTACACCGTGCTGGATGCGACGGCCGACCGCGCGGGTGTGCGTGCGGGTTTCGTGCACGTGCCGTGGTCGACCGAGACCGCGCCCGCAGGTGCGCCGGCGCTCGCCCTCGCCGACATCGTGCGCGCCCTCGAGATCGCGATCGATGTGAGCCTGACATCCGACGACGGGCGCCCGCTTGTGGGCGGCGAGATCGCCTGACGCCGGGGGCGCCGCCCGTCAGCGCCGCCCGAGTCGCAGCGCGGCGCGCACCACGAGCCCCGCGACCAGCGCCCAGAAGGCGGCGCTGATGCCGAAGAACGCGATGCCGGACGCCGCCGTGAGGAACGTCACGATGGCCGGCACCCGGTCGTGCGGGTCGGCGACGGCCTGTTGCACCGCCGAGCCGAACGCGCCGAAGAGCGCGAGACCGGCGACGGCGGCGATGAGACCGGCGGGCGCCAGCACGACGAGCACGGCGAAGAACGAGGATGCCGCGGCCAGCACGAAGTACGTCGAGCCGGTCGCGATGCTCGCGTACCAGCGCCTGCGCGGGTCGGGATGGGCGTCCGGGCTCGCCGCCAGCGCGGCGGTGATCGCGGCGAGGTTGATCGCCGGGCCGCCGGCGGAGGCGGTGAGGGCGCTGCCGAGGCCGGTGACGGTCATCGCGGGCCGCCACGGCAGGTCGTAGCCGAAGCTGCGGAGGATCGCCGTGCCCGGCACGTTCTGCGACGCCATGGTCACCAGGAACAGCGGGAGAGCGAGACCCACGATGGCGCCGGTGGTGAACGTCGGCGCCGTGAACTCGACCCGCGGGAGGAAGGACGCCGGGTCGATCGCGGTGCCGGCCGCGCCGACCTCGATGCCGATCGCGATGGCCGCCGCGAGGAAGGCGAGCGGAACCGCCCAGCGGGGCAGGAACCGCAGTGCGATGAGCCACACCACGATCACCGGCGCGACCGCCCACGGGCTCTTGACGAGTCCGCTGAGCGGCGCGAGACACAGCGGCAGCAGTACGCCGCCGAGCATCGCCTGCGCGAGCGAGGCGGGGATGCGGGCGATGGCCTGCCCGAGGGCGGGGATGAGCGCCGTGAGCAGGATGAGCGCCGCCACGACGTAGAACGCGCCGATCTCCGCCGACCAGCCGCCCTCGACGGCGCCGGTGGCGGCGATCAGGGCCGCCCCGGGCGTCGACCACGCGAGAGTGATGGGGCGGCGGTAGCGAAGCGCGAGCACGATCGTGCCGGCCCCCACGGCGAAGGACGCGGCGAGCAGACCGCTGGCCGCCTGATCGGACGTGGCGCCGGCCGCGTGCAGCGCCGTGAGCACGACGGCGAACGAGCTCGAGAACCCCACCAGCGATGCGGTGATACCGGCCGAGATCGGCCTCGACAGCGGCGCGTCGAGCGAGGTGCTGGATGCCGCGGCGGTCGGTTCACTCACCGGTGCACCGTATCGCGGCGCGGAGGCGTACCCCGACCAGGCGGACGGTGCCACCGGGCGACGGGTGGACCGGTGCGCTCAGGCGGTGACGACCTGGGCGGTACCGAGGGGGGCGTCGGGGCCCATCTCGTCGGCGAGGCGGGTGGCCTCGGCGATGAGCGTCGCGACGATCTCCTCCTCGGGCACGGTCTTGATGACCTCGCCCTTCACGAAGATCTGGCCCTTGCCGTTGCCGCTCGCGACGCCGAGGTCGGCTTCGCGGGCCTCGCCCGGGCCGTTCACGACGCAGCCCATGACGGCGACGCGCAGCGGCACCGTGACATCCTTCAGGCCCTCGGTGACGCTGTCCGCGAGGGAGTAGACGTCGACCTGGGCGCGACCGCACGACGGGCACGAGACGATCTCGAGGCGGCGCTCGCGGAGGTTGAGCGACTGCAGGATCTGCAGGCCGACCTTCACCTCTTCGACGGGAGGCGCCGACAGCGAGACGCGGATGGTGTCGCCGATGCCCTCGCCGAGCAGGATGCCGAACGCCGTCGCGCTCTTGATGGTGCCCTGGAACGCGGGTCCGGCCTCGGTGACACCGAGGTGCAGCGGCCAGTCGCCCCGCTCGGCGAGCTGACGGTAGGCCTTGACCATCACGATCGGGTCGTTGTGCTTGACCGAGATCTTGAAGTCGTGGAAGTCGTGCTCTTCGAACAGCGACGCCTCCCACACGGCGCTCTCCACGAGCGCCTCGGGAGTGGCCTTGCCGTACTTCTCGAGCAGTCGGCGGTCGAGCGATCCGGCGTTCACGCCGATGCGCAGCGAGACGCCGGCGTCCTTCGCCGCCTTCGCGATCTCGCCGACCTTGTCGTCGAACTGGCGGATGTTGCCGGGGTTCACGCGCACCGCGGCGCAGCCGGCGTCGATCGCCTGGAAGACGTACTTGGGCTGGAAGTGGATGTCGGCGATGACCGGGATCTGACTCTTCTTCGCGATGATGTGCAGCACGTCGGCGTCGTCCTGGCTGGGCACCGCGACCCGCACGATGTCGCAGCCCGAGGCGGTGAGTTCGGCGATCTGCTGCAGGGTCGCGTTGATGTCGGTCGTCTTGGTGGTCGTCATCGACTGCACGCTGACGGGCGCGTCGCCACCGACCAGCACCTTGCCGACCTTGATCTGGCGGCTCTTGCGGCGGGGGGCGAGCGTTTCGGGGACCTTGGGCATCCCGATGTTGACGGCTGGCACGCCCCCAAGCCTACGCCGACGGGGATGCCGCGGCCCCGACGCGCGGCATCCGAGCCCCGGCGGCGCCGGGCGCGGCCGAGCCGTGTGGTAGGTTCGCCCCATGTTCGCGCGCACCTGCTGGTGGCCCACCGCCTGAGGCGGTGGATCGTGCGATTCCGACCGCCCCGAGGGGCGGTCTTCTTCGTGAAGCGGCCGCCCCGACTCCGAAGGACCATCCCATGCCCGCATCCTTTGCCGAGCTGATCGCCTCCGACGCGCCCTTCGCGCTCATCGCGCGCGACGACGCCTGGGTCGAGGTGCTCACGGGCGAGGTCGTCGACGTCGACGCCCTCGCCGACATCCCCCTCGTCGATGCGACGGGGACCCCTCGCGAGGTGCTCGCGCTCGTGCCGTTCCGGCAGGTGCGAGAGCGCGGATTCGCCTCCCACGACGACGGGGCGCCGCTGCGATGCCTCGTGGTCGAAGGTCACGAGCGGATGCCGCGGGCCGAGGCCGTGGCCACGCTGCCGTCCGAGCCGATCGCCCTCGAGAACCCCGGCTTCGATCTGACCGACGAGGAGTACGCGGGAATCGTGCGCACGGTGATCTCCGACGAGATCGGCCGCGGCGAGGGCGCGAACTTCGTGATCCGCCGCGACTTCACCGCCGGGGTCGTTGCCGACCCGCGTCTGGCAGCGCTCACCTGGTTCCGGGCGCTGCTCGCCCACGAGCGCGGCGCGTACTGGACGTTCGCTGTCGTCACGCCCGGCCACGTCGCCGTGGGTGCGAGCCCCGAGGCGCATGTCAGCGCGCAGGACGGCGTCGTCACCATGAACCCGATCTCGGGCACCTTCCGCCACCCGGCGGGCGGCGCGACGCGCGAGACTTTGAGCGAGTTCCTCGCCTCCACGAAGGAGACCGAGGAGCTGTTCATGGTCGTCGACGAAGAGCTCAAGATGATGAGCGCGGTCTGCTCCGACGGCGGCCGCATCACCGGACCGCACCTGAAGGAGATGTCGCGGCTCACGCACACCGAATACATGCTGCGGGGCACGTCGGCCCTCGACCCCCGCGACATCCTGCGCGAGACCATGTTCGCTCCCACGGTCACCGGCTCGCCGATGCAGAATGCCTGCACGGTCATCACGCGGTACGAGCGCACGCCGCGCGGCTACTACTCCGGCGTCGCCGCACTGTTCACGCCCGCCGTCGGCGGCGGTCACGACCTCGACGCACCGATCCTCATCCGCACCGCCTATCTCGAGCACGGCCGCCTGCGTGTGCCCGTCGGGGCCACCCTCGTGCGCCACTCCGACCCGTACGGAGAGGTGAGCGAGACCCACGGCAAGGCCGCCGGTGTGCTGGGGGCGATCGGCGCGGTCGCCCGCGACGAGCGCCGGGGCGCCGACGCCGATCAGCCGACGGCCGAGCGCGCGCCTCTCGCCGACGACCCGGAGATCTCCGAGCTGCTGACGTCGCGCAACGCCCGCCTCGCCCCGTTCTGGCTCAACCCGCAGGAGCGCGCCGACGGCGGGCCCTTCGCCGGTCGTACCGCGGTCGTCGTCGACGCCGAGGACCGCTTCACGACGATGCTCGCCCACCAGCTGCGCCACCTCGGCCTCGACGTGTCGATCGTGCCGTGGGCCGCTGCATCCGATGACGTTCTCGACGCCGCCGACCTGGTCGTCTCCGGCCCCGGCCCCGGCGACCCCCGCGACGAGGGCTCGGCCCGCATCGCCGCGATGCGACATGTCGTCGCGCATCGCCTTGAGACCGGACGCCCGCTGCTCGCGGTCTGCCTCAGCCATCAGATCCTCGCCGACCGACTCGGCATCGGACTCGCCGCGCTCGACCGGCCACACCAGGGCCTGCAGCTCGCCGTCGATGTCTTCGGCGAGCGCGCCTCGATCGGCTTCTACAACACCTTCACCGCGAAAGTCGCTCCGGGCACGACCGAGGTGAGCGGGGCGGATGTCGCGGCCGACCCTTCGACCGGCGACGTCTACGCCCTGCGCGGCCCGGGCTACGCCTCGGTGCAGGGCCACCTGGAGTCGATCCTGTCGCGCGACGGGCTGCGCACCCTCGAACGACTCGTCGCCCAGGCTCTCACGCCCGTCGACGCCTGACCGGCGTCAGTCGGGGCCGGGCCCAACCGGTGTCAGTGGAACAGTGACACCGGGTTGAAGACGTCGGCGAGCAGCAGCACGGCGCTCGTCGCCACCAGGAACACCACGACGACGAAGGTGACGGGCACGAGCCGGGTCGCATCGACGGGCTTCGGTGCGGGTCGGCGGAACAGCCGCGCCCACGCCCGCCGCAGTCCGTCCCAGAGGGCGATGACGACGTGACCTCCGTCGAGCGGGAGGAGCGGCACGAGGTTGAAGACGCCGAGCGCGATGTTGAGGGACGCGAGCAGGCCCAGCATCACCGAGACGCGGTTGATGATCGGGGCCGGTGACGACGCCACCTCCCCCGCGATGACCCCGGCGCCCACGAGGCTCAGCGGTCCGTTCGGGTCGCGCTGGGCGCCCGTGAACACCGACTCGGCCGCCTGGTAGACCTTCACCGGGAACTGCGCCACGATGCCGACGACCGCGCCGACGTTCTGCACCGCGGCCGCGGGCCCGTCCCAGATCGGCTGTCGCACGAACTCCACCGTCGGGGCGAAGCCGATAAAGCCGATCTCGCGGGTCTCGGCGACCCCGTCCGCTCCGGTCACCGGGTTGCCCGAGGCATCCGTCACGGGAGCCGTGATGGTCGCCGGCGTGATCGTGAGGGTCTGGGCGGCACCGCCGCGGTCGACGACGACCGAGAGCGCCTGACCGGGCGAGGCCTGCACGATCGCCGAGGCCGAGGCGAAGTCGCTGACCGCCGTGCCGTCGATCGAGACGATGCGGTCGCCTGCCTGCAGCCCAGCCTGCTTCGCGGGGGTGGTATCGGTCGCGCACGTCTGCGACGAGTACGAGACGGGCGTGCAGGCGCTGAGCGAGGCGACCGTCGCGGTCGCGGTCTGCAGGCCGATGCCGCTGAACACGATCGCGAACAGGACGATCGCGAGCACGAAGTTCATGAACGGGCCGCCGAGCATGATGACGACGCGCTTCCACATGGACAGCCGGTAGAACACCCGGTCGTCGGCATCGACGATCGTCTCGTCGTTGGCCGCGCGGGCATCCTGCACCATGGTCGCCCAGAAGCGACCGCGTCGGAGCCGAGCCCGATCGTCGGGCGTCGCCTGGTCCGTCTCGGTCTGGGTCACCGTCGCGACGCCACCGCCCACGGATCCGACCTGTGCGTCGGCCGATGCCGCCGCGCGCTCCGACTCGGAGGGCGGGTACATGCCGGCCATCGAGATGTAGCCGCCGAGCGGGATGAGCTTCACGCCGTACTCGGTCTCGCCCTTGCGTCGCGAGAACAGGGTCGGACCGAAGCCGATCATGTACTGCCCCACGCGCACCTTGAAAAGCTTCGCCGGCACGAGGTGGCCGATCTCGTGCAGCGCGATCGAGACGGCGAGCCCCACGATGAGCACGACGATTCCGATGACGAATGCGAGAACGGTCACGCCCCCACGGTAGCCCCGGCTGTCTTGGAGCGGGCCGACAAGGTGCGCTGTGCCCGCTCTGCGCGCTCGGCGCCCGGGTGCGCGCGGGTCGCTCTGGTTGAATGGGACCGATGTCCACGCCGTCGAACCTGCCGCCCGTCCTCCGCCCGACGCACCCGCCCGCACGATCGCTGCGCGCTCTCGCCGAGGTGGTCGACGGCGAGGTGCGTGGACTCGACGGCGATGTCACGATCGGAGGCCTCACACTCGCCACGGCGGACCTGCGCCCCGGCGAGGCGTTCGTCGCGATCCGGGGCGTCAACCGGCACGGCGCCGAAGTGGCGACGGATGCCGCGGCCCGCGGCGCGGTCGCCGTCATCACCGATGCCGAGGGCGCCGAGATCGCGGCATCCGCCGGTCTGCCGATCGTCGTGGTCGACGACCCCCGAGCGCGCCTCGGCGCACTGTCGGCGTGGGTCTACGGCACGGGCGCCGACGACGACCTCCCGCTGCTGTTCGCGACCACCGGCACCAACGGCAAGACCAGCACCTCCCACCTGCTCGAAGGCATCCTCGGTCAGCTGGGCGTGACGACCGGACTCTCCTCGACCGCGGAACGCCACATCGCGGGACGGGTGATCGTGTCGCGACTGACCACGCCCGAGGCATCCGAGTTCCATGCCCTCCTCGCCCTCATGCGCGAGGAGGGGGTCGAGGCGGTCGCTGTCGAGGTGAGCGCCCAGGCCCTCAGCCGCCACCGGGTCGACGGACTCATGTTCGATATCGCGGGGTTCACGAACCTCAGCCACGACCACCTCGACGACTACGCCGACATGCGCGAGTACCTCGAGGCCAAGCTCGAGCTCTTCCGCCCCGAACGCGCACGCCAGGCCGTGATCGCACTCGACTCGCCGTACGCCGCCGAGGTGACGTCCCGCAGCGGCGTTCCGTTCACCACCGTCGGCACCCCGGCCATCGCCGCCGACCCCGCCCTCGCGGCGAGCGCCGACTGGACCGTCGAGATCCTCGCCGAGCGCCAGGACGGCACCGACTTCACCCTGCGCGGCCCCGAGGGACGCACGCTCACCACGACCGTTCCGACGATCGGCCGGCACATGGCCGCGAACGCGGGACTCGCGATCGCGATGATCCATGCGGCCGGCTACGACTGGGAGCGCATCGTCGCCGCACTCGACGGGCGCCGCATCGAGGCGTACCTCCCCGGGCGCACCGAGCGGGTCTCCGGCGACCGGGGTCCGGCGGTCTACGTCGATTTCGGCCACTCCCCCGACGCCTTCGAGAAGACGCTCGCGGCGGTGCGGCACGTCACGCCCGGCACCGTACTGATGCTGTTCGGCGCGGACGGCGACCGCGACGCGACCAAGCGCCACGACATGGGCCGTACCGCGGTGGAGGGGAGCGACATCCTCGTCATCACCGACCACCACCCGCGACGCGAGAACCCCGACACGATCCGCGCGACCCTTCTCGAGGGCGCGCGCCGGGCACGACCCGACGCCGAGATCCACGAGTACTCGCCGCCCGAGCGGGCGATCATCGAGGCCGTGAAGCTCGTCGGCGAGGGCGATGCGATCCTGTGGGCGGGACCCGGGCACCAGGACTACCGCGACATCCGCGGAGTGCGCACGCCGTACTCGGCGCGCGAACTCGCCCGCCGTGCGCTGCGCGACGCCGGCTGGCCCGTGCCCGAGCCGCACTGGCCGGTGCCCTACCCCACGGACACGACGCCCGCGTCCGACCCGGAGCGCCCGGCGTACTGACGCCGGCCACGCGTCGCTCGCCCGCTCCGCTGCCGCGATGCAACCCGGCGAGCCTCGCGGCCCGCCAACGGCGTCAGGATGCCGCGGCGATCCGCTCATCGGCTGCGCGGCGCGCCCACGCCTCTGCCTCGGCGAGACTCTCGCGCGTGAGATCGGTCGGCGCGTCGTGCTCGTCGACGATCGCTCGCACCGTGTCGACGATGCCGAGGAACGACAGCCGTCCCTCGTGGAAGGCGTCGACCGCCTGCTCGTTCGCCGCGTTGAACACCGCCGGGTAGGTCGATCCGGCCCGGCCCACCTGCTTCGCGAGCGCGACGGCCGGGAAGGCCTCCTCGTCGAGCGGCTCGAACGTCCACGCGGCGGCACGGGTCCAGTCGATCGGCGCACCCACCCCGGCGACCCGGTGCGGCCAGTCGAGGCCGAGCGAGATCGGCAGTCGCATGTCGGGCGGCGACGCCTGGGCGATCGTCGACCCGTCGACGAACTCGACCATGGAGTGCACGATCGACTGCGGGTGCACGACCACATCGATGCGGTCGTAGTCGATGTCGAACAGCAGGTGCGCCTCGATGACCTCGAGACCCTTGTTGACGAGGGTCGCGGAGTTGGTCGTGACGACCCGTCCCATGTTCCAGGTCGGATGCGCAAGGGCCTCGGCGGGGGTCACGGCGGCGAGCTGGTCACGGGTACGACCGCGGAATGGACCGCCGGACGCCGTCACCACCAGGCGCCGCACCTCAGCCGAACTGCCTGATCGCAGCGCCTGGGCGATCGCCGAGTGCTCCGAGTCCACCGGTACGATCTGGCCGGGCGTTGCGACCCGCTTCACCAGGTCGCCGCCGACGATGAGGGACTCCTTGTTGGCGAGCGCGAGGGTACGTCCCGCCTCGAGCGCCGCGAGCGTCGGCCCGAGCCCCACCGAACCGGTGATCCCGTTCACGACGACGTCGCACGCGACATCCCGAACCAGCTGCTCGGCAGCCTCGGCCCCCAGTGCCGTGTCGGCGACGCCGAACCGCGCGGCCTGCTCGGCGAGCACCTCGCGCGCCGAGCCGGTCGCGAGCCCCACCACCTCGAAGCGCTCGGGGTTGGCGGAGATCACGTCCAGCGCCTGCGTGCCGATCGACCCGGACGAGCCGAGCACGATGACACGCCGGGGCGCGGCGAGGTCGCTCACGAGCGGCCGATCAGTTGGTCGACGTGTGCTGGGTCGCAAGGATGTCGATCACGAACACGAGGGTCTCCCCCGCGAGCGCGCTCGTGTTGCTCTCGCTCTTCTCGCCGTAGCCGTCGGCCGGCGGGATGACGACGAGCACCTGCGAGCCGACGGTCTGGCCCACGAGCGCCTTCGAGAAGCCGGCGATCACACCGCTCGTGCCGAGCGTCGTGGGGCCGTTCTTGCCCCAGCTCGCGTCGAAGGTCGACCCGTCGGACCACTTCACGCCCTTGTACTGCAGCAGCACCTGGTCGCCCTCGGCGACGGTGGTGCCGTCACCCTTCTTGAGCGTCTCGACCTCGGTCGTCGTCGGCGCGGTGGCACCGCTCGGGATCGTGATGGAGGGCTCGCCGGTCGAGGAGAGCGTCACCGTGGGGAAGCCCGCGGTCGGAGTCTGGGCGGTTCCCCACGCGGCGGTGGGGGTAACGCCGAGCACGTCGAGCACGTAGACGGCACCCGGCGCCGACTCGGTCGAGGGGTTCGTGATCACGAGGCGCGCGCCGACCTTGACGCAGCCGATGAACTGGCCGAGGGTCGACTCCGGCGACAGCTGCTGGGGCAGCAGCTCACCGGCGGTGTAGCCGAGCGAGCCGGCCTGCTGGCCGTTGTCGCTGTAGTACGCGGTGAACGCGTACGAGACGAAGTCGCCGGCCTTGACCTCGGCGCCGGTGCCGTCGGAGACGACCGTGCGCTCGATGCTCGAGGTCTCGAGCGGCGACGTGAAGGTGGCGGTGGCCGGCTTGCCGGCGTCGCCGGCGACCTTCACCGAGTCGGAGGCCGAGCCGGACGGGGCCGCGGCCGAGCAGAGGTCGGCGCTCGCGGTCGGGGACGGGGTGGAGTTGGCCGAGCACCCGGTGAGGGCAGCCGCGACGACGGCGACAGCGGCCAGGGTGGTCAGGGAGCGGATACGCACGCAACACCTCGCGATTCATTCGGTCGGGGAACACTTCATCTAACCGCACTCGCCTGATGCGATGCCTGAGAACGACGGATGCCGCGGCATACCGTGCGCGCATATGTCGCGCGGTACCCTCGTCTGGTGCCTCACGACGACGACGAGCAGAGCCCTCCGGACGACGTCGCACCCACCTACGGCCGCGACCGCGCCAAGGCGACATATGCCTTCGGGCGTTCGGTGCTCGCCCCCATCGCCCGCTTCGTGTACCGCCCTCGTGTCGAGGGGCGCCAGAACATCCCCACCTCCGGCCCGGTCATCTTCGCGAGCAACCATCTGTCGTTCATCGACTCGGTGATCATCCCGGTGACCTCCACGCGTCCCGTGTACTTCCTGGCCAAATCGAGCTACTTCACCGGCACCGGGCTGAAGGGAGCGCTGTCGCGTCTGTTCTTCACGTCCTTCGGTGCGAGCCCGGTTCAGCGTGGCGCCGGTCAGGCGGCGCTCGACGCCCTCGAGCAGCACCGGCAGATGCTCGAGGAGGGGAAGGCCGTCGCGCTCTACCCCGAGGGAACGCGGTCGCTCGACGGTCGGTTGTACAAGGGGCGGACCGGGGTCGCTTTCCTCGCGCTCCAGACGGGTGCGAAGGTGGTGCCCGTCGGCCTTCAGAACACGAACCTCGCCATGCCCGTGGGCGCGAAGGTGCCCAAGCTTCGCCCGCGCATGGTCGTGCGTTTCGGTGAACCCCTCGAGCTGCGCCACCTGGGCCCGGCGTCGTCGGGCCGCGCCCGACGACAGGCGACGGACGCGATCATGGCCGCGATCCACGCCCTGTCCGAGCAGGAACTCGCGGGAATCTACAACGAGCCGCCGGCTCCGACCGCGATCGAGCGCATCAAGCAGGCGCTCCCCCACGAGCGCCGCTGAACTGGCGCCGACGAGGGCGGACCACCCGTGACGCTCAACCGACGGTGACGGATGCCTCGTGCCGCACCGGGAAGGCGACGGAGTTGGCGATGAAGCACCATTCGTTCGCCTGCGCGTGCGCGGCTTCCGCGGCGGCCACCATCGACGCGTCCGCGACGGTCACCCGCGGGCGCAGCACCACCTCGACGAAGGCTCCACCGCCCCGTCCGTCCTCGCGCATCACCCCGTGAGCGTCGTCCTCGTACGAGGTGACGACGACGCCGACGGTGACGCAGGCGTGAAGGTAGGACAGCAGGTGACACTCCGACAGCGCCGCGAGGAGAAGATCTTCGGGGTTCCACCGTGTCGGATCTCCGCGGAACGGCTTGTCGGAGGACGCAGCGAGGTCCGGCTTGCCGTCGATCGCCAACGTGACCGCGCGATCGTAGTCGCGGTAGCCGGTGGTTCCCGCTCCCCGGTTGCCATCCCAGGTGGCACGGACGCGATAGGTGTGCTCGCCGATCATGCGCCCAGTCTCGCACCGGCCGGACGCACACGAGGCGGTGGGGGCGGAGAGGCCCGACGATAGGCTGGGGGGATGCCCGAGACCTTCCGCATCGCCGATGCCGCCGAGCTCGCCGTCGTCGAGCGCAACGGCTTCGTGGAGTCCCGCCATGCGGGAAGCGCCGTCGTGCTCGCCGCCGACGGCGCCGAGGTGCTGCGGCTCGGCGACCCTGCGGCGCCCATCCTTCCTCGATCGTCGCTGAAACCGCTGCAGGCGGTGGCAGCGCTCACCGCCGGGGCAGAGCTCGACGATGTACAGCGGGGCCTGGCAACGGCGAGCCACACGGGCACCGACCGGCACGCTGATGTCGTGTGCGGCATCCTGCAGTCGGTGGATCTCACAGAGGACGCGCTGCAATGCCCGGCGGCCTGGCCGAACGATGTCGAGACCCGGGATGCGCTGGTGCGTGATCATTCCCCGAAGACGCGGGTGCGCATGGAGTGCTCGGGCAAGCACGCGGCGATGCTCGCCGCATGCCGCGCAAGCGGTTGGGACGTCGACGGCTACCTGGAGATCGACCATCCCTTTCAGGTGCATGTGCGCGAAACGGTCGAGCGCCTGTCAGGCGAGCGGCCCACGGTCACGGCGATCGACGGGTGCGGAGCGCCCGTGCACGCGGTGAGCCTCATCGGGCTCGCCCGTGGCATCCATCGTCTCGCGACGGCGTCGGAGCGATCTCCGTTCGCGATGCACCGTCTGGGTGCGCAGCTGGTGCGCGCGGTGCGGGAGAACCCGTGGACCATCGCGGGGCCGGGTACGGCCGACACGACCCTCATCACGTCGCTCGGGGTCTTCGCGAAGCGCGGTGCCGAGGGTGTCATGATCATGGCCGCACCCGACGGCACGACCGCGGCACTGAAGGTGCTCGACGGCTCGCCGCGCGCGGCGAGCGCCGTCGCCGTCCGTCTGCTCGAGCGCGCGGGGGCCCTGACGGCGGATGTCGCGGCCGCGGCGATCCGTTCGCTCGATCTCGTCGTGCGCGGGGGCGGCGCTCCGGTGGGAGCGATCCGACCCACCGTCTGACGCCCGCGGGGCCCGAGCGTCAGCAGAGCACACCGGGAAGGGTGACGCGCGTGACCTCTCCGTCCGCGATCCGCCACCCGCGACCGCGGGGCGAGCGCCAGTACGGCGGAAGGTCGCGTTCTCCCGACAGCAACCGATACTCCCCGCCGTGGCCGGCGTCGATGACGAGCTCCCCGTCCCCCCGCACGCGCCCGAGGACCGCCCACGCGCGCTGCCAGTCGTCGGCGTCGCCGACGATCACGACCCGACCAGTGGTGTCGTCGTCGAGGCGGCCGGACTCGGCGACGACCTCGGCGACGGTGTGCACGGCGAGTCCGTGGCCGCGAAGCGCCTCGTGAAGGCCGCGTGTCGCGCGCGCACCGCGCACGACGACACCGGCGAGCGGCATCGTCGGTCGCCAGATCGGTGCGTCCGCACTCTCGGCGTCGCGCTCGTCCGGAGCGCTCGGAGCATCGTCGGCATCCGCGGCGAGCGCGAACTGGACCTCGTGGTCTCCCCAGACGGCGCGGCCGGGCGGGCGTGTGGCTGAGAAGCTCGACGACGCTGCTCCCGCGGCGACGTGATCGGAGCGGCCCGGAAGCGCGAGGACGGCGCGGTGGGGCAGAAGTTCCGCGATTCGGGCGGCAGCGCCCGAGACCCGCTGAGTCGTCACCACCGCACGGGCATCGCCATCACCGAGCGAGCGCACGACGCGCTCGAGACGCGTCTGCACGACCGCACCGTAGTCGGCGGGGAACCGGGCGACGACGGCATCGAGGTCATCGAGCAGGAGCACACCGCGACGCGGCATCCCCTGTTCGTCGAGTCGCACGAGGGCGTCCCAGAGTCGTTCAGGATCGTCGGGGAGTGCGACCAGAGAGGCCGCCGGCACCTGCGCCGCCACGACGGCGAGGAGCGCGGACTTTCCGGAGCGTGGGCCGCCGACCACGAGCAGCCCCCGATCGTGCGGCGCGAGCACGGCGGTGGTGCGGCGCTGCCGCTCGGGCTCGTCGCGCACCCCGAGGAGCACCGTGCGCGGTGCGAGTCCGGCGCGGTCGAGAGAGCGCAGCGGCACGCGAGCGGGAAGCGGCGGAAGCCACGGCGGCCTCACCTCGCACGTGTCCGCCTCCGCCGCGGCAGCGATGTCCTCGCGTGCCGTAAGCGCGACGCGCACGCGCACGGGAGCGACATCCGACGGGCGCCGGACGAACGCGAGCCCCCGTGACGCGAGGTCGCCCGGCAGGGCCGCGGCGGCATCGTCGCCGATCACCCATCGGCTGTCATGCGGATCGGTCACACGCAGGGCCAGCCGCAGCGGAACGTTGGCGAGCAACCCGTCCCGTACCGTGCCGCTCGCGCGCTGGGTGCCCAGCACCAGGTGCATGCCGAGGGCGCGCCCACGGGCGGCGATGTCGGTGAACACGGCTGCGAGCTCCGGATGGGCGTCGAGAAGGGCGGCGAATTCGTCGACCACGATCACGAGCCGGGCCAGCAGTCCGTCGGCGTCGCGGATATCCCTCACGCCCGCGCGTGCGAGCACCGCCTCACGGGTGCGGATCTCGGCTCGCAGGCTCTCGATCGCCCGGCGGGCGCCCACGCCGTCGAGGTCGGTGATGACGCCCGCCGTGTGCGGCAGCGCAGCGAGGGCGTCGAAGGCCGTGCCGCCCTTGAAGTCGGCGAGCAGGAACGTGACCTCGGCCGGCGTGTGGTGCAGCGCGAGCGCCGTCACCCACGAGATGAGCAGCTCGCTCTTGCCCGATCCGGTCACGCCGATAACGAGCGCATGCGGACCATCGGCCACGAGGTCCACAGGCATCGCGCCGGCGCGCGTGGCGGCGAACGCCACCTCGAGCGTGCCGGGCCGCGGCGGGCGTCCGCGGTCGACGAGTGCGGCGAGCGGCACGGTCTCGGTCGCGTCCCCCGCGCCGAGGATGGCGCGACCGCGCTCACGAAGCAGGTTGCCGATCTCACGGGCCTGGTCGGCACCGAGCGCCTCGGGCACGATGTGGAGCGTCGATCCGGCGTAGTCGACGCGCCCGTGGAGGGCACCGTCGAGCGTGATGACCGCCGCGCACCACGGCGGCGGCGGGGCGCCGTCGTCCACGCGCGCGATCAGCAGCCGGGCCTCGCCCGGCGGCATGTCGCCGGGCTCCAGCAGCGCAAGGGTGGCACCTTCCGCCGCGCGGCGGTGCGGCAGGGCATCCGCCCACGGGTGGGCGTCTCGGCGCGGGACGACGACGCGCAGCTCCCCCGGCGGACGAGTGAGGACCAGTTGGGCGGCAAGGGCGCGCACGACGGCGGATGCCGCGACTCGCGGGCCGACCACCGCGATCCCCGCGTCGACCGGCACCGTCACCGTCGCGTCGTCGAGCACCGCGGCCGCGTGTCTGAGCTCCTCGACACGTGGGTCGCCGGCGCCGCCGTCGACCGGAACGGCGCTCGGGATCGACCCGCGCCCGACCGTGACCCGCGCGGCGCGGCCGGGGACGATCCGCCAGATCTCGTCGGGCGACGCGGCGATCGTGGCGACATCGGGATGCACCGCTCGAAGACGGCGGCGCTCGTCGTCGTGACGTCCAGCGATCTCCGCCGCGGCCCGCGTGAGCTCGGCCTCGAAGCTGCGAGATGCCGCCCGCCGCTCGCGGCGCCGCGTGCGGGCGCCGTCGAGAAGGGTCGCCCCGGCGATGAGGGGGCCGAGGGCGGCGAACCAGAGCATCGCGACCGATCCGGTGAGCAACCACATTCCCACTGCTCCGGCCACAGGCACGATGGCGGCGAACATCGGGATCCCGGGCCGACGGGGCGAGTCAGGTGTCGCCGGCAGGCGCACAGCCACCGGAAGAGGGGCGAGGGTGCGTGGTGTGCCGGACATGCGTCGAGTCCAGCAGTCGGACGCGGCCCGCGGGTGCGGTCGGACGACGGCGGTGGATTGCCGCGTCCGTCACCGTCGGTGTGGAGGAGAGTCAGGGCCCGACGACGGGAACCGGGTTGGTGGGCGCGTCGTCGTCGGCGTCGTCGCGGTCGACGTCATCGTCGTGGCCGTAGCCCGGCGCCGACACGTCGACGACGATGATCGTCACGTTGTCGCGGCCGCCGTTCTCGAGGGCGGCCTCGAGCATGGCCGAGACGGCATCAGCCGGGTCGGCGTGCTCGCGGAGGAAGTGCTGGATGCCGAAGTCGGTGAGTTCCTTGGTCAGCCCATCGGAGCACACGACGAAGCGATCGCCGTCGACGATGTCGAGGCGCACGTAGTCGGGTCGCACACTGTCGGTCGGCCCGACCGCGCGGGTGATCACGTTGCCGTACGGATGCTGCTCGGCCTCTTCGGGGCTCAGCCGCCCGGCCGCGACGAGCTCCTGCACGACGGAGTGGTCTGTCGTGATCTGGACGAGGGTGCCGGCGCGGAGGAGGTAGACACGAGAGTCGCCGATGTTCAGCGTGACCCAGTGCGGGTCGCGCACGGCGGTGTCGAGATAGACGCCGGTCACGGTCGTTCCCGTGCCCTCGTCAGTCGTCTCCGGATGCGAGGCGATGTCCTTGACGGCCCGTCCGAGTGCCTTCTCGATGCCCTTGGGAGAGACGCTGCCATGGTCGACCAGGTCGCCGAGCCGGGTGACGGTGGAGGCGCTGGCGATCTCTCCGCCGATGTGCCCGCCCATGCCGTCGGCCACGACGAACAACGGGTAGCGGGCGAGCACCGCATCCTGGTTCACTTCGCGGCGTCGGCCGGTGTCGGTCGCCGCCGCCCACCGCAGGTGGATCGGGCCCGCCGGGAGCGGCACGTCGTGCGCGCTCGTCGTCAGCTCGGGCACACGGCATCCTCTCGTCGGGTGGACGCCGGGACACACCTGCCCGCAGCGCCCTCACATCCTAATGGAACCGCCCGCAGCCGCCCGAGCCGCTCCACGGGCCGGCCCGTCACCGTACCGGCTCCTCCGCATCGATGCTCGCCGGGTCGTCGAACTGTGCCCGATAGAGCCGCCAGTAGGCGCCGCGGCGCGCAAGCAGTTCGTCGTGCGATCCCTGCTCGACGATGGCGCCGTCCTCCGTCACCAGGATGAGATCGGCGTCACGGATCGTCGAGAGCCGGTGCGCGATCACGAACGACGTGCGGTCGGCCCGCAGGCGCGACATGGCCCGCTGGATCAGCAGCTCGGTGCGGGTGTCGACCGAGCTCGTCGCCTCGTCGAGGATCAGGATGCGCGGGTCTGCGAGGAACGCGCGCGCGATCGTGACGAGCTGCCGCTCCCCCGCGCTGAGGTTCGCCGCGTCGTCGTCGAGCACGGTGTCGTAGCCGTCCGGCAGAGCGTGCACGAACCGGTCGACGTAGGCGGCGGTCGCCGCCTCGACGAGTCGTTCCTCGGATGCCTCGGGGTCGCCGTACGCGATGTTGTCACGGATCGTCCCGGCGAACAGCCACGTGTCCTGCAGCACCATGCCGGTGCGCGCGCGAAGGTCGGCGCGAGTCATCCGCCGGGTGTCGAGCCCGTCGAGCGTGATCGCGCCGTCGTCGACGTCGTAGAAGCGCATCAGCAGGTTGACAAGCGTCGTCTTTCCCGCGCCTGTGGGCCCGACGATCGCGACCGTGCTCCCCGGCGTCGCCACGAGGGACAGATCGTGGATCAGCGGGGAGTCGGCGACGTATCGGAAGGCGACGTCGTCGAACCGCAGCTCGCTCGCGGTGGGATCGACGGTCTCCGGGTCACGAGGGTCGGGCGTCTCCTCGGGCTGGTCGAGCAGCTCGAACACCCGCTCGGCACTGGCGACTCCCGATTGGAGCAGGTTCGCCATCGAGCCGAGCTGGCTGAGAGGCTGGGTGAACTGGCGCGAGTACTGGATGAACGCCTGCACGGAGCCGATCGAGAGCGCGCCGGCTGCGACCTGAAGGCCGCCGACCACCGCGATCGCGACGTAGACCAGGTTTCCGATGAACATCATGGCCGGCATGATGATGCCGGACACGAACTGGGCGCCGAAGCTGGCCCGGTAGACCTCGTCGTTCTCGGCCAGGAAGTCCCGCTCGACCTCCTTCTGATGGCCGAACACCTTCACCACGGAGTGGCCCGAGAACGTCTCCTCGACGCGGGCATTCAGCACACCTGTCGCTCGCCACTGGGCGACGAACAGCTTCTGCGATCGACGCGCGACCAGAGCGGTGACCACGATGGTCAGCGGAATCGTCACGAGCGCGATCACGGCGAGGATGGGCGAGATGACGAACATCATGACCAAGACGCCCACGACCGTGAGCAGTGAGACCACGACCTGCGACAACGTCTGCTGCATGGTCTGTCCGATGTTGTCGACGTCGTTCGTCACCCGGGAGAGGAGCTCGCCGCGCTGCACGGTGTCGAAGTAGGCGAGCGGGAGCCGGTGGATCTTCTCCTCAACCTGGCCGCGCAGGCGGTTCATCGCGCGCTGTACCACGACGTTGAGGATGTACGCCTGCGCCCAGCTGAGGACGCTCGCGATCACATAGATCACAAGCACCGTGACGATGACGCCGGCGAGTGCGTTCACGTCGATGCCGGCACCGGGGGTGAAGTTGACCCCGGACAGCAGGTCGGCCTGCTGGGTCTGGCCCTGCGCGCGCAGCGACTCGATGACCTGGTCACGGGTCACTCCCGACGGCATGTGCATCGAGAGGAAGCCGGCGAACACGAGATCGGTCGCGTTGCCGAGGATCTTGGGACCCAGCACGCTCAGGAACACGCTCACCGCACCGAGGACGACGACGCCGATGAGCGCGATGCGCCACGGTCGCAGCGTGCCCAGCAGCCGCCAGGCGCTGCTGCCGAAGTCGTCGGCCTTCTCGGCCGGCGCCCCCTGTCCTCCGAACGGCCCGCGACCGCCGCCCCGCATCGGCCCGCGACCAGCTCCCGGCCCGCTCATGCTGCCTCCTCCGCCGCGAGCTGCGAATCGACGATCTCGCGATATGTGTCGTTGTATGCCAAGAGTTCGTCGTGCGTCCCCCGACCGACGATGCGGCCGTGGTCGAGCACGAGGATCTGGTCGGCCCCGACGATCGTCGAGACTCGCTGCGCGACGATCACCTTCGTCGCCCCCGGCACGCGCACAGCGAGCGCGCGGCGCAGCGCGGCATCCGTTCTCAGATCCAGAGCCGAGAACGAGTCGTCGAACACGTAGACGGGTGGCGCTTTCACGAGCGCGCGGGCGATCGCGAGGCGCTGCCGCTGCCCGCCGGAGACGTTCGTCCCGCCCTGTGCGATCGGTGCGGCGAGGCCCTCCGGCATCGCGCGGACGAAGTCCTTCGCCTGGGCGATCTCGAGCGCGGCCCAGAGGTCGTCATCGGATGCCGCGACGTCGCCGTAGCGCAGGTTCGAGGCGACCGTGCCCGAGAACAGGAACGCGCGCTGCGGCACGAGTCCGAGTCGGGACCACAGGTCGTCGGGGTCGAGCTGGCGCACATCCACCCCGTCGACCCGCACCGAGCCCTCGGTCGCGTCGAACAGTCGCGCGATGAGTCCGACCAGGGTCGTCTTGCCGGCACCCGTGGATCCGATCACGGCGGTCGTTGTCCCCGGCTCGATCGTGAACGTGAGATCGTGCAGCACGGGCGCATCGGCACCGGGGTAGGTGAAGTCGACGTCGACGAACTCGATCCGACCGGTACGCGGAGGAGCAGCGGCGGCAACGGCCGGCGCGGCGACCGACGGCTCGGTGTCGAGCACCTCGCCGATGCGCGTCGCGCAGACCGCGGCGCGCGGGATCATCACGAACATGAACGTCGCCATCATCACACCCATGAGGATCTGCATCAGGTAGCTGAGGAACGCGAACAGCGTGCCGATCTGCACACCGCCGCTCTGCACCTGGAACGCGCCGAACCAGATCACGGCGACGCTCGAGACGTTCAGCACGAGCATCACCGCGGGGAACATGAGCGCCATGTAGTTTCCGGCGGTCGTCGCGGTGCGCATCAGGTCACCGCTGGCGGCGCCGAACCGGGCGCGCTCGGTGTCCTCGCGTACGAAGGCGCGCACCACCCGGATCCCGCTGAGCTGCTCGCGAAGGATCTGGTTGACCCGGTCGATGCGCTTCTGCATGAGGCTGAAGGCCGGCACCATGCGGGAAACGATGAGCGCCACGATGATCAGCAGCACAGGGATCGACACGGCCATCAGCCAGCTCAGGCCGGTGTCCTGCGTGATCGCCATGATGATGCCGCCGATGGCGAGCATGGGCGCCGAGATCATGAGGGTCGCCGACACCTGCACCAGCATCTGGACCTGCTGAACGTCGTTGGTGCTGCGCGTGATCAGGGAGGGCGGCCCGAACGTGCCGACCTCGCGCTGCGAAAAGCCGACCACGCGGTGGAAGATGTCGTGGCGCAGGTCCTTGCCCATCCCCATGGCCAGGCGCGATCCGAAGTAGACGGCGACGATCGCGCACACGATCTGCACCAGGCTGATGCCGAGCATCAGGCCGCCCGTGTTCCAGATGTACCCGATGTCGCCCGCGACCACGCCCTGGTCGATGATGTTGGCGTTGAGGGTCGGCAGCAGCAGCGACGCCACCGACTGGGCGAGCTGGAAGACGACGACACCGACGATGAGCGGCCACGCCGGCCGCAGGTAGCGCACGAGCAGAGTTCCGAGCATGGTGTCCTCCTAGGCCGTGTTGATCAAGTCTGATTTGATCCAGATGAGCGTCGCGGCGAGGCTGACGGCGGCTCGGTAGCTGCGGAGGAGCTTGTCGGAGCGCATCGCGATGCCGCGCCACTGCTTGAGCCGGTT
>NZ_JYIY01000050.1 GCF_000956535.1 Microbacterium ginsengisoli | reverse complement strand
ACCCAGGCCCCCACCCGCGCCGCGTCGACGACCGTGCAGTTCGTCCTCACCGGCATCGTCTGGGGCGCCAGCTTCCTGTTCATGAAAGTCGGACTCACCGGCCTGTCGCCGGTGCAGATCGTGTGGAGCCGTCTCGTACTCGGTGCACTCGCCCTCGCCGCCATCGTGCTGTGGCGCCGAGAGCGGCTGCCGGCATTCGGACGCGTGTGGGGGCACATGCTCGTGCTCGCTGTGACCTTCTGCGTCGCCCCCTACCTGCTGTTCGCGTGGGCCGAGCAGCACGTCAGCAGCGGGCTCGGCAGCATCTACAACGCGACGACGCCGATCATGACCGCGATCATGGCGGGGCTCCTGTTCCGCGTAGAGCGTCTCAAGCCCGTGCAGCTGGTCGGCATCGGGGTCGGCATCCTCGGCGTGGTCGTCATCATCGGCCCCTGGCAGGGGCTCGACCTCGGCCATGACATCGTCGCGCAGCTCGCACTGCTCGGTGCGACCGCCTGCTACGGATTCAGCCTCGCGTACATGCGCCGCTTCGTCGCGAACACCGGCATGTCCGCGCTCGTGTTCTCGCTGCTCAACATCGGGCTCGGAGCGGTCATCATGCTGCTCCTCACCCCGGTCGTCGCGCTCACCCCGATCACCCTCGACGTGTGGGTCGTCGGCAGCATGCTGCTGCTCGGGTTCCTCGGCACGGGCGTCGCCTACGTCTGGAACCAGAACACCGTGCGCGCCTGGGGCCCGACCCGCTCATCGACCGTCACCTACATCACGCCCGTCGTCGGCGTCGTGCTCGGCGTCATCGTGCTCGGCGAGGGCGTCTCGTGGCAGGAGCCCGTCGGGGCACTCATCGTCTTCCTCGGCATCCTGCTCGCCCAGAACCGGCTGCGCCTGCGGCGTTGAACGACGAACGGGGTGGATGCCGCGGCATCCGATTTTCATTCGCCCGAGATGTCCCCCCGCTGTCTCAAGGCTCGGACTCGACCCACGTAGAAACCCGTCGAAAGCGGGAGCGCCCCGGCCGCCCGAACGATCCCGAGCGAACGCGCGTCAATCAGTTCGACCGCGGTGAAGACGTCGAAGACTCGCGCCCGCACCTTCCGGACGACGGTTGCGTATCCCGCCTCATACTCTCGTCGCGTCTTGATGCTGCACACCACCGCGAGAACGACGGCAGCGAGGAGGAGCGCCGGCGGGACCAGCCAGAGCACGACGATCGTCGCGCGAACGGCAATCGTGGCGCTGGCGACGACTGCCACCGCGGCACATGCAGCCGCCATCGTCAACGAGGCCGCGCTGAGCCACCATGACGCGGCCCGCCCAGGGAGAAGGTGCGCACGCCACTGCGGTGTCCACTGCCACTGAGGACACGGTGGCGCATCGGGATCGTAAGGGCGCAGAGCCCGATCGATGGACCATCGGTCGAAGTCCTCGATGCGGCGCAGGTGCGCACGTAGCTCATTCACTGTGAGCTGGGGATTCGTCGGCAGCAGTGCGCGAAGGGCGTAACCTTCGACCAGCCACTTGTACGGCCACAGTATTCCCCAGGTGAATCCCGCGGCGAAGGTCACCGCGAGGACCACGATGGTCGCCATCACACCCACGATCAGAACGATCGACATGGGTGCCGGGCCACTCCCTGTGCTCGCCGCGAGAACGAATCCGAGCGGCGCCAGGGAGAGAGTGAGGGCCGCGGCAAGCGCATTCAGCCATCTCACACGGCGCATGGTCGATCGACGTCGCACAGCATCGTGCCCGATCCGCAGCGCCCAGGCCGCATCGCTCCCCCGCATCCCGATCCCCCACTCGCTTTCGCGCCGTCGTCATCTTACGGCGCCGGAAACGACGAACGGGGTGGATGCCGCGGCATCCACCCCGTCCACGGGAAGGCGATCAGGCCTGCAGCGAGCCCTGCAGGTCGAGCTCGATGGTGACGTCCTTGCCGACGAGGACGCCGCCGGTCTCGAGGGCGGCGTTCCAGGTGAGGCCGAAGTCCTCGCGGTTGATGACCGTCTTGGCGGTCGCGCCGGCCTTGTAGTTTCCCCACGGGTCGTTGCCGAAGCCGCCGAAGTCGAAGTCGAACGTGACCGGCTTGGTGATGCCGCGGATCGTCAGGTCGCCGTCGACGAGGAACTTGTCGCCCTCGAGGCGCACGCCGGTGGAGACGAACTCGATCGTCGGGTAGGTCTCGGTGTCGAAGAAGTCGGCGCTGCGAAGGTGCTGGTCGCGACCCTCGTCCTTGGTGTCGATCGAGGTGACGTCGACGGTGGCGGTGACCTTCGCCTCGAGCGGGTTCTCCGGAGCCTCGATGGTGGCGGCCTTGACGCCGAAGGTGCCGCGCACCTTCGAGATCATCATGTGGCGCACCGAGAAGGTGACCTCGCTGTGCGAGGGGTCGAGGACCCAGGTGCCGGCCTTGTAGCCGGGGAGTTCGAGCGTCGTGTCGGTCATGTCATCTCCATGTGGATGGTCGCGCGGATCGCGATGTCTGGCGGGTGCAACCACCATCCTGCAACATGCATTCCCAAGAATGGAAAATTCCTGATGACGGCGTCACGAACAACGGATGCCCCGCCCCCACCGAGGGGACGAGGCATCCGGATGTCTCGAGTCGGATCAGGCGACGGCGAGCAGATCGATCACGAAGATGAGCGTCTTGCCGCCGAGGAAGTGCCCGCCGGCGGGGCCGTAGGCCAGGTGCGGCGGGATGACCAGCTCGCGCCGTCCGCCGACCTTCATGCCGGGGATGCCGTCCTGCCAGCCCTGGATGAGGCCACGCAGCGGGAACTGGATGCTCTCGCCACGACCCCACGAGGAGTCGAACTCCTCACCGGAGGTGAACTCGACACCGACGTAGTGGACGGTCACGGTGTCGCCGGGCTTGGCCTCCGCCCCGTCACCGACGATCAGGTCGCGGATGACGAGGTCGCTCGGGGCGTCACCCTCAGGGGCGTCGATCTCGGGCTTGGTGCGGTTGTCAGTCATGACTCCATCCAAGCACGCGCGACGCCGCGGCGCGCGGGTGTGACATCTCGGCCCACCCTTGACAGGTCCGGCGACTCGGGGCATCCTGACAGCAGACCTACTCAGCGCTCGGGAGACACGCAGGCATCGCCGCGGCACCGGGCGCTGAGTCTGTGTAGGGCACCGGGTCGGATGCGCTCACGTCGCGAACAGCTCCGCTCGGGCGGCGACGTCGTCGACGCTAGGGACGCTTCGACCCCACGGGCGGCATGGCCTCGGTCAGGTTTCGGTCATTCTGATCGCCGCCGGCATCCCCCATCGCCCCAGCCGAGAGGCGGGACCGCACTAGCCTGGAGAGATGCGTTTCGCCCACGTGCTCCACCCGGCGGCGACGGAGCCCCGACTCGTTCTCGTGCGGGAGGATGACGCCGTCTACGTCGATGAGCTGTTCCCCGGCGCCCCGACCCGCCTGTCCGAGCTCGTCGCCGGCGGCGATGACGTGCTCGCCCGCATCGCCGCCGCGGCGCCGGCCGCGCCGGCGACCTCGCTCGAGGGCGTGGCGTTCGCATCGGCCGTCGACGATCCGCCGGTCATCCTCGCGGTCGGCCTGAACTACGCCGCCCACTCAGGCGAACTCGGATTGAAGACGGATGCCACGCCCACGGTGTTCGTGCTCTGGCCCAACTCCCTCGCGGGACACGAGCAGACCACCTCCTGGCCCCGGTCGCTCAGCGAGTCGGTCGACTACGAGGCCGAACTCGGTGTCATCATCGGCCGGCACGCGAAGGACGTCGCTGCCGCAGACGCCCTCGACCATGTGTGGGGGTACACGGTCGTCAACGACATCACGGCCCGGGACATCCAGTTCTCGGAGGCCCAGTGGAGCCGGTGCAAGTCGTTCGACGGCTTCACCCCCACCGGCCCCTACGCGGTCACCCGCGACGAGATCCCCGACCCGCAGGACCTCCACATCTGGACGATCGTCGACGGCACAACCGTGCAGGACGCCTCGACCGGGCAGATGGTGCGGTCGGTCGCGACCCTCATCGCCCAGCTCTCACAGTCCGTGACCCTGCTGCCCGGAACACTCATCTCGACCGGCTCGCCGGGCGGGGCCGGCTACTCGCGCGATCCGCAGATCTTCCTGCGCGACCGCTCCACTGTCACCGTCGGCATCGACGGCATCGGCGCGCTCACGACGCATTGCCGCATGACCGACTGACGCGGGAACCGCTCCCACACGACGAACGGCCGACCCCGAGGGGGCCGGCCGTTCGTCGATGCGGTGTCAGTTGCAGGTGATGGTCACACCGTTGACATCGTGGATGCCCGTGCCGAGCGTCGCGCACTGCTGGAGCAGCGCGGCGGCGGCCGCCGCACCGACCGCCGCGACGATGATGGCCACGATGATGCCGAGCACGATGAAGATGATGCTCAACGTCAGCGCCACGGTGGAGGGCGTGTTCTTCACACCGGCGCGCTTGGACTGCACCTTTGCAACGATCGCAAGGATCAGGCCGACCACGGGCATGATGATCGCGAACACGATGGCGACGATGCCGAGCGTGCGGCCTGGCTGCTCGACGGCGGCGGCGGGAGCCGGCGGGGGCGGCGGGGCGTACTGCGGTTCGGACATGGGATCCCTCTCAGGGTCGATACAAGAGCGCCACTGCGTGACGCTACCGCGACGATATCGGTTCCTGAGTGTTAGCCGAAAGAGGCGCGACGTCGAGTCAGCCGACGGGCGGAACCGGCGCGTCCTCGGGCGCGATGACGGGGATCGCGGCGGTGATCGTCTGCAGCCCCGACAGGCGGGCGGGCGACAGCTGCTTGGTCACCTCGTCGCGCGACATCAGTCCCGCCTCGACGACGAGGTCGGCGACGTTGCGCCCTGTCATGAGTGCCGTCTTCGCGAGCGCCGCCGCGGCCGCGTAGCCGATGTACGGCGTGAGCGCAGTGATCACGCCCACAGAGGCACCGACCATCGCACCGAGGCGGTCGCGGTTCGCGGTGATGCCCTCGACGCAGTTGACGCGCAGCGTCCACATCGCCTGACGCATCCACGTGAGCGACTGGAAGATCGAGTGCGCGATGACGGGTTCGAAGGCGTTCAGCTGCAGCTGCCCCGCCTCGACCGCCATCGTGACCGTCATATCGGCGCCGACGACGGAGAAGGCGACCTGATTTACGACCTCGGGGATCACGGGGTTCACCTTGCCCGGCATGATGCTCGACCCGGCCTGCCGCGCGGGCAGGTTGATCTCGCCGAGTCCGGCCTGCGGACCTGAAGAGAGCAGACGCAGGTCGTTGCAGATCTTCGAGAGCTTCACGGCGTTGCGCTTGAGTGACGCGGAGAACGACATGAAGGCACCCGTGTCGCTCGTGGACTCCACGAGGTCATCGGCGGTCGCGAGGTCGAGGCCGGTGATCTCACGCAGGTGGTGGAGCACCGCCGCCGCATACCCGGGATGGGTCGTGATGCCCGTGCCGATCGCCGTCGCGCCCATGTTGATCTCGTACATGAGGAACGCGTTCTCGCGGAGTCGGTTGTAGTCCTCTCCGAGGGTCGTGGCGAAGCCGTGGAACTCCTGCCCGAGCGTCATCGGCACCGCGTCCTGCAGCTGAGTGCGGCCGACCTTCAGCACATCGTGGAACTCCACGGCCTTGTCGAGGAACGACTGCCGCAGGTTGGCCAGCTCGTCGAGGAGGCTTCGGAGCGTCAGCGAGAGACCGATCTTCACCGCCGTCGGGTAGACGTCGTTCGTCGACTGACTGCGATTGGTGTCGTCGATGGGCGACAGGAACGCGTAGTCGCCGCGCTCACGACCCGCGAGTTCGAGCGCGATGTTGGTGATGACCTCGTTCGCGTTCATGTTCGTCGACGTGCCCGCGCCGCCCTGGATCACACCGACGACGAACTGGTCGTGGAAGTCGCCGTCGATGACCCGCTGCGCAGCGCGGTCGATCAGGTCGGCCTTGGCCGGATCGAGCACCCCGATGTCGGCGTTCGCGCGCGCTGAGGCCTGCTTCACCATCGCGAGCGCCGTGACGAGGTCCGGGTAGACGGAGATGGGGCGCTTCGCGACGGGGAAGTTCTCGAGAGCGCGCGCGGTGTGGATGCCCCAGTAGGCGTGGCCGGGGATCTCCATCGATCCCAGCGAGTCCGTCTCGGTGCGGGTGTGGGTATGCGTCGTTGCATCGGTTGCCATGGGGTGTCCTTGTGGGTGTGATCACGGCTGAAGGTGGATGCCTCGAGCCTAATCGCGCGCTCAGCGCTTGCGAGAGAACTGCTCCAGGCGTTGCGCGGGATCGAGCGCGGCCATGCGTGCGAGCCATGCCTCGTCGAAGTAGTCGCCGGCCTCGGCCCCGGCGACCGGCACGACCGAGTGGGTGATCGTGTCGGCGTAGACGTGCACGAGGTGGAACGACTGCCCGGCGTCCATACCGTTCACCTTCGCCGCCGGAGCGGCGAGATCCATCGTGTAACAGGTCGCCGCGGCCACGCTCACGGGCACACCCGCGAACGTGCCGTGCGTCGAATAATGCAGATGCCCGGCGAGGATGCCGCGCACATCCGTTCCGGCGACCACCTCGGCGAGCGCCGGCTGGTCGCGGAGCTCCAGGATGTCGAACAGCGGAACATGGCTCGGCAGCGGCGGATGGTGGAAGGCGAGCAGGGTGCCGAGCGGCGCGGGGTGCGCGAGCAGATCGCTCAGCCAGGAGAGCTGCGCGTCGCCGAGCTCGCCGTGGTGCCACCCGGGAACGGTGGAGTCGAGCGCGATGAGCCGGAGGCCGCCGAGGTCCCAGACGCCCGTCACGGGCTCCTCCGTGGGCGCGGCGTCGAGCAGCCCCGCACGCAGCGCCGGTCGTTCGTCGTGGTTGCCCGCGACCCACACGACGGGGGCGGCCAGGCGCGCGGCGAAGGGTTCGACGACCGCTCGCAGCGACGCATACGCCTCGGGCTCGCCGAGGTCGGTGAGGTCGCCCGTGATCACGATCGCGTCCGGCGCGATGCGCATCGCGTCGATGCGCGCGAGGGTCGCGGTGAGGTTCGCTGACGTGTCATACCGACCGCCGAGAGGACGGTTGCCGGCGAGGAAGTGCGTGTCGCTGAGATGGATGAGCGTGCGCAGCGCCGGCGGATACTGACCGAGGGAGACGGAGCTCATGCCCCCAGCGTACGCACGGCGACCGACGCGCGGTCGGCCGCGGGCGCGGCGGGCTGGGATACCGTGGGCAGGGTGACCGATGCGTCCGCCGCTGCCGCGGCATCCGTTCCCCCCGTCGCCCCCCGTCGCACCCACGTGCGCACCCACCACGGTGATGCGGTGGACGATCCGTATGAATGGCTGCGCGCCAAGGACGACACCGAGGTCGTCGCCCACCTCGAGGCGGAGAACCGCTACACGGAGTCGCGCACCGCCCATCTCGCGCCGGTGCAGGAGCGCATCTTCGAGGAGATCAAGGGGCGCGTGCTCGAGACCGACCTCTCGGTGCCGACGCGACGCGGCGCGTGGTGGTACTACGCGCGCACCGAGGAAGGCAAGCAGTACGGCATCCAGTGCCGCGCCCCGATCGGTTCGCCCGACGACTGGACCCCGCCCGCGCTCGAGCCGGGCGAGCCCGTCGTCGGCGAGCAGATCCTGCTCGACGGCAACCTCGAGGCCGACGGCCAGGAGTTCTTCTCCCTCGGCACGTTCGAGGTCTCCACCGATGGCCGGCTGCTGCTCTACGGCGTCGACGTCGAGGGCGACGAGCGCTACACGCTGCGAGTGCGCGACCTCGACACCGACGAGACGCTTCCCGACGTCATCGAGGGCACGTTCGCCGGCGCCACCCTCTCCCCCGACGGACGCCACATCGTCTACACGACCGTGGACGACGCATGGCGCCCCGACACCGTCTGGCTGCACGAGATCGGTGCGGATGCCGCATCCGACCGTCGTCTGTTCCATGAGCCCGACGAACGGTTCTGGGTCGACGCGGGCTTCACCCGCAGCGACCGCTTCCTGGTGATCGGGCTCGGCTCGTCGATCACGAGCGAGGAATGGCTCGTGCCGGCCGACGACCTGACCGCGCAGCCCCGCGTCGTGTGGCCGCGGCGCGAGGGGGTCGAGTACGACTCGTCCCACGCGGTCGTCGACGGCGAGGACGTGCTCTATGTGCTCCACAACGACGGTGCGCTCGACTTCGAGCTCGTGCGGGTCGCGGCGTCCGATCCTGCGGGACCGCGCACCGCGGTGCTCCCCCACGAGCCGGGGCGGCGGCTCCTCGGCGTCTCGACGTTCCGCGACTGGGCCGTCGTCGGCTACCGCCGCGACGGGCTCGCCCGCCTCGGCGTGCTCGACTATGCGACCGCCGCCGTCGACGAGCTCGCGTTCGACGAGCCGCTCTACTCGGTCGGCACCGCCGGCAACCCGGAGTGGGCGCCGCCGCTCGTGCGCCTCGGCTACGGCTCATTCGTGACCCCGAGCACCGTGTACGACTACGACGTCGCCACGCGCACGCTGGCGTTGCGCAAGCAGCAGCCCGTGCTCGGCGGCTACGACCCCGGCGACTACGCGCAGCGCCGCCTGTGGGTGACGGCGACCGACGGCGTGCAGGTGCCGGTCTCGCTCGTGTGGAAGCGGTCGTTCGGCGAGCCCGGCGCCGCACCGCGCCCGGTGCACCTGTATGGCTACGGGTCGTACGAGGCGACGATCGACCCCGGGTTCTCGGTGCCGCGCCTGTCGCTGCTCGACCGGGGCGTCGTCTTCGCTATCGCCCATGTGCGCGGCGGGGGCGAGATGGGCCGCCAGTGGTACGAGGACGGCAAGCTGCTGCACAAGCGCAACACGTTCACCGATTTCGTGGATGTCGCCCGTCACCTGGTCGACGCGGGCTACACCCGCCCCGAGCACCTCGTCGCCGAGGGCGGCAGCGCCGGCGGCCTGCTCATGGGAGCGATCGCGAACCTCGCCCCCGAGCTGTTCGCCGGTGTGCTCGCCGATGTGCCGTTCGTCGACGCGCTGACGACGATCCTCGACCCGTCGCTCCCGCTCACCGTCATCGAATGGGACGAGTGGGGCGACCCGCTGCACGACGCCGGCGTGTATGCGTACATGAAGTCCTACACGCCCTACGAGAACGTGCGCGAAGGCGTGAGGTACCCGCGCATCCTCGCGGTCACCTCGTTCAACGACACCCGCGTGCTGTACGTCGAGCCGGCCAAGTGGGTGGCGCGCCTGCGCGAGGTCGGCGCCGACGCGCTGCTTCGCTGCGAGATGGTCGCCGGCCACGGCGGCGTCTCGGGGCGCTACAGCGCCTGGCGTGAGCGGGCGTTCGAACTGGCGTGGCTACTCGACGTGCTCGGCGACGGGGTTCCGTCGGGCGCCGAGGCCGACGCCTGAGCAGACGATGAGGTGACGGGATGCCGCGGGCCGCGGCATCCCGTCATCACTCACCCGAAGAGCGCGGCCGCCTCTTCGAAGCGGTACTGCGGAACGGTGTTGGTTCCGTGGTGCCCGACAACAGGAGTTCGCGCGGACGCAGGGCGAAAGCGCGCGGATTCACCTGTTCGCGCGAGAACTCCTGGTGCGGCGAGACGGCTCGCCCGCCGTGCGTCCTCCCCACCTGCGGCGCGAGCGCGCGTACACACCGAACATCGCGAGGTGCCGCGCGAGAACGGTCGACACCGCCACCATCGACGGGTGACCCTCGATTTCACCCAATGGCTCACCGACCGAGGCGGGACCGCGCACAGCAGCGCGGCGCGGGACGCCGGATTCTCCGAGCACACGGTACGCACTGCAGTGGCGGCGGGCGCCGCGCGCCGCGTACGTCGATCATGGTTGGTCGCGCCCGATGCGGACCCGCGCCGCCTCGCTGCCGCGCAGGTGAGCGGGCGCCTGACCTGTGTGAGCGCCGCCTCACTCCTCGGACTCTGGACGCCCGATCACGACGACACCCACATCGCGGTCTCGTCCCATGCGTCACGCCTTGACGACGAGGGACTTCGCCTCCACCGGGCCAACGGACCTGCCCCGGTAGGGCCGCGGGAGTGCGTCGATCCACTCGTGAACGTGCTGTTCCACGTCGCGCGCTGCACGCCTCCACGGGATGCCCTCGCCGTGTGGGAATCGGCCGTCCGGCACGGGCGGATCGACATCGATACGCTGCGGCGAGTGCAGTGGCGCAGTGCCCGCGCTCGGCGTCTCGCTGACCTTGCGTCCGGCCTGTCCGACTCGGGGATCGAGACCGTGTTCGTCTCGCTGATGCGGCAGGCCGGCATCCGCGTCGTGCAGCAGGCGGTCGTCGACGATCATCGCGTGGACGGACGCATCGGACGTCGCCTCATTGTGCAGATCGACGGCTTCGCGCATCACGGAGGCGCCGCCGCGCGGCGCCGGGACCTCACACAGGATGCCCGCCTCGTGGTTCGCGGATTCACCGTCCTGCGTTTCGACTACCGCCAACTGCTCTTCGAGTCGGCAGCGGTCATCGATACCGTTCGCACCGCAGTCGCACAGGGACTCGACCTTGACCGACCCAGCGCGAGGACAGGTGATCGTTCGAGAACAGGACTGCCTTTGAGTTTTCCCCCGGTGACGGGGAGATGACCTGTCTCGACGTGCGCAGCGGCCGCGGCCAGCGCTGCCACGGTCGCCGGGCGCGGAGGCCGACGCCTGAGCAGACGATGAGGTGGCGGGATGCCGCGGGCCGCGGCATCCCGCCATCACTCACCCGAAGAGCGCGGCAGCCTCTTCGAAGCGGTACTGCGGAACGGTGTTGAGCTCACCGAGCGCCTCCGCGAACGGCACGCGCACGATGTCGGTGCCGCGCAGGGCCACCATCTGGCCCCAGGCGCCGTCGACGACGGCGTCGGCCGCGTGGAGGCCGAGACGCGTCGCCAGCACACGGTCGAACGCCGACGGCGAGCCGCCGCGCTGGATGTGACCGAGCACGGTCGCGCGGGTCTCGATGCCGGTGCGGCGCTCGATCTCGGGCGCGAGCACCTCGCCGATGCCGCCGAGTCGGGGGCGGTTGAACGCGTCGAGCCCCTTGTCGCTGAAGGCCTCCTCCATGCCGGTGAGCTTGAACCCCTCGGACACGACGACGAGCGGGGCGCGCCCGCGGCTGTGGGCCTTGTTGACGAGCTCGCAGACCTCGTCGATCGACATGGGCACCTCGGGGATGCAGATCACGTGCGCCCCCGCGGCGATGCCGGCGTGCAGGGCGATCCAGCCGACATGACGCCCCATGACCTCGGCGACCATGCAGCGCTGGTGCGAGTCGCCGGTGGTGCGCAGGCGGTCCATCGCGTCGGTCGCGATGTTGACGGCGGTGTCGAAGCCGAACGAGTAGTCGGTGGCGCGCAGGTCGTTGTCGATCGTCTTCGGCACGCCGAGCACGTTGATGCCGTCGTTCGAGAGGCGGTCGGCGGCGGCGAGGGTGCCCTCTCCGCCGATCGCGATGATGCCGTCGATGCGGTGTCCGTAGAGCGTCTTCGCGATGTTCTCGGCGCCGCCGCGGGGGCCTTCGTAGGGGTTCGTGCGGCTCGTGCCGAGGATCGTGCCGCCGACCTTCGACAGACCCTTCACCTCGTGGCGGGTCAGCGGGAAGAAGTCGCCGTCGACGACGCCGCGCCACCCGTCGCGGATGCCCACGAACTCGATGTTGTAGTTCGTCGTGCCCTTGAGCACGACGCCGCGGATGACCGCGTTCAGGCCGGGGCAGTCGCCGCCGCTGGTCAGGATGCCGATCTTCATGCTGTGATCCTTGCTTTCCGGGTGTGGAGCTTCCGGGGAGACAGGCGACGTTGCCCTCCCGACTGTATCGCCGGATGCCTCGTGGGTGCCACACGGCCCCGAGACGACCCATGCGGTCGCCCCGGGGGCCGTGCACACAGATGCGGTCAGGCGGCGCCGAGCGCCTGGCGCAGCACGTGGATGAGCGCCGCGAGCTGCACGGAGTCGCTCGACCCGGGCTCGACCGCGACGCCGTCGAGGGCGCGCAGGGCGAGCGACTGCTTCGAGTCGATCAGCTCGGCGATCTTCGCGTCGATCGTGTGGGCGGCGATGACGCGCCAGGCGGTGACCGGCTCGTCCTGTCCGATGCGGTGCACGCGGTCGATCGCCTGCGTCTGCTCCGCCGCGGTCCAGCTGAGCTCGGCGAGCACCACGTTGGAGGCGGCCTGCAGGTTCACGCCGACGCCGGCGGCGGTCAGCGAGCAGACGATGATGCCGACGCCCGGGTCGTTGTTGAACGCGTCGATCGCCTCCTGGCGGGCGACCGAGGTCTGGTCGCCGCGGATCGAGACGGCACGCACGCCCGCCGCGGCGAAGTGCGCCTCGGCCTGGTCCATGACGTCGATGTGCTTGGCGAAGAACACGACCTTGCCGACCGAGCGCTGCAACTGGGCGGCGTAGTCGGCGGCGAGCTGGGCCTTGCCCTGCCCGATGCGACGCACCATCGTGAAGACGTTCTCCGAGCCCGTTCCGGCGGCCTTCGACTCGTCGAGCTCGTGCTGGGCGACCATGCGGATGACGTCCTCGTCGACCTCGCCGGCGGGCACCGTGGTGCCGTGGCGGTCGGCGCGGGCCGTGACGACCCGGCGGTAGTGCGCGGCGAGGCGCTCGCCGAGCTCGCGTTCGGCCTGCCGGATGGACCGGCCGAACTCGTCGTCGAGCTGCACCGGCAGGTCGGCGATCAGCTTGTCGGGCAGGTCGGCGGCGACATCCGTCTTCAGACGCCGCACGATGCCCATCGAGATCACCGCGCTGCGCGCCTCCGGGTAGAACGCCTTATCGGCGGGCGTGAAGCCCGTCTCGTCGAGCTTCGCCATGAGGTCGGTGCCCGGCTTCTGCCCGTTGGTCCAGCCGAGGAAACGCCAGATGGCGTCGAAGTCCTCGACGTCGTTGATCAGGGGCGTTCCGGTGAGCGCGAGCAGCAGCGGGTTCGTGGTGCGCTCGCGCAGGCGGGTGGCGAGGGCGAGCACGTTCTGGGACCGCTGCGAGGTAAGGTTCTTGATGAAGTGCGCCTCGTCGACCACCATGCCGCGCAGACCCAGCTGGCTGAGCCACGACAGGTGACGATCGAGGATCTCGTAGTTCACGATGAAGACGTCGGCGAAGGCGTCGACGTCCTCGCCGTCGCCCTGGATGACGGTCGCGCGACGCTGCGGCGTCCAGCGGGCCACCTCGCGCGCCCAGTTCATCTTGACGACGTTGGGCACGACGACCAGTAGCGGATAGGCACCGGCGACGGATGCCGCGAGCACCGACTCGGCCGTCTTGCCGAGGCCGGGCTCGTCGGCCAGCAGGAACGTGCGGTGCCCCTCGCGCACGGCCTCGAGGAATCGCGACTGGTGCGGCATGACCTCGAGCCCCTTGGGTGAGACCCGGTCGAACTCGGGCACGGGCGGCAGCGGCATGCACGCCGATCCGCCGCCGGCACCCGTCTCGAACGCCTTGTAGAGCGGGCCCATCAGCTCCCAGCCGTCGAGGCGGCGCCGCGGCGCGTCGACCGCCGGGCGGGACGTCAGGTCGGGGGCGAGGAACGGGTTCGACATCTGCCGCGACTCCACCTGGGCGGGCGTCACCTGACGCTCGGCGAGCGCGGCCGGAACGACCGGGGCCGGGGCGGGCGCGGCATCCGTGATGATCAGCTCGTCAGGAGCGAGTTCGGCACCGGACTCGAGCAGCCAGTCGCGGCGCATGCGGCGCGCCACCGGCGACGTCGCCTGATCGACCTCGAGCAGTTGGATGAGCGAGGTGTCGCGGGCGGCGGTCTTCGCGAGGATCGTCGCCACGCCGTCGAGGCGCTTGAGCAGTTCGGCGCGCACGTCGGTGGCGAGCGCGGTGTCGGCCTTCACCCGGGCGCGCTCTTCGCGCACCAGGAAGGCGATCACCTGGAACTTCACGCGGTTGGTCGGGCCGAGCTTCCCGCGCTGCGCCTTGGCCTCGACCTCACGCACCTTGCGGGCGAGGATCGGGATGATGGGCGCGTCGTCGTCTCGACGGGACGACGAGCGTCGTTGCCGCTGAGCGGCTGCCGTGGTCGGCATGCTCCTCCTGAGCGTCGAATCCGAAAGCGTCGACCTGCGACGGTCGAGCACCGGTAACTGCTGCCGCGGCCATCCGTGGAGATCGGATGTCGGCGGGCGGGCGGCGCCTCGCTTCCGCACGGTGTGACGAGTGTCGGTGCGCGGCGGGGGCCGTGCTCAGTCTAGCCGATCGGCGCCGAGCGTCGGACCCGATCGACGACGCGCAGACAGGTCGCCGTCATCGGCCGACGTCCTGCGGCAGCCGGGTCTCGATGGGCGACGGCGACGCCGGGGCGGGGCGAGGGATCACCGACACCTCCGTCGACGGTGTCGGAGAGGGCTGCGCCGGGGCGTCGGGGCGACACCCGACGATCAGGCCTGCGATGGCGACCGACCCCGCAGTCGCCACGAGCAGCCTGATCGTGAGTCGCATCGCCCACCTCCTGCTCGGATGCTACGAGCGCAGCGCACGATGGTCGTCCTGGTGTCCACAGCCCGCACTACTGTGGGCGGGTGAGCGTCCCCCCACGCGCGTCCGATCGCACGGTGATGGCCATCGCCGTGCTCGCCTCGGCGGTGTCGTTCCTCGACGCCACCGTTGTGAACGTCGCCCTGCCGGCGATCGAGCGCGAGCTCGGCGGCGGACTCGTCACGCAGCAATGGATGGTCGACGCGTACCTGCTGACCCTCGGTGCGTTCATCCTCACCGCAGGAGCCCTGAGCGACGTCCTCGGCCGTGTCGTCGTGCTGCGCATCGGTCTCCTGGTGTTCGGCGTCGCCTCGGTGCTCGTGGCTGCCTCCCCCGACCCGGTCTTCCTCATCGCCGCACGCGTGCTGCAGGGCGTGGGCGGAGCTCTTCTCGTGCCCAGTTCGCTCGCGATCATCACCGCGCACTTCGACGACGACACGCGCGGACGCGCGATCGGCACGTGGACGGCGTTCACGACCGCCGCGACGCTCGTCGGTCCGGTGCTGGGCGGACTGTTCGTCGACCATCTGTCGTGGCGTGCCGTGTTCCTCGTGAACGTGGTTCCTCTCGCCGCCGCTCTGGTGCTCCTCGCACGCGGCGGACTCGTCGACGAACGACGCGGCGGCCGGGTGGATGTCGCGGGCGCGGTGCTGTGCGCCCTGGGGCTGGGCGGCGTCGTGCTCGCCTTCATCGAGCAGCCCAGACTCGGGTGGGCGCATCCGCTCGTCGCCGGCGCTCTCACGATCGGGGTGATCGCCCTCGCGGGATTCTTCGTCCGCGAGCGATCGACCCCCGCCCCACTCCTGCCCCTCGGCATGTTCCGAAGACGGAATTTCTGGGCGGGGAATCTGGCCACGCTCGCGATCTACGGCGCCCTGTCGCTCAACGGCATCGCGCTGGGGCTCTTCCTGCAGGAGACCGGCGGCTTCAGTTCGACCCTGGCCGGCCTCGCGACCCTGCCGGCGACGGTGATCATGATCGCCACGAGCCGGTTCGCCGGCGCGGCCGCCTCCCGATTCGGCCCTCGCCGGTTCATGGCAGCGGGGCCGCTCGTGTGCGCGGCGGCGATGATACTGCTGCTCACCGTCGGCACACCGGTCGACTACCTGACGCAGGTGCTGCCGGCGGTGGTGCTGTTCGGAGTGGGGCTCTCCCTCACCGTCGCTCCGCTCACCTCGGCGGTGCTGGGCGCCGCGGGCGCCGATCACGCGGGCGTCGGCTCGGCGGTGAACAACGCCGTCGCGAGGATCGCCGGGCTCGTGACGGTGGCACTGCTCGGGGTCGTGACCGGCGGATCCCTCGATGTCGCGGGATTCCACGCCACCGCGATCCTCGCGGCCGCACTGTTCGTCGGCGGCGCGGTGGTGTCCGCGATCGCGATCCGCGATCCGCAGCGCACCTGACCGCGGCTCAGGCGAGGATGGCGCGCACCTCCGCGACATCCGCCGTCATGCGCTCGATGAGCGCCTCGATGCCGTCGAATGCGACCATCCCGCGGATGCGGGCCGTGAACTGCACCTCCACGGATGCGCCGTAGAGGTCGAGGTCGTGCTCGTCGAGGACATACGCCTCGACCTGGCGCTGGTCGACGTCATCGAACGTCGGGTTCGTGCCGACACTGATCGCCGCCGGATAACGGTGGTCACCGCCGGGCTCGCGCACGAGAAGCCACCCCGCATACACGCCGTCCGCCGGTGCCACCCCAGCCGTGCGGCCGCCGAGGTTCGCCGTCGGGAAGCCGAGCTCGCGACCTCGTTTGAGTCCGTGTACGACCTCGCCCCAGACCGAGGGGGCGCGCCCGAGCAGCCGTGTCGCCGTGGCGATGTCGCCGTCGGCGAGCGCCTCACGCACCCACGTCGAGGACACCCGGCGCTCCCCCGCGCGGGCGCGCACATCGTCGATGACGTCGACGGTGAACCCCCGCGCGGCGCCCAATTCGGCGAGCAGTTGCGGGGTGCCGACGCCGCCGCGCCCGAAGCGGAAGTCGCCGCCGACCAGGATCGTGCGCATCCCGAGCGGACCGAGCACGGCGTCGACGAATCGCTCCGGCTCGAGATCGGCGAGGTCACGGTCGAACGTGAGCACGAGGACGGCGTCGATGCCGGTCTCGGCGAGCAGCTCAAGCTTCTGGGGCACGCCGGTGAGGCTCGGCGGGCAGGCGTCGGGCCGCAGCACGGCCAGCGGGTTGCGGTCGAAGGTGACGGCCACGACCTTCGCCGTGCCCGCGGCATCCGCTCGGGCACGATCGAGCACCGCCCGGTGCCCCGCGTGCACGCCGTCGAACTTGCCGACCGCGACGACCGACGGACCGAATCCGTCCGGCACCTCGGCGGGCGAACGGAACACGAGCATCAGGCGCGCTCCGCGTCGGGACGGTGGCGGCGCAGCCACCAGAGACCGAAGAACGGCAGCACCAGCGGAACGAACACGTAGCCGATGCCGTAGATCGACCAGACGGTCGGATGCTGGAACAGCGCCGGGTCGACGATGCTCAGCGTGCCGACGATGAGCACGCCGGCGAGCTCGAAGCTGATCGCGATCCACGCGACGCGATACCAGCCTCGCGATCCCGAGAACACGAGGGCGAGCGTCGCGAGGATGTAGACGACCGCGGCGACGGCAGAGAGCGCATAGGCGACCGGAGCGGCCTGGAAGTCCTGGATGATCTGCACCACCGAGCGTCCCGTCGCCCCGAGCGCCAAGATGCCGTAGACGATGACCAGCACGCGACCGATCCCCGTCATACGGGTACGGGAGGTGCGGGCGGACGCGGGCTCGGACGAGATGATCGGCATGGCGGCTCCATCCTATTCGGGCCCGGACACGTGCCCGGCGTCTCGCATCAGGACCCCTGCAGCGTCCAGATGACCTCCATGCGCCACACCATCACCGCGACGGCGAGCGCTCCGACGCCCATGACGACCGTGCTCCACCGGCTGCGCTCCAACAGTGCCCAGAAGACGGCGGCAGGCGGCAGGAGAGCCGCCGAGATCGCGTACACCCAGAACTCCAGCACGCTTCCGCTCGGCGTGTTGCCGACGGCCGGGGCGATGAGCGCGGTCACGACCTGTGCGAGCAGGAGCAGCTCGACGAGCGCGAGTGACCCGACCGACAGGTCGGACGGCCGTCGACCCACGAGTCCGAGCACGATACACAGCAGACCGGCAACGGATGCCACGGCCACCTGCACGAGCGAGAACCACAGGATCATGCGGATGCCTCCTCGGGCATGTTCATCGCGCTCTTGATGTCGGCGCCCCGACGTTCGACGATGCCGACGAGCACCCCGTCGGGCGCGATGGCGGCGCGCACGGCCCCGCCGAGCCGGTCGGCCGCGCCCTCGAGCCGCTTTCCGTGGCGCAGATCGCGGGCTTCGTCGGCCGTCACCGGCAGCGCCCCCAGCACGGCCGCCGCGACGTCGGCGGCGGGCACGAGGCGCGCGGGGGCGATGTCATCGGCGGATGCCGCATCCGCGACGTCGAACGAGCCGATGCGGGTACGACGCAGCGCCGTCAGATGCCCGCCCACCGCAAGGGCGGCGCCGAGGTCGCGCGCGAGGGCACGGATGTATGTGCCGCTCGAGCAGTCCACCACGACGTCGAGGTCGATGACACCCTCCGTGCGGCGCAGGGCGATGACCTCGAACCGGGAGATCGTGACCCGCCGAGAGGCGAGCACGACTTCCTCCCCGGCCCGCGCCAGGTCGTAGGCGCGACGACCGGCGACCTTGATCGCCGACACGGTGCTCGGCACCTGGTCGATCTCCCCGGTGAGCCGGGCGATCCCGGCCTGCACCGCGGCATCCGTCACGGCAGCGATCGCCGCCGAATCGGCGACCGCCGTGCGCACGCCGTCGGCATCATCGCTGTCGGTCGACTCGCCGAGCCGGATGGTCGCCTCATAGGTCTTGTCGAGCCCGACGAGGTAGGTGAGCAGTCGGGTCGCGCTGCCGACGCCGAGCACGAGCAGGCCTGTCGCCATGGGGTCGAGCGTGCCCGCGTGACCGATCTTCCGGGTCGCGAGCGCGCGACGGGCACGGGAGACGACGTCGTGGCTCGTGATGCCCTGCGGCTTGTCGACGAGGAGGATGCCCGACGGCGAGGCGACGTCGGCGGCCATCAGCAGAAGTCCCGGTGGGCGCGCAGCGGGCGAGCGGGGTCGGTGTTGTCGACGATCGCCGAGGCCGCCGCCGACGGCCGCGCCTCGCGCAGGTAGAGCTCCTGCCCGCCGCGGTAGCGGGCGTTCGCAGGGGCGTCGGGGTCCGGATCGGTGCCGTCGCGCTCGGACACCCGGGCGTAGGCGACCGCGAACGGCGCCTCCAGCCACACCGTCCAGTTCCAGATGCCCTGCGTCTCGGGGCTCTGCAGGAACATGCCGTCGACGATGAGCACCGCGTCCGCGGGACCGGTCGTCCACCGCGCCTCCAGGGGTGCGTCGCGGCGGTGATCGAACGCGGCGAGCTGGAACCCGGTCGCACCCGACGTGCGCGCGCCGTCACGGAACGGGTCGAGCAGCACCCGGCGGAAGGTCGGGATGTCGTAGGTGTCGCGGTAGAAGCCGACAGCCGAGTCACGGCCGCGCGCGTAGCGCTCGGCCCGCGGGCGGAGGAAGTCGTCGAGGGACGCACGGAAGACCGCGACATCCGCTTCGGCGAACACCTCGGCGAAGCCGTCGGCGAACGTCGTCTTGCCTGCCCCGTCGATGCCGTCGACCCCCAGCACGATGCGGCCCGCCGGGTAGTGCTGCCGCACCTCGTCACGCAGCTGACGCTGCAGTTCGACGACGGGGGTGGAGGCCAGGCGCATGTCCCCAGCCTACGGCGACGGATGCCGCGTCCCCCGCCCGCGCACCTTCTACGCTGGGTCGGTGACCCCCCTCGCCGCCGCCCTCGTCGACTGGTACCGCGGCAACGCGCGCGACCTGCCGTGGCGGGCGCAGGGGTTCGGGGCGTGGGGCGTGCTGGTGAGCGAGTTCATGCTGCAGCAGACACCCGTGAACCGGGTCATCCCGCTGCTCGAGGCCTGGCTCGTGACGTGGCCGACACCGACCGCGCTCGCGGCGGCATCGCCCGCGGAGGCGGTGCAGCGGTGGGCGAACCTCGGCTATCCGCGGCGAGCGCTGTGGCTGCACCGGGCGGCCGTCGAGATCCGCGACCGGCACGACGGAGTCGTGCCGCGCGACGTCGACGCCCTGCTCGCCCTCACGGGCATCGGCGACTACACGGCTCGCGCCGTGGCGGTGTTCGCTTACGGCGACAGGCATCCGGTCGTCGACACGAACACGCGGCGCGTGCTCGCGCGCGCCGTCGACGGAAGGTCCCAGCCCGGGCCGCCGGCGAGAAGCGACCTCGACCGGATGGCGGCGATCCTTCCGGAGGATCGCGCGGCGGCGGCGACAGTGAACGCGGCGGCCATGGAGCTGGGCGCTGTCGTCTGCACCGCGCGTACGCCCCGCTGCGACCTCTGCCCCGTGCGGGAGCTGTGCGCGTGGCGCGCGGCGGGCTACCCCGACACCGGCGACACCCGCCGTCGCCAAGCCCGGTATGAGGGAAGCGACCGTCAGGCCCGCGGCGCCGTCTTGGCGGTGCTGCGCGACGCCGCCCCCGAGGGTGTGCCCGTCGACGCCGTCATCGCCGACTGGCCGGATGCCGCGCAGCGCGACCGTGCGATCGGCACTCTGCTCGCCGACGGTCTCGCGGAGACGACGCCCGACGGCCTGCTGCGACTGCCGGCGTAGGGTGCTGCCGCCCGCATTCTTCCGGCGGCATCCCATTGCTCTCGCCTACCCCGCGTGGGAATGTCGTGGTGTGGACAGCACGGTGGCGGTGGTCACACACGATCTGGCGGTGCGGCGCGGTCGTACGCGCATCCTTCATGGCATCGATGTCGCACTCGTACCCGGCGAGCTCGTCGGCCTGCTCGGGCCGTCGGGCAGCGGAAAGACGACGCTCATCCGCTCGATCGTGGGCGCGCAGCGCATCACCCGAGGCAGCGCGACTGTGCTCGGACAACCCGCCGGGAGCCGACCGCTGCGCGGCCGGATCGGCTATATGGCGCAGAGCTCGGCGATCTACGACGACCTGACGGTGCAGCAGAATGTGCGCTACTTCGCCCGGGTGCGCGGCAGCTCCCGTGCCGACGCGGATGCCGCCATCTCGGCCGTCGATCTCGACGCCTTCCGCGGAGCGCTCGTCTCGCGTCTGTCGGGAGGTCAGCGAAATCGGGTGTCGCTCGCGATCGCCCTCGTCGGCCGCCCGCCCATCCTCGTGCTCGACGAGCCCACGGTCGGCTTGGATCCGCTGCTGCGCCGCGACCTGTGGGCACTGTTCCGGTCGCTCGCCGACGACGGCACGACGGTCGTCGTCTCGAGCCACGTGATGGATGAGGCACGGCGATGCGACCGGCTCCTCCTCCTGCACGACGGGCGGCTCATCGCCGACACCACGCCCGATGGACTGCTCGCCGAAACCGCAACGAGCGACCACGACGCGGCGTTCCTGGCCCTCGTCGAACGGAACACCCCATGAACCCGCTCCTCACCCTCGTGACCGCGGGCCGGGTGCTGACCCAGATCCGCCACGACCCACGCACGATCGTGCTGCTGCTGTTCGTCCCCTCGCTGCTGCTCGGTCTGCTCGCGTGGGTCTTCGACGACGCCCACACGTTCGATCAGGTGGGACCGGCGCTGCTCGCCCTGTTCCCGTTCATCGTCATGTTCCTGGTGACGAGCATCGCGACGCTGCGCGAACGACGCAGCGGAACCCTCGAGCGCCTGCTCACCCTGCCGCTGGGCAAGGGCGACGTCATCGCCGGCTACGCTCTCGCCTTCGGGCTGCTCGCCGCGATGCAGGCGCTCATCGCCGTCGCCTTCGCGGTGTGGGTGTGCGGGCTCACGATCGCCGGCCCGATCGGACTGCTGATCGTGGCCGCCATCCTCAACGGGCTTCTCGGCACGACGCTCGGCCTGCTGGCATCCGCGTTCGCGGCGACCGAGTTCCAGGTCGTGCAGTTCATGCCCGCGATCGTGTTCCCGCAGGTGATCCTGGGCGGCGTCATCGTGCCGCGCGACAGCATGCCGGACGTGCTCCGGGCGATCAGCGATTGGCTGCCGATGTCGCACTCCGTGCAGGCGCTGCACGACCTCGCGACCTCGACCGATACCGGACCGGCCCTGCGCGAACTCGGCGTCGTCGCCCTGTTCACCCTCGGCGTCGTCGTGCTCGCCGCGCTGTCACTGCGACGTCAGACGCGCTGAGCGCGCTCAGTCCTCGTCGTCGTCTTCGACCCGCGGCTTCACGTAGGGGTCGGACTCGCCCGCGTAGTGAGCGCCGACGGCGATGCCCGCCACGGCCTCGTCGCGCTCACGCGCCTCGCGCAGAAGATCCTCGATGTGCCCGGCCGAGTCCGGCAGCGCGTCGAGGATGAACTCGAGCGTCGGCGTCAGCCGGATGCCCAGCTGACGACCCACGTCGCTGCGCAGCATGCCGGTCGCGGACCGCAGCGCGGCCGCCGTGTCCTCGCGGGCCTTCTCGTCGCCGAGCACGGTGTAGAACACCGACGCGTGCTGCAGGTCGCCCGTCACCCGCACATCCGTGATCGTCACGAAGCCGAGCCGCGGGTCGCGCAGCCCCTTGTCGAGCCGCTCCGCGAGCAGCACCTTGATGCGGTCGGCGATCCTCGCCTGACGTTCATTCGCCATATCGTCCTCCTCGCCCGCGGGCCTCTTCGACGGTCCGTGCCCGAGACGGATGCCTCGTGGTCCCCGCGAGGGCCACGAGGCATCCGTCATCGGAGCCGGGAATCGGATCAGCTGCGGGGCTTCTCCACCATCTCGATCGTCTCGATCTCATCGCCGACCTGGATGTCGTTGTACTTGCCGAGGCCGATACCGCACTCGAAGTCGGTCTTGACCTCAGTGACGTCGTCCTTGAACCGGCGCAGCGACTCGATCGCGAGACCATCGGCGATCACGACGCCCTCGCGGATGACGCGGGCCTTCGCGTTGCGGGTGATGGTGCCGCTGCGAACGATGACACCGGCGATGTTGCCGAACTTCGACGAGCGGAACACCTCGCGGATCTCCGCCACACCCGACTGCACCTCTTCGAACTCCGGCTTGAGCAGGCCCTTGAGCGACTGCTCGACGTCGTCGATCGCGTTGTAGATGACCGAGTAGAAGCGGATGTCCACACCCTCGCGGGCCGCACGCTCGCGAGCCTTCGTGTCAGGACGCACGTTGAAACCGATGACGATCGCGTTGTCGATCGTCGCCAGGTTCACGTCCGACTCGGTGATCGCACCGACACCGCGGTGGATGATGCGCAGCTGCACCGAGTCGTCGACCTCGATCTTGAGCAGCGACTCCTCGAGCGCTTCGACAGCACCCGACACGTCGCCCTTGATGATGAGGTTGAGCGACTCGACCTTGCCCTCCTCGAGAGCACGGGTGAAGTCCTCGAGCGAGATGCGCTTGCGAGCCTTCGCCAGGGCGGCGTTGCGCTCCGCGGCCTCACGCTTCTCAGCGATCTGGCGGGCGGTGCGGTCCTCCTCGGTGACGATGAAGGTGTCACCGGCGCGCGGCACGGAGTTCAGACCCTGCACCTGCACCGGACGCGACGGCGCGGCCTCCTCGACCGCGTCGCCGTTCTCGTCGATCATGGCGCGCACGCGGCCATAGGCCGTGCCCGCGACGATCGCGTCGCCGACCCGCAGCGTGCCCGACTGGATGAGCACGGTCGCGACCGAGCCGCGGCCCTTGTCGAGCTTGGCCTCGATGGCCACACCGCGCGCTGCCTTGTTGGGGTTCGCGGTGAGGTCGAGACCGGCGTCGGCGGTGAGCAGCACCGCGTCGAGCAGGTCCTGGATGCCGAGGTTCTGGCGGGCCGAGACGTCGACGAACATGACGTCGCCGCCGTACTCCTCGGCGACCAGTCCGTATTCGGTGAGCTGCTGGCGCACCTTCGCGGGGTTCGCCTCGGGCTTGTCGACCTTGTTGACCGCGACCACGATCGGCACCCCCGCCGCCTGGGCGTGGTTCAGGGCCTCCACCGTCTGCGGCATGATGCCGTCGTCGGCGGCGACCACGAGGATCGCGATGTCGGTGACCTGCGCACCACGGGCACGCATGGCGGTGAACGCCTCGTGACCGGGGGTGTCGATGAAGGTGATCGCGCGCTCGATGCCGTCGTGCTCGGTCCAGACCTGGTACGCACCGATGTGCTGCGTGATGCCGCCGGCCTCGCCCGCGACCACGTTGGTCTGGCGGATGGCGTCGAGCAGTCGGGTCTTACCGTGGTCGACGTGACCCATGACGGTCACCACGGGAGGCCGGATCTCGAGGTCGTCCTCGCTCTCCGCCTCCAGCTCGGCCTCGAGGTCGAGACCGAAGCCCTCGAGGAGCTCCTTGTCCTCGTCCTCGGGCGAGACCATCTGGATCTTGTAGCCGAGCTCAGCGCCGAGCACCTCGAAGGTGGCCTCGTCGAGCGACTCGGTCGCGGTCGCCATCTCACCCAGGTTGAACAGGATGGTCACGAGCGTGCCGGGCTGCACGGTGTAGCCGCGCAGCGCCTCGAGCTTGTCGGCGAAGTCGGCGATCGACGCGCCGCGGCGCAGACGGATGATCTCGCCGTTTCCCTTCGAGACGTTGACGCCGCCGACGACCGGAGCGTCCCTCATCTCGAATTCTTGACGCTTCGCCCGACGCGACTTGCGCTGCTTGGACTTGCCGCCGCCCTTGCCGAACGCACCCGCGGTGCCACCGCCGGGGCCACGGCCGCGACCGCCACCACCACCGGGACGCCCGGCGAAGCCGCCGGCTGCCGGGGCGCCACCGGGACGTGCCGCACCGCCGCCGAACCCGGGGCGACCGGCACCACCGGTGCGCTGCTGGAACGGAGCGCCCGGACGACCGGCGCCACCGGGACGACCCGCGCCGCCCGGACGCGGAGCGCCCGGGCGCGGGGCACCGGGACGCGGGGCCTGGGGACGCGGGATGTTGCCGGGGGTCGGGCGCTGGCCCATTCCCTGCGCACTCGCGAACGGGTTGTTGCCCGGGCGGGGGCCTGCGGGCCGCTGGCCCATGCCCTGCGCGCTCGCAAAGGGGTTG
>NZ_JYIY01000049.1 GCF_000956535.1 Microbacterium ginsengisoli | reverse complement strand
ACGGGATCATCGAGCTCCACCGCCGCCTCGCCCGCGGCTATCGCAACCGCGAGAACTACCGCCTCCGCATGCTCCTCACCGCCGGCGGACTCACCCCATGACCCCCCCACCGGATGTCCGAAGAGCCCGATTGCCGCGGCAGCCGTCCCGCGTGATCTCGTCACGGTCGCGACCCGGCTGCCCGCGAGTCGCACGAGCGCGAACGAGGCGACGAAATTCGTCGAGGAGTTCCTGCTGCGCACTCAGCTGGAGCACATCGATCTCATGCTGGTGCCGTGGATCGGGGCGGCGCGCTCGGTGGCGGCCTGGCACTCGCTCGCGAAGGCCCGGGTGCGAGGCCTCGTCAGCCGCGTGGGTGTCGCGGGGTTCGGCGCGGCGGAGAGTGACGCCCTTCTCGAGGCGACCGGAGATCGGCCGGCCGTCGACAAGATCGTCGTGCACCCGCTCGCTCCCCAGCGCGAGTTGCGGCGCGACCTCGATGGCCGAGGCGTCAGGGTGCTCGCCGCGCATCCGACGGGCCTCGGAGACGGGATGCTGCGGCATCCGGTGCTCGTGCGCGCCGCACGCGAGGAGGGTCTCACCCCGGCGCAGCTGGCGATCGCCTGGTCGGCGGCTCGGGGGATGATCCCGCTGCCGACGGCGAGATTCCCGGCCCGGCAACGCGAGAACCTCGCCGCGCTCGATCGACCGCTGGCGGAGTCGACGCTCGCCGTCATCGACCGCGTGTGCCTTGACGGCCCGTCGCGGATCGAGACGATCGCCGGGTGAGCGGCGCCGGGGTATTCGCGTAGCGAGGGTTCGCATCGCAACCTCGCTGGTGAACCGGCCGCAGCGCGCGAGGTATGCGGCATCCCTATGGCGGATGCCGCGGCCCCGGGTCAGCCGCCGAGAGCCGTGATGACGGCGAGCGAGTCCATGTAGTCGCGCCAGCCGACGATGCGCCGATCGACGAGGGTGACGACGGAGCAGAACCGATTGTCGTACGCGCGGCCCGCGGCCGTGCGTCCGTGCACCTCGTATTCGAGCGTCACGACGCCACGGTCGGCGTCGTGCGCGACCTGCAGCCCGTCGGCCCGCTCGATCTGCATGTCGTAGCCGGCGAACCAGTCCATGTAGGCCGCACGCCCGCGGATCACAGGCCCGAACCCGGCGAAGACGTAACGGAACTCGAACTCGGCGTCCTCCGCCACGGCGTCCCAGAAGTGCTCACCGTCGACGAGATCACCCAGCCCCTTCCGCACGATCGCGTAGAACGGCTCGGCGTTCGGCCGGAACGCAGGGTGCGAGCGGTCGGCGGGTTCCGAGTGGAGCGGCAGGGTCATGCGGACCTCGTTTCGGCGGTGCGCCTTTCTGAGGCTGACCAAAACAAACAGCTCCGCGTGCTGCAGGCTGTGCGTGCGGTGGTCGAAGGACGCGTCAGTCGCCCAGAATCAAGCGACACGCCACGGAAAGCCATCGTTCAGGCCCAGCACCGGCTGACACCGACTGAGGTCGAGGAGATAGCCGCGGAGTACCGAGCGGGTGGCACGCTGCCGCGTATTGCCAAGCGCTGGGGCATCAACCGCGAGACCGCTCGCCTCGCCTTGACCCGTGCGGGAGAACCAGTCCGTGAGCGCGGCACGCTCTCGCCGGCAATGCTCGAGGAGGCGCGACAGCTTGAGGCCGAGGGATGGTCCCTCAACCGGCTCGGCGGGAGGTTCGGAATCGACCCGAAGACGATCAAGAAGCGTCTGGCGGATGCGTAAGGCTACTCGTCTTCGGACGACTTACCTGGCTCCAATTCAGCGAACTTCTGTGCCATCGTCGGGTTGCCCTTCGTCAGCTTCTTGATCGTGACATCTTGGGCCTTGTCGTTCGCCAGCCGTAGATTGCGGTTCGTGCCGAGCAAAGCGTCCCTAGTCTTCTGCAGATGGTCGATCGACTTGTCGATCTCGTCGATGGCTGTCTGGAAGCGGCGCGAGGCCAGGTCATAGTTCTTTCCGAATGCCGACTTGAACGCATCCAGTTCGTTCTCGAAATTCGTGATGTCGATGTTCTGCGCCTTCACCAGCGCCAGCTCAGTCTTGTACTTCAAGGAGTTCAAGGCAGCGTTCCGCAGCAGCGTGATCATCTGGATGAAGAACTGCGGGCGGATGACATACATCTTCGGATAGCGATGCGAGATGTCGACGATGCCGGTGTTGTAGTACTCGTTCTCCGGCTCGAGGAGTGAGACCAGTACCGCGTACTCGCAGCCTTTCTCGGTGCGGTCCTTGTCGAGCTCCTTGAGGAAGTCCTCGTTTCTGTGCTTCGTCGCGGTGGTGTCGTTCTCGTTCTTCATCTCGAACATGATCGAGACGATCTCGGTCCCCGCCTCGTCGCTGTCGCGGAAGATGTAGTCGCCCTTGCTACCGGTCCGGGCGTCGTTGTCTTTCTCGAAGTAGGCGCGCGGGAAGGCGGTGGCGCGGATCTTGTTGAACTCGATCTCGCAGTGCTGCTCGAGGGTTTCGCCGACCATCTTGGTCGAGAGCTTTGCCTTGAGATCGCGGAGGCGTTCGATCTGCTCCTCGCGGTCCTTGATTTGTGTCTCGTACTTGTCTTTGAGCGACTTCTCGGCGAGCTGCTTCTCGAGCTCGACTTTCTCGAGGCCGCTCTTCAGCTCGTCGCGTTCCTTCTCGACGGTCGCGAGCGCCTCGGCCAGCTCCAGCTTCTTGGCGGTGTCGATGGAGTCGAGCTTCGCTTTGAGCTCCTGAATTTCAGAGTCCTTGGCCGCGGCAGCCTTCTGAAGTTCCGCCAGTGCTTTTGCCTCGGCCAGTTCAACGGCAGACTGCTTCTCTTGCTTCGCCTGGGCGAGTTCGATGGCGAGGGTTTCGCGCTCCTTCTCGATCGTGGCGAGCGCCTCGGTCACGGCGAGCTTCTGTTGCATAGAACCAGCCTCGAGCTTGGCCTTCAGCTCCTGGATCTCCGCGTCCTTAGACGAAGCGGCCTTCTGCAGCTCGCTGGCCGCCTTCGCCTCGGCTAGTTCAAGGGCCTTCTTCTGGTCCTCGTCGGCCCGTTCGAGGCGTTCGTGAAGCTCCTGCTGAAACTCCGCGTTGCGGACTTGTTGGACGATGTCGGCGTAGCCGGCCTCGTCGATGGTAAATGTCTGCCCACAGTGCGGGCACTTGATTTCATGCATAGCGCGGCCTCCTTTCAGACCGTTGTTACAACGCAGTGGCGAGATCGACGAACTCCTGCTTGAGGGCGTCGATCCTCGCCTGACCGATCAGCCCAGATTCGAGGTTGTAGAGCGCATACTGCGGCTTGCGACTGGACTCGTTGCGCGGGAGCGGCGTGATGCCAAGCTCGGTCTCGAGATCGTTCGCGAACCGAGTAACCCGCTTGGTGAATGTCGACCTGGTATCACTAATCGCCTGAGTGACTTCAGTGTCGTGTGCGCCGCCGTTGTCCCCGTCATAGAGCACCGAGTGGTCGATGCCGAAGGCGCTCAAGATCGCGACGAAACGATGGATGTTGTACTTGCCCATGCAGTCGATGACGGCCAAGCCACGAACCGGCGGCTCCATAAGTCCACGCGTCGTGAGATAGCTATAAATCGCAGTTTCGCTCGGCCCCTCAACAAGGATGACCCGCTGACTGAAGAACGCGGTGGTCCGAGTCGACTGCATCCAAAGCTCGGTCTTCAAAGACGCCATCATGGCGGCCTTGTTGACATCGGCTGCGCTCGTGCCGTGCGGCAAAATGCTGTCGTCAGCGACGAGTGCGTCGGCGAAGAGCTGATCAAGTTGCGACTGAGTCAGCTGACACGAAGTAGTCACGCCTGCGTCTCGGCGGAGGCGGATCAGTCTCGTCAGATCGTCCATCGATCGGCTCACGAACCGCGAACTATGCGTGGTCAGCAGAACCTGCGTGGTGCCGTCCTGCACGAGCTTTAGCAGACTGTCGTGTAGCACTTCCTCCTGTGACGGGTGCAGGAACGCCTCGGGCTCCTCGAAGAGAATCCAGGTGAGCTGCGGCGTGAACTCCTTTTTCTCACCAGCGGCCACCCTTGGCGGGTTCGCGTGCTTCGCAGCCAGCTTGATGAGCGTGTAGATGAGATGCCGTTGGAACCCCGCACCGAATCGGGCCTGATCGATCTCGCCACCATGCGTCTCGTCGATGAGCTGAGGCTTGATCAGAGTCTTGAGAATCTCTTCGGGCTGGATGCTCTGAACTGCCAGCGAGAACGATGCCTCCCAGCTCGTGATCTCGTCGGTGACCTCCTTCTCGAGCGACTCGAGCGACTGACCGTCGGTACTCGTCTGGGTCTTGATCGATCCTTCGAAGGCGCCGAACGCCTCCGTCAGTTGCTTGTAGGCGGGACTGTCGGCAACCACCTTGTTGAGCACTTCCGCAACGAGCTCCCGGAGTGCGGACGGGCCTGTCAGCTTCGTATTGTCATCAATCTTGCTGACGGCCGGGATGTAGACGATGTGGCCAACCTTCCCGGAGCCGACGTTCTTCGCGCCGTAGAAAAGGTTGTCGGAGAGGTTCCCGCCTTCGTAGGCGTAGTAGCCCGAGCGCACCTTTCCGTCGGAACCGGTCGACGGACTGACGTAGTTCCGGACGCGGAATGTCCCTTTAGCGCTTTTGTAGTCGTCCTTGAGCTGCGTCAGCTCGTCGTCGGTCGGCTTGAACTCAACCTCAACCCACGCCTCAGCATCAGACGCGGCAACCTTCGGCTTGTCACGGCCGTCATCCCACTTGAGATCCCCGTAGAACATGCGGATGGCATCGATGACGTTGCTCTTGCCCGCGTTGTTTGCACCAGCAATCAGCGACAACGGCTCCAGGCGGATCTTCGCATCGTGGATACTGCGGAAGTTGTGGATCTGGACTTCGACGGCACGCATTACAGTTTCCCCTCCTCCGGCACCGAACGGCCGTAGTCGGTGATGTCGATGGCGGCGAATTGATTCGTCGTCGCCTTGGTCTTGGCGAGTCCGGTGGGACGTAGCACCGAGTCGTTGCGGGTCATAACTCGCCACCTTTCATACTCAGCCCGAAGAACCTCTCGAAGAACTCGCCGAGCTTCTCCAGCACGCGCTGCTTCTTCTCACCGTGCCCGCCGTCGGTTGCGAAGCGGGAGGCTGGCGGCAGCACCTTCGTTATGGCGGTGCCGGTGGTGCGGATGCCGCCGTCTCGGAACGCGGTTTCTATGTAGGCGCGGGTCTCGTCGGAGCGGAGGTTTTCGTCGGCGATGATCTGCTCGAGCTCGGCCTCGCGCTTCGCAGCGATGAAGCGACTCCATTCCTCGTCAATCTCGCCGGTGGCAGAGACAGAGTCGACGAAGGCTTCAATGAGGTCCTTCTTGTTCCGCAGGCTCGGGCTGGCGTCGATGGCTCGGGTGATCTCGGCGCGGATCTCTTTGTCGTCGCCGTCGCCTCGACTCTCGCGGTACTTCTGCACGAGCATGAGGATGTAGTCGACGTTGATCTCGACCTGTTTGATCAGCTCGATCTCGAAGACGATGTCGTCGTTGATGGGCTCCTTCTCGGTGTCCTTGGCGGCACGGAAGTCGGCGTACAGATCGAGGTAGACGCTGCGGTAGTCCTGACCCTGGCGCTCGGTCAGGATCTCGTTGCCGGCGAAGTCGTCGAACGAGGTGAGAATGTTCTCCAGGCGCAGGATTGCGCCGAACAGCGCGATGAAGTCCTTCTGCGCCTGCTCGCCCACGATCGGCTGGCCGAGCGGGTAGGTTTCCAGCAGCTGCTGGACCTTCTCGGAGTATTCGGCGTGGTATTCGCCATAGGGCTTCAAGAGCGCGATGCCCTTGGCTTCCTTGTTACCGAAGAGCGCCAGCGCGTCGTTCGTCGCGTCCTCGAGGTCGCGGAAGCTGACGATGTTGCCGTAGGTCTTGACCGAGTTCAGGATGCGGTTGGTGCGGGAGTACGCCTGGATGAGGCCGTGGGCGCGGAGGTTCTTGTCGACGAACAACGTGTTCAGCGTGGTGGCGTCGAAGCCGGTCAGGAACATGTTGACGACTATGACCATGTCGAGCTCGCGGTTCTTCAGTCGCAGCGAGAGGTCTTTGTAGTAGTTCTGGAACTTATCGTCGGAGGTGTCGTAGCTGGTGCCGAAGAGCTCGTTGTAGTCCTGGATCGCGTCTTCGAGGAAGTCGCGGGACGAGGCATCCAGCGCGCCCGTCTCGAAGCCCTCCTCGTCGAGCGCGCCGTCCTCGATCGCCTCGTTGGCGCCGTAGGAGTAGATGAGTCCAATCTTCAGGCGGCGATCCGGCGGAAGGTCTTGCTGCTGGATCGCGAACTGGTTGTAGTACCGCTTGGCCGCGTCGATCGAGGCGGTGGCGAAGATGGCGTTGAAGCCGTTGACTCGGCCGGCGACCTTGACAGCCTCGACCTTGTTGCGCCCGCCGGCCACCTCGCCGACGTTGGCGACCCGCTGGTGGACGTAGCCGCTGGCCCGCTTGGTCTTCTGGTCGAAGTGCTCCAGCGTGTACTCGACGACCTGCCGGATGCGCACCGGCTCCAGCAGCGCCTTCTCGGTGTCGATGGCCGAGACCTGCTTGTCGGTGAGCCCCTCGGGCAGCTTGATGGTGTTGACGTAGTCGATACGGAACGGCAGCACGTTCTTGTCCGTGATGGCGTCGACGATCGTGTAGGTGTGTAGCTTCTCGCCGAAGGCCTGCTCGGTGGTCTTCAGCTGCGGGTTGCCGCCGCTGCCCATGTTCGCGGTGAAGATCGGCGTGCCGGTGAAGCCGAAGAGGTTGTACCGCTTGAACGCTCGTGTGATCGAAGTGTGCATGTCGCCGAACTGCGAGCGGTGGCACTCGTCGAAGATGAGCACGACGTGACCGTCGAAGATCGCGTGACCCTTGTTCGCCGGCGATCCGATGAAGGTCGATAGCTTCTGGATGGTCGTGATGATGATGCGTGCCTGCGGGTCTTCGAGCTGCTTCTTCAGCACCGCGGTCGAAGTGTTCGAGTTCGCGGCGCCCTTCTCGAAGCGGTCGTACTCGCGCATCGTCTGGTAGTCGAGGTCCTTGCGGTCCACGACGAAGACGACCTTGTCCACGCTCGGCAGCCGACTGGCGAGCTGCGCCGTCTTGAACGAGGTCAGCGTCTTGCCGGAGCCGGTGGTGTGCCAGACGTAGCCGCCGGCCTCGATGGTGCCGAGCTTCTTATAGTTCGTCGCGATGTCGATGCGCTGCAGGATCCGCTCGGTGGCGACGATCTGGTACGGGCGCATCACGAGCAGCATCCGGTCCACCGTCAGGACGCAGTACTTGGTGAGCACGTTCAGCAGCGAATGCTTGGCGAAGAAGGTCTTCGCGAAGGCGGTCAGATCGGTGATCGGCTTGTTCTGCGCATCGGCCCACCACGACGTGAACTCGAAGGAGTTGGACGTCTTCTTGGCCTTCTTCTGCCCCTCGCCGTCCTTGACGTGCTGGCGGCGCGTGGTGTTCGAGTAGTACTTCGTGTGTGTGCCGTTGCTGATCACGAACAACTGGACGTAGTCAAAGAGTCCCGAGCCCGCCCAGAAGGTGTCGCGCAGGTACCGGTCGATCTGATTGAAGGCCTCACGGATGGCGACGCCGCGACGTTTGAGCTCGATGTGCACCATCGGCAGACCGTTCACCAACACCGTCACGTCGTAGCGGTTGCTCCGTGCCGCGCCGCCTTCGCCCTGACCGATCTCGTACTGGTTGATGACCTGAAGCTTGTTGTTGTGGATGTTCTGCTTGTCGATCAGACGAACATTCTTCGTCGTACCGTCATCGCGAGTCAGCAGCTGGACGTGGTCTTCCTGGATACGTTTGGTCTTCTCCGGGATGCCGTCGTTCTTGCCGGCGATGCGCGACGTGAAGAACCTCTCCCACTCGGAATCCGAGAACGTCAAGCCGTTGAGCGCATCGAGCTGAGCGCGAAGGTTGGCGACCAGCTGCGCCTCGGACGTGATCGGCAGATACTCGTAGGCCTGCGACTGCAGGAGCCGGATGAACTCCTTCTCCAGCTCAGCCTCCGACTGATACGCGCTCGCAGTCTGCGCATCAGGGATGTACTCCGCTACGACCGTGCTCTCGGCAGAGACAGCGATCGGGTCGTACTTAGTCGGGATGGTGTCACTCATGCCGCCGCTTCCTCGAACGTCAGGAGCTTGTCGCGGTAGTACTCGTACTGCTTGCGGCGAGCGGCAAGCTCAGCAGGAAGCCCGACGTTGAGGCCATTCACCAGAGCATCGAACTTGTCGAGAATGCCAGCAATACGACGCTGCTCATCAAGCGCGGGAACCGGGATGTCTACCTTGTTGAGATTACTGACGGCAAGACCAGGCTGTGCGCCCTGCGACACATATTGGTTCAGATTCATCGCCGTCAGTTCGTGGAAGAGCCAGGAGACATCGAACTCCTGAATTGGCGTTACGACAACCGCATGCTCCGTGGCGTAAAACTTGCCTTTGACACGCTTGACATTGCCGCTCCAGGCTCCCTGCCGCCCGATCAAGACATAGTCACCTTCCTGATTCGCCTCGGCCACGTACCCACGAAGTCCGTTGCCGCCAAAGCACGGGTAGGGGTGCAGCGAGTCCTGCTTATCGCTGATGCCCGAAGCAGCGACGAACTTGCCCGCGCGCAACGAGAGGACTTCACCTATCGGAACCCTCCGAACCCCCGCTTCAGGGAAGGTCAGGAGCTGATCCCGGTAGATGGCATACTGACGGCGCCGCGCTTCCAGCTCCGCTTCCAGCTCCGCTTCCAGCTCCGTGAAGTGATCCAAGATTCGCACGATCTCGCGCTGCACCTCGAGCGGCGGCACGGGGATTCGCACCTTCGCCAGTTGCCTCGCCGACACGTCGATGACCTTCGTCCCGGTAGCGAGCGCCCTCTTCTGCGCGAAGAACGACTCCGACTGGAACCAGTAGGCCAGATATTTCGGCTCCTGGTTGTGCTTGATCACGGTGGCATGGCCCCCAGTTACGATCGGGGCCTCACCGAGCCAGGCAACGGCCTTGCCCACGTCTTCGACGTTTTCGCTCGTGTTCGTGATGATGATGTCACCTGGATTAGCCTTCGCGAGCTTGGAAGCAGTCTCCCGAGCGACGAATGAAATGGTGCTGGTCGCCCAGACCCCATAGCGCGTGTAGATCTGGCCGTAGTGGATCGCGCCGATGCCGTCGTCCGTCAAATCGGTCTTTGGCATTCCGTTGCCGCGAACCAATTCCGCAAGGTCGCCGAGCGTCTTGAACGGAACCCCCTTCGGGGCCAGCTCTTTGATTAGGTCGTCGATGCGGCTCACGCACTCGCCTCCAGGTCGGCGACGATCTCGTCGATGGCAGTGCGCAGCTCGGACTGCCGCTTCACGATCTCGGCGATCTCGGCGTTCAAAGCCTTGATATCGGTGGCTACACGTGTGTCCTCAGCTTCGACGTAGGAAGAGACCGACATCAGATAGTCGCGCTCGGCGATCTCACCATTCGGCACGACCTTGGCGAAGTGGTCAATGTCTGCGCGGGCGATGAAGGCATCGAGTATGCGCTGCTGGTGGTCGGAGGTGAGCTTGTTCTTGTTGCCAGAGCGGGTGAACTCGGCGGAGGCGTCGATGAAGACGACGTCGTTCATCGGTTTCGACTTCTTGAGGACCAGGATGCAGGTGGCGATAGTGGTGCCGAAGAATAGATCCGGCGGTAGCTGGATCACGGCGTCGACGTAGTTGTTGTCGATCAGGTACTTGCGGATCTTCGCCTCTGTGCCGCCTCGATACATCACCCCGGGGAACTCGACGATGGCCGCCGTGCCGTTGACGGCAAGCCAGCTGAGGATGTGCATCGTGAAGGCGAGGTCAGCCTTCGACTTCGGTGCAAGTACCCCGGCCGGCGCAAACCGCGGGTCGTTGATCAGCAACGGGTTTGCATCGCCGTCCCACTTGATCGAGTAGGGCGGGTTGGAGACGATCGCTTCGAACGGCTCATCGTCCCAGTGCTGCGGGTCGGTCAGGGTGTCGCCGTGCGCGAGGTTGAACTTCTCGTAGTTCACGTCGTGCAGGAACATATTGATCCGGGCCAGGTTGTAAGTGGTCAGGTTGATCTCCTGCCCGAAGAATCCCTGGCGGACGTTGTCGCGGCCCAGCACCTTCGCGAACTTCAGCAGCAGCGATCCGGAGCCGACGGCAGGGTCATAGACCTTGTTCACCGCCGTCTTGCCGACGACAGTGATGCGGGCGAGTAGTTCGCTCACCTCTTGCGGCGTGTAGTACTCGCCACCAGACTTGCCCGCTTCGGATGCGTACATCTGCATCAGATACTCGTAGGCGTCACCGAACAGATCGATGCTGTTGTCCTCGAAGTTGCCCAGCGGCAGATCTCCGATGGCATCGAGGAGCTTCACCAGCTTCTCGTTGCGCCTGGCCACGTTCGACCCAAGCTTGGCGCTGTTAACGTCAAGGTCGTCGAAGAGGCCCTTCAAGTCGTCTTCGCTATCCGCGCCGACCGCCGAGCCCTCAATGTTGCTGAAGGCCCGCTCCAGCGTCTCGTTCAGGTTCTCGTCCCCCGCGGCACGCTTGCGGACGTTCGCGAAGAGCTCGGACGGGAGGATGTAGAAGCCCTTCTCGGCCACGGTCTCCTTGCGGCCGAACTCGGCGTCGGCATCCGAGAGTCGCGCGTAGTCGAAGTCGGCGTGGCCGGCCTCGCGCTCTCCCTTGTTGATGTAGGCCGCGAGGTTCTCCGAGATGAAACGGAAGAAGAGCATGCCGAGCACGTAGCTCTTGAAGTCCCAGCCGTCGACGCTGCCGCGCAGGTCGTTGGCAATGCGCCAAATGGTCTTGTGCAGCTCGGCGCGCTGGGCTTCTCTCGTGGTTGGTGGCATTCCGCAGTTCTCCCTGGCACAGCAACGTGCCCTTAATTGATCCCCGTTTCCGGTGTCACAAACCTATCGGCGGGCGCAGACACTGCGGCAGAGGCGAACCGCGATGAAGGAGCTGCGCTCGAACTCATCGCGAAATCTACCCAAATTATACGCTGATCAGGATTTTTAGTAAACAAGCGGTCGAACGGTCATAGGCCACTTTCCCACCCGGCAAGGCGAAGTAGTGCCTCGGTGTTGAACTCGGCGTCTCCGTGCGCGATCCGCTGGCCGTAGCGCTCGGTATAAGTCGCAATGAGAACCTTCACGGCGTCGACCTCGTAGTCGCGGGCAGCGATCGCCTCGACGAGCACCTTTTCGCTCGTGGTCGGCTCAGTCGGATCGTGCGGCCAATTCTTCAGGCGCTCGACCCGGAGGATCTCGGCGCGGAGTGCGTAGACATGCGCCCAGAGCCGCGACAGTAGCTCCTCATGCTCAGCGGCTTCCTTGTTGGCGACGTCACCAGCCCTAATAGTCGGGCTGTCACCGCTGGCCTCGAGGGGCGGCGGAACCGATCGCCCACGTGGAATGTAGTTCTGCGAGTCGCGATGAAGCTGCCAGGCGACGCCGGTAATGATCTCCGGCTCGATGCGCTTGCGGAAGTGATCGACCTCACGCTCGGCGGCACCGGCAGCAGCCTCGCGCCGAGTAGTGAGGTTCGAGCCGCGGTAGCCAGGGGCGATGGCGAACAGGATGCGGGCGGACTCGCCGAGGGTGTCATCGGGATAGTGGACGAGGAGCCGAGCGAGCAGTTCGTCGAGCGCCTTGATCCTCCCGAGCCGGTCGTCGCGGTTGATACTGCGCGCGACAACGCCTCGGAGTCCAAGGAGGGTTTCGTCAGTCAGCGAGGGTGAAACCGGAAGACCTGTTGCAACGATCTTGCGGAGTGCCTTGGCGATGTCCTCGACAGGCGGCGGCGCGACCTGCGTCTCCATGTGCGCCTCCCGGAACTGTCGTTTCAGCGTACCCAGAAAGCGCCCACGAACTGACCGTTCGCACGCCCACCCTCCTCGCGGAGGCTCAGTGATGTTCCCGGTGACAGCAGGAACGGGCGGCCACCGCTCTTCGGTGGCATCACCACTCGTAGGAAGGAGCCGAAGGTGCTGAACACCTCCGTCTCGCCGGATCAGGGCACGACCCTGGTCCCGTCCTCGAGCTCGCTCGACCAGCATCTCGGCGCGTTGTCGCGTTCGACGCAGAAGCAGGTCTCGCGCGGGCTCGAGCGTCTCACCGCTGACGTCGTCCTCGCGGCGGCGCAGGAGCGGGCAGACGCTGGGATGGCGCTGATGCGCGCCCAGCACTCGAAGGAACTCGCCATGTACGTGGAGGGCGCCAAGGCGGAGCTCGCCGAGCTGCACGAGCATGGCCGTGGATTGGTCGCCAACACCGCGATCCACGAAGTGACCGCCACAGGCGCGCTCGCCGACTCGGTGTCCAAGGCCTACCCGATCGTCGCACCGCACGTGTGGAAGATCGTCGACGCTCAGGCCACGGGCTCCGCGATGACGGTGCTGAGGTACTGACCGATGACCCCCATCGTGACGACGATCCTCGTCGCAGCCGTCATCGGCCTGATCCTCCTCGCGGTGATCGCGCTCCTCTGGGAGGCGTGGAACACCGAGCGCACCCGTCGCATCGATATCGGAGAGGAGTACGAGTCACTCATGGAAACCCACGAGCGTCTCCGGAGCGTCTCGGCCTCCGTCGTCGACCAGGCCAAGCGCACCGTCGACGCCGCCTATCAGGTCGTCAGTGCCGAGCGCGAGCGAGGGCACAACGCCCGGCTCGACATCCTCCGGCTCATCGCCGACAAAGAGCACCACTCCGAGTCCTAGGCGACCTCGAGGGGCGGCTCGGTCACAAGTCGGGTCGCCCCTCACTCTCGTCGTCGTTGTGCGTTTCACAACAAGGGCTAGCGCCGCCACCCGTCGTGGTTCGCCGGTCTCAATCACCTCTACATCTGGCGCGGCTCTCGGCTTTCAGATCGGTCCGCGTAGCGCGGCTCGGAGGCCTTCTCAGCTCGGCGTCACGAGCACATAAATACCCGCAGAAGCACCCGCCGCCACGAGCCAAGCGGATGCAGGAAGGAGGTCACACATGACCAATATCAACCCACCGGTCACCCCGGCACCCGACTGCCTCGCGCAGTACGGTCCCTACGACGCGATCCTCGCAGACGTACCGTGGCCCGGTCAGACCGGCGAGAAGCACTACGACACGATGTCGCTGTCGGAGATCTCCGGGCTCGCCGACGCCGTGAAGTCGGTTTCCGCCGAGAACGCCTGGCTGTTCTTCTGGACGACAAAGGGCCTCTTCCACGAGGCACAGGGCATCATGCGCGACTGGGGCTTCGAGCCGATCGACTGGATCACCTGGGGCAAGCTCAACCGCTACGGCATGGGCGGCATCAAGTCCGGTGTGCGCCGAGCGACCGAATATCTCCTCGTCGGCACCCGCGGCAAGGTCACCCCGGCGTCCCACGTCGTCCCCGACTGGTTTGCCGCCTGGGTCGCCAAGCACTCGGAGAAGCCACACTTCCAATACGCCTACGTGGACGCCCTCGCCGGGATGGACGTCAAGCGGCTCGAGCTCTTCGCCCGCCACAAGCAGCCCGGCTGGGACGTGTGGGGCAACGAGATCGAGTCCGACGTGTCATTCCTGAAGTTCGGCTACGCGGTCCCGTCCGACTTCACAGACAACCGCAAGCAGGAGAACGGCCGTGAGAGCTGATGTCGACCGATGGGCCGACTTCGCTTCTGTCGAGCGTATGGCGTGGAGCGCTCGTCCTGCTCGGAACCGCCGTGTGCGTCTGGATCGCGGCCTCGCTGATCCAGCAGGTCTGGGTGGTCCTCGTGATCGTCGCGGGCGTGGCGGTCGTGGTCTCGGCCGCGGTCATCGTCCTGCGCTGGTGGTGGCGTCGCCGTCAGTGGTGACCGTTGACGCAAATCAACGAACCATTCTCAATAAGGGCAAACGCACGCGGAAGGGAGGGCAGCGGTGATGAACGACAACATCAACACGAACAAGCGAGGACGGGGCCGGCCCGCGGGGTCGCACGACTTCCGTACCGTGGCCGTCCCGAACGAGCAGCCCGACATCCGCAAGCTCGCTCGCGCCCTGCTCGCCCTGGCGGGGGTGCAACTCAAGTCCGCCGACAAGGAGAACTCCGATGACGCGGTCTAAGCAGGCGTGGGTGTGGCGGCAGCTCTGGTGGCCGCGGCCGTTCGACCCCGACACGGCCCTCGAGCTCCTAGACCGGATCGCCGCCGACCGGCAGCTCGGCGAGCTCGTATTCGAGGCCCGCGCCTCCCGCGGCGAGGTCCGCTACCTCGTCGGCACGCGTCCCGGTCACACCCGGAATCTGACCGTGATGCTCAGCTCACTCGTACCGGGCGTGCGGCTCCGCGAGAGGAATGCGTCGGAAAGGTCGCGAGCGACGTTCACCGGACACGTCACCCTAAGCCACCACTCGCTCGCGCTGAATGTCGAGCGGGTCACCGCGATCTCCCGCGCGATCCTCGCCGGGCTCGCGATGGCGAAAGACGAGGCCGATGAGCTGATCCTCCAGGTGATGTTGGGCGGTCGACTCTCGCCGCAGTTCGTACCGGACCGCGCGGCGGACCCGACCGAATCGTGGTTCGAACTCCTGACCCGGGGCGGACAACCGGCGACAAACGAGACCCGCACGGGCCTGAAACACCGGGTGAGCTTGCACGGCTTCAAGGCCACGATCCGCATCGGCGTGACCGGCAGCACCATCGGCCGGGAACGAGAACTCATCACGGCGGTGCTCGCCGGAATCCGTGTCGCTGAGGCCGCGGGCGTGCGAATCCACTTCACGGTCGAGAACCCGAACAAGCTCGAGCAGGCAGCCCGCCCGTGGAGGTGGCCGCTCAACCTCTCAGCGCGTGAACTCGTCGGGCTAATGGCGTGGCCGATCGATAAGGACGTCGACGCCAATCTGCCCGGGCACCCCGGCGCGCACCCTCGAGTACTGCCACCACCGGTCAGGCTGCAGACGTCGAAGCGTCCGTTCGCTGAGACGACCGCACCCGGTGAGATCGTCCAGGTCGGCATCGAGCCGCGGGACAGCTTGCAGCACACCCTCTACCTCGGTCCAACGTCGTCGGGGAAGTCGACGGCGATGCTCGCCCAAATTCTCTCGGCCGTGCATGCGGGGCGCAGCGTCCTGGTGATCGACCCGAAGGGGGACCTGGTCAACGACGTGCTGGCCCGTATTCCGCACTCGCGCGCTGACGACGTAGTGGTGATCGATCCGACATCGTCTCGACCGGTGGGATTCAATCCGCTGAAGAAGGGCTTCCGGAACCCCGGTGTGACCGCCGACTCGATGCTGGCGATCTTCCGCGAACTGTCCGGCGAAGCCTGGGGACCGCGCACCAACGAAGTGCTCGCCGCGGCGCTGACGACGCTGTCCCATTACAGCGGCGCAACGTTGCCAATGCTGCCCTCGCTCCTGACAGACAATCGCTTCCGCCACAAGGTGATGAAGCACATCCACGACCCGCTCGGCCTCGAGTCGTTCTGGAACAGCTACGAGGCGATGAGCGATCCGCAGCGCGCTCAAGTGATCGCCCCCGCGATGACCCGACTTCGCCAGTTCCTGATGCGCCCGCAACTCCGGGCAGTGCTCGGCCAGGCGAACCCAACGTTCGACTTCTCGGATTTGTTCACCCATCGGCGCATCGTCCTGGTATCGCTCAACAAGGGCACGCTCGGCGCGGAATCGGCCAAACTGCTCGGCTCGATCATCGTCGGCCAGGTCTGGCCGCTCATCCTGGCGCGCACCTCGCTGTCGCCCGAGCAGCGCCACATCGTCAACGTCTTCATCGACGAGGTGCAGGACTACGTCTCTGCCTACGACGACCTCGACGACGCTCTCAGCCAGGCCCGCGGTCTCGGCGTCGGCTTCGCCCTAGCCCATCAGTACCGCAGGCAGATTCCCGCGCCGACGCTCGCGGGCATCGATGCCAACGCACGGAACAAGATCATCTTCGGACTGAATGGCGACGACGCGGCCGACCTCGCGAAGCAAGCCGTCGGACTGGATCGGGACGACTTCACACTATTGCCACGCTTCGGCGTCTACGCGAACCTCGTCCAGGACGGGCACGCCACCGGCTGGTTCTCCGCCCGCACCCTGCCACCCGAGCCACCGATAAGGGAGCCGGTCGAGCTGCGAATGCACTCCGCGAACACCTACGGACGGAACGCTGACGAGGTCGAGCGAGAAGTTCTGGCGTCGATCGGGCTCGACGATCAAGGCCATGCAGCAACCGATAAGCCGGATGATGACGAGCCGATTGGCCGCCGCAAGGCCACGGGAGGTCCGCGATGAGCGGCCTTCAGTTCGGGCTTCAGGTCACGACGACTTGCTCACCGCGTTTGCCCGGCAACACCGGCGCTTCGCCCCCGACCAGGGATAAGACTCCGATCCGATTCCCGATCGTTCCTGCCGCCTCATACCCACCCGGCATCCGCTGCCCTGTCAATGGAGGCCTGCGATGAGCACGCTCCACGAGACCCTGAGTAGCCTTATGTCTGATCGGGACTGGCTGATCCTCCGGTCGATAGACGAGTACCGCTACCTGCTGACGCGGCAGATCGCCCGGCTCCACTTCGACCTCGCCGCCGGGGCGAAGACGATCCCTCGAACGGCGAACCTGACCCTCGGCCGACTCCGAGAGCTCGGGCTCGTCCGCGAGCTCGACCGACGTATTGGCGGCGTTCGGGCTGGGTCATCCGGCAAGGTCTGGCAGCTCACTGAGACGGCCAACCGGCTGCTGTCCTGGCGGGACGGCGAAACTCCGGCGCAGCGACTGCGGGCCATCGAGCCGGGTGCGACGTTCCTCGAGCACACCTTGGCGGTGGCCGAGGTGGTCCTCGACCTGAACGATGCCGCCGCTGCGCACGACGTGGCCGTGTCGCGCGTCGAACTGGAACCGGCGGCCTGGCGGCCGTATCTCAACCGATCGGGCGCGACGGTGCGGTTGAAGCCAGACCTCGCGCTCGTCACAACATCAGGCGGCTATCAGGACGCCTGGTTCTTCGAGGTGGATCGGGCAACCGAGCCACCAGGCCGGATCGTGCGGAAGTGCTTGCAATACCAGGACTACCGGCACACCGGCCACGAGCAAGCACAGACCGGGGTCTTCCCCGCCGTGGTCTGGGTGGTGCCGAGCCTGCGTCGACGCGACCAACTGCGTGGACGGCTCCGCGAGGAGTCCGGCATCGACGGCCGGCTCTTCACGGTCATCACCCCGGCCGACCTCGGCGAGCTGATCACCCTGGGCGCAGCCGATTTCAACACCCGAATAAGAGACCAAGACGGAGGCCCCGATGCCCCGGCCTGACGATAACGACCTGCCCAAGTTTTCCACCGATCGACCCCCGATGCCCGAGATTCCGAGCGACTTCGGACTGGACTCTTCTGGCGAGAAGAGCGTCAATCAGGAGGACGTAATCGGAGGAACCACCAACATGAATCCCGCTCTCGCAGCCGCCAACATCAACCCGCTCGGCGCTATCGCTGACGCACTGACACCGAAGGTGGCCGTGAGCTACCTCCGCGTGAGCACCAAGCGGCAAGCGGAGCGTGGCGACGACGCCGAGGGTTTCTCCATCCCGGCGCAGCGTGACGCCAATCGAAAGAAGGCGCAGTCGCTCGGCGCGTTCATCGTCAAGGAGTTCGTCGACCGTGGCGAATCAGCACGCTCGGCCAACCGGCCCGAGTTGCAGCGGATGCTGGAGTACATCCGCGAGAACGATGTGGACTACGTCATCGTCCACAAGGTCGACCGTCTGGCTCGCAACCGCGAGGATGACGTCGAGATCAACCGCGCCTTGACCGATGCGGGCGTGGCCCTGGTGTCGACGACTGAGTCCATCGACCAGTCGCCGTCCGGCATGCTGCTGCACGGCATCATGGCATCGATCGCCGAGTTCTACTCTCGCAACCTCGCCAACGAGGTCGTCAAGGGCATGAGCCAGAAGGCGCGGCGTGGCGGCACGATCGGCCGGGCTCCGCTCGGCTATCGGAACACCTCGCAGATGGGCGAGGACGGCCGGGAGGCTCGTACGGTCATCCTCGACCCAGAGCGCGCTCCGCTGATCCGCTGGGCATTCGAGGAGTACGCCAAGGGCGAGCGTGGCTTGAAGTCGATCGCCAACGAGCTGGCTGCGCGCGGCCTGCGCACCCTGAAGACGCCGAACGTGCCGAGCAAGGTGCTAGACGAGAACGGGCTGCAGAAGCTCCTGACGAAGCCGTACTACACCGGCGTCGTCACCTTCCAAGGGGCCACCTATCCAGGACGCCATCCGGCGATCATCGACGACGAGACGTTCCAGCTCGTGCAGCAAGTCTTGGCCTCGAGGCGGGTCGGCGAGCGTCGCCGCACCCACGACCACTACCTGAAGTCGACATTGCGCTGCGGGATCTGTGGCTCCCGTCTGATCGTGCAGATGACCCGCAACAGCAAGGGCACGCTCTACCCCTACTTCATCTGCAACGGGCGCTTCGGCAAGAAGAACGGCTGCGAGCTGAAGGCGGTCCTCGTCGACGAGACCGAGGTCCGCACCGAGAACCACTACGCCGAACTCGCCCGACTCATCACGCCCGATTTCCGCTCGAAGGTCGAGGCGATGATCGAGCTCGAGTTCCACGACAGCCGAGCCGAAGTCGACCGAGCGTTGAAGCACCTACACTCCGAACGCGAGAAGCTCGAGCGAGAGCAGGAACGTGTCCTGCAGGCGCACTACGCGGACGCTATCCCCCTCGACCTGCTCAAGAAGGAACAGGACCGCATCGCTTCCGCGCTCCGCGAGAATGCCCACCAGGTCGATCGATACACCGCCGACCTCAACCAGGTCGAAGGCTCGATGAAGCTGGCACTCGACCTACTCGAGAACTGCCCGAAGGCCTACCAGCTGGCACCGGACCACATCCGCAAGCTCATGAACCAGGTGTTCTTCGAGCACATCCTGGTCTTCAACGACGGGAGCACGAAGGCAGAAATGCTCGAGCCCTTTGCCACGATCACCAGCCCCGAGGTCCGGCTCGCCACCGAACAACACGTCGCTCAGAGCACGACGGCCGGGAACACAAAGAGCGGCACTTCCCCGAAGGGTCGTGCCGCTCTGGCGATCAGTTCGTCTGGTCCTACCGACTCGCGTCCCCGTGCTTTTTCAGGGATTTGTTTTGGTAGCAACCTCTTGGTGCCCCTGGAGGGACTCGAACCCCCAACCGTTTCCTTAGGACGGAACTGCTCTTCCATTGAGCTACAGAGGCTGGCCCTACGAGTCTAGCGGCGCCTCACCCGCCGGATTCGGATGCCGCGGCCCCCTGTGCGGCCGCGACGACGCCTTCCACGCTCTGCTCCAGGAACGCCACGATCTGCTCGACCGGGGTGCCGGTGCCGAGGGCGAGGTCGAGGAGCACTTCCTGGGCGAACACGACCCAGGAGTGGAGGGCGACGCGCAGCATCCGGGTGTCGCGGTAGCCGAGCTCGCCGTAGACCTCCAGCAGGCGGGCGGCCTGCGCATCGCGGGCTTCGTCGACCACCCGGCTCGCCTCGGCGTCGCGGCTCGACGACCCGCGCACCAGGGAGGCGAAGACGCCGCTGTGCTCGCGCACGAACATGACGATGCGGGTGAGGGTGTCGTGCAGGCGCTCCCGCGGGGCGAGGTCGCGGCGCGGGGTGGTCGCGTGCAGCATGCCGTCGCGGGCGAGGGTGACGACGTCGCGGTGCAGGCCCTGCTTCGAGCCGAAGTAGTGGAAGACGAGGCCGCGGGAGACGCCGGCCTGCTCGGAGAGCACCTCGATGGTCAGCTCGTCGAGGGGGCGCGTGGCGAGGAATGCCACGCCGAGGGCGGTGAGCTGCTCCCGTCGCTCCTCGGGCGTCAACCGCGTACGACGCACCCCGACCATGGCTATGACCATACTGTCGACACCTCCCGTCCTCCGGGCGCGGCATCGGCGTCGCACCCGGACTGTGAGGACTTTCTCACCAACGCGTCCACCTTATTGACAATTAGTCAATGGTGTCTATCATCGTGTCAGAACCACCCGCAGCACAGCCGCTGCACCCCGCAGCAATGACGCTGCACCTCACCCCCCGGAGGACACAATGAAGTTCCGCAACATCGCGCGCTCGCGCGCAGGACGTATCGCCATCGTCGCCGTCCCGGTCGCCGTCGTCACCTCGGTGCTCGCCGGCGGCGTCGCCCAGGGCCAGGTGCCCGTCTCGTTCTCGGTCTCCGGCAGCTCGTTCCAGATCTCCGCCACCGAGCTCGCCGGCACTGGCTTCTCCCAGTACTCGGGCGTCGCCACCGACGCGAAGGGCGGCCAGCACAGCGTCGCGATCGCCAACATCAAGTCGGCGTCGCTCACGGCGCTCTGCCAGGCCGTCATCACCGACACCCCGCTCGGCAAGGTGGGCCTGCTGGTCACCGCCGGCGGCGAGGGCACCCCTGCCACCGCGACCGACCTGCAGATCGGCATGACCGACCTCAAGGGCGACTCGTCGTTCGGCAACATCCGCATCGGCGTCGACGCCTCGCAGGTGAACACGAACGCGAAGGGCACGGCGGGCGAGTTCGCCCAGGACGCCGACACCATCACGATCAAGAACCTGCAGCAGATCGCGTGGAGCACCCAGGCGGGCGTCTTCAACCTCGCCAACATGCACGTGCAGATCACCGACGGGTCGAAGGGCTGCTTCTGAGCAGCCCCATGACCACCGTTCCTCGAACCCGATCGGAGGCTGCTGCCATGTCCACTCGACGTGCCCGCTTCGCCGCCTGGTCCCGCCGGCGGCCCCTCGTCGGCGCGATCCTCATCGCTGTCGGCGGCGTGGAGATGTTCTTCTCCGGTCAGCTCGACCTCGGCAACATCCAGGTGCAGCTCGGCTTCTCGGGGCTGCAGGCGACCATCATCCCGGTCGCCCTGGTGCTGTTGGGCGTGCTGATCGTCGCGATGCCCATGCATCGCATCTTCTACGGTGTGATCGCTCTGGCGATCTCGATCTACTCACTCGTCGGCGTCAACCTCGGCGGCTTCATCATCGGGATGGTGGTCTCCACCGTCGGTGGCGTGATCGCCGTGTCGTGGGTGCCCGCCGACGGTGAGCGTCGCCTGCGCCGCCGCGAGGCGAAGCGGGCCGCCCGTCACTCCGAGGAGGCTGCGGCGGAGGAGGGCGATGCGGACGGCGCCACCGCCGATCTGACGATCGACGAGATCACGGCGGCGAGCGCATCATGATCCGCCATCGCCTTGCCATCGCGGCCGCTGCGGTGGTCGGATGCCTCGTGGTCGGCGCCGCGACCGTCGGTGCCGCCCGCTCCCCCGAAGCCCCGACCGGCCTGTGCATCCCACTGCTGATGAACTGCAGCACGCCGACGCCGACGCCGACCCCGTCGCCGTCGCAGACCTCGGGCAGCTTGCTGCCGGGTCTGCCGTTACTGCCGGGTCTCGGCGGCGGATCCACCTCACCGACGACGCCGACCTCCCCGGGCACGCCCACCACCCCGACGCAGACCAACGCGTCATGGGGACAGGCGATCTTCGACCAGGGCGCACCGACCCTCACGAAGTACCCGGCGCAGCTGGGCGCGCAGGGTCTCTCGTTCACGGGGCTCAAGGGCATCGCACTCGTCACGGTGCGCACGGTCGACGGCACGCTCGAGCCGGCCATCCGCATCAGCGCCGACTCGGTCACGGTGCAGGGCTTCTCGCTCACGGTGCGCCAGTTCACCGGCCCGTCGCTCGCGACGACCGCCGACAGCATGACGCTCAGCGGCGACGCCCAGGTCTACCTGAGCTCACTGACGGCCGTGCTTCCGACGGGTCAGGCCATCACGATCGGGCAGGACACGCCGCCACCCGCCGACGGCATCACCTCGCTGCTGCGGGTGACGTTCGGTCTGCTGGGCGCCACGGCTCACAACATCACCTACCCCAACACCCACCAGTCGTTGACCGACGGCTGAGTCGCCCCGGGAGGGACGCGAGGGGGCGGATGCCGCGGCATCCGCCCCCTCGTGGTGTCACCGGAAGTCGCGGGAGCGATGCTCGACGCCGACCCTCAGGTCTTCGAAACGGTCGGCGAGGATGTTCGCGACGCCCTCGGGCGACCGTTCGAGCATGCCCCGCACGATGAGGGCGGGAGCGTCGCGCGCGAGCGTGCGGTGACGGTTCCAGACGCCGACCGAGCAGATGACGTTGACGAGGCCGTGCTCGTCCTCGAGGTTGAGGAAGGTCACCCCCGACGCTGTCGCGGGACGCTGCCGGTGGGTCACGAGCCCCGCCACCTCGACCCGGCGACCGTCTTCGTGGGTGCGCAGCTCGGCGGAGGTGAGCACTCCGCGCGCGTCGAGTCCGGAACGGTAGTGGGTCATCGGGTGGTCGTCGGTCGAGATGCCCGTCGCCCACAGGTCGGCGGCGAGCGTCTCGTAGCTCGACGGGTCGGAGAACAGCGGCGGCTGCACGGCGACGATCGAGTCGGGCAGGTACTCGGGGCGATCCTGCGCGGCGGCGCCCGCACTCCACAGGGCGTCGCGCCGCGACATCCCGAAGCAGGCGAACACGTCGGCGGTGGCGAGCGCCTCGACCTGCGCCTCGGTGATGCTCGTGCGGCGCACCAGGTCGCGCATGTCGCGGAACAGCCCCCCGGCGTCGCGGGCGGCCACGATGCGCCCGGCGACGTCGGCGCCGATCCCGCGGATCGCCGCGAGCCCGAGCCGCACCGCGAACCCGCCGTCGCGACGATGAGCGGCGCTCTCATCGGGGGCCGCCGGGTCGAAGGGCGCCACCGGCGGCTGGTCGCGGTGGGCTGTCTCTTATACACATCT
>NZ_JYIY01000048.1 GCF_000956535.1 Microbacterium ginsengisoli | reverse complement strand
CCCCCACCCCGCATCACCCGACCCCGAAGGAACAGCACGTCATGAACCGCCCCCAGCCCTCCGCCCGTGTCCTGCGCACGGCCGCCGCGGTCGTCGCCGCGGCCATCCTGCTCACCGGATGCGCCACCACCGCCTCGTCGAACACCCCCTCGGCGAACTGCACGCCCAAGGACGCCGGTCTCACCACCTTCACCCCCGGCACCCTGACCGTCGGCGTACCGGAGAACCCGCCGTACACGAAGCTCGACGGCACGACCGCGTCGGGTGAGGAGATCCAGATCATCGAGAAGCTGGCCGCCGCCGAGTGCCTCTCGGTCGCCTATGTGCCGATCACCTACGCCAACGGCATCGCGATGATCACGAGCCAGAAGCGCACCGACATCATCACCGGCGGCTGGTACGTCACCGCCGCCCGCGCGGCGCAGGTCGGCTTCACCACCCCGACGTACTACGACCAGATGGCGATCATCTCGAAGTCCGGCATCGACACGGTGTCGGGCCTGGAGACCATCGGCGCGGTCGGCACCGGCACGGGCTTCTCGTGGCAGGACGACGTCACCAAGATCCTCGGCGACAACCTGAAGCTCTACCCCGGCACGGCAGAGATGAAGCAGGACCTCGAAGCCGGCCGCATCCAGGCGGCGCTCGACGGCTACGCGGTCGCCGCGGCGGCCTACAAGGGCAGCGGCTTCGAGGTGAAGCCCGCGCAGGCGGACTCGCGCGTCGCCATCACGACCAACATGCCGATCATCGCCTTCCCGATCGACAAGGACAACACCGCGTTGTCCAACGCCTTCAGCGCCCTGATCGACCAGTACCGCACCGACGGCACGCTCGCCTCGATCGTCGAGGCCGACGGCCTGTCCGCCTCTCTGGTGGTGCCGGCCGACAAGGCCGCGACCGCCCTGCGTTGACATCGAGTGGGGCGCCGGCGACCCCGGTGCCCCACTCCCGAGCGAGAAGCCGACATGAACCAGAACCTCATCACCGAATCGAACGAGATCGCTCACGCGGGGGTCGTGATCGAGCATCTGTCGAAGAGCTTCGGCTCGAACCTCGTCCTCGACGACATCTCCATCACCGTCAAGCCCGGCAGCGTGACCGCCCTCATCGGCCCATCGGGCTCGGGCAAGAGCACGCTGCTGCGCTGCATCAACCTGCTCGAGACCCCGGATGGCGGCACCGTCACCGTCGGCTCCCAGGTCGTGACCGCGGGACGCCGGATCCCCGAGCGGGAGCTTCTCGCGCTGCGCCGCCAGGTCGGCATGGTGTTCCAGTCCTTCAACCTGTTCCCGCACTTCTCCGTGCTGCGCAACGTCGCCTTCCCGCAGGAGCGCATCCTCGGGCGCAGCCGGGCCGAGGCCGAAGAGCGGGCGCTGACCCTGCTCGAGCGCGTCGGTCTCAAGGACAAGGCGCACCACCACCCCGCACAGTGCTCGGGCGGTCAGCAGCAGCGCATCGCCATCGTGCGCGCGCTCGCGCTCTCCCCCCGGGTGATGCTGTTCGACGAGCCCACCAGCGCCCTCGACCCGGAGGTGGGCGTCGAGGTGCTCGCCGTGATGCGCGAGCTCGCCGACGCGGGCATGACGATGATCGTCGTCACCCACGAGATGCAGTTCGCCCGCGAGGTCTCCGACCACCTCGTCGTGATGGCCGACGGCCACATCGTCGAGGAGGGCGACCCGGCCGGCATCATGGCCGAACCGCAGGAGGAGCGCACCCGCCGGTTCCTCAACGCGGTGCTGGAGCGTTGACGTGGAGGTGATCGGAATCGTCCTGCTGGGGCTGCCGATGACGCTTCTCGTCACCGCGGCATCCTTCGCCTTCGGGGCGATCGGCGGGATCCCGCTGATGCTCGGGCTGCGCTCGCGTCACCGCGTCGTGCGGCTCGCTGTGCGCCTGGTGGTCGACGTGATCCGCGGCGTGCCGACGATCGTCTGGCTGTTCCTGCTGTACTTCGGGTTCGCGATCGGGGTGTTCCGCTTCAGCTCGCTGGGCGCCGCGATCGTCGGGCTCGGCGTCATCTCGAGCGCGTACCTGGCCGAGATGTACCGCGGCGGGTTCGCGACCCTTCCGAAGGGGCAGCTCGAAGCGGCGCAGGCGCTCGGGCTCGGCCGGCGCACGACGTTCGTACGGGTGCTCGCACCGCAGGCCCTGCGCACCGCGCTGCCGTCGGCGGCGACATACCTGATGGCCCTCATCAAGGATTCGTCGATCGCGTCGACGGTCGGCGTGATCGAGATGGTCGCCGCGGCGACCGCCTACTCACGCCAGAACCCCGGCACGGCGGGTCTCACGCCGTTCCTCGCGGCCGCGGCGGTCTACGTCGTGATCAGCGTCCCGCTCGCGATCGCGACCCGGCGCCTCGACGCCCGCCTGTCGAGGAGTCACGCATGAACCTCGCCGACTACCTCCCCCAGCTCGGCCAGGGCCTGCTCGTCAGCCTCCAGCTCACCGTGATCTCGGTGGTCGCGGGGTATGCGATAGGCCTCGCGTTCGCGCTCGGCGTCGCCTCGCGCAATCCCTGGCTGCGCTGGCCGGCTCTCGTGCTCGTCGAGGTGGGCCGCAGCATCCCCGCCCTCGTCGTGCTGTACATCGTCTACTACGGCCTGCCGTCGGTGGGCATCCTGCTCGACTCGTTCCCGGCCGCGGCCGCCGGTCTCACCTTCACCGCCGCGGCGTACTCGTCGGAGATGTTCCGTGCGGGAATCCGCTCGGTGCCCAAGGGGCAGACCGAGGCCGCCCTCGCTCTCGGGCTCTCGCGCCGGTCGGTGTTCGGCCGAGTGGTGCTGCCGCAGGGGCTGCGCTCGGCGATCCCGCCGCTCATGGGGCTCGCCATCCAGTCGTTCCAGGGAACCTCGCTCGCCTACTCGATCTCGGTCAACGAGTTGATGAGCCAGGCGTATCAGATCAGCGCGGTGACGTTCCAATACCTGCAGGTCTACGCGATCACGGGTCTGATCTACGTGATCATCGCGGTGCCGTCGACGTGGGCGTCTGTCTACGTCGAGCACCGCCTCGCCCGTGGACAGGCCTGAGGAGAGAGATGACCCACCTCACCTGGCTCGAGGCCACGCACGGCGACGAGCGGTACCGGCCCCTGTGGGAGTTCCTCGACCGACAGGTGCGTGCCCTCGTCGCGGATCGCGCCGAGGTCGCCCTGACCCATGTCGGCGTCGATGCGGGCGGCATCCGCACACCCGCCAACCGCATGATGTCGGATGCCGCGATCCTCGCGACCGCGCTCGAGATCGATGCCCGCACGCAGACCGACGCGGTCGTGATCGGATGCTGGGGTGCGCCGACCGAGATCGTGCGCTCCGGCGTCGCCCGGCCCGTGTCGAGCCTGCCCGACGGCAGCGTTCGCGCGGTCGGCTCCCTCGCCCGTCGGGCCGTGCTCATCACCGTGTCACCGACGCTGGTGCCGATCTTCGCCGACGACCTGGTGCGCCTCGGTGCCACGGGATTCCTGCCGGAGCGGCCCGTGCGTGCCTACGACCCCGAGTCGACGCTCGATGACGTCGTGGCCGCGATCGACGATCCGCGGGCGTTGATCGCGAGATTCGACGCGGTGGCGAAAGCGGCGGTCGCCGACGGCGCCGACGCGATCGTCGTCGGCTGCGGCTACCTCGCCCCGCTGTTCACCTGGCACGGCTACACGCACGTGTCGGGCCACCCCGACGTGCCCGTGCTCGACTGCAACCGCCTCGCCGTGGAGCACGTGTTCGCACTCCTCGCGCTGGAGGCGGCCGGCATCTCGCCGACCGGTCGCGGCTACCCGCGCCCGCGCGGCGCCCGGGCCGCGGCGCTCGCCGCTACCGGCGGCCGCCTGCGGGGCCCCGAGACATCCCCTGACCTCTCCACCCTCACGATCGAAGGAACACACGCATGACCCGCTACTGCGTCATCGGTGCCGGTGCCGCCGGCATGTCCGCCCTCCGCCAGCTGCGCGACGCCGGGTACGACGTCGACTGCTTCGAGAAGACCGACCGCGTCGGTGGGCACTGGAACACCGATTACGACGCCCTGCACCTGATCACGTCCCGTGACATGACCGGCTTCGAGGGCTTCCCGATGCCGAGTGACTACCCGCACTTCCCGCGGCGCACGCAGATCCGCGACTACCTCAACGCCTACGCCGACGAGGCCGAGCTGCGGGACGGCGTCACGTTCAGCGTCGAGGTCGAATCGGTCGTGCCGGTCGCGACCGACGGCCCGGTCGGGTCCGCCGGCTGGACCGTGACGCTCACGGGCGGCGAGAAGCGCGACTATGACGGGGTCGTGGTCGCGAACGGTCACCTCTGGGACCCGAAGGTGCCCGCGATCGCCGCACGCTTCACCGGCACGCAGCTGCACTCGGGTCGCTACCACAACACCGACGACATCGTCGGCGACCGCGTGCTCGTCGTCGGTGCGGGCAACTCGGGCTGCGACCTCGCAGTGGACGCCGCGCAGCACCGCATCGACGCCGACATCGTCGTGCGCGAGGGCATGTACTTCCAGCCGAAGAGCTACTTCGGGGTGCCGCGGCAGGAGGTGACGTGGATGGCGCAGTTCTCCGCCGACGAGCAGGACCTCATCGCACGCCTGCTCGCACGGGTGTCGATCGGCGAGTGGAAGGACTACCCGGGTCTGCCGGAGCCCGCCTACCGCACGCTCGCCGAGGGCCGCACGGTCGTCAACGACCTGCTGCTGTACTGGATCCACCACGGTCGTGTGCGCGTGGTCCCCGGCATCGCGGACATCGAGGGCACGTCGGTGACGTTCACCGACGGCACCTCGCGCGAGTACGAGACGATCCTGTGGGCGACGGGCTTCCACGCCTCCCTGCCGTTCCTCGACGACGCACTCGTGCCCCGCCGGTCCGGCACCCCGCTGCGCTTCGCCGCGGGCATCGTGCCGCAGGGGCTCGAGAAGCTGTACTACGTCGGACTCTCCGCTCCGCGGGGGCCGCAGCTTCCGGTCTACGGCGTGCAGTCGAAGGTCGTGCTGCGCATCATCGGGCTGCACGAGGCATCCGCCGAAGGCTTCGCGCCCGTCGCCGACTACCTCGGCCGCTTGCAGGAGGCCGACGACCGCATCGACATCGTGCGCGCCGTCTGGAACGACCAGCTCGCCGACACCCATCGTCTGCTCGACGCGCTCGTCGCCGCGCGCGAGGAGGCCGCGTCTCCGGCGGCATGACCGTGCCGGGGTGCGGGGTCTAGCCTGACCCCGTGCCCCCTGCCGTCTCCGCCGGTCTGCTCGTGCACCGCCGCGGTGCGGCCGGGCTCGAGGTGCTCATCGCGCACATGGGCGGGCCGTTCTGGTCGCGCCGCGACGAGGGGGCGTGGTCGCTTCCGAAGGGCGAGTTCGATCCCGACGCCGAGACGCCGGCGGATGCCGCGGTCCGCGAGTTCCGCGAGGAACTGGGCGTCGACCCGCCCGCGGGCGATCGCGTGCTGCTGGGGGAGTTCCGGTACGGCAGCGGCAAGCGCGTGACGGTGTTCGCCGTCGCCGCGGGGGAGTGGGAGGCATCCGATCTCGTCTTCGGCGAGTTCGAGATGGAGTGGCCGCCGCGCTCGGGGCGCGTCGCGCGCTTCCCCGAGGTCGACCGGATCGCGTGGGCGGCACCGGCCGACGCGGAGCGCCTGCTCGTCGCCGGTCAGCGTCCCGCGCTCGCCGCACTGCGCGCCCGTCTGGGCGGCGCCTGACGAACCGCGCTACGCGCCGCCGCGCGCCCGCCATTCGTCGATGAGCGCGGGCATGCGCTCGGCGAGGAAGCGGAAGAACTCCGCGAGATCGCGTGCCCGGGCGACCGCGTCGGCGTCGGTGTCGTCCTGGGCGTCGCCGATCTCGTCGATCGCGGTCGCGAGGCGCGCGTACACGGGCGCGTTGAGGGCGACGGAGCTGTAGAAGCCGTCCTGCACGATCTCGTAGCGATCGCGGCGGTCGCCGGGAACAGAGCGTCGGTGCACGAAACGCAGTGTCACCAGGTAGCGCACCGCCCCCGACACCGCCGCGGGGCTCACTCCGAGGCGGTCGGCGAGCTCGGCCGCCGTGTACCCCGTGGCCGGGGCCGCGACGAGCGCCATCATCACGCGGGCCGGCATCCGTGCCATGCCAGCCGCGGTCATCATGGCCGCGGCTTGCTCGGCGGGCTCAAGGGCGCGATGGGCGGGGAGCGTCATCCGTCACCGGCCAGTTCGCGGCGCCGCATGAGGGCCAGGGATGCCGCACCTCCGATGAGGACCGCGGCCACCAGCCACCACAGCCCTTGCACGTCGGTTCCCGAGCCGGTGACGGTGGGCGCCGCGGCGATCGGTGCAAGGTGCACGATCCAGTCGGGCAGCCGGTAGAGCGGGCCGAAGAGGCCGACGACCGTGGCCAGCCCGACGAGCGTCCAGCCGACGGCGAGTGTCGCCCGGGGCAGCACCGTGAGCACGAGCGCCGTGACCACGATGAACACCAGCGCGGCGACGAACTGCCCGGCGCCGACGACCACCGCGTCACCGAACAGCGACCAGTCGGGCGCGCTCTGTCCGGCCAGGCCCGCCGCCGCCCCGACGATCGCGCCGCCGACGGTCGCCGCCGCGCCGATCGTGGCGATCGCGACGTAGTCGGCCAGCCAGCGCACCCGCCCGACCGGTGTCGCGAGCAGAGCCTCGACCGTGCCATGCGCCTCCTCCTGGCGGGCGCGCCCGACGATCTGCACGCCGCAGCAGGCGGCGAGCACACCCACGAGCGTGAAGAAGATGACGATCGCGCCGACCGCGAGCGAGCCGCCCTGCGTCAGCGCGGCGAGCAGTTGCTCGACGGACGGCAGCTGGGTCGCCGCCTGCGACAGCACCGACGACAGGCTCGTCGCGAGTAGCCCCGACACGAAGCCCCCGATCGCCCAGCCGAGGATCGCCGGCCACGTGAGCGCCCATACGAGCCCGGTCGAGCTCGACAGTGCCGCGCCGGCCGTCGCGCGCGCCCGCCGTTCGGGCAGCAGGCTCTCGCCGAGGTCGCGCACCGACTGCAGGGCGACGGATGCCGCGGCCAGCCCGGCCGCGACGAGTGCGCAGAGCGCGACCGGCCACAGGTTGTCGTCGGCCCAGGGTCGCGCGTTCTCGATCCACCCGTACGGCGAGAACCAGGCGAGCGGGGCGCTCTGGATGCGCTGGAGGTCGGCGGAGGGTGTGCCGAGCGCGTTGCCGATCCCCGCGACGAGGTAGGCGACGAGCATCACCCACACGCCGAACGCGTTGGCGCTGCGGCCCGACGCGAAGACCTGCGCGCCGATCAGTCCGACCCCGTAGGCGAAGAACCCGAGCGCTCCGCTGCCGAGACCGGCGACGAGGCTGCCCGTGGCGGGCAGCCCGCACGCGAGGAACGCGACGGCGACGAGCATGGCGAGCAGCGCGTTGGCGATGAGGCCGTGCACGATCGTCGCGACGAGCGGGGCGACGCGTCCGGCGGGGGTCGCGGCCACGAGCTCGGTGCGGCCGGCGTCCTCGTCGGCGCGGGTGTGGCGCACGGCCATGAATGAGCTCATGAACGCGGCCATCATCGCGAGGAACGGGAGGATCAGGAACCCCGTGAATGCGCCGAGGTCCGCGCTCGACGGCAGCCCGCGGAACAGCATGATGACGGGGTTCGCGGCCGCGGTGGCGAGCAGGTTCACGCGGTCCGTCTCGGTGCCGTACGACCCGTTCACGGCGGAGACCGTGAACGCCGCGAGCATGGCGGTGCCGCCGATCCAGATGACGAACTGCCAGAGGTCGCGCCGCAGCCGCTGGCGCAGCAGGGTGATCATCGCACGGACCCGGCAGTGAGGTCGTCGCCGTAGTGCCGCAGGAAGAGCTCCTCGAGCGAGGGCGGCTCGATGCGCAGGCCCGTCACCTGACGGGTCGCGAGCTCGGGCAGCACGGATGCCACGGCGTCGCTGTCGACGGTGAACCGCACCCGACCGTCGGCGACGCTCATGTCGTGGGCCTCGGCGATGCCGTCGGCGGTCGCGCCTGACGCGTCGAACGACACCTCGGTGCGGGTCAGGTGCCGGAGGTCCGCGAGCGTGCCGGCCTCCACGACCTTCCCGGCGCGGATGATGCTGACCCGGTCGCACAGCTGCTCGACCTCGGAGAGGATGTGGCTCGAGAGCAGCACGGTGGCGCCGGCATCCTTCACCCGGGTCACCTCGCGTCGGAACACGACCTCCATGAGCGGGTCGAGACCGCTCGTCGGCTCGTCGAGGATGTAGAGCTCGGCGGGCACGCTGAAGGCCGCGATGAGCGCCACCTTCTGCCGGTTCCCCTTCGAGTACGCGCGGCCCTTCTTGCGCGGGTCGAACGCGAACACGTGCTCGAGGCGCTCGCGCTCGGTGCGGTAGGCGGCCGAGCGGGTGTCGGCGCCGCGCAGGCGGGCGAGCACGTCGATCGACTCGCCGCCGGAGAGGTTCGGCCACACGTTCACGTCGCCCGGCACATACGCGAGTCGCCGGTGCAGTGCCACCGCGTCGCGCCACGGGTCGCGGCCGAAGACCGCGGCGGTGCCGCCGCTCGCGCGGGCGAGCCCCAGGAGGATGCGGATGGTGGTCGACTTGCCGGCCCCGTTGGGTCCGAGGAAGCCGTGGATGTCGCCGGCGCCGACCGCAAGGTCGAGGCCGTCGAGGGCGTTCTGGCGCCCGTAGCGCTTCACGAGTCCGGTGGTGCGGATGACATCGCTCATGGCGCTGAAGCTACGCCGATTTCACAAAACTGTGAAGAGTGCGGACCGTGTCAATCCAGTCGCTCGATGACCGTCGCATTCGCCATGCCCGCGCCCTCGCACATCGTCTGCAGGCCGAACCGGCCGCCCGTCGCCTCCAGCTCGCCGACGAGGGTCGTGAGCAACCGCGTGCCCGAGGAGCCGAGGGCGTGTCCCAGGGCGATCGCGCCGCCCCGCGGGTTGAGGCGCGCGGGGTCGGCGCCGGTCTCGGCGAGCCAGGCGAGCGGCACGGACGCGAACGCCTCGTTGACCTCGAACGCGTCGATGTCGTCGATCGACAGACCCGTGCGCTGCAGCACCTTCGCGGTCGCCGGGATCGGTCCCGTCAGCATCATGATCGGGTCGTCGCCGACGACCGAGAAGCCGACGAAGCGGGCGCGGGGTCGCAGCCCCAGGCGCTCTGCGGCCTCGCGCGACATGATGAGCGCGGCCGAGGCGCCGTCGGTGAGCGGCGACGAGTTGCCCGCGGTCACCCGCCAGCCGATCTGCGGGAACCGCGCCGCGATCGCCTCGTCGACGAACGACGCCGGCAGACCCGCGAGCCCGCCGGCGGTGGTCGCCGGCCGCACGGTCTCGTCGGTGCGGTGCACGACGGGGGAGCCCGTGGCATCCGTCACCGTCACCGGCACGATCTCGTCGTCGAACAGACCGGATGCCGCGGCCGCCGCGGCGCGCGCGTGGGAGAGCGCGGCGAAGTCGTCGAGCTGCGCACGCGAGAGGTTCCACTGCGCCGCGATGAGCTCGGCCGAGATGCCCTGGTGCACGAGGCCGTCGGGGTAGCGCTCCCGCAGGCGCGGTCCGAGCACGTCGCGGCCGATCGCGGAGGTGCCGAGCGGGAGGCGGCTCATCGACTCGACGCCGCAGGCGATCACGATGTCCTGGCTGCCGGAGATGATCGCCTGCGCTGCGAACGTCGCCGCCTGCTGGCTCGACCCGCACTGGCGGTCGATCGTGGTGCCGGGCACGTGCTCGGGGAAACCCGCCGCGAGCAGGGCGTTGCGGGTGACGTTGGAGGACTGCTCGCCGACCTGCGCGACGCAGCCGCCGATCACGTCGTCGACGAGGGCCGGGTCGATGCCGGTGCGGTCGACGAGCGCGGTGAGCACGGTCGCGAGCAGGTCGACGGGGTGCGCGCCCGAGAGCGCTCCGCCGGGCTTTCCGCGACCCGATCCCGTGCGCACGACGTCGACGATGACGGCTTCGGCCATGGGAGCTCCTTCGCGGCAGGGCGGATGCCGCCAGCCTACGCCCGGGCGGCGCCGGCGGCTCGGGTCCCCTGCGTATACGCAGAGCGCGACATACTCGAACCTGCTGGCCGGACTCAAGGGCTGAATGTATACACTAACGATAGCCAGCGACGAGGGAGGAGCGGCATGCGCGCCAGCGATCACGCCTACACGACCCTCCTCGACGAGATCCAGTCCGGAGCCCTCGCCCCCGGCACGGTGCTCGCCGAGCCCGCCCAGTCCGCCCGCCTCGGGGTGAGCCGCACTCCGCTGCGCGCGGCGCTCGCGCGCCTCGCCGCCGACGGCCTCGTCGCGCAGGCCTCGCCGCGCGTGACCGTCGTCACGGGGGTGGATGCCGCCGACATCTGTGCGCTCTTCGAGATCCGCCGAGCGCTGGAGGAGACCCAGGCGCGCCTCGCCGCCGAGCGCGCCGACGCGGCCGTGTTCGCGGCGTTCGCCGCCGACTTCGACCACGCCCGCCTCGAGGGCGACGAGGGGCGGGACGCCTACTACGCGCTCATCGCCCGGTTCGACGCCGCGCTCGACGCCGCCGTCGGCAACGACTACCTGGTGGCGGCCCTGCGCACCGTGCGCACCCACCTCGTGCGCGTGCGCCGGCTCGCCCGCGACAAGCCCGAACGCCTCGCCGCCTCGGTCGCCGAGCACCGCGTCATCGCCGATGCGATCGCCCGGCGCGACGCCGACCTCGCCGCCCACGCCACGCACGTGCACCTGCACAACGCGCTCACCAGCATCCTCGCCTCGCTCGCCGCCGACAGCGCATCCGCCGACGGATGCGTCGGCGGATGCGCTGTCGGCGGCGAGCGAGGCGAGGATGCTGGTGAGCGCGTTGTGCAGGTGCACGTGCGTGGCGTGGGCGGCGAGGTCGGCGTCGCGCCGGGCGATCGCATCGGCGATGACGCGGTGCTCGGCGACCGAGGCGGCGAGGCGTTCGGGCTTGTCGCGGGCGAGCCGGCGCACGCGCACGAGGTGGGTGCGCACGGTGCGCAGGGCCGCCACCAGGTAGTCGTTGCCGACGGCGGCGTCGAGCGCGGCGTCGAACCGGGCGATGAGCGCGTAGTAGGCGTCCCGCCCCTCGTCGCCCTCGAGGCGGGCGTGGTCGAAGTCGGCGGCGAACGCCGCGAACACGGCCGCGTCGGCGCGCTCGGCGGCGAGGCGCGCCTGGGTCTCCTCCAGCGCTCGGCGGATCTCGAAGAGCGCACAGATGTCGGCGGCATCCACCCCCGTGACGACGGTCACGCGCGGCGAGGCCTGCGCGACGAGGCCGTCGGCGGCGAGGCGCGCGAGCGCCGCGCGCAGCGGAGTGCGGCTCACCCCGAGGCGGGCGGACTGGGCGGGCTCGGCGAGCACCGTGCCGGGGGCGAGGGCTCCGGACTGGATCTCGTCGAGGAGGGTCGTGTAGGCGTGATCGCTGGCGCGCATGCCGCTCCTCCCTCGTCGCTGGCTATCGTTAGTGTATACATTCAGCCCTTGAGTCCGGCCAGCAGGTTCGAGTATGTCGCGCTCTGCGTATACGCAGGGGACCCGAGCCGCCGGCGCCGCCCGGGCGTAGGCTGGCGGCATCCGCCCTGCCGCGAAGGAGCTCCCATGGCCGAAGCCGTCATCGTCGACGTCGTGCGCACGGGATCGGGTCGCGGAAAGCCCGGCGGAGCGCTCTCGGGCGCGCACCCCGTCGACCTGCTCGCGACCGTGCTCACCGCGCTCGTCGACCGCACCGGCATCGACCCGGCCCTCGTCGACGACGTGATCGGCGGCTGCGTCGCGCAGGTCGGCGAGCAGTCCTCCAACGTCACCCGCAACGCCCTGCTCGCGGCGGGTTTCCCCGAGCACGTGCCCGGCACCACGATCGACCGCCAGTGCGGGTCGAGCCAGCAGGCGGCGACGTTCGCAGCGCAGGCGATCATCTCCGGCAGCCAGGACATCGTGATCGCCTGCGGCGTCGAGTCGATGAGCCGCCTCCCGCTCGGCACCTCCGCGATCGGCCGCGACGTGCTCGGACCGCGCCTGCGGGAGCGCTACCCCGACGGCCTCGTGCACCAGGGCATCTCGGCCGAGCTCATCGCGGCGCAGTGGAACCTCTCGCGTGCGCAGCTCGACGACTTCGCCGCGCTCTCCCACGCGCGCGCCGCGGCGGCCGCGGCATCCGGTCTGTTCGACGACGAGATCGTGCCGGTGACGGTGACGGATGCCACGGGCTCCCCCGTCGTGCACCGCACCGACGAGACCGTGCGGCCGGCGACCACCGCCGGCGGGCTCGCGGGTCTGCCGGCGTCGTTCGTCGACGAGGCGATCGCGGCGCGGTTCCCGCAGATCGGCTGGCGGGTGACCGCGGGCAACTCGTCGCCGCTCACCGACGGCGCCTCGGCCGCGCTCATCATGTCGCGCGAGGCCGCAGAGCGCCTGGGGCTGCGACCCCGCGCCCGCTTCGTCGGCTTCTCGGTCGTCGGCGACGACCCGATCATGATGCTGACGGGACCGATCCCGGCGACCGCGAAGGTGCTGCAGCGCACGGGTCTGTCGATCGACGACATCGACGCGTTCGAGGTCAACGAGGCGTTCGCGTCCGTGCCGCTCGCCTGGCTCGCCGAGACCGGCGCCGACCCCGCGCGCCTCAACCCGCGGGGCGGCGCGATCGCCCTGGGACACGCCCTCGGCTCCTCGGGCACGCGGTTGCTCACGACCCTCGTCGGCGAGCTGGAGGCGACGGGCGGCCGGTTCGGCCTGCAGACGATGTGCGAGGGCGCGGGCATGGCGAATGCGACGGTCATCGAGCGACTGGATTGACACGGTCCGCACTCTTCACAGTTTTGTGAAATCGGCGTAGCTTCAGCGCCATGAGCGATGTCATCCGCACCACCGGACTCGTGAAGCGCTACGGGCGCCAGAACGCCCTCGACGGCCTCGACCTTGCGGTCGGCGCCGGCGACATCCACGGCTTCCTCGGACCCAACGGGGCCGGCAAGTCGACCACCATCCGCATCCTCCTGGGGCTCGCCCGCGCGAGCGGCGGCACCGCCGCGGTCTTCGGCCGCGACCCGTGGCGCGACGCGGTGGCACTGCACCGGCGACTCGCGTATGTGCCGGGCGACGTGAACGTGTGGCCGAACCTCTCCGGCGGCGAGTCGATCGACGTGCTCGCCCGCCTGCGCGGCGCCGACACCCGCTCGGCCGCCTACCGCACCGAGCGCGAGCGCCTCGAGCACGTGTTCGCGTTCGACCCGCGCAAGAAGGGCCGCGCGTACTCGAAGGGGAACCGGCAGAAGGTGGCGCTCATCGCGGCCTTCAGCGTGCCCGCCGAGCTCTACATCCTCGACGAGCCGACGAGCGGTCTCGACCCGCTCATGGAGGTCGTGTTCCGACGCGAGGTGACCCGGGTGAAGGATGCCGGCGCCACCGTGCTGCTCTCGAGCCACATCCTCTCCGAGGTCGAGCAGCTGTGCGACCGGGTCAGCATCATCCGCGCCGGGAAGGTCGTGGAGGCCGGCACGCTCGCGGACCTCCGGCACCTGACCCGCACCGAGGTGTCGTTCGACGCGTCAGGCGCGACCGCCGACGGCATCGCCGAGGCCCACGACATGAGCGTCGCCGACGGTCGGGTGCGGTTCACCGTCGACAGCGACGCCGTGGCATCCGTGCTGCCCGAGCTCGCGACCCGTCAGGTGACGGGCCTGCGCATCGAGCCGCCCTCGCTCGAGGAGCTCTTCCTGCGGCACTACGGCGACGACCTCACTGCCGGGTCCGTGCGATGATCACCCTGCTGCGCCAGCGGCTGCGGCGCGACCTCTGGCAGTTCGTCATCTGGATCGGCGGCACCGCCATGCTCGCGGCGTTCACGGTCTCCGCCGTGAACGGGTCGTACGGCACCGAGACGGACCGCGTGAACCTGCTCGCCACCGCGGCCGCGAACCCCGTCATCATGCTGTTCCGCGGGCTGCCGTCGAGCGCGGACCTCGGCGCATTCACGGGGTTCCTGATCCTCCCGTTCCTCGCGATGATGGCCGCGTTCATGAGCTCATTCATGGCCGTGCGCCACACCCGCGCCGACGAGGACGCCGGCCGCACCGAGCTCGTGGCCGCGACCCCCGCCGGACGCGTCGCCCCGCTCGTCGCGACGATCGTGCACGGCCTCATCGCCAACGCGCTGCTCGCCATGCTCGTCGCCGTCGCGTTCCTCGCGTGCGGGCTGCCCGCCACGGGCAGCCTCGTCGCCGGTCTCGGCAGCGGAGCGCTCGGGTTCTTCGCCTACGGGGTCGGACTGATCGGCGCGCAGGTCTTCGCGTCGGGCCGCAGCGCCAACGCGTTCGGCGTGTGGGTGATGCTCGTCGCCTACCTCGTCGCGGGGATCGGCAACGCGCTCGGCACACCCTCCGCCGACCTCCAGCGCATCCAGAGCGCCCCGCTCGCCTGGTTCTCGCCGTACGGGTGGATCGAGAACGCGCGACCCTGGGCCGACGACAACCTGTGGCCGGTCGCGCTCTGCGCACTCGTCGCGGCCGGGCTGGCCGCGGCATCCGTCGCCCTGCAGTCGGTGCGCGACCTCGGCGAGAGCCTGCTGCCCGAACGGCGGGCGCGCGCGACGGCCGGCGCGGCACTGTCGAGCTCGACCGGGCTCGTATGGGCGCTCACGTGGCCGGCGATCCTCGGCTGGGCGATCGGGGGCTTCGTGTCGGGGCTACTCGCGACGAGCCTGTCGTCGGTGCTGTCGCAGGCGGCGACCCAGCTGCCGTCCGTCGAGCAACTGCTCGCCGCGCTGACGCAGGGCGGCTCGCTCGCGGTCGGCGCGATCGTCATCTTCTTCACGCTCGTGGGTGTGCTCGCCGCCTGCTGCGGCGTGCAGATCGTCGGGCGCGCCCGCCAGGAGGAGGCGCATGGCACGGTCGAGGCTCTGCTCGCGACACCGGTCGGGCGGGTGCGCTGGCTGGCCGACTACGTCGCGATCGCCACGATCGGCGCGGCGGCGACCGTCGGCGGCGCGATCGTCGGGGCGGCGGCGGGCCTGGCCGGACAGAGCGCGCCCGACTGGTCGCTGTTCGGTGACGCGGTGGTCGTCGGCGCCGGGCAGTTCGTCGCCGCGCTGGTGTTCATCGTGGTCACGGCGCTCGTGCTCACGGTGCTGCCCCGGGCGACACTCGCCGTCGGCTGGACGCTCGTCGGGCTGGCCACGGTCGTCGGCCTCTTCGGCCCGCTCTACCGGCTGCCCGACTGGATCGTGCACCTTGCACCGATCGCCGCGGCGCCCACCGTCACCGGCTCGGGAACCGACGTGCAAGGGCTGTGGTGGCTGGTGGCCGCGGTCCTCATCGGAGGTGCGGCATCCCTGGCCCTCATGCGGCGCCGCGAACTGGCCGGTGACGGATGACGCTCCCCGCCCATCGCGCCCTTGAGCCCGCCGAGCAAGCCGCGGCCATGATGACCGCGGCTGGCATGGCACGGATGCCGGCCCGCGTGATGATGGCGCTCGTCGCGGCCCCGGCCACGGGGTACACGGCGGCCGAGCTCGCCGACCGCCTCGGAGTGAGCCCCGCGGCGGTGTCGGGGGCGGTGCGCTACCTGGTGACACTGCGTTTCGTGCACCGACGCTCTGTTCCCGGCGACCGCCGCGATCGCTACGAGATCGTGCAGGACGGCTTCTACAGCTCCGTCGCCCTCAACGCGCCCGTGTACGCGCGCCTCGCGACCGCGATCGACGAGATCGGCGACGCCCAGGACGACACCGACGCCGACGCGGTCGCCCGGGCACGCGATCTCGCGGAGTTCTTCCGCTTCCTCGCCGAGCGCATGCCCGCGCTCATCGACGAATGGCGGGCGCGCGGCGGCGCGTAGCGCGGTTCGTCAGGCGCCGCCCAGACGGGCGCGCAGTGCGGCGAGCGCGGGACGCTGACCGGCGACGAGCAGGCGCTCCGCGTCGGCCGGTGCCGCCCACGCGATCCGGTCGACCTCGGGGAAGCGCGCGACGCGCCCCGAGCGCGGCGGCCACTCCATCTCGAACTCGCCGAAGACGAGATCGGATGCCTCCCACTCCCCCGCGGCGACGGCGAACACCGTCACGCGCTTGCCGCTGCCGTACCGGAACTCCCCCAGCAGCACGCGATCGCCCGCGGGCGGGTCGACGCCCAGTTCCTCGCGGAACTCGCGGACCGCGGCATCCGCCGGCGTCTCGGCGTCGGGATCGAACTCGCCCTTCGGAAGCGACCACGCCCCCTCGTCGCGGCGCGACCAGAACGGCCCGCCCATGTGCGCGATGAGCACCTCGAGCCCGGCCGCACCGCGGCGGTGCACGAGCAGACCGGCGGAGACGGCAGGGGGCACGGGGTCAGGCTAGACCCCGCACCCCGGCACGGTCATGCCGCCGGAGACGCGGCCTCCTCGCGCGCGGCGACGAGCGCGTCGAGCAGACGATGGGTGTCGGCGAGCTGGTCGTTCCAGACGGCGCGCACGATGTCGATGCGGTCGTCGGCCTCCTGCAAGCGGCCGAGGTAGTCGGCGACGGGCGCGAAGCCTTCGGCGGATGCCTCGTGCAGCCCGATGATGCGCAGCACGACCTTCGACTGCACGCCGTAGACCGGAAGCTGCGGCCCCCGCGGAGCGGAGAGTCCGACGTAGTACAGCTTCTCGAGCCCCTGCGGCACGATGCCCGCGGCGAAGCGCAGCGGGGTGCCGGACCGGCGGGGCACGAGTGCGTCGTCGAGGAACGGCAGGGAGGCGTGGAAGCCCGTCGCCCACAGGATCGTCTCGTACTCGCGCGAGGTGCCGTCGGTGAACGTCACCGACGTGCCCTCGATGTCCGCGATGCCGGGGACCACGCGCACACGACCGTGGTGGATCCAGTACAGCAGCAGGTCGTTGACGACCGTGCGGCCCTCGGCGAGCGTGCGGTAGGCGGGCTCCGGCAGACCCGGGTAGTCCTTCCACTCGCCGATCGACACCCGTGCGAGCAGGCGTGCGATGAGGTCCTGCTCGTCGGCGGAGAACTGCGCCATCCACGTCACCTCCTGCCGCGGCACCCCGAAGTAGCTCTTCGGCTGGAAGTACATGCCCTCGCGCACGACGATGTCGGCGTCGATGCGGTGCTGCGCGGCGTCCACTGCGAGGTCGCAGCCCGAGTTGCCCGCACCGACGACGAGCACGCGGTCGCCGACGATGTCGTCGGTGTTGTGGTAGCGACCCGAGTGCAGCTGCGTGCCGGTGAAGCGTGCGGCGATCGCGGGCACCTTCGGGTCCCAGAGGTGACCGTTCGCGACCACGACCCCGTCATAGTCGCGCTTCTCGCCGCCCGTGAGCGTCACGGTCCAGCCGGCGGACCCGACCGGGCCGTCGGTCGCGACCGGCACGACCGATTCGACCTCGACGCTGAACGTGACGCCGTCCCGCAGCTCGGCCTCGTCGGCGTAGGCGTTGAGGTAGTCGCGGATCTGCGTGCGCCGCGGGAAGTGCGGGTAGTCACTCGGCATCGGGAAGCCCTCGAAGCCGGTCATGTCACGGGACGTGATCAGGTGCAGGGCGTCGTAATCGGTGTTCCAGTGCCCACCGACGCGGTCGGTCTTCTCGAAGCAGTCGACGTCGTACCCGGCGTCGCGCAGCTGGCGGAGGGCGGACATGCCGGCGGCACCGGCACCGATGACGCAGTAGCGGGTCATGCGTGTGTTCCTTCGATCGTGAGGGTGGAGAGGTCAGGGGATGTCTCGGGGCCCCGCAGGCGGCCGCCGGTAGCGGCGAGCGCCGCGGCCCGGGCGCCGCGCGGGCGCGGGTAGCCGCGACCGGTCGGCGAGATGCCGGCCGCCTCCAGCGCGAGGAGTGCGAACACGTGCTCCACGGCGAGGCGGTTGCAGTCGAGCACGGGCACGTCGGGGTGGCCCGACACGTGCGTGTAGCCGTGCCAGGTGAACAGCGGGGCGAGGTAGCCGCAGCCGACGACGATCGCGTCGGCGCCGTCGGCGACCGCCGCTTTCGCCACCGCGTCGAATCTCGCGATCAACGCCCGCGGATCGTCGATCGCGGCCACGACGTCATCGAGCGTCGACTCGGGGTCGTAGGCACGCACGGGCCGCTCCGGCAGGAATCCCGTGGCACCGAGGCGCACCAGGTCGTCGGCGAAGATCGGCACCAGCGTCGGTGACACGGTGATGAGCACGGCCCGACGGGCGAGGGAGCCGACCGCGCGAACGCTGCCGTCGGGCAGGCTCGACACGGGCCGGGCGACGCCGGAGCGCACGATCTCGGTCGGCGCACCCCAGCATCCGATCACGACCGCGTCGGTCTGCGTGCGGGCATCGATCTCGAGCGCGGTCGCGAGGATCGCGGCATCCGACATCATGCGGTTGGCGGGTGTGCGGATGCCGCCCGCATCGACGCCGACATGGGTCAGGGCGACCTCGGCGCGATCCGCGACGAGGGCACGCACCTGTCGGTCGAGGAACTCCCACAGGGGCCGGTACCGCTCGTCGCCGTGCGTGGCCTCGAGCCAGGTGAGGTGGGTCATCTCTCTCCTCAGGCCTGTCCACGGGCGAGGCGGTGCTCGACGTAGACAGACGCCCACGTCGACGGCACCGCGATGATCACGTAGATCAGACCCGTGATCGCGTAGACCTGCAGGTATTGGAACGTCACCGCGCTGATCTGATACGCCTGGCTCATCAACTCGTTGACCGAGATCGAGTAGGCGAGCGAGGTTCCCTGGAACGACTGGATGGCGAGCCCCATGAGCGGCGGGATCGCCGAGCGCAGCCCCTGCGGCAGCACCACTCGGCCGAACACCGACCGGCGCGAGAGCCCGAGAGCGAGGGCGGCCTCGGTCTGCCCCTTGGGCACCGAGCGGATTCCCGCACGGAACATCTCCGACGAGTACGCCGCGGCGGTGAAGGTGAGACCGGCGGCCGCGGCCGGGAACGAGTCGAGCAGGATGCCCACCGACGGCAGGCCGTAGTAGACGATGTACAGCACGACGAGGGCGGGGATGCTGCGGCCCACCTCGACGAGCACGAGAGCCGGCCAGCGCAGCCAGGGATTGCGCGAGGCGACGCCGAGCGCGAACGCGAGGCCTATCGCATACCCCGCGACCACCGAGATCACGGTGAGCTGGAGGCTGACGAGCAGGCCCTGGCCGAGCTGGGGGAGGTAGTCGGCGAGGTTCATGCGTGACTCCTCGACAGGCGGGCGTCGAGGCGCCGGGTCGCGATCGCGAGCGGGACGCTGATCACGACGTAGACCGCCGCGGCCGCGAGGAACGGCGTGAGACCCGCCGTGCCGGGGTTCTGGCGTGAGTAGGCGGTCGCCGCGGCGACCATCTCGATCACGCCGACCGTCGACGCGATCGACGAATCCTTGATGAGGGCCATCAGGTATGTCGCCGCCGACGGCAGCGCGGTGCGCAGGGCCTGCGGTGCGAGCACCCGTACGAACGTCGTGCGCCGGCCGAGCCCGAGCGCCTGCGCCGCTTCGAGCTGCCCCTTCGGAAGGGTCGCGAACCCGCCGCGGTACATCTCGGCCAGGTACGCGCTCGAGATGACGCCGAGCCCGACGATCGCGGCGCCCAGCGAGCTGAAGCGGAACACCCCGATCGCGAACCCGAAGTACAGCAGGAACAGCCAGACGATCGTCGGCACGCCGCGGATCACGTCGACCACCAGGCGCACAGCGAGCCGCACGACGCGGTGACGCGAGCGCAGCCCGAGCATCAGCGGGATCCCGCCGATCGCCCCGAAGGCGAAGGATGCCGCGGTGACGAGAAGCGTCATCGGCAGCCCCAGCAGGACGATTCCGATCACCTCCACGTCAACGCTCCAGCACCGCGTTGAGGAACCGGCGGGTGCGCTCCTCCTGCGGTTCGGCCATGATGCCGGCCGGGTCGCCCTCCTCGACGATGTGGCCGTCGGCCATCACGACGAGGTGGTCGGAGACCTCGCGGGCGAACTGCATCTCGTGGGTGACGACGATCATCGTCATGCCCGCGTCGGCGAGCTCGCGCATCACGGCGAGCACCTCGACGCCCACCTCCGGGTCGAGGGCGCTGGTGGGCTCGTCGAACAGCATCACCCGGGGGGAGAGCGCGAGCGCGCGCACGATGGCGATGCGCTGCTGCTGACCGCCCGAGCACTGTGCGGGGTGGTGGTGCGCCTTGTCCTTGAGACCGACGCGCTCGAGCAGGGTCAGCGCCCGCTCTTCGGCCTCGGCCCGGCTGCGCCCGAGGATGCGCTCCTGCGGGAAGGCGACGTTGCGCAGCACGGAGAAGTGCGGGAACAGGTTGAAGGACTGGAACACCATGCCGACCTGGCGGCGCAGCGCGAGAAGCTCCCGCTCGGGGATCCGGCGTCCCGCGGTCACGACCTGGGAGCCGACGGTGACGGTGCCGCCATCCGGGGTCTCGAGCAGGTTGATGCAGCGCAGCAGCGTGCTCTTGCCCGAGCCCGATGGGCCGATGAGGGCGGTCACGCTGCCGGGCTTGACGGTGATGGAGATGTCGTCGAGGACGAGGTTCGAGCCGAAGCTCTTCGACAGATGCTCGATCACGACCCCCGCGTGAGCGATCTCGTTCGATTCGGTGATGAGGTTCTGGTTCATGTCGGCTTCTCGCTCGGGAGTGGGGCACCGGGGTCGCCGGCGCCCCACTCGATGTCAACGCAGGGCGGTCGCGGCCTTGTCGGCCGGCACCACCAGAGAGGCGGACAGGCCGTCGGCCTCGACGATCGAGGCGAGCGTGCCGTCGGTGCGGTACTGGTCGATCAGGGCGCTGAAGGCGTTGGACAACGCGGTGTTGTCCTTGTCGATCGGGAAGGCGATGATCGGCATGTTGGTCGTGATGGCGACGCGCGAGTCCGCCTGCGCGGGCTTCACCTCGAAGCCGCTGCCCTTGTAGGCCGCCGCGGCGACCGCGTAGCCGTCGAGCGCCGCCTGGATGCGGCCGGCTTCGAGGTCCTGCTTCATCTCTGCCGTGCCGGGGTAGAGCTTCAGGTTGTCGCCGAGGATCTTGGTGACGTCGTCCTGCCACGAGAAGCCCGTGCCGGTGCCGACCGCGCCGATGGTCTCCAGGCCCGACACCGTGTCGATGCCGGACTTCGAGATGATCGCCATCTGGTCGTAGTACGTCGGGGTGGTGAAGCCGACCTGCGCCGCGCGGGCGGCGGTGACGTACCAGCCGCCGGTGATGATGTCGGTGCGCTTCTGGCTCGTGATCATCGCGATGCCGTTGGCGTAGGTGATCGGCACATAGGCGACCGAGAGGCACTCGGCGGCGGCCAGCTTCTCGATGATCTGGATCTCCTCACCCGACGCGGTCGTGCCGTCGAGCTTCGTGTACGGCGGGTTCTCCGGTACGCCGACGGTCAGGGTGCCGGGGGTGAAGGTGGTGAGACCGGCGTCCTTGGGCGTGCAGTTCGCCGAGGGGGTGTTCGACGAGGCGGTGGTGGCGCATCCGGTGAGCAGGATGGCCGCGGCGACGACCGCGGCGGCCGTGCGCAGGACACGGGCGGAGGGCTGGGGGCGGTTCATGACGTGCTGTTCCTTCGGGGTCGGGTGATGCGGGGTGGGGG
>NZ_JYIY01000047.1 GCF_000956535.1 Microbacterium ginsengisoli | reverse complement strand
ACGCGGGCTCCGTCGCGCCGGGCGCGGGGGCTGCGGCGGCCGCGACCCGCAGGGCGGCCTCGGTCGGCGCACGCGGGGCGGGAGGCGGCATCCGCTCGATGATGCCGGTGTCGAGGTCGCCGGCGACGACCGCCGGCAGCGCGATCAGGTCGCGCAGGAATCCGACGTTCGACTCGACGCCCAGCAACACGGTGTCGCGCAGACCGCGGTCGAGCGCGGCGAGCGCGGCGGCCCGGGTGGGTGCGTGGGCGATCACCTTCGCGATCATGGGGTCGTAGTCGGTGGTGACGTGCGATCCGGTCTCGACCGCCGCGTCGGTGCGCACGCCCGGGGCGGGCAGCCAGCGCACCACCTCGCCGGTCGCCGGCAGGAAGCCCCGCTCGGGACTCTCGGCGTACACGCGCGCCTCGACGGCATGTCCGTCGAGCACGACGTCGCTCTGTGCGATGTGAAGCTGCTCGCCCGCCGCGATGCGCAGCTGCTGCTCGACGAGGTCGATGCCGGTGACGGCCTCGGTGACCGGGTGCTCGACCTGCAGCCGCGTGTTCATCTCGATGAAGAAGAAGTCCGCCGGGCGGTCAGCCGACACGAGGAACTCCACGGTCCCGGCACCCCGGTAGTCGACGGATGCCGCGGCCGCGACGGCGGCGGCACCGAGACGCGCGCGCAGCGCCGCGTCGACGGCGGGCGACGGGGACTCCTCGACGACCTTCTGGTGGCGCCGCTGCAGCGTGCACTCCCGCTCCCCCAGATGGATGACCGCCCCGTGGGCGTCGGCGAGCACCTGCACCTCGATGTGGCGCGGTCGGGTCACCAGCCGCTCGAGCAGGAGCGTGTCGTCACCGAAGGCGGCCCGGGCCACGCGCCGGGCGGTCTCGAGCGCTGCGGGGAGGGCCGCGGCATCCGGCACGACCTCCATGCCCTTGCCGCCGCCGCCCGCGGAGGGCTTCACGAGCAGCGGGAACCCGACGTCGGCCGCGCGCGCGGCGATCTCGTCGTCGCCGAGCGCCGCCGCACTGAAGCCGGGAACGATCGGCACGCCGTGCGCGGCGACGTGATCGCGCGCACGGATCTTGTCGGCCATGACCTCGAGCGCGCGCTCGCCCGGCCCGATGAAGACGATGCCGGCGGCCGCGCACGCCGCACCGAACGCGGCACTCTCGGACAGGAACCCGTAGCCGGGGTGCACGGCCTGCGCGCCCGTGACCTGCGCGGCCGCGATCAGCGCGTCGATGCTCAGGTAGCTGCGCGCGGCGGCGGCCTCGCCGATGCGCACCGCCTCGTCGGCCTCGCGCACGTGCGGCGCGCCGGCGTCCGCGTCGCTGTAGACGGCGACCGACCGGATGCCGAGGCGCCGCAGCGTGCGGATCACCCGGCGGGCGATCTCGCCGCGGTTCGCGACCAGCACGGTGTCGAAGAGGGGCACGTCGCTCACATCCGGAAGAGCCCGAAGGCCGGGGCGGGAAGCGGCGTGCGGGAGGCGACGTCCAGGGCGAGCCCCAGCAGGTCGCGCGTGTCGAGCGGGTCGACGATGCCGTCGTCCCAGAGCCGGGCGGTGGCGTAGTACGGGTTGCCGCGCTGCTCGTACTGGGCGCGGATGGGCGCCTCGAATTCCTCCTGCTCCCCGGTCGACCAGTCGTCGCCGCGGGCCTCGAGCTGGTCGCGCTTGACTGTCGCGAGCACCGTCGCCGCCTGCGCACCGCCCATGACCGAGATGCGGCTGGCCGGCCACGACCACAGGAAGCGGGGGCTGTGGGCGCGCCCGCACATCGAGTAGTTCCCGGCCCCGAACGAGCCGCCGATGAGCACCGTGAACTTCGGCACGCGGGTGGTGGCGACAGCGGTGACCATCTTGGCGCCGTCTTTCGCGATGCCGCCGGCCTCGGCGTCACGACCGACCATGAATCCCGAGATGTTCTGCAGGAACACGAGCGGGATGCCGCGCTGGTCGCACAGCTCGATGAAGTGGGCGCCCTTCAGAGCGGATGCCCCGAAGAGCACGCCGTTGTTGGCGACGATGCCGACAGGGTGGCCGTGCAGACGCGCGAAGCCGGTCACGAGCGTCGTGCCGTAGTCGGCCTTGAACTCGTGGAACGAGCACCCGTCGGGGTCGCCGTCGACGAGGCGCTCGATCACGGCGTGCACGTCGTACGCCTGCGTGACGTCGACGGGAACGAGGGCGTAGAGCTCGGCGGGGTCGGCCGCGGGCGGCACGCTGGCCCGCATGTCCCAGGCAGGGGCCGCAGGCGCGGGGAGGGTCGCGACGATGTCGCGCACGATCTCGAGCGCGTGGGCGTCGTCGTCGGCGAGATGGTCGACGACCCCCGACGTGCGGGCGTGCAGCTCGCCGCCGCCGAGTTCCTCGGCCGTGACGACCTCGCCGATCGCGGCCTTCACGAGCGGCGGGCCGCCGAGGAAGATCGTGCCCTGTCCCCGCACGATCACCGTCTCGTCGCTCATCGCCGGCACGTACGCGCCGCCCGCCGTGCACGAGCCGAGCACCGCGGCGATCTGGGGGATGCCGGCGGCCGACATGCGCGCCTGGTGGAAGAAGATGCGACCGAAATGGTCGCGGTCGGGGAAGACCTCGTCCTGCATCGGCAGGAATGCGCCACCCGAGTCGACGAGGCAGATGCACGGCAGGCGGTTCTCGAGCGCGACCTCCTGCGCCCGCAGGTGCTTCTTCACCGTCAGCGGATAGTAGGTGCCGCCCTTCACCGTCGCGTCGTTGGCGATCACCATGACGTGGCGCCCGTGCACGAGGCCGATGCCTGCGACGACACCGGCGCCCGGGGCGTCTGGGTCGTAGAGCCCGTCGGCGGCCAGCGGGGCGAGTTCGAGGAAGGGGCTGCCCTCGTCGAGCAGTCGGGCGATGCGGTCACGCACGAGCAGCTTGCCGCGCTCGGTGTGACGACGACGGGATGCCTCGGGCCCGCCCTCGGCCGCGACAGCGAGACGCGCACGCAGCTCCCGGGCGAGGTCCGCTTGGGTGCGCACGTCGGCGGCGCCGGCGATGCCGGTCACGGTGTCGGTCGCGGTCATCCCATCTCCATCGATGTCGTTCGCATCCCCCATCGGATGCGCCGCAGTGTTAGTGTTCACTAACTGGAATTCACGTTAGCGTCCGCTAACCGAGATGACAAGGGGGCGGCGTGGCCGACAACGACGTCGAGACGCCCACCGCGCGGGAGCGCGCGAAGACCGAACGGCAGGACGCCCTGGTACGCGCGGCATCCGCCCTGTTCGCCCGCAAGGGGTTCGCCGCGGTGTCCATCGAAGAGCTCGGAGCCGCCGTGGGCGTGAGCGGCCCCGCACTCTACCGGCACTTCGCCGGCAAGCAGGCACTGCTCGGCGAGATCCTGGTCGGCGCGAGCGAACGGCTGCTCGAGGGTGGCCGGACCGTCATCGCCGCCCACGACGATCCCGGCGACCAGCTCGACGCGCTCGTGCGCTTCCATGTGGCGTTCGCCCTCGCCGACGCCGACGTCATCCGCGTGCAGGATCGCGACCTCGAGAACCTGCACGACCCTGACCGCCATCGCGTGCGACGCCTGCAGCGCGAGTACGTCGAACTGTGGACCCGCGTGCTGCAGCACCGGCACCCCGACGTGCCCGCGACCCACCTGCGCGTGCGGGCGCACGCCGTGTTCGGCCTCATCAACTCGACCCCCCACAGCGTGCGCGGCCTCCGCGGCGCCCCCGGCGACCAGACCGTCGGGGCGATCCTGCACGACCTCGCGCTGCGCGCCCTCGACGCCTGAGTCCGGCGCGCGGGGAGGTGGGCGCGCAACCGTGCGGCCCCGCACAGCGGCCACCGTGCACGGCTGCGCGCCGCACGCGCGCGAGACCCCCGCGACCGGATCACCGGCCGCGGGGTCTCCCGGGGCCTCGGACTAGCCGAGGAGCATCGCGCGGCCAGGCTCCGTGAGCACACCGCCGACGTCGGTGAGGAACCGGGCGCCCTGCTCGCCGTCGACGACGCGGTGGTCGAACGACAGGCTGAGCGTCACGACGTCGCGCAGCGCCACCTCCCCCTGCCATTCCCACGGCCGACGCTGCACCGCACCCACCGCGAGGATGCCGGACTGCCCCGGCGTGAGGATCGGGGTGCCGGCCTCCACACCGAACACCCCGACGTTGCTGATCGTGAACGTGCCGCCGGCGAACCCGGCGGGAGTCGTGCGCCCGTCGCGCGCGGTGCGCGTCAGGTCGCCGATCGCGTCGGCGAGGGCGACGAGTCCGAGCCGACCGGCGTCGTGCACGACGGGCACCACGAGTCCGCGGTCGGTGGCGGCGGCGATGCCGAGGTGCACGGCGGTGTGCTCCACGATCTCCTCCCCCGATTCGTCCCATGTCGCATTGAGCGACGGCGTCGCGCCGAGCGCGAGGCACACCGCCTTCGCGACGACCGCCATCACCCCGATGCGGTGCCCGGCCAGCGCACGGTCGTCGCGCAGCGAGGCGACGAACGCGGTGGTGGCCGTGACATCCACGGTGTGGAAGATCGTGACGTGCGGGGCGGTGAAGGCGCTGCGCACCATCGCCTCGGCCGTGCGCTTGCGCACGCCGCGCACGGGCACGTGACGATCGGATGCCGCGGCCAGAGCCGGTGCGACGGCGGGGCCTGGCCCCGCGGGCGCCGACGCCCCGACGCGCGCGGCGAACGCGTCGACGTCGGCGCGGGTGATGACGCCGGTCGCCCCAGCGGCCGCGACGAGCGCCAGCTCGACGCCGAGCTCCTTCGCATGCCGGCGCACCGGCGGCGTCGACCGCAGTCGCTCGAGCGGGCCGTCGTCGACCGGAGCACTCACGTGCGCGTCGTGCGGCGCCGCGTCGAGCACGGCCGTGTCGACCTCGGCGACCTCGCGCACCCGACGCGGACGCCGCTGCGGGCGCGCGCCCGAACGGGCGAGCGCGCCGTACCCGACGAGGTTCGGGCGGGGCGCGGCATCCTCGTGCTCGTCGTCGGCATCAGTGTCAGCATCAGCATCGACGGATGCCGCGGCCTCCCCGCCGACCGTCGGCTCGGCGGGAGCGGAGTCGACCGGCGCCGGCTCGGCGGGCACGGCATCGCTGGCCGCCTCGACCGCTGCGTCGAACGTGACGAGCGGAGCCCCCACGTCGACCGTGTCGCCTGCGGCCGCATGCAGTCGGGAGATGACACCCGCGTGCGGCGACGGCAGCTCGACGATGGCCTTCGCGGTCTCGACCTCGGCGAGGGTCTGGTTGAGGGTCACGGTGTCGCCCTCGGCGACCAGCCACTGCACGATCTCGGCGTCGGCGAGACCTTCGCCGAGGTCGGGCAGGGCGAATTCGACGCTCACAGCTCGACCCCCGTCAAGCTGTTCGGCCGGTCGAGCACGCGGTCGACCGCATCGAGCACGCGGTCGAGGTCGGGCAGGTGGTGCTTCTCGAGCTTCGCGGGCGGGTACGGGATGTCGTGCCCGGTCACCCGCACGGGCGCCGCCTCGAGGAAGGTGAAGCAGCGCTCGGTGACGCTCGCGACCAGCTCCGCGCCGACGCCCGCCTCGGCGGCGGCCTCGTGCACGACGACGACCCGTCCGGTCTTGCGCACCGATGCGGTCACGGTGCGATAGTCGACCGGCGACAGCGAGCGCAGGTCGATGACCTCGAGCGAGACGCCCTCGTCCTCCGCGGCGACGGCCGCGTCGAGCGCCGTGGTCACCTGCCCGCCGTAGGTGAGCACGGTGACATCCTTGCCCTCACGGGCGATACGGGCGAGACCCATCGGGGGCGCATCGGCGAGGTCGCCGTCGAGGTCGGCCTCGCCCTTCGCGTGGTAGAGCCGCTTGGGCTCGAAGAAGACCACCGGGTCGTCGCAGGCGATCGCCTGGCGCAACATCGTGTAGGCGTCCTGCGGGTTCGAGACCGCCACGACCCGCAGCCCCGACGTGTGCACGAAGTAGGCCTCCGGCGACTCGGAGTGGTGCTCCGCCGCGCCCACGCCGCCCGCCCACGGGATGCGGATGGTCAGGGGCATCCGAACCCGCCCCTGCGAGCGGTAGTGCAGCTTCGCGACCTGCGAGACGATCTGGTCGAACGCGGGGTACACGAAGCCGTCGAACTGGATCTCGACGACCGGCCGGAACCCACGGAACGCGAGCCCGACCGCCGTGCCGACGATGCCCGCCTCGCCCAGCGGGGTGTCGATGACGCGCTGCGCACCGAACTCCGCCTGAAGTCCGTCGGTGATGCGGAACACCCCGCCGAGGCGTCCGACGTCCTCGCCCATGACGAGCACGCGGTCGTCGTCGGCGAGCGCGCGCCGGAGTCCGGCGTTGAGGGCCTTGCCCATCGGGAGCGTCGTCATCGTGCGGCCTCGGTCTCGGCGCCCTCGAACCCGTCGAGGTAGGCTGCGAACCGGCCGCGCTGGGCGGCGAGCGCCGCGTGCGGCTCGGCATAGACGTGGTCGAACACGCTCAGGGCGGGCGCCGTCGTCATCGCGAGGCACGCCGCGCGCATGTCGGCGGCCGCCTGATCGGATGCCACGGCCACCTCGGCCGCGAACGCGTCATCCATCGCGCCGAGGCCGTCGAGGTATTCGGCGACACGGTCGATCGGATCGCGCCGCGCCCATGCCTCGCGCTCGTCGGCGGTGCGGTAGCGGGTGGGATCGTCGCTCGTGGTGTGCGGTCCCATCCGGTACGTGACCGCCTCGATGAAGGCGGGGCCCTCCCCCGAGCGGGCGTGGTGGGCGGCCCAGCGTCCGGCGGCGAGGCACGCGAGAACATCGTTGCCGTCGACGCGCAGGCTCGGCACCCCGAAGCCGGCGGCACGGGTGGCGATCGAGTGCCGGGTCTGCACGCCGACGGGCTCGGAGATCGCGTACTGGTTGTTGGTGCACACGAACACGACGGGTGCGTCGAAGGATGCCGCCCACACGAGCGCCTCGCTGACGTCGCCCTCGCTCGTCGCGCCGTCACCGAACCAGGCCGCGGCGACCTGGTCGCCGCCGTCGCGCTGCACGCCCATCGCGTAGCCGACGGCGTGCAGGCTCTGCGCGCCGATGATGATCTGCAGCGGCGCGACGTGCACGTCGAACGGGTCGTAGCCCGAGGGCGCCTCGCCACGCCACTGGCGCACGAGGCCCTCGGGGCTCACTCCGCGCGCGTAGAGCACGCCGAGCTCGCGGTAGCTCGTGAAGTGGAAGTCGTCGTCGCGGAACGCCCGGGCGATGCCGATCTGGGTGGCCTCCTGGCCGGCGCACGGCGCCCAGAGGCCGAGCTGCCCCTGACGCTGCAGGGCCACGCCCTCGGCGTCGAGGCGGCGCAGCACCGACATGTCGCGGTGCAGCGCGCGCAGGGCGCCGGTGTCGACATCCGTGATCCAGGGGTCGAGCAGTCGATCGGGGATGCGCTCGCCCTCAGGGGTGAGCACCCGCGCGACGTCGTCGACGTCGGCGGCGGGAAGGGTCTCGGGGATGAGGGTGTGCACCATTGCGACCTCCGGTTCGCGCCGGCCCTCGTGAGGCCGGACGACGGCTCGTGTCGGCCTCGTCGCCGACACCTGGAGACTACGTCGATGCAGCAGTCAGCTCAAGACTCGACACTGCAATTGAGCGAATTGTGAATTCAGCTGCCGATTCCTGAGGGCGGAATGGGCGTGATGCCCTGGAGTGCGCCGAGGACTGCGGCGAACGTGAACGCGATCGACACCGCGATCACAACGATGACGACGGCGATGGAGATCCAGAGGGTGGGCGACAGCTTCCCGGTACGGCGTCGGATCACCACGGCGCGCCCGATGACGTAGACGAGTGACGAGAGGAAGCCCCACGCCCAGTGGAACGGCCGATCGACGCCGAGCCGACGCAGGCGCAGCCAGTCGAGCGCACCGAAGAGCACGGTGAGCCCGTACGTCACCACTCCGAGCGCCGACGAGAGCACGAATCGAGGCCCCCAGGTCGTGAGCACCGCCGCGATCTGTCCCGATCCGCGGCCGTATCGCGTGGCCTCGAAGACTGCCTGCACGTAGCCGCCGATGTCCATCAGCGGCAAGCGCAGCAGATTGAGCACGGGGACGAGCACGACCAGCCAGATCCAGATCGAATCGACCCCGCTCGTGATGGGCGCCGGCGACCCCGTCTCCACCGCGGGGGCGGCGATCAGCCGTGTCGCCGTGCTCCATGCCGTGCCGTCCCACCACCGCTCGGCGCCGGGCTGCAGCGGGTCGGGATACCAGCCGGCGACCGCCGCGCTCTCGCTGTCACTCACGCTCGTCCACCCTCGTCGTGATCTCCTGAATCTGCGATCAGCCTACGTCGCCGATGCGCACCGGGTCGAGATCGGGCGCCGAAGTCAGACCGACGAGATCACGCCACCGGACAGGCTGGCCACCGTGGCGCCTATGGACATGAGGATGACCACCAACCAGACGACGACGAGGACGTTCACCAGCACGATCAGGCCGATCTCCACCCACAGCATCCCGAGATCGCTGCCTGTGCGACGACGCGCGATCACTGTGCGCCCGATCACGTAGATCGAACCCGACAGGAACGCCCACGCCCACGGGAACGGGTCGACGACTCCTCGTCGGCGCAGCACGGCCGCGTCGCGCGCCGACATGGCCACGCCCGCGGCGTAGACGAGCGCACTCACGGCGAGCACGATCAGATACCAGATCAGCCCACGGGTGGCGACGATCGAGAGGATCGTCGTGTCGAACGGGCCCGTGTCGTACGCCTGCCGCGCGATGTCGTGAAGGAGCACGTCGACATCGGCGGGGATGTTCCACACAAAGAGCGTCGCCGTGGACAGCATCGGCGAGAGTGTGACGAGCCAGATCCACACCGTCCCCGTGCGGATGTCTCGACGCACGGCCGGAGGAGCAGGTCTGGCGATCGCCCCCTGCACGTGGCCCGTCCACTCGCGACCGGACCACCACCGCACGAAGCGAGCGTCGACGGGATCCGGGTACCACCCCGGGGCGACCGCCGGCCACGGCGCGCTCACGGGCGGCCCCCGGTCGCGGCATCCGACGTCGTGATCTCGCCGCCCGCATGGCCGATCTCTGCGAGCGCGGCGGCGCTGGAGTCGGCGTGCACGCCCGCGATGAGATCCGTGAACACCCGCACGCGCCGCCCGGCGGCGAGGGCGTCGAGGGCGGAGGCGCGCACGCAGTAGTCGGTCGCGATGCCGACGATGTCGATGTCGAGGGTGCCGCGCTCGGTCAGCAGGTCGGTCGCGGTGCGGCCGTCGTCGGCGACGCCCTCGAAGAGCGAGTAGGCGGGCTTGCCCTGCCCCTTCTTCAGGTGCACGTCGACGCCCGTCGGATCGAACCCGTCGTCATAGTCGGCGCCGGGGGTCCCGGCGACGCAGTGGGGCGGCCAAGTGTCGACGAAGTCGGGCTCGGCGGCGAAGTGCCCACCGTTGTCACCCTCGGCGTCATGCCAGTCACGGGACGCCGCGACCAGCGTGTACTCGCCTCGATGGGCGGCGAGGAACGTGGAGATGCGGCGGGCGACGGCGTCACCCCCGACCACCCCCAGCGCTCCGTGCTCGGTGAAGTCGTTCTGCACGTCGACGATGAACAGGGCCCGCGTCATAGCGCCAGCATAGGCGTCACGGCGCCCCGCGCCGCCATAGCGCCGAGGGCCACCAGATCACCTTGCCGAGGTCGTAGGCGAGCGCGGGCACGAGCAGCGACCGCACCACGAACGTGTCGAGCAGCACGCCGAACGCGACGATGAACGCGATCTGCGCGAGGAAGAGGATCGGGATGACTCCCAGCGCCGCGAACGTGGCCGCGAGCACCAGCCCGGCCGAGGTGATGACCCCGCCGGTGGCCACGAAGCCGCGTAGGATGCCGCGGCGCGTACCGTGGCGAACGGACTCCTCTCTTACGCGCGACATCAGGAAGATGTTGTAGTCGACGCCGAGTGCGACGAGGAACACGAACCCGTAGAGCGGGACCGATGGGTCGGCGCCCGGGAATCCGAGCACGCCGTCGAACACGAGTGCGCTCACTCCGAGGGCCGCGGCGAACGAGACCACGACGCTGAGCACGAGCAGCACCGGCGCGAGGATCGAACGAAGCAGCAGCATGAGGATCAGCAGAATCACCCCGAGGATGACGGGAATGATCTCGGTGCGGTCGTGAATCGCCGTGTCGTTCGCGTCGACGTCGAGCGCGGTGGTGCCGCCGACGAGCGTCGTGCCGGCACCGAGCTGCGTGTCGAGGTCGGCGCGGATGGTGCGCACGACGTTCTCGGCCGCCGTCGAGTCGGCCGCGTCGGTGAGGGTCGCATAGACGAGCACGTCGCCGTCGCGCACGGTCGGGGCGGGTGCGGTCGCGGCGGGCGGCCCCTGCGACACGAGCACGAGCTGCCCGCCCTGCACGGTGGCGGTCGCCTGCCCCGAGGGCGAGTCGGCCGAGACCACGGCGACGCTCGAGATGCCCGGCTCGGCGGCGAGACGGCTCACGACCGCAGTGAGGTCGGACTGCGGTGCGACGATCGTGACGGGGCTGCCGGAGCCCGCCGGGAAGTGGTCGCCGAGCACGGCCTGGCCGTCGCGCGCCTCCGAGGCGCCGAGCACGAGGTCGCTCGAGGGAACACCTTGCGCGCGCAGCTGCGTGACCCCGACGCCGGCGGCGAGCAGCACGATGGTCGCGATGATCCAGATCGGGCGGGCGCGGCGGGCGATGAAACGCGCCTGGCGCGGCCAGAAGCCGCGCACGGGGGCGGTGAAGTCGTCGGGAAGTGCACCGAGCGGATGCCGCGGCACGAACGGCCAGAAGGCGGCGCGCCCGAACAAGGCGAGCAACGACGGCAGGAATGTCAGGGCAGACAGCATCGCGAACACGATGCCGATCGCGGCGATCGGGCCGAGGGCGCGGTTGGTGGCGAGGTCGGAGAGCAGCAGGCACAGCAGGCCCGCGATGACGGTGCCGCCCGAGGCGAGGATCGGCTCGAACGCTCCCCGCCAGGCGGCGCGCGTGGCGGCCCAGCGCGGCATCCCCTCACCGATCGCCTCGCGGAAGCGGGCGGTGTAGAGCAACGCGTAGTCTGTGGCGGCGCCGATCACCAGGATGAACAGGATGCCCTGCACCTGGCCGTTGAGCACGAAGATGCCCGCCTTCGCCAGCCACCACACCGTCAGCAGCGCCACGCACAGCGCGAACATCGAGGTGAGCAGCACCAGCACGGGAAGCAGCGGCGAGCGGTAGACGATCACCAGGATCACGAACACGGCGAGCAGGGCGACGCCGAGCAGCAGTCCGTCGATGCCGAGGAACCCCTTCACGAGGTCGGCGGTGAACCCGGCGGGACCGGTCACCCACACCTGCACTCCGTCGGACAGATCGGATGCCGCGGCCCGCAGCTCGCCCACGACATCGCCGACCGACGCCGATGACGAGACGGGCACGATGATCTGCGCCGCGCGGCCGTCGTCGGAGATGATCGGGGGCGACACCGTGCCGGTGACGCCCGAGACCGCGCCGAAGCGGTCGGCGAGGGACGTCAGATCAGCCTTCTGAGTGTCGGTGAGGGCGGAGGGTGCCTGGGCCACGACGACCGCCGGGATGCTGTCGGAGCCGAGGAAGTCGGGCAGCAGCGCGTTCACCTTCGTCGAGGGCGCGCTCTGGGGCAGGTACGACGCCTGGTCGTTCGTGGACACCTCGTCGACCTTGCCGAAGTAGGGTCCGCCGATGGCTCCGCCCGCGAGCCAGACGGCGACCAGCACCAGCGGGATGCCGAAGCGCAGCCAGCGGGTCGTCGCCCGGTCGGTCTGACGGCGGTCACTGCGGCGGGACGTGGGGGACGCGGCATCCATATACCTAGCTTATCTAGCGAAATATCGCGGGCGCCACCCCTCCCCTAGGCTGATCGCGATGCTGGCCGCCCTCCTCTCCCTGAGCGGGGCACTGCTGTGGGGCGCGGCCGACTTCCTCGGCGGGCTCACCGCGCGACATCTCAAGCCGATCGTGGTCACCGCGATCGCCGCGTGCACCGGCGTCGTCGTGCTGCTGATCGCGGCGCCGATCGCGGGCGGCACGCTGAGCGCCGCGGATGCCGCGTGGGGCGCGATCTCGGGAGTCTGCGGCGTCGTCTCCCTCGCCCTGCTGTACGCCTGCCTCGCGATCGGGCCGATGAGCATCCTGTCGCCGCTGACCGCGATCGTCTCGGCCGTCGCCCCGATGATCTGGGGCGTCACCGTCGGCGGTGAGTCGCTCGGACCGCTCGCCTGGGCCGGCCTCGGCGTCGCGCTCGTCGCCGTCGCACTCGTCGGGTTCGTGCCCGAGCAGGGGGCAGTGCGTCCCAGCATCCGGGGACTCGCCCTCGCCGTCGGAGCGGGCCTCGCGATCGGCGCGCAGATCATCGCGATCGATCACACATCCGCCGAGAGCGGGCTCGATGCACTGCTCGTCTCCCGCGCCGTCAACGTCACCCTCACGGTGCTCATCGTCGCCGGCATGATCGCATGGGCGGCGGCGCGGCGCCGTTCCGTCGTCGAGGCGCTGCGTTCCCCGGCGGCGGTCGCCGGCAGCCGCATCGTGTGGTGGCCGGCCGCCGTCGGCGGCGTCGGCGACGCGGTGGCGAACATCGCCATGCTGCTCGCGCTGCGCACCGGCGATCTGTCGATCGTCGCCGCGCTGACGGCGCTCTACCCAGCCGGCACGATCGTGCTCGCGGCGATCGTGCTGCGCGAACGCATCGCGCCGGTGCAGATCGTCGGACTCACTCTCGCGCTCGGCGCCGCGGTGATGCTCGCCCTCGACTGAGCGCGGCATCCGCTCACCACGGGATCGACCGCGCCTCAGACTCCGGCGAACAGCAGCACCATGGAGGCCGCGACAGCGACGACACCGAGTGCGAGGAACCCCGCCGCGAACCATCCGAGCGCGGAAACGAGAGGCGACCGCCCCGACAGGCGCACACGGTGATGTGACCCCTCGCGGGCGAAGAGCTCCGCATGCGCGGCGTCGCCCAGACGCTCGGCGTCGTGCGGGTGCAGCACGGAACGACCCACCCCACCGTCGGACGCGAACCACCGCGCGACGAGTTCGCCGTCCTCGCGCTCGAGCATCGCATCGACCCGCATCCACGTGCCGTCGAAGAGGTACGCGACCACGGCGACGCCGGCCAGAAGCGCGCCGATGCCGAAGCCCACCCAGGTGAACAGTTCCGCGAGCACGTCGAGCAGCGACATCCCTTTCACTGTAGCGAAACCGCCCTCTGCGACGACGAAGGCCCCGGGCGTCGCCCGGGGCCTTCACGAGTGTGGAGCCACCTAAGGGAATCGAACCCTTGACCTATTCATTACGAGTGAATCGCTCTGCCGTCTGAGCTAAGGTGGCGAGCCGCGAAGCCGCGGCGCACGATCTCCGATCTTACATGGTCACCCGAGCGCCCGCGAACGCCGGCGCTCGCCTCGTCCGCGCGGATGCCGCGGCATCCGCTACTGGCAGGTGAGCCCGTTCTGCGGGGGCGTGCCCGTCTCGAAGTAGGTGACGACCGCGTCGTCGACGCAGCTGCTGCCCTTGTTGAACGCCGTGTGCCCCTCGCCCTCATGGGTGATCAGGACGCCGGACGACAGCTGCTCCGCGAGCGACTTCGCCCACACGTACGGCGTGGCCGGGTCGTTGGTGGTGCCGATGACGATGATCGGCGGCGCGCCGGGGGCGCTGATCTTCTCACGCACGCCGGTCGCCGTGATCGGCCAGACGGCGCACGGGTCGGGACCGCTCCAGTACGGCGCGATCGTCGGAGCCTTCGCCGCGATCTCGGCCTTGGAGGCGTCTTTCAGGGCCTGCGAGGTGACCTGCGGGTAGTCCATGCAGTTGTACGCCTCGAACGCCTCGGTCGAGTTGTCCTGGTAGACGCCGTTGCTGCTGCGGTTGTAGTAGAAGTCGACGAGCCGGAACGCCTGCGCGGCGCTGCCGGACTTGACGGCGGCGAGGGCCGAGGAGAGCACCGGCCAGCTGTCCTTCGAGTAGAGGGCTGCGACGATGCCGGTGACCAGCGAGTCGGCGCCGAGCTTTCGCCCGTCCGCGTTGGTGATCGGGGTCTTGTCGACCTGCGCGAGGAGGTCGCCGAGGGAGGCGAGGGCTTGATCGACGGTGCCGGTGAACGGGCACGACGACCCGGCGAGGCAGTTGGTCATGTAGGCGCGAAGGGCCGACTGGAACCCGATCGCCTGGGTGGTCGACACGTCCAGTCCCGACACCGACGGATCGAGGGCACCGTCGAGGACCATGCGTCCGACGTTCTGGGGGAAGAGCTTCGCGTAGGTCGCTCCCAGGAACGTTCCGTAGGAGTAGCCGAGGTAGTTCAGCTTCTTGTCGCCGAGCACGCCGCGCAGCAGGTCCATGTCGCGCGCGGCCTGGTCGGTCGTGATGTAGGGCAGGAGCCCGGAGCTGTTCTGTTCGCACGCCGCACCGAACGCCTTCTGGCTGGCGACGAGATCGCTGGTCCACGTCGCACTCCCGCGCGGCGCGGGAACGAGATCGAACAGATAGGAGTCCATCTGCTTCGCGTCGTAACAGGTCACGGCGGTCGAACGCCCGACTCCACGAGGGTCGAATCCGATCACGTCGAACGTCTTCTGCAGTTCGGAGCCGACCGCATAGTCGAGACTCTGCTGGATGAGGTCGTAGCCGCTCGCGCCCGGCCCCCCGGGGTTCGTGAGCAGCGATCCGAGCGCCGTGCCGTTGGTCGCGCGATGGCGGATGACGGCGAGGGTGATCGTTCCGGCTTCAGGGTTCTGCCAGTCGAGCGGCGCCGTCACGGACGTGCAGTCGAAGCCGGTGCCGCACGAGGACCAGCTGAGGGTCTGGGTGTAGAAGCTCGCGACGTTCGCGGCCACGCCGTCGGCCGACGGGGTCTTCGTGGGGATCGGCTGCGGCACGATGGGGCTGAAGAGGCACGCCGAGAGGGTGACGGATGCCGCGGCGAGCCCCGCGATCACGACGAGGGCGCGCCGCAGGTTGCGGGTGCGGGTCATACGGTCCTCCCGGTGGCGACGGTGATGAGCAGGCTTTCGAGCGCAAGGGCTGCGGCGGCGTTTCGTTCGAGGTTCTCACGGGTGACCGTGATGCGATCGAGCACGGTGAGAGTGCGGTCGGGCGGCCAGGCGGACGCGAGAGCATGGAGCTGCGAGGCGAGCTCGAGGTTGATGAGATTCTCCTCGTCCCGCCCGAACTGCAGCATCACGGCGTCGCGGAAGAGCGATTCGAGGTCGGTGAGCACCCGATCGATGCCGTCGCGCAGGCTGCGCGTCGCGCGGCGTTTCTGGTCTTCGGCGAGGGCGTTGACCTGCGATCTCACCGCTGGGGGTACCGCCTGCCCTTCGGCGATGCCGAGCGTACGCAGCAGGTCGGCGCGCTCGGCCTCGTCCCGCTCTGTGGTCAGCGCCTTGGCGTCGTCGGTCGCAAGCTTGACGATGGTGGCGGCTACCTCGACCGCGTCGGACACGCCGCGCACTCCGAGCACGGCGCGGAGTGTGGCGTCGCGGCGTTCGCGGGCGGCACCGTCGGTCGCGAGCCGCTGCGCCATGCCGATGTGGCGCTGCGCGTGACGGGCGGACTGCTCGGCGACGCGCTCGTCGACGCCGGTGCGGGCGACGATGAGCCGCGCGACGTCGGCGACCTCGGGCTCACGTAGTCGAACGGTGCGCACGCGCGAGCGGATGGTGGGCAGAAGGTCGGCGTCACTGGGTGCGCACAGCACCCAGACCGTCTGCGCCGGCGGCTCTTCGAGCGCTTTCAACAGCACGTTGGAGGTGCGCTCGGCCATGCGGTCGGCGTCTTCGACGATGATCACCCGGAAGCGACCGCGTGAGGGGGCGAAATAGGCCCGTTCGACGAGGGAGCGCGCCTCGTCGATGCGGATGACGACCTGCTCGGTGCGCAGGGCGGTGAGGTCCGGGTGGGTGCCGATGAGCACCTGCTGCATCGCCTGCTCGTCTCCGGGCTCGGCGATGAGCGCGGCCGCGAACGCGCGAGCCAGGGTCGAGCGCCCTGACCCGGGCGGCCCGGTGATGAGCCAGGCGTGGGCGAGCAGCGAGAGATCGGATGCCGCGGCCCGCAGCTGTGCGACAGCCTCGGGCTGGCCCCACACATCGCCCCACGGGACATCCGTGATCGTGGCAGCCATGCGGACCAGACTATCGGCGGCCGGGGACGTCGTCAGAGGAGAGCGGCGACGCGCGCGCGGACGGTGGCGGCGATGTCGTCGGGTGCTCCGGCAGCATCGATCACGAGGAACCGGTGGGGCTCGGCGGCGGCGAGCGCAAGGTACGCGTCGCGCACGCGGGCGTGGAAGTCGTCCTTCTCGGCCTCGAGCCGGTCGAACGGCTTGTCGGCGGCGTCGAGTCGTGCGCGTGCCGACGCCGGGTCGAGGTCGAGCAGCACTGTCAGATCGGGCAGTTCGCCTTCGGCCGCCCACAGCGAGATGTCGCGGATGTCGGCGCCGTCGAGAACGCGTCCGGCACCCTGATACGCGACGGACGAGTCGAGGTAGCGGTCTTGGATGACGACGTCGCCGCGCTCCAGCGCCGGTCGCACGAGTGTGGCGATGTGGTGCGCGCGGTCGGCGGCGTAGAGCAGCGCTTCTGCGCGGGGAGCGATGTCGCCGCGGTGGTGCAGCACGATGTCTCGCACGAGTCGCCCCACCTCGGTGCCGCCGGGCTCGCGAGTGCGCACGACGGTGCGTCCGGCACCGGTCAGCCACTCCTCCAGACGCACCGCCTGCGTCGTCTTGCCCGAGCCGTCGCCGCCCTCGAGGGTGATCCAGAGCCCGGGCCGGGTGTCGCCTGTCACTTCTTCGCGGTGGTCTTGCGCGTCGTCGTGCGGCGCGCGGTCGCGCGCTTGGGCGCCGGCCCCTTGGCGCGCTTGTCGGCGAGAAGCTGCTTCGCGCGTTCGAAGTCGACGTCGTCGACGGTCTCGCCGCGCGGGATGGTCGCGTTCGTCTCACCGTCGGTGACATACGGACCGAAGCGACCGTCGCGCACCCGGATGGGCTTGCCGCTGACCGGGTCGGCGTCGAACTCCTTGAGCGCGCTCGAGGCGCGGCGCGCGCCGTACTTCGGCTGCGCGTAGATCTCGATCGCCTGCTCGAGGGTGACGTCGAAGATCTGCTGCTCGCTCTCCAGGGAGCGCGAGTCGGTGCCCTTCTTCAGGTAGGGGCCGTAGCGGCCGTTCTGGGCGGTGATCTCGTCGCCGCTCTCGGGGTCGGTGCCGACGGTGCGGGGCAGCTCGAGCAGCCGCAAAGCCGTGTCGAGGTCGACGGTGTCGACCGACATGCTCTTGAACAGCGACGCGGTGCGCGGCTTCGGCGCGGCATCCTTCTTGGTGGTCTTCTTCTTCGTCTCGACCACTTCGCCGGTCGCGGTGTCGATCTCAGGGTCGGCCTCGGGCTCGAGCTCCTGCACGTAGGGGCCGTACCGGCCGTCCTTCACGACGATGAGCTTGCCGTTGGCCGGGTTCTCGCCGAGCACTCGGTCACCGGCGACGGGCGCGTCGATGAGCTCCTGCACCTTGTCGGGGGTGAGCTCGTCGGGCGCGAGGTCGTCGGGCACGTTGACGATGCGGGCCTTCGTGTCGGGCGCGGCATCCGGGTCGGTGACCTCGATGTAGGGCCCGTACTTGCCGAACCGGAGCGTCGCCGTGTCGGTGAGGCGGGTCGAGTTGAGCTCGCGCGCGTCGATGTCGCCGAGGTTGTCGACGATGTGGCGCAGACCCACGTGGTTCTCGGAGCCGAAGTAGAACTCGCGCAGCCATTCCTCGCGGCGCTGTTCGCCGCGTGCGATCGCGTCGAGGTCGTCTTCGAGGGCGGCCGTGAAGTCGTAGTCGACGAGGTCGGCGAAGTGCTGCTCGAGCAGCCGCACGACGCTGAAGGCGAGCCAACTGGGCACCAGGGCCTGGCCGCGCTTGGTGACGTAGCCGCGTTCGAGGATCACATCGATGATGCTCGCGAAGGTCGACGGGCGTCCGATGCCCTTCTCCTCCAGCGCCTTGACGAGCGAGGCTTCGGTGTAGCGGGGCTTGGGGCTCGTGGAGTGGCCCTTGGCCTCGACGTCGCTGGTGGTGAGCACGTCGCCGACGGCGAGGGCGGGGAGCGACTGGTCGTCTGCCTTGTCGCCGTCGTTGCGCTTCTCGTCGCGGCCCTCCTCGTACGCCTCGAGGAAGCCCTTGAAGGTGTAGACGGTGCCGGATGCGGTGAACTCGAGCTTCTTGGATGCCGCGGCAACCGCGAGGGTCACGGTCGTGGTCTCGTACTTCGCGTCGGACATCTGGCTGGCGACGGTGCGCTTCCAGATGAGGTCGTAGACGCGCTGCTCGTCGCGGTCGAGGGACCCCGAGATCGACGCCGGCGTGCGGAAGTGCTCACCCGACGGGCGGATCGCCTCGTGCGCCTCCTGCGCGTTCTTGCTCTTGCTGGCGTAGGTGCGCGGGTTCGCGGGAACGGCGCGATCACCGTAGAGAGCGACGGCCTGCTCGCGCGCCGCCTGCACCGCCTGCGTCGACAGGGCGGTGGAGTCGGTGCGCATATAGGTGATGTACCCCTTCTCGTAGAGACGCTGCGCCACGCTCATCGTGTGCTTCGCGCTCATCGAGAGCTTGCGACCGGCCTCCTGCTGCAGGGTCGAGGTGGTGAAGGGCGCGCGGGGGCTGCGGGTGCCGGGCTTCGCGTCGACGCTCATGACGGATGCCTCACCCACGCCCTCGACCGCAATGGCGAGCGCGCGAGCGTCGGCCTCGGTGAGCACGACGACGGCCTTGGTCAGTGTGCCGCGGTCGTCGAAGTCGCCGCCACGGGCGAGCGGGGCGCCGTCGATGCGGGCGAGCCGGGTCGTGAACGAGCTGCCCGACGCGGTCGCGAGGGCTTCGATGTCCCAATAGCTGGCGGACACGAACGCCATGCGCTCGCGCTCGCGGTCGACGACGAGGCGGGTGGCGGCGGACTGCACGCGGCCGGCGCTGAGCGCCTGCCCCTGGGTGCCGCTGCCGACCTTGCGCCACAGCACCGGCGAGACGTCCCAGCCGTAGAGGCGGTCGAGCACGCGGCGGGTCTCCTGCGCGTCGACGAGCGCGAGGTCGAGCTCGCGGGTGTTCTCGGCGGCCTTGCGGATCGCGTCCTTGGTGATCTCGTGGAACACCATGCGCTTGACGGGGACCTTGGGCGAGAGCACCTCGAGCAGGTGCCAGGCGATGGCCTCCCCCTCGCGATCCTCATCGGTGGCGAGCAGGACCTCGTCGGCGGACTTGAGGGCGCGCTTCAGATCGGCGACCGTCTTCGTCTTGCGCTCGCTGACCACATAGAAGGGGTCGAAGCCGTTGTCGACGTCGATAGAGTACTTGCCGTACGCGGCCTTCTTCTCGGCCGGGATGTCCTTCTTGCTCGCGAGGTCGCGGATGTGACCGACCGAGCTGAGCACCTCGTAGCCGTCGCCGAGATAGCCCTGGATCGAGGTCATCTTGGTCGGCGACTCCACGATGACGAGCTTCTTGCCGCTCTCCGTCTTGGCGGTCTTGCCCTGTGCCACTCACGGTCCTTTCGTCGATGCACACCATACACACCCGGCGGCCGGTGCTCTCTGAGGGGCGTCGATGACCGTTGCCCGCACTCACGCCCGGCTCAGGGGGCCACGACCTGCGGCGGCCCGGCCCGTGCGGTGGCGGAGATCTGGAACGCACCGAAGTCCGCCCCGATTCCCACCGTCGCGATGAGGCCGTCGATCGTGCAGGTGCGCACCTCGGCGTGGTGGGCGCGGGCGAGCCGTTCGGCGAGTGCACAGGGCTCGCCGGCGACGGCGCCACTCGCGCCGTCCGCCGCGGCGAGCGCGGCCGCGTCGGCGGCGACGACCGC
>NZ_JYIY01000046.1 GCF_000956535.1 Microbacterium ginsengisoli | reverse complement strand
AGCCCCGACCGCCCCCGACTCGATCGCCGCGCGGGTCGCCGCCGGTCCGCTGCCCTTCACCCCCACGGTGTTCCCGGGACGCTACGCGTTCGAGCGTCCCGCGCCGAAGCCGGAGCCGCGTCGCATCGGTCCGTTCACCGCCGGTCAGTGGGTCGGCGCGGCGATCGTCACGGTCGTGGGTCTGCTGTTCGCGGGCGCGATGGTCGTGTTCGCGGTGCGCTGGCTGCTGAGCCTCGACGCACTGCGCGACTGGGTCGCCACCTACCCCGGCGAATACCACCTGCCGGTGGGCGCACCGGTCGGCTTCCCCGCGTGGGTCGGCTGGCAGCACTTCTTCAACGTGTTCCTGATGGTGCTGATCATCCGCTCGGGGCTGCAGGTACGGCACCAGAAGAAGCCGCCGGCGTTCTGGAGCCCGCGCTGGAACCCGAAGCGGAAGATCAGCATCGCGCTGTGGCTGCACCAGTCGCTGGACATCCTGTGGCTCGTCAACGGACTCGTGTTCGTCGTGCTCCTGTTCGTCACCGGCCAGTGGCTGCGCATCGTGCCGACCAGCTGGGAGGTGTTCCCGAACGCCGTCACCGCGGTGCTCAAGTACATCTCGCTCGACTGGCCGACCGAGGACGGCTGGGTCAACTACAACTCGATCCAGCAGCTGACCTACTTCGCGACCGTGTTCCTCGCTGCGCCCCTCGCGGCGATCACGGGCGTGCGCATGAGCGGCATCTGGCCGAAGAACGCGACGCGACTGAACAAGATCTACCCGGTCGAGTGGGCCCGCAAGGTGCACTTCCCCGTGATGATCTACTTCGTGCTGTTCATCGTCGTGCACGTGACGCTGGTGTTCGCGACCGGGGCGCTGCGCAACCTGAACCACATGTACGCGGGCAGCGACGAGGTCAACTGGGTCGGCTTCTCGATCTTCGCGGTCTCGATGCTCGTGATCGTCGGTGCGTGGGTCGCGGCGCGGCCCCTCGTGCTGGCGCCGATCGCGAAGCTGTTCGGGTCGGTCAGCTCGCGCTGAGCGCGTTCAGGAAATGACGGATGCCGCGCCCGCGGCATATCCGTCGGCGTAGGCCTCGTCCGCTCCCAGCCGGAAGAAGTCCCGCTCCGGCGGCCGGACGATCGAGCGCGCTCCCGGAAGGTCGAGCGCACCGACGAGGTCCGCGCGCCCGCGCACGACCGCGACGGGAAGCCGCGTGGCCTTGCCCTTGACGAGGTCGGCGGCGCCGCACAGCTCGTCGGCCACGCACGGCTGCGTCACGACGAGCGGGCGGCCCTCGGCGTCGACGCCGCCGCGGAGATCCTCGAACACCTGCACGCCACCGGCGCCGATCGCATGGTCCGTCTGCCCCTCGCGCCAGGCGCGCCCGAGCGTGTCGGAGACGAGCACCCCCACCTCGACCCCGAGCGCGGCCCGCAGCCCCGCGGCGAGGCGGCGGGCCGAGGCATCCGGATCAACCGGCAGCAGCAGCACCGTGCCCTCGGGGGTGTTCGACGCGTCGACGCCGGCCGCGGCTGAGACGATGCCCAGCCGATTCTCGACGATGCGCGTCGTGTGGCCGCTGGGGGCGGTGCGGCTGGCGACGAGGCGCACCGTCTCCGCGGTGATGGCGTCCTCGCGGTCGTCGGCGAGGACGAACCGTCCCTCGGCCTTCGACACGATCTTCGACGTCACGACGAGGATGTCCCCATCGCGCAGCTGATCGGATGCCGCCGCCCCGATGAGCGCGACGAGGTCGTCGCCCGCACCGATCTCGGGAAGCCCGGGCAGCGCCCAGATCTGCAGCACGTCGGGTCAGCGCACGAAGCGCACCTCGGTGAGCGTCTCACCGAGGAAGGGCTCCGTGTGGGTGTCACCGTCGAGGTGGAACCCGTTGCGCTCGTAGAAGCGGTGCGCGCGGGGGTTGTCGGAGGCCACCCAGAGGTAGAGCGGCTCGCCCTCGTCGACGGCGGCGTCGAACAGCTGCTGGCCGATGCCGGTTCCCTGCCATGCGCTCAGCAGGTAGATGAAATAGAGCTCGCGCTCACGGGGGGCGTCGCGGTCGCGTGCCGGGCCGGAGCCCACGAAGCCCACGATCTCACCGTCGACGAGGGCCGCGCTCATGCGGAACTCGGGGCCCTGCGCGGCCCAGTGGGTCCACAGTTCGGCAAGGCGGCGGGGGGAGACCTTCTCGAGAGCGGCTTTGCTGATGAGGTGGTCGTACGTCTCGTGCCAGCAGGCGGCGTGCACGCGTCCCAGGGCTTCGGCATCGACGTCGCGCACGGGGCGGACGATCAGATCGATCTGCAGATCGGCGTTCATGGCCAGACTCTAACCGGCCGCGGCGGGGCCGCGAAATCGGCTGTGCATGCCGCACGAACCTGTAGGCATCCGACAACGGAATGCGTGCTGACATCCACGATCAGTACGATCCACGGTCGTGAACGTGATCTGGCGCACCCTGCTCGTGCTGTTCGTCGCTCGGCGTCGTCTGCGTCGTGACGGCGTCATCGCCGACGCCTCGTTCGTGGGCCGTGTGCGGCTCACGACCCTCCCCACCGACCTCGACCTCGTGGGGCACATGAACAACGGACGGTACCTGTCGTTGTTCGACCTCGGCCGGTTCGACCTCATCATGCGCTCGGGTCTGTGGGATCTCATGCGCGCTCGCGGCTGGTACCCGGTCGTGGCGAGCTCGACGATCACCCACCGTAAGTCGCTGCACCTGTGGCAGCGCTTCGACATCGAGTCGAAGGTGATCTCCGCCGACGACAAGGCGATCTATCTCGAGCACCGCGCGGTGGTGCGCGGCGAGATCTACGCCCGACTGTTCGTGCGCTCCCGCTTCGTGCGACGAGCCGGCGGGGTGCTGCCCACCTCCGAGGTGTTCGAGGCCATGGGCATCGACCCGGCGACCGTGCCCGCCCCCGAGGCGTGGCTCAGCGAGTGGGCGCTCGACGTGGCGCTGCCGCCGACGAAGGCCCCCGCACCGAGCGTCTGGGGCTGATCAGGCGGATGCCCCGCCCCGCCCGCCGCCCGCGACCGCGGAGGTGCGCGCGGTGAGGGCGTCGGCGAGCGCATCGACGACGGCGCCCACGCGCCGACGCGTCCCCGAGGCCGCGCGGGTGGCGACGAACACCTCGCGCGTCGGTGCGTCGGGAAGGGTGATCGTGCGTACGGGAGGCCGCGCCCCGGCCCAGACGAGGTCGGGCAGCATGGCGACCGCACGGCCCGCGGCGACGAGTCCGACATGGGCGGTGAGGTCGGGCAGGGCGTAGCGCACGTCCGGTTCGAAGCCCGCCGCCCGACACTGCTGCACCGCCCACTGCCGCGCGGCGGTGCCCTCCGGCTCCAGCACCCACGGCCGGTCGGCGAGGTCGCGCAGTCCCCGTGCCCGTTCGCCGCGCGGGACAGCGAGACGGATCGGGTCGCGACCGAGGATGCGACGGGTCAGCCCGTCGCGGTGGGCGCGGGTGTGGCCGGGGTACTGCTCGGCCACGACGAGGTCGAAGCGTCGGGCGGACAGCTCGAACAAGCCCTCCTCGGGCGGGACGGCGGCCGCCTCGAGGCGCAGGTCGGGCTCGCGCGCAGCGAGGAGCGCGAGGGCGTCGGGCAGCAGGGCGAGGGCCGCCGTCTGCATGAGTGCCACCCGCACGGGCGCCGCGCCCGGACGCAGCGCCTCCAGTTCGCCGCGCACGCGTTCGTCTTCGTCGAGGGCTCGTTCGGCGTACGCCGCGAGCAGCTCGCCGTGCTCGGTGAGGCGGAGGCGCCGGCCGTCGGCGACGAACAGGGGCACCGCGGCATCCTTCTCGAGCTGGTCGAGCTGCTGCGAGATCGTCGACGGGCTGTACGACAGCGCCTCGGCCACGGCGGCGAGGGTGCCGCGCAGCGCGAACTCGTGCAGCATGCGCAGGCGCCGGAGTTCGAACATGGCATCCATTCGATAGGACCGATGTGTATTGATCATAAACAGTCGCTTTTCTCGAAGGATGCGTGCCGCCACCCTGGGATCACGGGTCACGAGTGGCAGGGTGGAAGGGACGGAAGCGTGGTGCGGCAGATGACGGATGCGGTCGGGACGGAACTGAGCGGGCAGGCGGTCGAGCTCGCGCACCGGTGGGTGCGGGAAGCGGCGGCGGCCGACGTCGATCCGGCGGCGGAACGCCTCGCCGGAGTGCTGCGGGACCCGAACGGACTGCCCTTCACGATCGGCTTCGTCGACGGCGTCATGCGTCCCGAGAGCCTGGCGGCCGCGGCATCCCATCTGTCGCGAATCGCCCCCCTGGTGCCCGACTTCCTGCCCTGGTACCTCCGCAGCGCGGTGCGCACAGGCGGCGCCCTCGCCCCCGTGGCGCCCGCTGCCGTCGTGCCGATCGCGCGGCGCGTGCTGCGCGACATGGTCGGCCACCTCATCGTCGACGCGCGCGCCGAGAAGCTCGGCCCCGCCCTCGCGGCCCTCCGCGCCGACGGCGCCCGCCTCAACCTCAACCTGCTCGGTGAGGCCGTGCTCGGCGAGCACGAGGCGCTGCGGCGACTCGAGGGCATCCACGAGCTGATCCGCCGCCCCGACGTCGACTACGTGTCGGTGAAGGTCTCCGCGATCGCCAGCCACATCTCGATGTGGGCATTCGACGAGACCGTCGACCTCGTCGTCGAACGCCTCCTGCCCCTCTACGTCAGTGCCGCCACCGACGGCACGTTCATCAACCTCGACATGGAGGAGTACCGCGACCTGGACCTCACGATCGCGGTGTTCACTCGCATCCTCGAGGATCCACGTCTGGCCGGACTCGAGGCGGGCATCGTGCTGCAGGCCTACCTGCCCGACGCGCTGCCCGCGCTGCAGCAGCTGACCGCGTGGGCGGGAGAGCGGGTCGCCGCGGGTGGCGCGCACATCAAGGTGCGGCTCGTGAAGGGCGCGAACCTGGCCATGGAGAAGGTCGACGCCGTGCTGCACGGTTGGCCGCAGGCGCCCTACGAGACGAAGCTCGACACCGACGCGAACTACCTGCGCTGCCTCGACTGGGCGCTCACCCCCGCACACGCCGACGCGGTGCGCCTCGGTGTCGCCGGGCACAACCTCTTCGACGTCGCCTACGCATGGCTGCTCGCCGGCGAACGCGGCGTGCGCGACGCGATCGAGATCGAGATGCTGCTCGGCATGGCGCAGGGCCAGGTGCAGGCGGTCACCCGCGAGGTCGGTCATGTGCTGCTGTATGTGCCGGTCGTGCGCCCGGACGAGTTCGACGTCGCCATCAGCTACCTCGTGCGCCGCCTCGAAGAGAACGCGTCGAGCGAGAACTTCCTCTCCGCCGCGTTCGAGCTCGCCGACGACGAGAGCCTCTGGGTGCGCGAGCGCGACAGGTTCCTCGCGGCGCTCGAGAGGTCGACGGATGCCTCGCTGCGCACCGGTGCCGCGCGCACCCAGCAGCGCGGCGACGCGCCCGCACCCGGTGACCCGTCGATCCTTCGCGAACCCGCTCCGCCGCTCGGCTCCGCCGGTCTCACCCAGGCGGTGCTGGGCATCGCCCACGACGGCGCCGAGGACGTGCGCGGCTTCGGCGGAGCCGACCTGGTCGAGACCGCGGTGTTCTCGCTCAAAGAGAGCGGCGAGCATGCGGTCGGCGCCCCCGGGTTCCGTAACGCGGCCGACACCGACCCCGCGCTGCCGCAGAACCGCGACTGGGCGCGGCAGATCTTCGCGCGCATCGGCGTCTCGCACGTCGGCGACGTGACCCTGCGCGCCGCGCGGATCGACGACCGCGCACGCCTCGAGGATGCGATCGCGCGCGCCCGGAAGGCGGGCGTCGCCTGGGGTTCGGTTCCCGCCGCCGACCGCGCGGTCGTACTGCAGCAGGTCGCGCGCGCCCTCGAGGCCCGTCGCGCCGAGCTCATCGAAGTCGCCGCGGACGAGACCGGGAAGGTGTTCGCCGAGGCCGACGTGGAGGTCAGCGAGGCGGTCGACTTCGCGAACTACTACGCCGCCACCGCCCGTGAGCTCGACGCCGTGCCCGGTGCGGTGTTCGAGCCGGTCGGTCTCACCGTCGTCGCCCCGCCGTGGAACTTCCCGCTCGCGATCCCGGCGGGCGGCGTGCTCGCCGCGCTCGCCGCCGGGTCCGGCGTCATCTTCAAGCCCGCCCCTCAGGCGCGGCGCTGTGCTGCCGTCATCGTCGAGGCGCTGGCGACCATCGGCCTCCCCGACGGCCTCGTCACCCTCGTCGACATCGACGAGGGTGAGCTGGGCGAGGCCCTCATCACCCACCCCGCGGTGGACCGCGTCATCCTCACCGGCTCGTGGGAGACCGCGGCGCTGTTCCGCTCGTGGCGTCCCGACCTTCCCCTTCTCGCGGAGACGAGCGGCAAGAACGCGATGATCGTCACCGCGACAGCGGACCTCGACCTGGCGGCATCCGATCTGGTCAAGAGCGCCTTCGGGCACGCCGGTCAGAAGTGCTCGGCGGCGTCGCTCGCGATCCTCGTCGGGTCGGTGGGCCGGTCGGAGCGCTTCGCCCGGCAGATCGTCGATGCCGCCCGCTCGCTGCGCGTCGGCACCCCCGCCGACCCCCGCACCGAGATCGGCCCCGTCGTCGAGATGCCGCAGGGCAAGCTGAAGTGGGCGCTCACCGAGCTCGAGCCGGGACAGCGCTGGCTGCTCGAGCCGCAGGAGCTCGACGCCGTGCCCGAGCTGGCCGGGCGGCTGTGGTCGCCGGGCATCCGCACCGGTGTGGCGCCGGGGTCGCGGTTCCATCGCGAGGAGTTCTTCGGCCCCGTGCTCGGCATCATGCACGCCGCGACCCTCGGCGAGGCGATCGCCCTGCAGAACGCCGTCGACTACGGGCTGACCGCGGGCCTGTACACGCAGAGTCCCGAGGAGCTCGGCATCTGGCTCGACCACGTGCAGGCCGGCAACCTCTACGTGAACCGCGGCACGACGGGTGCGATCGTGCAGCGTCAGCCGTTCGGCGGCTGGAAGCGCTCGTCGGTCGGCGCGGGCGCCAAAGCCGGCGGCCCGAACCACCTCGTCGGCCTCGGCGGCTGGCGGGCATCGACCGGCACCGCGTCGGGCACCCTGCACCTGCGCGGGCTCGACTCGCGCATCACCGCGCTCATCGAGGCGTCCCAGTCGTCGCTCGACTACCCGCGCTTCGACTGGCTGCGCCGTGCCGCTCTGTCCGACGCGATCGAGTGGGATCGGGAGTTCGGCCAGGTTCGGGATGTCTCGCACCTCGGCATCGAGCGAAACCTGCTGCGCTACCGGCCGGTCGAGGTCGGCCTTCGCGCCACCGCGGGCGCCGAACTGCAACAGGTGCTCCGCGTCTCGATCGCCGCGATCCGGGCCGCGGGTGCGACCGTGCTGTCGGTCGCGGCCGGCCTCCCGCCCGCCGTGCGACGGGGACTCGTGGAGGCGGGCATCACCGTGTTCGTCGAGAGCGACGACGAGTGGACGGCGCGCATCGTGGGCGGGCCGGAGGCCGCGGCATCCCGGCCACCGAGGGTGCGCCTGATCGGTCCCCGTGCGGAGACCGCGGTGCTGCACACCGCACTCGCGCGGGCCGTCGGCGGCGACCCCGATCTCGCGATCTACGCCGCAGACGTGACGACCGCGGGGCGGCTCGAGCTGCTGCCGTTCCTGCACGAGCAGGCCATCGCGATCACCGCGCACCGCTTCGGCAACCCCGACGACTGGTCGCAGGCGGTCATCTGACCGCGGTGCCGGTCGGCCGAGCGGCGCTCGGGTCGCGCGACCGCGCGCGCAAGGTCGGAACTTTTCGGGGACACGCCGGTGGGGGCGCTGCCGGGCGGCGTGCCGGCCAGGAGTTCCGACCTTGCGCGAGGCGTACGGCTATCGGAGGCGGCGGCTCTCATCTGCGTGCGATGGCAGGCGGTGGCGGGCGGCGATGGCTCGCTGCCGTCGTCGCCTGCGGCCCGACGCGCGCTGCCCGAAACGCCGGTGGGGGCGGATGCCGCGGCATCCGCCCCCACCGGCGTCGGGGTCAGTCCTGGTGCGTCTCGCGGTACTCGCGGCGCGTCATGCCGGGCTCGACGTCCTCCTCGGCGTCGCCGGCCGGCTCCTCGTCGCGGGCCGTCGGGCCGACGAGCGCGCCCGCCTCGGCGGCGGCGAGGGCCGCTTCGGCCTCGAGGGAGGCCGCATCCTTCTCGGCATGCCGCTGCTCGTCGTGGGCCTCCTGCAGCGCCGACTTCTGGCGCAGCGGCGGCGTGCGGAAGAACAGCGTCAGCACGAACGCGATGAGCACCACGAACATGGCGACCCAGTACACGAGCACGGTCGACTGGTTGAACGCGGTCAGCAGCGGCTTCGACAGACGCGGGTCGGCGCCGTTGAGGAACGCGGTGTCGTCCATCGTCGAGTTGTCGAACGACGATCCCGACGACGAGCTGGCGTTGTCGATGATCGTCGGCACGATCGTGTCGACGAACGACTGGCGGGCGGTGGCGTCCGAGAAGTCGAGCGTCACGGTGCCGTCGGAGGCCACCTTCGCGACCGGCAGCTCCTGCTGGATCTGCGCGGCGGCGGAGGTGATCGCCTGCGCCTGGGCGGCGGCGGTCGCCTGCGCCTGTGCGGAGGCGGGGATGGCGCCGGCGGCGACCTGCTGCGCGACGACGGACGCCGCCGCGGCCTTGGCCTGATTCACTCCGTCCTGCGCCTGGGTCAGCGCACCGTCGGTCACCTTCGAGACGATCGGGTCGTAGACCTTCGTCATGATGCCCTGGTTCTCGGGAGCCTGCGCGACCGTCGGGTCGAGCGCGGCGTCGAGCGCGGCGGTCAGCGTCGCCTTGTCGGTGAAGTTGGTCTGCAGGTTCGCCGGCATGACCGTGAACAGCAGCGACAGCAGCACGGCGGTGCCGAGGGTTCCACCGATCTGGCGGAAGAACGTCGACGCCGACGTCGCCACACCCATGTCGCGCAGGCCGACCGAGTTCTGCGACGCGATCGTGAGCGTCTGCATCAGCTGGCCGAGGCCGAGGCCGATCAGCAGCATGGATCCCGCGATCTGCCAGTACGACGTGTCGTACTTCATGAGCGTCAGCGTGAAGAAGCCCGCCGCCATGAAGAACGTGCCGATCGTCGGGAAGATGCGGTAGCGACCGGTGCGGGAGATGATCTGGCCGCTCGCGATCGAGGAGATCATGAGGCCGAGGATCATCGGCAGCAGCTGGAAACCGCTCTCGGTCGGCGAGGAGCCGAGCACGAGCTGCAGATAGAGCGGCAGGGTCAGCATCGCGCCGAACATGCCGAAGCCGACGAAGACGCCGATCACGGTCGCCATCGAGAAGGTCGACGAGCGGAAGAGCTTCAGCGGGATGAGCGCGTCATCCTTCATGATGCTCTCCACGATGATGAAGGCGATGATGCCGAGGCCGCCGACCACGTAGCAGGCGATCGAGATGGGCGAGCTCCAACCCCAGTCGCGACCCTGCTCGGCCACGAGCAGCAGCGGCACGAGCGCGATGATGACGGTGGCCGCACCGAACCAGTCGATGCGCACCGAATGCCGCGGCTGGCGGGGGATGTGCAGGAAGCGCATCACGATCGCGAGGGCGATGATGCCGATCGGCACGTTGATGAGGAACACCCAGCGCCATCCGGCGATGAACAGGATCTCGGATGCCCCGGCGAACAGTCCGCCCACGAGCGGGCCGATGACCGACGAGATGCCGAAGACGGCGAGGAAGTAGCCCTGGTACTTCGCGCGCTCACGGGGCGCGAGGATGTCGCCCATGATCGCGAGCGGCATCGACATGAGGCCACCGGCGCCGAGTCCCTGGATCGCGCGGAATGCAGCCAGCTCGATCATCGACGACGAGAAGCTCGCCGCGACGGATCCGATGATGAAGACCACGATCGCGAAGATGAACAGCGGCCGGCGGCCGAAGATGTCGGACAGCTTGCCGTAGATGGGCGTTGCGATCGTCGACAGGATCAGGTAGGCGGTGGTCACCCACGCCTGCTGGCTGAGCCCGTTCAGGTCGTCGCCGATCGTGCGGATCGCGGTTCCCACGATCGTCTGGTCGAGAGCGGACAGGAACATTCCGGCCATGAGCCCGAAGATCACGAAGAGGATCTGCCGGTGGGTCATCACCGGGTTGCTCTTGGTGACCGGGCTCTTCACAGCGACGTCAGTCATGTTTCCTCAGGGGAGAGAAGGGAAGTGGGGTGCAACGGCCGAAGAGATCGGGCGGGCGCGTCAGTGGCGCGCGATTCGTTGTGTCAGGTCAACGATCATACGCGTAACATCCGCACCTCCACGACCGGCATAGCGAACTCACGGGGAACGACGCAAGGGCTGGATGCCGCGGCATCCGCTCTTCTCGCACCGATACTGCGCCACCGCCCGGCTCCGTGAGACAATGCGGGTGGCGTGCCCGGAACGTCGGCTTCTTGCTCCGCCGGGCCTCTGGACAGCGTCCGCCGCCCCCCTCACAAGGAGCACAATGACGCACCCGACCGGTTCCACCCGCATCGCCCAGCACCGCACCTACCTGATGTGCAAGCCCACCCATTTCACGGTGAGCTACCGCATCAACCCGTGGATGGAGCCCGCCAACCCCACCGACACGCAGCTCGCCGTCGACCAGTGGCAGGCGCTCTACGACACCTACCTCGACCTCGGTCACGAGGTGCAGCTCATCGACCCGGTCGAGGGACTGCCCGACATGGTCTACACCGCCAACGGCGGCTTCGTGATCGACGGTGTCGCCTACGGCCCGAAGTTCCGCTTCGCCGAGCGCGCCGGCGAGGAGCAGCCGTTCATAACCTGGTTCCGCGAGAACGGCCTCACTGTCGTCGAGCCGCGCGAGACGAACGAGGGCGAGGGCGACTTCCTGCTGGCGGGAGACATCATCCTCGCCGGCACCGGCTTCCGCTCCACCGGTGACAGCCACCGCGAGGTCGCCGAGGTGTTCGACCGCGAGGTCGTCTCGCTGACCCTCACCGACCCGCGGTTCTACCACCTCGACACGGCGATCTCGGTGCTCGACCCGGTGCAGGGTCCGGGCGGCGTCGAGCGCGCGAACATCGCCTACCTGCCCACCGCGTTCGACGCGGCATCCCGTGCGACCCTGCAGCGGCTGTTCCCCGAGGCGATCGAGGTGTCGGATGCCGACGGCGCGGTCTTCGGCCTGAACTCCGCCTCCGACGGTCGCAACGTGTTCATCTCTCCGCGGGCGACCGGCTTCGAGGCGCAGCTGCGCGAGCGCGGCTACAACCCGGTGCTCGTCGACCTGTCCGAGCTTCTGCTCGGCGGCGGCGGCATCAAGTGCTGCACCCTCGAGATCCGGAGGAGCGCATGAGCGACCTCACGACCGACGCGCTGACCGCGGGCTACATCGCCCACGAGGACGAGCACCTCGCCCACAACTACCACCCGCTGCCGGTGGTCGTCGCCCGTGCTGAGGGCTCCTGGGTGACGGATGTCGAGGGCCGCCGCTACCTCGACCTGCTCTCCGCCTACTCGGCCGTCAACTTCGGACACCTGCACCCGGCGATCACCGCCGCCCTCACCGAGCAGCTCTCACGGGTCGCGCTCACGAGCCGGGCGTTCCACAACGACCAGCTCGGCGCGTTCGCCGCGGCCCTCGCCGAGCTGTGCGGCAAGGATCTCGTGCTGCCGATGAACACGGGTGCCGAGGCCGTCGAGACGGGCATCAAGGTCGCCCGCGCCTGGGCGTACCGGGTGAAGGGCGTGCCAGCGGGCGCGGCCGAGATCATCGTCGCGCACGACAACTTCCACGGCCGCACGACCACGATCGTCGGGTTCTCCACCGACGAGTCGGCCCGGGATGGCTTCGGGCCGTTCACCCCCGGCTTCGTGGGCGTGCCGTACGGCGACGCGGCGGCGATCGATGCGGCGATCGGAGAGAACACCGCCGCCGTGCTGATCGAGCCGATCCAGGGCGAGGCGGGGGTCATCCTCCCGCCCGAGGGCTACCTGCGGGCGGTGCGGGAGATCTGCACCCGCCGGGGCGTGCTGTTCATCGCCGACGAGATCCAGTCGGGCCTCGGCCGGGTCGGCACCACCTTCGCCTGCGATCGCGAGGACGTGGTGCCCGACGTGTACCTTCTCGGCAAGGCGCTGGGAGGGGGCATCCTGCCCGTCTCCGCCGTCGTCGCCGACCGTGACGTGCTCGGGGTCATCCGCCCCGGTGAGCACGGCTCGACCTTCGGAGGCAACCCGCTCGCGGCGGCCGTGGGCCTGCGGGTCGTCGAGATGCTGGCGTCGGGAGAGTTCCAGCAGCGCGCGCTCGCACTCGGCGAGCACCTGCGCGCCCGGCTCGACGACCTCATCGGGCACGGCGTCGTCGCGGTCCGCAGCGCCGGGCTCTGGGCCGGCATCGACATCGATCCCGTCGTCGGCACCGGACGCGAGATCGCCGAGCGCCTGCTCGCGCGCGGCGTGCTCGTGAAGGACACGCACGGCCAGACCATCCGCATCGCGCCGCCGCTCGTCGTGCGCGCGACCGAGCTCGACTGGGCCATCGAACAGCTGAAGGTCGTGCTCGCGGGCTGACCCCTCGCCGCCGTGCGGGGCGGCGGCCGTGCGGTCCGGGCGCCCCTCGCCCGGGCGCCGCGGTCATGCTCTCCGCCGGCCGCAGCGTGGCATCGGCACCGTGCCCGACCACCGCCGCGCTGCACGCGCGCCTTGCCGACGCGCCGCGGCATCCGGTATACGGAAGACGGACGAGAGGATCGCACCATGACCGTCGACGCGAGTGCGGGCGCCCGCCCCGAGGTCTCCGCCGCCGAGGCGGCCGCCGTCGCCCGCGAGCTGTGGGGGCTCGACGGCGAGGTGCGCGAGCTCGGCAGCCAGCAGGATCGCAACTATCGAGTGGATGCCGCATCCGGCCGTGTCGTCGTGAAGATCGCGCATGCGGCGACCGACCGCCGCGACCTCGAGGCCCAGCACGAGGCGCTCCGGCTGCTGCGCCGGGCGGGGCTGCGGGTGCCGTCCGCGGTGGCGGCGCGGGACGGCGAGCACATCGTGCCCGTCGGCTTCGCCAGAGGACCTCACCTCGTGCGCGTGCTCGAGTACGTCGACGGCGAACCGCTCATCGAGACGGCCGGCTACGGCGAGGCCGAGGCCGCTCTCGTCGGCGACACCGCCGGGCGCGTCGCCGCGGCGCTCGCGGCGCTCGACGTCGAGCCCTCGGCGTACGCGTCGCAGTGGGACATCCGCGAGGGTTCCCGGGTCGTCGACGACCTGATCGACGCGGTCACCGACCCCGCCCGCCGGGCGCTGGTGCGCGCGGCGACCGACAGCGCCGCCGCCCGCGTCGCGTCGCTCGCCGACCTGCTGCCCCCGCAGCCCATCCACGCCGACGTCACCGACGACAACCTCGTGCGGGACTCCGACGGCCGGGTCGGGGTCATCGACTTCGGCGACCTCATGGTCACGTGGCGCGTGGCCGAGCTCGTCGCGGCATCCGCCTGCGCCTACATGCGCGACGAGCCCGACGCGCTGTTCCTCGCGACCGTGCGCGGATTCGCCGCCCACGTCGCCCTCACCGACGCCGAACTCGACGCGCTCTGGCCGCTCGTCGTGCTGCGCTGCGCCGTGCTCGTCGTCAGCGGCGAGCACCAGGTCGCCCTCGACGGCGACAACGACTACGCCGACGAGCGCCGCGGCGCAGAGTGGCGCGCGTTCGCCGCGGCGGCGGCGCGCGACGCGGGCGAGATGGCGTACCTCGTCCGCGCCGTGGCGCGCGGGCTCGACGATCCCCGAGCGGATGCAACGGCCACCCTGCTGCCCGCGGGGATCGCCGCGGCATCCGTCGATCTCTCCGTCACGAGCGACGCGCTGGCAGCGGGGGACTGGCTCGAACCGGGAATCGAGGAGCGCGTGCTGCGCGCCGCCGGTGGGCTGGCGCACACGCGCTGGGGCGAGTTCCGGCTGACGCGCACGCGGCTGCTCGCCCCACGCGGTACGGCGGCGACCCTGGCGCTGGGTGTCGACCTCGTGGCTCCCCAGGGCTGCACGCTCGCCGCCCCGTTCGCGGGACGGGTCGTCGCGACCCGCACCGGGCTGGCGCTGCACGGCGACGACGCCACCCTCTGGGTGGACGGGGTCGCACCGTTCGTCCTCGGCGAGGTCGCGCCGGGTGCCCGGCTCGGCGACGCATCCTGGGGGGACGTCGTGCACGTGCAGCTCGGGCCCGCCGACGATCGCCGTCCGCCCGCGTGCGTCACCCCGCGGCTCGCGGACCTCTGGCGCCGCATCAGCCCCGACCCGTCGCGCGTGCTCGGGGTGGCGGCATCCGCGCCGGTCATCGCGCCCGCCGACACTCTCGCCCGCCGCGACGCTCACGTCGCCGCAGCGCAGGAGCACTACTACTCCCGCCCGCCGCAGATCGAACGCGGCTGGCGCGAGCACCTCATCGACACCGAGGCGCAGACCTACGTCGACGTCGTCAACAACGTCACGATCGCGGGCCACGCCCACCCCGGCATCGTCGATGCCGCCGCGCGGCAGTGGACGCTGCTGAACACGAACTCGCGCTTCCACTACGCGGCGATCGCCGAGCTGTCAGAGCGTCTCGCCGCCCTCGCGCCCGCCGGGCTCGACCGGGTGTTCCTCGTCAACAGCGGCAGCGAAGCGGTCGATCTCGCGCTGCGGCTCGCGTTCACCGCCACCGGGCGCGGACGCATCCTTGCGGCGCGAGAGGCGTACCACGGGTGGACGATCGGCTCCGACGCCGTCTCGACCTCGATCGGCGACAACCCGCGTGCCCTCGAGACGCGACCCGACTGGGTCGAACTGCTCGACGCCCCCAACCCGGTGCGCGGCACGTATCGCGGGCGAGGATCGGCGGCCGCCTATCTCGCCGACGTCGACGCCCGCCTCGACGCGCTCGGCGCCGACGGACGCGCACAGTTCGCCGGGGTCGTGATCGAGCCGATCTTCGGCAACGGTGGCGGCGTGCTGCTGCCCGACGGCTACCTCGCGGGCCTCTACGAACGGGTGCGGGCGCTCGGCGGGGTGTGCATCTCCGACGAGGTGCAGGTGGGCTACGGCCGGCTCGGCGCGCACTTCTGGGGTTTCGAGCAGCAGGGCGCCGTGCCCGACGTGATCGCGGTGGCGAAGGCCATGGGCAACGGCCAGCCGCTCGGGGCTGTCATCACGACCGCCGCGATCGCCGAGGCGTTCGAGCAGGAGGGCAGCTTCTTCTCCTCCGCCGGCGGCAGTCCGGTCAGTGCGCGGGTCGGCGTCGCCGTGCTCGATGCGCTCCGCGACGACGACCTGCAGGGCAACGCGCAGCGGGTCGGCGCGCTGTTCGGTGACGCGCTGCGGGCCCTGGGGACGCGGCATCCGTCGATCGGTGCGGTGCACGGCATGGGCCTCTACCTCGGGGTCGAACTCGTCGTCGACGCCGACCTGACTCCCGCCCCCGAGCTCGCGCGGCGCGTGTGCGACCTGCTGCTCGACGACGGATGCATCGTGCAGCCCACCGGCGACCACAAGAACGTGCTGAAGATCAAGCCGCCGCTGTGCATCACGGCCGAGTCGGTCGCGTGGGTGGTCGCCGCGCTCGACCGCGCCCTCGCCGCCGCGTAGCGCGCGCCCGCCCTCTCGCC
>NZ_JYIY01000045.1 GCF_000956535.1 Microbacterium ginsengisoli | reverse complement strand
CCCCCCACGGCGCCCGCCCGCAGAAACGTCCGCCCGTGGTCGGGTAATCGCGCTGCGCCCAGTGCGCTCCCTGGCGGTCCTGACGGTGGTCACCGGCCTGATCGCCACCTTCGCCCTCCCCGCGTATGCCGCCTGGCAGCCGGCGGACCTCGAGATCCCGACACTGCAGCAAGTCGCGTCCGAGGACGCGCAATCCTTGATCGTCGCCTCCGACGCGACTGGGACGCAGCTCACACGGGAGAGCTACTCGGCCACCACCCAGGCGGAGATCGACCAGAAGAAGGCGGCAGAAGCAGCCGCAGAACGTGCCCGCGCCTCCGCACAAGTCGCCTCGGTGCCCTTCGACTACAGCATCGTGCCCCAAGGCAGTGGAGCCGTGCGGTGGCCGGTGGGCGGTCCGTTCACCGTGACCGACCGCTTCGGTGCTCGAGGCGGCGCGCATATGGGCACCGACATGGTCGCTGCCGGCGGAACCCCCGTCTACGCGTCCGTCGACGGCGTCGTGCGGATCTCGCAGGACAGCTACGGCGGATACGGGGTGACCGTGGTGGTGGAGTCCGTGCTGAACGGGCAACAGGTGAGCACGGTGTACCCGCACATGCAGACCGGAAGCCGGCAGGTCGCCGCCGGGCAGACCGTCACGGCCGGGCAGCTGGTCGGACTCGTCGGCAGCACGGGACGCTCCACCGCGAACCATCTGCACTTCGAGGTCTACCTCGACGGAACCGCCGTGGACTCGCTGGCCTGGCTGGAAGCGAACGCGGGCTGACCGATGTGCACGGATCTACCGCGCCACCCCGCTCGCGGGCACCCCCTGACCGCAACGACGAAGAGGACGACCCTGCCATGACCGGAACCGACGCGCTCTCCCTCGACGGCATCTCACTGCTGCTGGTGTGGACGGCGATCGCCACCTACCTGCTCGCGTTCATCGCGTACACCATCGACCTGGCCGGGCGCTCCGTCCCCGCCAGCGTCCCGCAGCGGGAGCCGGTCCTGGCCGGCGCTACCGCACGGGCGGGCCAGCAGACGGACAACGCCCAGAGTGGGTCGGTGGACAGTGTTCGCACGCCGCCCGCGCAGCGTCAACGGCTGCTGTGGGCGCGGATCGGGACGTCGCTGACGGTCCTCGCGTTCCTGTTCCACCTGGCCGGCACCATCCTGCGCGGCATCGCCGCGGAGCGGGTGCCGTGGGCGAACATGTACGAGTTCGCGCTGACCGGCACGGTCTTGATCGTGGCCGTCTACCTGCTGGTGCTGCGCCGCTACGACCTCCGCTTCCTCGGTGCGTTCCTGATCGGCATGGTGGTGCTGCTGCTGGGTGGCGCGACGGTCTCGTTCTACGTCGAGGTCGTTCCGCTGATGGATCCGCTCAAGAGCGTGTGGCTGGTCATCCACGTCTTCGTCGCGTCCCTGGCCACCGCCCTGTTCGCGATCGCCTGCGGCATCTCCATCACCCAGCTCCTGCAGGCCCGCCGGGAGCGCCGCACCCGAGCATCCTCGGACACTGCCCGCGCCGACGGTCTTGGGTTTCTGCGCACTCTGCCCGCCGCCGACGTGCTCGAGTCCCTCGCGTACCGGTTCGCGATCGTGGGGTTCGTGTTCTGGACGTTCACCCTGATCGCCGGCGCGATCTGGGCCAACGACTCCTGGGGTCGCTACTGGGGCTTCGATGTCAAGGAGGTGTGGACGTTCGTGATCTGGGTGCTCTACGCCGGCTACATCCACGCCCGCGCGACCCGCGGCTGGCGCGGCACCCGCTCCGCCTGGCTGTCCATCATCGGGTTCGTCGCGGTGCTGTTCAACTTCACGATCGTGAACATGTTCTTCCAGGGCCTCCACTCCTACTCCGGGCTCACATGACCCCGCACCCCTGCCCCGCCCTCTTGCCCGAGCCGAAAGCACGCACATGACCCCGATACTCTCGATTCCCGCCACCACGGGTGCGGATGCCACTGAACGCGGACAGCGGTCACTCCGACCGCGACAGGAATGACTCCTCGCGTCTTGCGGGTCGCAGGGCCTGCGATCCTCGGCGGGGTCGCACTCATCGCCTTGGTCGGGGCGTTGTGGTTCGGTGGGGGTGCTGCGCAGATCCCACTCGGCGACGCCGGCCCTGTTGTGCGCTGGGGGCTTCCGGTCACGAAACTGGTCGTGAATCTCGCCGCCGCGGGCATGGTCGGTGTGCTCGTGACCGCCTTGTTCACGCTGCGGGCCGGTGAGCGCGAGTTCGACGTCGCCCTCGATACCGCGTCGATCTCTGCAGCCCTGTTCACCGTGGCCGCGGGCGCGACCGGGTTCCTCACGCTTCTCAGCGTGTTCAACCCGGCCATCGACGCAGGCCCCCAGTTCGGTGCCCAGCTCGGCCGGTTCCTCGTCGAGCTCGAGGTCGGCAGGACATGGCTGATCACGACGGTCGCCGGCGCCGCCCTCACCGTCCTGACATTCGCCGTGCGGTCCTGGGTCGGGACGCTTCTGGTCGCCCTGGTGGCGGTGGCCTCGCTCGTGCCGATGGGCACGCAGGGGCACTCCGGCGATGACGCCTTCCACCACGAGGCGATGATGGCGCTCATCCTGCACATCATCGGCGCCGCGGTGTGGCTCGGCGGGCTCCTGCTGCTCATCGCCGTCCGTCCAGCCCTCGACCGTCGCCGCATCCCCGATCTCGTCGCCCGCTACTCGAGCATCGCTCTGGCCGCGTTCGTGCTCGTCGCCGTGTCCGGCACGGTGCGCGCCGCCATCGGCCTGCAGGAGTGGTCCGATCTGCTCTCGCCCTATGGCGCGATCTTGGGCATCAAGGTCGTCGCGCTCGTCGGCCTCGGCCTCTTCGGGGCGTGGTACCGCACCCGCCTGATCGGCAGGATGCGCAGCTCCGACGCGGCATCCCGCCCTTTCTGGATGCTCATCGCGTTCGAGCTGGCACTGATGGGTGTGGCCAGCGGCGCCGCCGCAGCGCTGGCCCGCACTCCGCCACCGAACCCGGCCCCGCTTCCCGAGATCCCCTCGCCGGCAGAACGCCTCACCGGTGCCCCGCTGCCCCCGGAGCTCACGATCGAACGGTGGGTCACCGCGTGGAACGTGGACATGTTGTGGGCGGTGCTCGCCGGGTTCGCGATCTTCTTCTATCTCGCCGGGGTGTGGCGGCTGCGCCGGCGCGGCGACGCGTGGCCTGTGTATCGCACGATCATGTGGGTCGCCGGCATGGTGCTGCTGGTCTGGGTCACCGGCGGCGTCGTCAACGTCTACCAGGACTACCTGTTCAGCATGCACATGGTGGGGCACATGCTGCTCACGATGGCGATCCCGGTGCTGCTGGTCGCCGGCGCCCCGGTGACCCTCGCCGCCCGGGCGATCCGCAAACGCGACGACGGCACCCGCGGCGGGCGGGAGTGGATCCTGTGGGCGGTGCATTCGCCCGTCGCCCGCATCCTGACGAACCCGTTCGTCGCGGCCGCCCTGTTCATCGGCTCACTGTGGGTGTTCTATTACACCGACCTGTTCCGCTGGTCGCTGTACGACCACCTCGGCCACCAGTGGATGATCGCGCACTTCCTCATCACCGGCTACCTGTTCGCGCTCTCCCTGATCGGCATCGACCCGGTGCCGTGGCGGCTTCCCTACGCCGGCAGGCTGCTGCTGCTCATCGGTGTGATGGCGATGCACGCGTTCTTCGGCATCGCCATCATGATGCAGTCGGGGCTGATGGTCGCCGACTGGTTCGGGTCGATGGGTCGCACCTGGGGTGTCACACCGCTCGAGGATCAGTACACCGGCGGCGGTATCGCGTGGTCGATCGGTGAGATCCCCACCCTGATCCTCGCGATCACGGTCGCGATTCAGTGGAGTCGCAGCGACGACCGCGAGACCAAGCGGCGAGACCGGCACGCCGACCGCACCGGCGAAGCCGAGCTCGAGGCCTACAACGCACGCCTCACCGAGCTCGCCGACCGCGATGCTCGCAGCCGCAGATAGGGCGCACTACGTGACGACGAAAGAGGAGCTCGCCGACCGCTACGGTCGGGGACCGCGGCCCATCCGCCGCCGCGTGTTCTGGGTCACCGTCGCGACGGCGGCAATCCTGTCTGTCGCCGGGCTTTCGTGGCTGACTGTCTCGAACTCGCTCGACGACGTCGGATTCGACGAGACCGGATACGAGCTGGTCGATGCGCGCACCGTGACCGTATCCTTCCAAGCCACGCCACCCGCTGGGACGTCGTTCGCATGCGCGGTGCAGGCATTGGATGAGGACTTCGGCATCGTCGGTTGGCGGGTCATCGAGTACCCCGCGTCCGAGGAGATCACACGAGCACTCGTGGAGACCATCCCGACCGTCGCGCAGGCAACGACCGGCACCGTGCAATCCTGCTGGGCCACATAGCCGCGCAAGGGAGGCCGTCGCCTGCGCCGGCTGAGTCTCTCAAGCGGTGGGCCTGTCTTCGTGGTCGATGCCGTGGTGCTCTTTGCCGCGCTCGAAGTTGAGCAGGCGGAGTGCGTTGCCGACGACGATCAGGGTGGAGCCTTCGTGGATGAGTACGACCGCGCCGATGTTCAGGCCGAGGAAGGTGGCGAGGATGAGGAACGCGACGATCGCGAGGCTGGCGATGAGGTTCTGCCGGATGATGCGGCTGGTGGCGCGGCTGAGCCGCACGGCGAACGGGACGCGGCCGAGGTCGTCGCTCATCAGCGCGATGTCGCAGGTTTCCAACGCGACGGTGGAGCCGGCGGCGCCCATCGCGATGCCGACGTCGGCGCGGGCCATCGCGGGGGCGTCGTTGACGCCGTCGCCGACCATCGCGATCGGTCGGTGGGTTTCGGCGAGGCGGGTGATCTGAGCGACTTTGTCCTCGGGGAGCAGTTCGCCGATCGCGGTGTCGACGCCGACTTCCCGGCCGACCGCGTCGGCGACGCGCTGGTTGTCGCCGGAGATCATCACGAGCTGCCCCACGTTCGCGCCCCGGAGCGCGCTGAGCACCTGGGCGGACTCCGCGCGGGACGCATCCATCACGCCGACGATGCCGAGGAACCGGTCGCCACGGCGGATGATCATCAGCGTCTGCCCGGAGTCCCGCGCCTGCGTGTACGCGTCGGCGAGCGTGCCGGTCAGCGCGAGTTGCTGCTCGTCGAACATGCGCAGGTTGCCGACGTCGACCCGCTCGCCGTCGATCGTCGCCGTGACGCCACGCCCGACGACCGCGTTCAGGTCTGTCGCGGTGAGGCGCTCGGCCTGGGGGACGCGGGGCTCGAGGTCGCGGACGATCGCCTCGGCCAGCGGGTGATCGCTGAGCGCTTCGACAGCGACCAGAGTGCGGATCAGCTCGGACTCGGGCACGTCGGCGGCGGGGGTGACGGACGTCACCCGGGGGGCACCCCAGGTCAGGGTGCCGGTCTTGTCGAACGCCATCGCCTTGACCCGCCCGAGCGTCTCGAGCGGGGCGCCGCCCTTGACGAGCACCCCGGCACGCGCAGCACGGGCGACCCCTGCCAGCACCGCGGCCGGGGTTGCGATCGCGAGCGCGCAGGGGCTGGCGGCGACGAGCACGGTCATGGCGAGGTAGAACGCGTCGGGGAACGGTTGCGCGAACGCGAGCCAGGAGATCAGGAGGGTGACGGCGACCCCGAGGATCACGGCGGGCACGTACCAACGCTGGAACCGGTCGATGAACTGCTGTGTGGGGGAGGCGGCCTGGTCGGCGGAGCGGACGAGCTCGACGACCTTGCTGAGCGTCGAGTCCGCGGAGGTCGCGGTGACCTCGACCTCGAGCACGCCGGACCCGTTCACGGTGCCGGCGAACACACGGTTGGCGGCGGGCAGGGTGTCGACGGTGCGCATCGCCCGCTCCGGGTCGGCCACCGGCTCCTTCTCCACCGGAATCGACTCCCCGGTGACCGCGGACTGATCCACCGCGGACACCCCGGAGATCACGAACCCGTCTGAGGGAATGCGGGAGTTCGGGCGGATGACGACGATGTCCCCGACGACGATCTCCTCCACCGGCACCTCCACCGGCTCGTCCCCGCCGCGGCGCACCAGGGCGCTGCGGGGAGCGAGCTCGGCCAGGGACTCGATGGACTTGCTGGCACGGCTGAGGGCGTATTCCTCGAGCGCGTGGCCGAGGCTGAACAGGAACAGCAGCACCGCCCCTTCCGCCCACCGGCCGATGAGGGCGGCGCCGATCGCGGCCACCAGCATGAGGAAGTCGACCTCGAACTTCCCTCGCATCGTCGAGGCGATCGCGGTGCGGAACGTGAAGAACCCACCGAAGAAGTAGGTGGCGAGGAAGAACACCAACGGCCACCCGACCATCGGCAGCCCCAACGCGAACTCGGCGATCATCCCGCCGGCGTAGGTCACGCCCGCGGCGATCGCGAACCACAGCTCCCACCGGGCCGAACCGTGGGAATGGTCGTGCGTCTCCGCAGCGGGCGCGGTAGTCGTCGGGGAAGAAGCAGTCATGCGACCAGGATACATCACAAGATCATGATATATTGTAGTTGTGAATGATTATCGTGATCGGAGGGCACAATGGTGAGCATGGCCGGTACTGAGACGCGTCGGGAAGCAGGCACCCTGTCCGTAGCGGATGCTGAGCGTCTCGCCGAGATCATGCAGGCACTGGCGTCACCTGTGCGGCTGCGCATTCTGAGCGCGCTGAGTGTTCAGCCGAGCACCGTGACCGACCTCAGCGAACAGCTGCACATCGGACAGACGACCACATCGAACCATTTGCGGCTGCTGCGGCATCTGAGCCTGGTCCTTGGCACGCGCGACGGCCGGCACATCCACTACTCGCTCTTCGACGACCACGTCTCCGAACTGCTCGAGGAGGCCATCGGGCACCTCGAGCATCTGCCCGGCGGAGGATGACGCCTGCCGGAGCTCCCCGATTGACGAGAGTATTCCCGTTCACGTCGGGGGGCGCTGCTGCGGCCGGGGAGAGCGCGTCGCTGCCGGTTCGGACACGCTGCATGGTGTGTAGCCGATCGCCGCGACGGCCATGAGCTCTTGTAAGAATCCGCCACTACTCGCGGAATCCTGAACCCGAAACCCCAGCCAACTACCGTGGAATCGCGGCATTCCTCGCCATCTCGAGCGGGAACCTACAACATTTCTCGGGCGCCGTCCTTCTGCGCGACGGACCGCCAGGGTGAAGGTTCTCGATAGGAGCTGCAATTTCCACCGGCGGCGGGCGGACGGGCTATTCGTTTTGTCCGATGGGTCGTGTGTACCGGCATCTCGGGCTGTTCGTTGCGGCCACGTCGCCGGCATGTCCGACCAGCTTGACGACTACATCACCCGGCCAGGGCTGGGACGTCGGTTTGATGGGTGGTGGCGGGGCGCCACCAGGCGGGCGCTCAACCTTCAAGCCGACGGGACGCGCGGTCAGCGTGTCTGCCGGGGATGGTGAGGAGGGCGACGGAGCCGATCACGATGGCGGTGCCGGTCCAGCCGAGCACGCTCTGGGTCTCCTGCAAGAGCCCGACGGACAGGACGATCCCGAAGACGGGCACGAGGATCGTCCATGTTGTGAGGATGTCGAGCCGGGACCGTTGCGTCTCCGCGTACCAGGCGACGGTGGTCGCGGCGGTGCCGGCCAGGGACATCCACAGCAGGGAGAGCACGAATCCCGGCGTCCATTCAATGACCGGCGGACCTTCGACGATCGCGGCGGCGACGAGGAGGATCCCGCCGCCGAGCAGCAGCTGCACGGTGGCGACGAGGAACGGGTCGGCGCGCACGGCGCGGCTGATGAGGGTGCCGGCGGTGACGGCGGCGGCGGCGGTGAGGGACAGCCATGCCCCGGTCCCGGCGCCGGCGGGCAGCACGATGAGCAGGAGTCCGGCGAGCCCGGTGAGCATCGCGGCCACCGATCGCAGGGAGGGACGTTCGCGGTAGAGCCACCAGGCGGGCAGCAGGATGAGGACGGGCTGGACGTTGGCCAGCACGGACGCGACGCCCGTTGTCAGGCCGATGGTGCCGCCGAACATGGCGGCGTAGGCGATGGCGACGTTCACGACGCCGAGCACGCCGATCAGCGTCCAACTGCGTACCTCGCGGGGGACGGGCGCGCGGCGGATGACAGTGAGGATCAGCAGAGCGGCACCGGCGACGAGGGCGCGCAGTGCTGCGAGCCAGAGGAGCGGGGCGTCTTGCAGGCCGATGCTGATCGCGACGAAGCAGGATCCCCACGCGAAGGTGATCCACAGCATCCGCCAGGGGCGCGGGGCGCGCCGATCGGCGCCGGGAACAGCGGGTGTGTTCATGCGGGGTCGGTCGGGGGCGGGTCTGTGTCGTCCGCGGTGCGGGGGTGTCGCTGTTCGTGGTCGTGTCCGGGGTCGCCGTGCCCTCCGTGGCTTCCGTGTCCGCGGTGGCCGAACAGGTGAATCGCGGCGATCGCGATGATGCCGGCGTAGGGGGCGGCTGCGGCGAGGTGAGTCCAGTGGTCGATGATCAGGTAGAGCGCGATCCCGGCGACCGCCAGTGCGATGATCACCCACATCCAGACCCGTCCCGTGCGGGGCGGCCCCGCATGCCGGGTGGTCATGGGTGCTCCGGGGTGAGGAAGTCGTGTCGCATGCCGAGGCTCTCGTCGGTGCGGCGGATGGAGGCGGCGGGGTCGGTGGTGGTGCCGGTGAGCGCGCGGATCGCGTCGATGGTCTCGGGCACGACGATCGCTTCGTTGTAGACCTGGTAGGTGAGGTAGGCCTCGTCGCCGTCGACGGTGAGGAGGTCTTCCCAGACGGCGACTTCCCACATGTCCCCGCGGGGCCGGCCGAGGTCGCGCATCAGCTCGATGGTGGAGTTGAGGGCGACGAGCCCGTCGGACATGCGGATGAACGCGATGCGGGGCGCGGCGCGCAACGCGTCGAGGATCTCGTCGCGGGAGGCGCGGCGGGTCAGTTGCAGGGTCCAGTAGTGGTTGTGGGTTTGGGTGTGTGCGCCCTTGGCGGCGATGGTGACCACGTCCAGTCCGGGAAGCACGGTGCGCGCGTCGGGACCTTGGTGGGAGGGGATGACAGGTTCGGGGACCATCGTGTTCATGATCCCGCCCAGGTGCGATTCCCACGGGTCGGTGGCGCGGCGGATGAGGACCCCGCGGGCGCGTAGCAGCAGCCCGGCGTCGTCGAGCGCGCCGAGGACGCGGACGATGCTGGTGGTGTTGCAGGACACCACCCGGGTGCTGTCTCGGCCGAGGGCGGTGGTGTAGTTGGCTTGGGCGACGAAGGAGTGCCCGGTGGTCTCGTGTGCTTCCCCGCCCTGCACGATCGCCTTCACTCCCGCCGCCTGGTAGCGGGGCAGGTTCCCGGCGGCGACGTGTTTGGGGGTGGTGTCGACGATCACGTCACACTGCTCGAGCAGGTCGTCCAGGCTCCCGCGGGCGGTCAGGCCCGCCTCCTGCATCGCCTGCTCTGCTTCGGACGTGGAGGCGAACACCGGCAGCCGGTTCGCGGCGGACTTGATGCGCCAGTCGGTGACGATGTCCGCGACTCCGACCAGGTGCATGTCGGGTTGGGCGCGGACGGCGTCGGCGACACGTTTGCCGATGACCCCGTACCCGTTCACTCCGACATTGATCGTGTCCATGATGGTGTCCTTCCGTAGGGTGAGCAGGGGGCTCAGGGTTTAGCGGCGGGGGCGGCGGCGCATGGTCCACAGCAGGTAGCCGCCGAGTGCGCTGATCATGCCGGCGCCGGCACCGAGGAGGGCGCCTTGCCGGGGCCGCCAGCGGGCGTTCCCGCCGACAAGGGTGCCGATGCCGTTGATGAGGGCTGCGGCGATGACCCCGGCGATCACCCGGTTGCCGATGCGTTCGGCCCGTTCGACGAGCGGCTCGAGTTCGGCCGCGCGCAGGTGCACCTGGAACCCGCCGTCTTCGATGACATTCCGCAGCCGGCGCAGGGTGGCGGGCAGTTCCTCGAGGAGCGCGCTGGTGTCAGCACCTGCCCGCGCCCACCGCCGGGCGAGCGCGGACAGGGAGAGCTGGGCGCGGGTGAGGTGCTCCGCGTAGGGCTGCAACGCGTTCAGCATCTGGAAGTCGGGGTCCAGTAGCGCGGCGGTGCCCTCGGCTATCATCAGCACCTTGAACAGCAGCGCGGTCTCCTGGGGGAGATGCAGCTGGTGGTGTTGCAGGATGTCCAGCAGCTGCCGCAACATGCCGGCGAGGCTGATCTCCGACAGGGAACGGCCCCGGTAACGGCCGAGGAACCCGGTGAGCTCGTGGCGCAGCCCGGCCCGGTCGGAGACTTCCCCGGCGCCGGCCAGGCCGATGAGGGCGCTGGTGAGCGCGTCCGGGTCGTCGCGGGCGAAGGCGAGCAGCATGCCGGCGAGGTGGTCGGTGGTCTGTTCGCGCAGCTCGCCGACCATTCCGAAGTCGATCAGTGCGAGGGACCCGTCGGGTTGGACGAACATGTTCCCGGGGTGCGGGTCGGCGTGGAAGAACCGGTGCTCGAACACCATCGTGAGCACCAGGTCCGCGCCCCGACGCGCCAACGCCGCCCGGTCGATACCGGCGGCGTCCATTCCGGCCAGGTCGTCGATCCGCAGGCCGCCCACCCGTTCCAGCGTGAGCACCCGGGACGTGCTCGTCTCCCCGAGCACCCGCGGGATCCGCACCTGCGGGGAGCCTGCGAAATCTTGAGCGAACCGTTCGGCGTTGCGGGCCTCCTGAAGATAGTCGAGCTCAGCGCGCAGTGTGCGGGCGAACTCGTCCACGAGGCCGGGCAGGTCGTACCGGCGGACCGTGTCCCAGCGGCGGTGTGCACGGTCGGCAAGGTCACGGAGGATGTCGAGGTCTTCGTTGACCTGCTCAACGACCCCGGGGCGGCGTACCTTCACGACCACATCGGTGCCGTCGTGCAGGGTGCCCGCATACGCCTGCCCGATGGACGCCGCCGCCAACGGCACCCGGTCGAACCGAGCGAACACCTCCTCCGGGTCCGCGCCGAGCTCGTCCCGCAACACCTGCACGATCTGCTCCCACGGTGCCGGGGCGGCCGCGTCCTGCAGCTTGGTGAACTCGGCGATCCACGACTGGGGGAGAAGGTCGTGGCGGGTGGAGAGCAGCTGCCCCAGCTTCATGAAGGTCGGCCCGAGCTCCTCCAACGCCACCCGCACGTGCTCCGGGTTCGTGTACGGGGTCTGCTGCGGAGTGTGCCCGAACGCGCCACGATGGAACGGGACCAGCCCGCCCAGACCGATCATTCCGGCGGCGACGCCCAGCCCGTGCCGGCGTAACACCGCACCGATCTGCCGGTACCGGCCGCGACGACCCTCACCCATCACATCCCCCTTTCTTCTCGGTCAGCGGGTCCGGTCGAGGATGAACTGGACACGCTCGTCCGGTGGCAGTGCGGGGACGGTGACCACGGGGAACGGCAGCTCCCGATACACCTGCCCGATCAGCTCGTGGAGGCGCTGCTGCGCGGCCGCGTCCTCGGTGCGCGCGTAATCGGGAGCCAGCGGCAGCAGGTCCAGCAGGAAAACGGTCGCGTACCGCGCCTGGGTGACCGCGTCCCGCAGCGCGGGGTCGGGGTCGATGCCGAGGAACCGGTAGTAGGCCAGCGAGTCCGGCAGGGCCCGGTCCAGGAACACCGTCTGCGCCGGGTCCAGGTCACGCTCCTGCTGGATCTGCATCGCCACGACCGCGCGCTGGAACTGCGCCTGCCTGTCCCGGATCTGCCGGATGCTGCGCCCGCTGATCCGTTGCAGGTCGATGTAGTGGCGGGCATGCTCCATCGTCGTCGCATACCCCCGGGCGTGCAACAGGTTCACCGTCGTGGTCTTCCCCGAGCTCGGACCCCCGGTCAGCACATGCCAGCCGGACCCGTGAGCGGGGTGAGGATGCCGAACGCCGGTCATGTTCACACCCTACACCCCATACCCCTAGTGGGTATGTTAGATTGGGGTGAGGAGGTGCGAGATGGCACACGGATATGTGGACGACAAGCAGGCGCTGCTGGCGCGGTTGCGACGCGCGGAGGGTCAGGTGCGGGGGATCGCGCGGATGGTCGACGAGGACGTGTACTGCATCGACATCCTCACCCAGGTGTCCGCGGTCACCAAAGCGCTGGAGTCAGTGGCGCTGACACTGCTGGAAGACCACCTCGGGCACTGCGTCGCGCAGGCGACCGCGGAAGGCGGGCCGGTCGCGGAGGAGAAGCTCCGTGAGGCCAACGCCGCCATCGCCCGCCTCGTGCGCTCCTAAGACACCCCCTCTACTCACATTCACACAAAGCTCTTGAAGGGAGCACATCATGACCGGACAGGGATTCCAGGACCTCGGCCTGCAGGCGACCAGCACCGGCGGCGGCTGCGCCTGTTGCAGCCCCACCTCCCACGCCACGGCAGCCACCGACACCGGCGCACCGGCGCAGCAGACGGCGGCGGGCGAGACCGTGTCGGCGCAGTTCCTGGTGGAGGGGATGACCTGCGCGCACTGCGTGCGTAGCGTCACCGAAGAGGTCTCCGCGATCGACGGCGTCTCCGACGTCGCGGTCGATCTGCACGCCGGCGGTGTGTCCACGGTGACGGTGTCCAGCGCCGCGCCGGTGGATGCGGAGCGGGTGCGGGCGGCGGTGGAGGAGGCCGGCTACAGCCTCGCCTCAGCGTCATGACCACGACGACGACGGATGTCGATCTCGACATCACCGGGATGACCTGCGCGTCGTGCGCGACCCGGGTGGAGCGGAAGCTGAACAAGCTGCCCGGGGTGGCGGCGACGGTCAACTTCGCCACCGAGAAGGCCCGCGTGCACGCCGAGTCCGCGGTGCCGGTGGAGGAGCTGATCGCGGCGGTCGAGCAGGCCGGGTACGGGGCATCCGTCCCCGCCCCACCCGTCGACACCCCCGACGAGAAGACCACGCCGCAGGATGCGGAGTTGGTGTCGTTGCGGCAGCGGCTGATCGTCTCGGCGATCCTGGCGGTGCCGGTGGCGGTGTTGTCGATGATCCCGGCGCTGCAGTTCACCTACTGGCAGTGGCTGACCCTGACCCTGGCGGCCCCGGTCGTGGTGTGGGGGGCGTGGCCGTTCCACCGTGCCGCGGCGATCAACGCCCGTCACGGTGCGGCGACGATGGACACCCTGATCAGCCTCGGCGTGCTGGCTGCGTTCGGCTGGTCCCTGTATGCCCTGTTCTTCGGCGGTGCCGGGATGCCCGGGATGCGGATGAGCGTGACCTTCGTCGGCACCCCGCAGTCCGGCGGTCACGAGGTGTATCTGGAGGTCGCCGCACTGGTGACGGTGTTCATCCTCCTCGGCCGCTACCTGGAGACCCGCGCGAAGCGGCAATCCGGGGAGGCTCTGCGCGCCCTGTTGGAGCTGGGCGCGAAAGACGCCGTCATCCTCCGCACGGGTGTCGAGCAGCGCGTCCCGGTCGCCCAGCTGGTGCCCGGCGACATCGTGGTGGTGCGGCCGGGGGAGAAGATCCCCGCCGACGGTGTCGTCACCGAGGGTGTCTCCGCGGTGGACGAGTCGATGCTGACCGGCGAGTCCGTCCCCGTCGAAGTCGCCCCCGGCTCGAAGGTGGTCGGCGCGACGGTGAACACCGGCGGCCGGCTGCTGGTGGAGCTCACCCGGGTCGGCGCGGACACGGAGCTGGCCCGGATGGCCAGGTTGGTGGAGGAGGCGCAGACCGGGAAGGCGCAGGTGCAGCGCCTCGCCGACCGGGTCTCCGCGATCTTCGTCCCCATCGTCATCGCCCTCGCCATCGTCGCGTTCACGGTGTGGCTTCTGGTCGGGGCTTCCCCGGAGGTCGCGTTCACCGCCGCGGTGACGACGCTGATCATCGCGTGCCCGTGCGCGCTCGGGTTGGCGACGCCGACCGCGCTGCTTGTCGGCACCGGGCGGGGCGCGCAGCTGGGCATCCTGATCCGCGGACCCCAGGTGCTGGAGCAGACCCGCCGCATCGACACCGTCGTGCTGGACAAGACCGGCACCATCACCGCCGGCACCATGACCGTCACGGCTACGCATCCGACTCCCGGCACCGATCAGGCGGAGCTGGTGCAGGTCGCAGCGGCGCTCGAGCATGGCTCCGAGCACCCCATCGGCCGCGCCATCACCACGGCCGCCAGCAGGCCGCTCGCGGCCGTGGAGTCGTTCGCCGCGGTGGCCGGGCAGGGTGTGCAGGGCATCGTCGACGGCCGCCTGGTCGCCGCCGGCCGCGCCTCCTGGATCACCACCCAATGGGCACTTCCCGTCCCTACCGACCTCGCCGCGACCATCGCGGCGGACGAGGCGGCGGGGGCGACGGTGACGGTGGTGGCGTGGGACGGGCAGGTGCGCGGGGCGATCAGCGTCGCCGACACCATCAAACCCACCAGCCGTGAGGCGGTCGCACGGCTCCGAGAGCTCGGGTTGACCCCGATCCTGCTCACCGGCGACAACCCCGGCGCCGCGCGGGCGATCGCCGACCAGGCCGGGATCGAGGACGTCCGTGCCGGGGTCACCCCGCAGGGCAAGCTCGACACCATCCGCGACCTGCAGGCCGCGGGCCGGGTGGTCGCGATGGTCGGCGACGGCGTCAACGACGCCGCAGCCCTCGCTGCGGCAGACCTGGGGATCGCGATGGGCACCGGCACCGACGCGGCCATCACCGCCGCGGACCTGACCATCGTCTCCGGCGACCTCGTGCTGGTCCCGGACGCGATCCGGCTGGCCCGCCGCACCCTGGGCACGATCAAGGGGAACCTGTTCTGGGCGTTCGCGTACAACGTCGCCGCCCTCCCGGTCGCGATGCTCGCCCTGCTCAACCCCATCCTCGCGGGAGCTGCGATGGCGTTCAGCAGCGTGTTCGTCGTCACCAACAGCCTCCGACTGCGCCGCTTCCGCGCCCTCCCCACCCCGACAC
>NZ_JYIY01000044.1 GCF_000956535.1 Microbacterium ginsengisoli | reverse complement strand
GGCGTGGGAAGCTCGCGCGTGCTCAGAACAGCGTGGCGAGGGACACCCGAGTGCCGGCGTCGGCCAGCGCCGTACGGGCGGCGTGCCAGCCCGCCATGCCGTGCACGGCGGGGCCGGGCGGGGTCGACGCCGAGCAGAGGTAGATCCCCGGCAGCGGGGTGCGCCACGGCGACCCGGCGAGCACGGGCCGCGCGACGGCCTGCGCGAGCGTGAAGGCGCCGCCCGAGACATCCCCGCCGACCTCGTTCGGGTTGCCGAGCTCACGGTCGGCGGCGGTCGTCGTGTGCGCCGCGAGCACGAGGTCGCGCACTCCGGGCGCGTGCCGCTCGAGTTCGGCGAGCACCGTCTCGAGCGGGTCCCGCCGCGACCCACCCGGAACATGCGCGTACGCCCAGAGCACGGCGCGCCCGGCGGGAGCGCGGGTGTCGTCGACGACGGAGGGCTGCACGACGATCACGAACGGATGCCGCGGCTCCCGCCCGCTCGCAACGATGCGCTCCGCGCGCACGGTGTCAGAGGCCGCCCCACCGAGGTGCACGGTGAGGGCGCCCGCGAGGAGCGGATCCGTCCACGGCACCGGCCCCGCGAGAGCGAGGTCGACCTTGGCGACGCCGGCGCCGTAGCGGAACCCGCGCACCCGCCGGGCGTACGCCCGCGGCAGCGCGGGGGAGGACAGCAGCAGCCTCGGCGACGTGTCGAGCATCACGAGGTCGCCGCGCGCCGGGTCGCCGCGGTCGAGCAGTTCGAGAGAGCGCACCCGCAGGCCGGTCTCGAGGGTGCCGCCGTGTCGGTGCAGGTCGGCGATGAGCGCGTCGATGATCGCGCCCGCGCCGCCGCGCGGGACCGGCCAGCCCGCCGCCTGCGCGTAGGTGCCGAGCACGAGTCCGGCGGCGGACGCGGTGGGCGACGGCAGCCGCGTGTTCGCGTGAGCCGCGAGGCCGGTGAGCAGCGCCCGGACGGCGGCCTCACGCGGCGGCAGGGCGGTGACGGCGGCGGCCTGCGCGGCCAGCAGCGCGGCGGTGACGGGATGGCGCGGCATCCCGAGCAGCGCATCGGTCGCCGTGCGGGCGACCTCGTCGGCACGGGCCACGAGCGGGGCTAACACGCGTCGCCAGGCCGGGCCGCCTGCGCCGAGCTGCTCGATCGTGCGGTCGAGGGAGCGCCACACCGCCGCGGCACCGCCCGGGAGCGCGTGCGCGAAGGACAACTCGGGTGTGATCCAGTCGATCGGCGACGCTCGCGTGAACGCCCCGAAGAACGGCGAGGCGAGTGCCGCCGGATGCACCGCCGACCCGACGTCGTGGCGGAAGCCCGGCAGCGTGAGCTCGGCCGTGCGGGCTGCCCCGCCCGGGGCGGCGGCCGCCTCGAGCACGCGCACCTCGTAGCCTGTGCGCGCGAGGGTGACCGCCGCGGCGAGCCCGTTCGGACCCGACCCGACGACGGTCGCGCGTGGCACGGTCAGGCGCCGACGTAGGCGGCGAGGTGCTCGCCCGTGAGGGTCGAGCGGGCCGCGATCAGGTCGGCGGGGGTGCCCTCGAACACGATCCGGCCGCCGTCGTGTCCGGCGCCCGGGCCGAGGTCGACGATCCAGTCGGCGTGGGCCATCACGGCCTGGTGATGCTCGATGACGATGACCGACGTGCCCGCGTCGACGAGGCGGTCGAGCAGCGCGAGCAGCTGGGCGACGTCGGCGAGGTGCAGTCCGGTCGTCGGCTCGTCGAGCACGTACACCTGCGCCTTCGTGCCCATGTGCACGGCGAGCTTCAGCCGCTGGCGCTCGCCGCCGGAGAGGGTCGTGAGGGGCTGGCCGATCGTCACATAACCGAGCCCGACGTCGACCAGCCGCTGCAGGATCGCGTACGCCGCCGGCACGGAGGTCGCTCCGGGGGCGAAGAAGGCCGCGGCATCCGCCACCGACAGCGCCAGCACCTCGCTGATGTCGAGGTCGCCGAGGTGGTAATCGAGCACCGACGCGTCGAACCGCTTCCCCTCGCACACCTCGCACAGCGACGACACCGTCGAGAACGGTCCGAGATCGGTGAAGACGACCCCCGCGCCGTTGCAGTTCGGGCACGCGCCCGCTGAGTTCGCGCTGAACAGTGCGGGCTTCACGCCGTTCGCCTTCGCGAACGCCGTGCGGATCGGGTCGAGAAGGCCGGTGTAGGTCGCCGGGTTGCTGCGCCGCGAGCCCTTGATCGCGCCCTGGTCGACCACCACGACGCCGTCTCGTCCCGCGACCGACCCGTGCACGAGCGAGCTCTTGCCCGAGCCGGCGACCCCCGTCACGACCGTCAGCACGCCGAGCGGCAGGTCGACGTCGACGCCCTGCAGATTGTGGGTCGACGCCCCGCGCACCTCGATCGCCCCCGACGGCGTGCGCACCTCGGACTTCACCGCCGCGCGGTCGTCGAAGTGGCGCCCGGTGAGCGTGTCGGCGGCGCGCAGCTCGTCGACGGTGCCGGTGAACACGATGTTCCCGCCCGCCGTGCCGGCGCGCGGGCCGATGTCGACGACGTGGTCGGCGATCGCGATCGTCTCGGGCTTGTGCTCGACGACGAGAACCGTGTTGCCCTTGTCGCGCAGTCGCTGGAGCAGCTCGTTCATGCGGCGGATGTCGTGGGGGTGGAGTCCGACCGTCGGCTCGTCGAACACGTAGGTGATGTCGGTGAGGGCGGAGCCGAGGTGGCGGATCATCTTGATGCGCTGTGCTTCGCCTCCCGACAGCGTCCCCGACGCACGATCGAGCGAGAGGTAGCCGAGGCCGATCGAGGAGAACGAGTCGAGCAGGTCGCGCAGGCCGACCAGCAGGGGGGCGACCGAGGCGTCGTCGATCGTGCGCGCCCAGGCCGCCAGGTCGCTCACCTGCATCGCGCATGCGTCGGCGATCGAGATGCCGCCGACGAGCGACGTGCGCGCCCCTTCGTTGAGGCGGGTGCCGCCGCACTCGGGGCACTGCTGGAACGTCACCGCCCGCTCGACGAACGCGCGGATGTGCGGCTGCATCGCCTCGACGTCCTTCGAGAGCATCGACTTCTGGATGCGCGGCACGAGGCCCTCATAGGTCAGGTTGATGCCGTTGACCTTCACCTTGGTCGGCGCCTTGTAGAGGAAGTCGTCGCGCTGCTTCGCCGTGAACGTCGAGATCGGCTTGTCGCCCGGGTAGAAGCCCGACTCGGCGTAGCCGCGCACCATCCACCCGTCGGCCGTGTAGCCCGGGATCGTGATCGCACCGTCGATGAGCGACTTCGTCTCGTCGAACAGCTGCGTGAGATCGATGTCGGAGACCGCGCCCATGCCCTCGCAGCGCGGGCACATGCCGCCGGTCTGCTCGAACCGGCGCACCTCCTTCACGGTGCGGCCGTCGCGCTGGCTCGTGACTGCGCCCTGGCCGCTGACGGTCGGCACGTTGAACGAGAACGCCTGCGGCGAACCGAGGTGCGGCGTGCCGAGCCGGCTGAACAGGATGCGCAGCAGAGCGTTCGCGTCGGTCGCCGTGCCGACGGTCGATCGAGAGTTCGCGCCGAGCCGCTCCTGGTCGACGACGATCGCTGTCGTCAGCCCCTCGAGCTGATCGACCTCGGGCCGCGACGGCGTGCCCATGAAGCCCTGCACGAACGAGCTGTACGTCTCGTTGATGAGCCGCTGCGACTCGGCCGCGATCGTGCCGAACACGAGCGAGCTCTTCCCCGAGCCCGACACCCCGGTGAAGACCGTCAGGCGACGTTTCGGGATATCGACGTCCACCCCCGCGAGGTTGTTCTCCCGCGCGCCGCGCACGCGGATCCACTCGTGGGCGTCGGCGGCGGGTGAGGGCGTCGTCATGACGCCAGGGTAGTCGCGGCGCCCGTCATGCCGGCGGGGGTCCGGTGCGATAGGTGTGAGAGCAGCGGATGCCGCGGCTCAGAGCTCGGCGGAGAGCCGCCGCGTGACCTCGGCCAGCGGCATCCGTCTCGGGAACACCGCCACGACCACGTCGTCGTCGGCACCCTCGGGGGAGGGGCCGACGTCGAAGCGCGCGAGCACGTCGTCGAGGGCGGCGCGGAGGGTCTGGGTCGGGATGCGCTTCGTGCCCCGCAGCAGCTGCCGGAGCACGTGGTTGTGCACCGCGGTGACCTCGGCGGCGAAGCTCACCGCCGTGAGCGGCTCGATGCCCGGCAGCGCGCGCCGCAGGTACTCGTCGAACAGGCGCTCGTAGCGGAACACCGTGACGATCTCGCGGTCGCGCAGCGTCGGCACCTGGCGCACCACGGTGTAGCGTCGGCGGGCGAGCTCGGGATCGGCGAGGTAATGCCGGTAGACGATGAGGGATGCCTCGCAGATCGCCTCCCACGGATCCGCGTGCGCCCGATCGAGGAAGGTGCGGAGGCGCTCGAGCACCGCGTCGTGGTCGGCGAAGACGACATCGTCCTTGCCTCCGAACTGCCGGAAGAAGGTCGAGCGGGAGATGCCCGCCGCCTTCGCGATCTGGTCGACGGATGTCGCCTCGAACCCCTGCGAGGCGAACAGCTCGAGCGCAGCCTGGACGACGACGGTGCGTGCGTCGTCCGCCGGTGTAGTCACGCTCATGGAGGCCGAGCCTACTCGCGCTCACGGCGGAGGCACATCGGCACGCGGTATAGGCTGGGGCACTGGTCGTTTATCTCGACGTCGAGACGCTTTTGGAGCGTCGTCATCCCGTTCGCCCCAGCGAAGGAAGCACTGTGGATCTGTACGAGTACCAGGCACGTGACCTATTCGAGAAGTACGAGGTGCCGGTACTCCCGGGCATCGTCGCGGACACTCCCGAAGAGGTGAGGGCGGCCGCGGAGAAGCTCGGCGGCGTCGTCGTCGTGAAGGCCCAGGTGAAGACCGGTGGCCGCGGAAAGGCCGGCGGCGTGAAGGTCGCGAAGACCCCGGACGAGGCGTACGAGGCGGCCAAGGCCATCCTCGGCCTCGACATCAAGGGCCACGTCGTCAAACGCGTCATGGTCGCCGGCGGCGCCCGCATCGACAAGGAGTTCTACTTCTCGGTGCTGCTCGACCGCTCGAACCGCTCCTACCTGTCGCTCAGCTCGGTCGAGGGCGGCATGGAGATCGAGGAGCTCGCCGTCGAGCGTCCCGAGGCGCTCGCGCGCATCGAGGTGAACCCACTCACCGGCATCGACAAGACCAAGGCCGTCGAGATCGCCCGCGCCGCGAAGTTCCCCGAGGAGCTCGTCGAGAAGGTCTCCGACGTCTTCGTCAAGCTCTACAACGTCTACACCGGCGAGGGTGCGACCCTCGTCGAGGTGAACCCGCTGATCCTCGACGCCGACGGCAACATCATCGCCCTCGACGGCAAGGTGACCCTCGACGACAACGCATCGGAGGTGCGTCACCCCGAGCACGAGCTGCTCGAGGACAAGGATGCGGCCGACCCGCTCGAGGCGAAGGCGAAGGCCGCCGGCCTCAACTACGTGAAGCTCGACGGTCAGGTCGGCATCATCGGCAACGGTGCGGGCCTGGTCATGTCGACCCTCGACGTCGTCGCCTACGCCGGTGAGAACCACGGCGGCGTGAAGCCCGCGAACTTCCTCGACATCGGCGGCGGCGCCTCGGCGACCGTCATGGCCGCGGGCCTCGACGTGATCCTCGGTGACGCGCAGGTCAAGAGCGTGTTCGTGAACGTGTTCGGCGGCATCACCAGCTGCGTCGCGGTCGCGGACGGCATCGTGAAGGCCCTCGAGATCCTCGGCGACGCGGCCACCAAGCCCCTCGTCGTACGCCTCGACGGCAACCAGGTCGACGAGGGTCGTGCGATCCTCGCGGCGGCCGGCCACCCGCTCGTGACCCTCGCCGCAGGCATGGACGAGGGCGCCGACAAGGCCGCCGAGCTGGCGAACGCCTGAGCCGCGGCATCCGGATAAGGAACTAGGACTATGTCGATCTATCTCAACAAGGACTCCAAGGTCATCGTCCAGGGCATCACCGGCGGCGAGGGCACCAAGCACACCGCGCTCATGCTGAAGGCGGGCACCCAGGTCGTCGGCGGCGTGAACGCCCGCAAGGCCGGCACCACCGTCGCGCACAAGGATGCCGCGGGCGCCGACGTCGAGCTGCCCGTGTTCGCGTCGGTGGCCGAGGCGATCGCCGCGACCGGTGCCGACGTGTCGATCGCGTTCGTGCCGCCGGCGTTCACGAAGGACGCCATGATCGAGGCCATCGACGCCGAGATCCCGCTGCTCGTCGTCATCACCGAGGGCGTGCCCGTCGGTGACACCGCCGAGGCTTGGGCCTACGCACAGAGCAAGGGCAACACGACCCGCATCATCGGTCCGAACTGCCCCGGCATCATCACCCCGGGCGAGTCGCTCGTGGGCATCACGCCGGCGAACATCACCGGCAAGGGCCCGATCGGCCTCGTCTCGAAGTCGGGCACCCTGACCTACCAGATGATGTTCGAGCTGCGCGACCTCGGCTTCTCGACCGCCATCGGCATCGGCGGCGACCCGATCATCGGCACGACCCACATCGACGCGCTCGCCGCCTTCGAGGCCGACCCCGAGACCAAGGCGATCGTCATGATCGGCGAGATCGGCGGCGACGCCGAGGAGCGTGCGGCGGCCTTCATCCAGGCCCATGTCACCAAGCCGGTCGTCGGCTACGTCGCCGGGTTCACCGCACCCGAGGGCAAGACCATGGGTCACGCCGGCGCGATCGTGTCGGGCTCCGCCGGCACCGCGCAGGCCAAGAAGGAGGCCCTCGAGGCTGCCGGCGTCAAGGTCGGCAAGACCCCGAGCGAGACCGCCGCGCTGCTGCGCGAGATCATCGCGTCGCTCTGATCCGAGCGCATTCGACGGGCCGGCGGTTCACCGCCGGCCCGTCGTCGTTCCCGGATGCCGCGGCCCGCGCCGCCGCGGATCGGTCCGTGCCGCGAGGCCGTTGCGTCGCACATGACGGATGCCGCCCCGCGCCGCGGTGCGCGGGGTTAGGGTGAGCGCATGCCTCTCTCCGGTGAGTACCTTCCGTCCACGGCCGACTGGGCCCGCACCCAGGCGGAGGCCTTCGAGGCCTCGAACGGCGCCGACGCCTCATCCCTTCGCGGCGCGGCGATCATCGTGCTGACGACCGTCGGCGCGAAGACGGGCGGCCTGCGCAAGACCGCGCTGATGCGGGTCGAGCACGACGGTCACTACGCGATCGTCGCCTCGAAGGGCGGTGCCCCGCAGCCTCCCGCCTGGTACTGGAACGTGCGCGCCAACCCGCACGTCGAGCTGCAGGACGCCGACGTCAAGCTCGACTACACCGCACGCGAGGTCGACGGCGACGAGTACGCCCAGTGGTGGGAGCGCGCCGTCGCGGCATGGCCCGACTACGCCGAGTACCAGAAGAAGACCGACCGGCGCATCGCGCTGTTCGTGCTCGACCCGATCGAGCACTGAGCTGCTCGTGCTCGACCCGATCGAGCACTGAGAGCTCGGGCGCGCCCGCCCGGCGAGCGCGGACGCCGCAGGTAGGGTCGGAAGGCCATGCAGCGTCTGGTCGTCACCCTCCTCGCCGCCCTCGATGCCTTCGTCGCGGCGGCCATCAGCGTCGGCGCCGCGGTGGTGCCCCTCGCGCTCCTGTGGATCACCGCCGTCAGCGGCGCCGGCCCCGCCGCGCTGTGGCAGGCGACCGCGGCCGTCTGGCAGCTCGGGCACGGCGTGCCGCTGTCGGTGACACTGCCGACGGAGTACCTCGTGCAGGCGGGCATCGACGACACGGCCGCCACCTTCACTCTCTCGCTCGCACCGCTCGCGTTCCTCGCGTTCACCTTCTTCTTCGCCGCTCGATCGGGCTCGCGCGCCGCGCAGGCGGGCGCCTGGGTGACGGGGGTCGTCTCGGGGGTCGTCGTGTTCGCCGCGGCATCCGCGCTGATCGCGCTGACCGGGGCGCAGCCGCTGGCGAGCGCCGCACTCTGGCAGGCGTTGCTGTTCCCGCCCCTCGTCTATCTCGCGGGTGCCCTCGCGGGCGCGATCGCCCGCGCATGGAGCGACGGCGACGACGGGCTCATCGACGCGGTGCGGTCCCGGACCGACGCACTGCCGGGCATCTGGCCCGAGGTGCCGGGTCTCGCCGTGCGCGGCGCGGTGACCGCCCTGACCGCACTCGTGGGCGTCTCGGCGCTGGCCTTCGCGGTCGCCGTCATCGTGCGGGGCACCGCGATCGTCACCCTCGCGCAGCAGGGCGGCGTCGATCTGATCGGCGCGGTCATGATCGAGCTCGGCCAGCTCGTCTACCTGCCCACCCTGATCGTCTGGACGATGTCCTATCTCGCCGGCCCCGGCTTCGCGCTCGGTGCCGGCTCGACGATCTCCCCCGTCGGCACCCACGCGGGCGTCGTGCCCGGCGTGCCTGTGCTCGCCGCATTGCCGCCATCGGGGACCGTGTGGCTGCTCGCGCTCGTGCTGCTGCCGATCGCGGCGGGTGCGGTGGCCGGGTGGGTCGTGCGCTCCCGGGTCGCCGACGAGACCGCCACGATCGGTGGACACGAGCCGTGGGGTGCGCTCCTCGCCCTCACCGGCGCGATCGCACTGCTCGCGGGCGGGGGAGCGGCGCTGTTCGCCGCACTCGCCGGCGGATCGATCGGCCCTGGACGCCTCGCCGTCACCGGTCCCGACCCGGGCGCGGTCGCGCTCGCGGTCGCGATCGAGGTCGCGGTGGGAAGCGGCATCCTGCTGCTCGCCCCCCGCGGCGCCCGCGACGACGCCGATCGCCCCGCGCCGGTGACTCTGGGAGGGTCGCCGAGCGCCTGGTTCGACGTCGACGGCACCGGCCGCCCCGACCCGTCGAGCACCGGAGCGGGCGGTCGCGACGAGGGCTCCGAGGCTCCCCGTTAGACTGACCGGGTGCTGACGGTCGCCGTACTGATCTCGGGCACGGGCTCGAACCTCCGAGCCCTGCTGGACGCCGCCGCCGACCCCTCCTATCCCGCCCGCATCGTCGTCGTGGGAGCCGATCGCGAGGCGGACGGCCTCGCGCACGCCGAGGAGTTCGGCGTGCCGACGTTCGTCGTGCCGTGGCGCGGCGCCGCCGAACGCGACGCGTGGGGCGCGGAGCTCTCCGCGCAGCTGCGCGTCTGGCAGCCCGGCCTCGTCGTGCTGAGCGGGCTCATGAAGCTGCTGCCCGCCGCCGTCGTCGACGAGTGGTCGCCCCGCATCATCAACACGCACCCTGCGTTCCTGCCCGAGTTCCCGGGCGCGCACGGGGTGCGCGACGCCCTCGCCGCCGGTGCCACCCAGACCGGCGCCAGCGTCATCGTCGTCGACGGCGGCGTCGACGCGGGCCCGATCCTCGCCCAGGAGCGTGTGCCCGTGCTCCCCGGTGACGACGAGAACGCCCTCCACGAACGCATCAAGCCGGTCGAGCGCCGCCTGCTCATCGACATCGTGCGCCGCATCGCCGACGGCGAGCTCGATCTCGCCGCGCCCGCCCTTCACTGATCCGCAACCCCCGAGAACCGAGGAGCTCCATGGCCGGTCCCCGACACGATCCCGCCGACTACCGACCCCGCGACGTCGTGCCCGTGCGGCGCGCGCTCGTCTCGGTCAGTGACAAGACGGGGCTGCTCGACCTCGCCCGTGCCCTCGCCGACGCCGGCGTCGAGATCGTCTCGACCGGCTCGACCGCGGCCTCCATCCGGGACGCGGGCTTCGCGGTGACGGATGTCGCCTCGGTCACCGGCTTCCCGGAGTCGCTCGACGGCCGTGTGAAGACGCTCCACCCCGCCGTGCACGCGGGCCTCCTCGCCGACCTGCGGCTGGCGACCCACGAGGCCCAGCTCGCCGGGCTGGGCATCGCCCCGTTTGAGCTCGTCGTCGTGAATCTGTACCCCTTCGTCGAGACGGTCGCCTCGGGCGCCCAGGGCGACGACGTGGTCGAGCAGATCGACATCGGCGGCCCCGCCATGGTGCGCGCCTCGGCGAAGAACTTCGCGAACGTCGCGATCGTCGTCTCGCCCATGTCGTACCCCGCGATCATCGACGCGCTCGGCGCCGGCGGCACGACGCTCGACCAGCGCCGCGATCTCGCCGCCCGGGCGTTCGCTCACACGGCGGACTACGACCGCGCGGTGGCGACGTGGTTCTCCGAGGAGACCCTCACGACCGAGGACCTGCCCGCCCACCTCACGATCCGCGCAGAGCGCATGTCGACGCTTCGCTACGGCGAGAACAGCCACCAGCGCGCGGCGATCTACACGCGTGCGGGCGGCCACGGCATCGCCCAGGCGACCCAGCTGCAGGGCAAGGAGATGTCGTACAACAACTTCGTCGACGCGGATGCCGCGCTCCGCGCCGCGTTCGACATGGTGCTGCCCGCGGTCGCGATCATCAAGCACGCGAACCCCTGCGGCATCGCGGTCACCGCGGCGAACGCGCTCGACCCCATCGCGTCGGCCCACCTGCGCGCCCACGCCTGCGACCCGGTGTCGGCCTTCGGCGGCGTGATCGCCGCGAACCGCACCGTGACGCTCAAGATGGCCGAGAACCTGCGCGACATCTTCACCGAGGTGATCGTCGCCCCCGACTTCGAGCCGGAGGCGCTGGAGCTCTTCAAGCTCAAGAAGAACCTGCGCGTGCTGCGTCTTCCCACCGACTGGCGCCAGGAGCCCATGGATGTGCGGCTCGTCTCGGGCGGCCTGCTGCTGCAGGACGCCGACCGCTTCCCGGCCGACATCGACTCGGTGTGGAAGAACTGGCAGCTCATCACGGGCGAGATGCCCACGCACGACGAGCTGCAGAACCTCGTGTTCGCGTGGAAGGCCGGTCGCGCCGTCAAGTCCAACGCGATCGTGCTCGCGAAGGACTCCGCCACGGTCGGCATCGGCATGGGCCAGGTCAACCGCGTCGACTCGTGCCGTCTGGCCGTCGAGCGGGCGGGCGACCGTGCCGCCGGGTCGGTCGCGGCATCCGATGCGTTCTTCCCGTTCTCCGACGGACCGCAGGTGCTCATCGACGCGGGCGTCAAGGTCATTGTGCAGCCGGGCGGCTCGGTGCGCGACGACGAGACCATCGAGCTCGCGCGCGAGCGCGGCGTCACGATGTTCTTCACGGGCGAGCGGCACTTCTTCCACTGACCCGCGCGGCGCGCGGCCTCAGGCGGTCGCGCGCCCATCGGTCTCGAGCAGGCGCAGCCACACCTCGCTGATCGTCGGATACGACGGCACCGCGTGCCACAGCCGCTGCACCGGCACCTCGCCCACGATCGCGATCGTGGCGGAGTGCAGCAGCTCGGCGACATCCTGACCGACGAACGTCGCGCCGATGATCACGTCGCGCTCGTCGTCGACGATCATGCGGGCGCGGCCGCGATAGTGGTCGGCGTAGGTGGAGGCGCCCGCGATCCAGGACAGGTCGTAGTCGACGACCCGGATGCCGCGCCCCGCCGCCCGCGCGGCCGCCTCGGTGAGACCGACCGACGCGACCTCGGGATCGGTGAAGGTCACCTGGGGAACGGCGGCGTGGTCGGCCGTCGCGACGTGCCGGGACCACGGGGCATCCGAGACGTCGCCACCCGTCGCGCGCGCGGCGATCACGTCGCCCGCCGCGCGCGCCTGGTACTTGCCCTGGTGGGTGAGCAGCGCCCGACGGTTCACGTCGCCGACGGCGTAGAGCCAGTCGGTGCCCTCGACCCGCAGGGTGTCGTCGACCGTCAGCCACGACCCGGGGGCGAGGCCGACGGTCTCGAGGCCGAGGTCGTCGGTGCGCGGCACGCGTCCCGTCGCGACGAGCACCTCGTCGGCGTGCACGCGGGTGCCGTCGTCGAGCGTCAGCACAGCGTTCTTCTCGGCACGGTGCGCCGCGGTGACGTTCACGCCGGTGCGCACGTCGACGCCGCGCTCGGCGAGCGCGTCGCGCACGAGCTCGCCCGCGAACTGCTCCATTCCGCCGAGCAGACCGCCGCGTGCGAGCACGACGACCGAGGCCCCGAGATCGTTGTAGGCGGTCGCCATCTCCACAGCGACGACACCGCCGCCGATGATCGCGAGGCGCCCGGGGATCTCGGTCGCGGCGGTCGCCTCGCGGCTCGTCCAGGGGGCGATGTCGGCGAGTCCCGGAGTCGCGGGCAGGAGGGCGGCTGTGCCGGTGCTCACCGCGACCGCGTGGCGGGCGATGAGCGTCGTGCGGGTGCCGTCGGTGCCCTCGACCTCGACGCGCCGCTCGCCGGCGAGGCGTCCGTGACCGCGCACGAGGTCGATGCCCGCTCCCTCGAGCCAGCGCACCTGCGAGTCATCCGACCAGTCGTGGGTCATGCCGGTACGTCGACGCAGCACCCCCGCGACATCAGGTCGTTCGCCGGTGACCTGACGTGCACCGTCGACGTCGCGGGCCGCTCGCAGCGCCGCCCCGGCGCGCAGCAGCGCCTTCGACGGCATGCACGCCCAGTAGGAGCACTCGCCGCCGACCAGCTCGCTCTCGACGATGATGACCGACAGGCCGCCCTGCACGGCGCGGTCGGCCACGTTCTCGCCCACCGGCCCCGCGCCGATCACGATCAGGTCGTAGGTGCGTTCGCTCATGACCTCACGGTAGCCCCGGGGTGGGACGCTCCGGCACGGCGATGTCCGAAAACCGCGAGCCGGATGCCGCGGCCCGTGCCAGGCTGGGGGCATGCCCGGCCTCAGTCTCACCTTCGACGAGCGGTATCGCGCCATCCGGTCGCGCGACGTGCGCTTCGACGGGCAGTTCGTGACCGCCGTGCGCTCGACCGGCATCTACTGCCGGCCGAGCTGCCCGGCGCGCACCCCCCACGAGCGCAACGTCACGTTCTACTCCACGAGTGCCGCGGCGCACGAGGCCGGCTACCGCGCATGCAAGCGCTGCCTGCCCGAAGCCGCTCCCGGCTCGCCCGACTGGAACCTGCGCGGCGACATCGCGGGCCGCGCCATGCGCTTCATCGCCGACGGCATCGTCGAGCGCGAAGGCGTGCCCGGGCTCGCGCGCCGGCTCGGCTACTCGAGCCGGCAGCTCGGTCGCATCCTGCAGGCCGAGCTCGGCGCCGGCCCCCTCGCCCTCGCCCGGGCGCATCGGGCCCATACCGCGCGCATGCTGCTGGTCGGCACGGACCTGTCGATGACGGATGTCGCCTTCTCCGCCGGGTTCGCCAGCATCCGGCAGTTCAACGAGACCGTGCGAGAGGTGTTCTCGCTCGCTCCCACCGACCTGCGGCTGCGCCGGCGCTCCCGGGTCGCCGCCGGGCACGGCGAGATCGACCTCGCCCTGCCGCACCGCACGCCGCACGAGACCGCCGGAGTGTTCGCGTGGATGGCGGCGCGCGCGGTGATCGGCGCCGAGGTCGCGACATCCACCTCGTTCGCCCGCACCCTGCGTCTCGCCCACGGCACCGCCTGGTTCGAGGTGCGCAGCGACGGCGACACCCTGCGGCTGCGCGCCCGCCTCGAACGCCTCGCCGACCTCGCCAGCCTCGTCGCCCGCGTGAGGCGGCTGTTCGACCTCGACGCCGACTCCGACGCGATCGACGAGGCGCTCGCCTCGCATCCCGAGCTCGCCGCGAGCATCGCCGACGCACCGGGCGTGCGGGTGCCGGGCGCCGCCGACCCGCACGAGATGCTGATCCGAGCCATGGTCGGCCAGCAGATCACCGTCGCCGCGGCGCGCACCGCGCTCACGACGCTCACCGACGAGCTCGGCGAGCGGATCGAGCCGATCGAGACCGCCGACCGCCTCTTCCCGACGATGCGCGCGATCGCCGACCACGGCGCCGAGGTGCTGCGCGGCCCGGCCGCCCGCATCCGCGCCATCACGGGGGCGGCCCGCGCGCTCGCCGACGGCGAGCTGGAGCTCACCACCGGCGACGACGGCGCCGCCCAGCGCGAGGCGCTGCTCGCGATGCCCGGCATCGGCCCGTGGACGGCCGACTATGTGCGCATGCGCGTCATCGGCGACCCGGACGTGCTGCTGCCGGGCGACGTCGCCGTGCGCACCGGCGCCGCACGGCTGGGCATCCCTGCCGATCCCGCCGGGCTCACCGCCTGGGCGGACCGCGTCGCGCCGTGGCGCAGCTACCTCACCGCACACCTGTGGCGTGCGGTATCCGCCCCGCTGACTCCCCGAAAGGCGTCCTCATGACCGCCCGCACCTTCGCCGTCGTCGACACCCCCGACGGCCCCTTCGCACTCCTCGCCGACCCGGACGGCGCCGTCGTCGCCTCGGGCTGGACCGCCGACCTCGATGCCCTCCTCGCGCGCCTCCCCGAGCGCGAGCGCGGCGTCGACGTCGTGTCCGGTGCGAGCGAGCACACCGCCGCGGTCGAGGCGTTCTACGCGGGCGAGGTCGCCGCGATCGACACCGTGCCCGTGCGCCAGTGGGGCACGCCGCTGCAGCAGCGCGGGTGGGCCGGTCTGCGGGCGATCGCGGCGGGGCATCCGCTCACCTACGCCGAATTCGCCGTCGCGCTCGGATCGCCGACCGCCGTGCGCGCCGCCGCCTCGATCTGCGCCCGCAACGCGCCCGCGCTCTTTGTGCCCTGCCACCGCGTGCTGCGCACCGGCGGCGCCATGGGCGGATTCGTCTGGGGCGTCGAGGTCAAGCGCTCGCTGCTCGCGCGCGAGGCCGCCGCGCGCTGACCCGCCGCGCGCTGCGCGCGCCACGCTGCGCGCGCCGCGCTCGCCGTCGCATCCACCCCCACCTCCACCCCCACCCCCGCCTCCACCGATTTCGCCGAATCAACCCCCGCCCGCCGAATC
>NZ_JYIY01000043.1 GCF_000956535.1 Microbacterium ginsengisoli | reverse complement strand
GACCTCCCGGACGCCGTCGGCATCAACGGCTCCATCACGGCCCACACCTCGTCAGAGATCTCCTGTCGCGTCACCGCTTAAGACTCACCCAGCCGGGAGCGAAACCTCTTGATCAACACGGCCTAGGCGCACGAACCCGAGCCGCACGCCGAGCCCCGACGCCGCGTCGGGTCCGAGGGCGAGCACGGGCAGGTCGCGTGCCGCGAGCAGCACCGCCGGAAGCGTGACGACGACGACGGCGGCGACCGTGGCGACCTGCCACCAGGGCGTCGCATTCAGGCTTCCCGCGAGCCACACGTACGCCGCCTGCGCCTGCTCGATCTTCGACCGGGTCAGCAGGTAGTCGATCACGCAGGCGCACAGGAACGAGACGCCGATGCCCGCGAGGATGATGCGGAAGCCGCTCTGTCCGCGCCGCGCCGCGGCCACGAGCAGCAGCACCGCCACCGCGGCTCCCCCGCCGAACGCGACCACGGCGAGCAGCGGCCCGCCGATGCCGAACACGAGGAGTCCGACCACGGCGGCGACGCTCGCGCCGCCGCTGATCCCGAGCAGGTCGGGGCTCGCGAGCGGGTTGCGCAGCAGCCCCTGGAGGAGCGCCCCGGCGAGGGCGAGAGCGCCCCCGGCCACGACGGCCATCGCGAAGCGCGGCATCCGGGTCTCCCACACGATGTAGCTCTCGATGCGGGTCCCGCCTCCGACGAGGGTGCGCAGCACCTGCCAGGGGTCCATCGGGTAGTCGCCGAGGCCGAGCGCGAGGGTCGCCGCGACGAGCAGCACGATGGTCATCGCGGCGGCGACCAGGAGCGCGCGTCGGCGCAGGCCGCGACGCACTCGGTCGACGGCCGCCAGCGAGGCGGCGAGCGCGGTCATACGGTCACCAGCCGGCGTCGCAGCACGAGCAGCATCAGCAGCGGAGCACCGAGGAAGGCGACGACCACTCCCGCCTGCACCTCGCCGGGAGGGGCGATCAGACGCCCGACGACGTCGGCGCTCACGAGGAGGGCGGCACCGACGGGGATCGCGAGGGGCATGAGGCGGCTGTACGAGCCGCCGCGGAGCGGGCGCAGGAGGTGGGGCACCGCGAGTCCGAGGAAGACGATCGGGCCCGCGATGGCGGTCGCGCCGCCGCACAGGAGCACGCTCGCGACGACGCCGAGAATCCGGGTGCGGGTGGCGGAGTGGCCGAGGCCGGCCGCGACGTCGTCGCCGAGGGCGAGCAGATCGAGTCCGCGGGCGACGCCGAGCGCGATCACGGCGCCGATGACGAGCGGTACGGCGACGAGGGCGACTGCGTCGAGACCGCGCGCGGTGAGACCTCCGACGGTCCAGTACCGGTAGACGGCGAGAGTCGTGGCGCTGGAGGTGAGAACGGCGAGCACGATCGCGGTGAGGGCCGCCGTGACGGCCGCGCCGGTGAGCGCGAGCCGCGCGGGCTGTGCGCCGGCGATGCCCGCGACCGCTCCCACGAGGAGGGCTGCGGCGGCGGCGCCCGCGAACGCGAACCACACGAACGCCTCGGGTGTGGCGGCGCCGAGCACGGTGATCGCCAGCAGGACGGCGACGGAAGCCCCGGCGTTCACACCGAGCAGTCCGGGATCGGCGAGCGGATTGCGGGTCAGGCCCTGCATCATCGTGCCGGCGAGCCCCAGCGCCGCTCCCGCCGCGAGACCGATGACGGTGCGCGGCACCCGCTGGGTCACCACGACGCTGTGGTCGGGGTTGCTCGGATCGAACACCGTGAGGGCCTGCCACACGACGTTCGGCGCGATCGGACGGGAGCCGATCGCGAGGCTCGCGACGACGACGGCGACGAGCGTCAGGCACGCCGCAGTCCAGAGCACCGCGGTGCGGCGCCCTCTGTGACCGGGGGTCACTCCGTACGCTCCGACTGCCCCGCTCGCCAGTAGCCCATGAATGCGACCCGGGAGCGGTCGACGCCGTGATCCTGCACGAGCAGTCGACGCAGGGTCTTCACGACCGAGGACTCCCCCGCCATCCATGCGTAGAAGTCGCCGACGCCGCCTGTCGGGGCATCCCAGAGCAGTTCCCGGTCAACATCGATGTCCGCCAGCTCCTGACGCTCGGCGGCCGCAGCGGAGTCGAGATGATGGCGGGATGCCGCGCACCAGACGCGCACCGCGTCGATGAGCGTCTCGCCGTGCTCGGCCTCGTCGCGGGCGAGCCAGGTGAGCGTCGAACCCGGTGCGAGTTCGACGTGCTGCGCGTCGGCCGCGTGCGGCACCTCGATGAACGCGGTAGCCGCGACATCCGTGCCGTGGAGCGATTCGAGGATCGAGCAGATCGCGGGCGCCGCCGTCTCGTCGCCGGCCAGCAGCACGGTGCGGGCGCCGCGGGGGTGCCAGTCGATGCCGCTGCGCGAGTCGGAGCTGAGTTCGTCGGGGCCGACGATGACGATCTCGTCGCCGAGATCGGCCGCCTCGGCCCAGGCGCCCGCGGGCCCGGCGTCGTGGTGCACGACGAAGTCGATGGTCAGCACACCCTCGCGGATGCGCCGCACCGTGTACGTGCGCAGGATCGGACGCTCGGCGGTGGGCATCGCCCGCCAGCGCGCGTACCAGAGCCCGTCGTGGGGCTCATCAGCGATGCCGGTCCCCGGGGCCTCGGGGGTCGGCAGCAGGAGCTTGACGCGCTGGTCGAGTCCGGCGGTGCCGAAGTCCTCGAACCCGTCGCCGTGGAAGTGCACGCGACGGAACGAGGGGCCGAGTCGTTCGACGCCCACCACCTGCGCCCGGTAGGGCCGGTAGGCGGGTCGGACGGAGGTCTCCACCGAGCTGGTCACCCAGTTAGGTTAGCCTTACCTCTCTAGGGTGCGCAAACTCGTCAGCGCGTCACGAGCGCGCCGACGCGCGCGATCGCCTCCTCGATCACCTCGGGCGCGCACCCGAAGTTCAGGCGCACGTGGCCGATGCCCTGAGGGCCGAACAGCGGGCCTTGGTGCAGCGCCACCCCCGCGCGACGGCGGATCTCGACGGCGGGATTGTCTCCCCAGCCATAGGCCGTGACATCGATCCAGGCCAGATACCCGGCCTGTGGGAGCTGATAGCGAGCGTCAGGCAGGTGTGCTGCCAGTGCGTCAGCCACCAGACGTCGATTGCGATCGAGCGTCACGAGAAGTCGATCGAGCCACTCGTCGCTCGCCCTGTCGAACGCCGCCACGTTGGCGATCGCCCCCCAGTGTCCGGTGCGCCACTCGACCTCGACCGGGAAATCGCGGATCACCGCAGTCGTCGCCGGGTCCGCCGTGACGATCTGCGCACACTTGAGTCCGGCGAGATTGAACGCCTTGCTTGCGCTCGTGACGGCATATCCGACACGCGCCGCGGCGGCGGACGCCGAGAGGAACGGGGTGAAGTCGACGGGCGCCATCGCGAGCGGACCATGGATCTCGTCGCTGACCACCGCGGCGCCGTAGCGCTCGGCCAGCTCGGCGAGGCTGGCAAGCACGTCGACGGGGTGAACCGTGCCGGTCGGATTGTGCGGATTGCACAGCAGAACCGCGCGGGCGCCGGCCGCCAGCGCATCGGCGACGCCGTCGAGGTCGATCACCCAGCCGTCGGCACCCCGCTGCAGCGGAACCGGCTGCGCGGTGCCGCCGGCCTCGGCGACGATCTCGAAGAACGGCGGATAGACCGGCGGCATCACGACAACGCGATCGCCGGGCGCGATGACCTTTCGGAGGATCTCAACGACCCCCGTCATCACGTCGCCGGTCGTGCGCAGACCCGACGGGTCGACCGCCCAGTTCCATCGACGTTCGGCGAATCCCGCGAATGCGGCCCGCACACCCGGATCCGGCGGCGTGTACCCGGTGTCGCCGAGCTCGAGCGCGCGCGCGAGCGCGGCCGAGACAGTGGGGGCGAGGGCGAAGTCGGTCTCGGCGACGAACAGGGGCAGCACGTCGTCGGGATACGTGCGCCACTTCGAACTCGACCGCTGGCGGAGTACGTCGATGGGCAGAGCCTCGAGGGGCAGAAGGGTCACCGCTCGAGCCTAGCCAGCACCGCTATGGATGCCGCATCGCGCCGTCAGATCGCGAAACCGAGCGCCCGCATCATGTCGCGGCCGTCGTCGGTGATGCGTTCCGGGCCCCACGGCGGCATCCACACCCAGTTGATGCGGAAACGCTCGACGACCCCGTCGAGGGCCTGCGAGGTCTGTTCCTCGAGCACGTCGGTGAGCGGGCAGCCCGCCGAGGTGAGGGTCATGTGGATCACGAGCGCGTCGTTCTCGTCGTCCCAGGCCAGATCGTAGATGAGGCCGAGGTCGACGACGTTGATCCCGAGTTCGGGGTCCATGACGTCCTTGAGCGCCTCGGTGACCTCGTCGTACTTCTCGGGGGTCAGCGTCGCGGTCATGGACACAGCCTAGGCCTCCGCGCCTGCGGCGGGCTCGAGGAAGCGGTCGTAGCCCTCGTTCTCGAGACGCTCGGCGAGCTCGGGACCGCCCTCCTCCGCGACGCGCCCCTTGACGAGCACGTGCACGAAGTCCGGCTGGATGTAGCGCAGGATGCGCGTGTAGTGCGTGATCAGGAGAACGCCGAGGCCGGTGGCCTCCTTCGCACGGTTCACGCCCTCCGACACGATCTTGAGCGCGTCGACGTCGAGTCCGGAGTCGGTCTCGTCGAGCACCGCGATCGCCGGCTTGAGCAGCTCGAGCTGCAGGATCTCGTGGCGCTTCTTCTCGCCGCCCGAGAAGCCCTCGTTGACGTTGCGCTGTGCGAACTTCGCGTCCATGCGCAGGTTCGACATCGCGGCCTTGACGTCCTTGGTCCAGGTACGGATCGAGGGCGCCTCGCCGTCGACGGCGGTCTTCGCGGTGCGCAGGAAGTTCGTGACGGTGACACCGGGGATCTCCACCGGGTACTGCATCGCCAGGAACAGCCCCGCGCGGGCGCGCTCGTCGACGCTCATCGCCAACACGTCGGCGCCGTCGAGCGTGATCGAGCCGCCGGTGACCGTGTACTTCGGGTGGCCGGCGATCGTGTACGCGAGCGTGGACTTGCCGGAGCCGTTGGGGCCCATGATGGCGTGCGTCTCACCGCTGCGGATCGTGAGGCTCACACCGTTCAGGATCGGCGTGGTGCCTTCGTCGGTCTCGACCGTTACGTGCAGGTCGCGGATCTCCAGGACAGACATGGGGGATGTTCCTTCTTCAGCTCAGGTCTTTGGTGACGGCCGGGTCGATGAGCACGTCGTCACCGTCGATGACGACCTCGTAGACGGGCACCGGCTCGTAGGCGGGGAGGTTGAGGGGCTTGCCGGTGCACAGCGAGAACGCGGAGCCGTGGGCCCAGCACTCGAGGGTCTCGCCCTCGACGAAGCCGTCGGCGAGTGAGATGTCGCCGTGCGTACACGTGTCGCCGATCGCGTGCACGACGCCGTTCGAGTCGAGCACGACGGCGATCGCGACGCCGTCGATCTCGACGCGGATCGCACTGTCGGGCTCGAGCGCGCTGAGGGCGGCCACGCGGGTCGCGGTCATCGGGCGTCCTCCCCCGCGAGCTCCGCCTCAATGGCGGCGGTCAGCTGCTCCTCCAGGTCGGGCACGCCGATCTTCTGCACGATCTCGGCCAGGAAGCCGATCACGACGAGGCGTCGAGCCTCGGCCTCGGGGATGCCGCGAGCCTGCAGGTAGAACAGCTGCTCCTCGTCGAAGCGGCCCGTCGCACTCGCGTGGCCGGCACCGACGATGTCACCCGTCTCGATCTCGAGATTCGGGATGGAGTCGGCGCGCGCACCGGAGGTGAGCACCAGGTTGCGGTTCGCCTCGTACGAGTCGGTGCCGACGGCATCCGGTCCGATGAGCACGTCGCCCACCCATACGGTGCGCGCCGTGTCGCCTTGCAGGGCGGCCTTGTAGAGCACGTCCCCCGAGGTGTGCCCGCCCTTGTGGTGCAGGTAGACCTGGCTCTCGAGGTGCTGGCCGGCGTCGGCGAACGCGAGACCGTAGAGCTCTCCGACCGCGCCGGCACCGGCGAGCTCGACGCTCGGGTTCACCCGCACGAGGCCACCGCCGAAGCTGACGACGATGTGACGCAGGTGCGCGTCGCGGTCGACCCGGGCTTGATGGGATGCCGCGTGCACCGCGTCATCCGCCCACCGGTGGAGCGCGACGACGGTGAGGTCCGCGCCGTCGCGCACGACGATCTCGACGTTCTCGGCGAACTCCGCCGTACCCGTGTGGTCGAGGAGCACGGTCGCACGCGAGTGCGGACGCGCCTCGATCACGACGTGCGCGGTCGCCCGCCCGCCGGTGCCGACGAGGTCGACGCGGATGGGCACCTCGTGCTCCCCGTCGACGACGACCGAGACGGCCTCGGGGCTCTGTGCCCATGCGATCGCGGACGGCAGGTCCTCGGGCCGGAACACGTCGCCCCGAGCGGATGCCGCGGCATCCGTGGTCGGCGACACGGTCACCGTGACCCCGTCGGTCTGCGGGTCTGCCGCGTCGAACAGACGGGCCAGACGCGCGACGGGGGTGTGCTTCCAGTTCACCTCGCGGCCGGTCGGACGCTCGAAAGCCTCGGGATCGAACGAACGGAATCGCTCGGAGCGGGTCTGCACCGGCACGGTCGCGGCGGTCACCACGGCGGCGGCAGGGTCGATGTGGCCCTTCTCGTCGTGCGAGGGGGCCTCGGTCGCTGTCGTCATCAGCCGACGGATCCTTCCATGCCCATCTCGATGAGCTTGTTGAGTTCGAGTGCGTACTCCATCGGCAGCTCCCGTGCGATCGGCTCGATGAAGCCGCGCACGATCATCGCCATCGCCTCGTCCTCGGGAAGGCCGCGGCTCATGAGGTAGAAGAGCTGCTCCTCGCTGACCTTCGACACCGTGGCCTCGTGCCCGAGCTGCACGTCGTCGACCCGAATGTCGATCGCCGGATACGTGTCGGAGCGGGAGATGGTGTCGACCAGCAGCGCGTCGCAGCGCACGGTGTTGGCGCTGTGGTGCGCGTTCGGGTCGACTCGCACCTCGCCGCGGTAGCCCGCGCGACCGCCGCCCCGGGCGATCGACTTCGAGACGATCGAGGACTGGGTGTACGGCGCCATGTGGATCATCTTCGCGCCGGCGTCCTGGTGCTGACCGGGACCGGCGAAGGCGACCGAGAGGGTCTCACCCTTGGCGTGCTCGCCCATGAGGTAGATAGACGGATACTTCATCGTCACCTTGGAGCCGATGTTGCCGTCGACCCATTCCATCGTCGCGCCCTCGTGGGCGATCGCACGCTTGGTGACGAGGTTGTACACGTTCGTCGACCAGTTCTGGATCGTCGTGTAGCGCACCCGGGCGTTCTTCTTGACGATGATCTCGACCACGGCCGAGTGCAGCGAGTCGCTCTGGTAGATCGGCGCCGTGCAGCCCTCGATGTAGTGCACGTACGAGTCTTCGTCGGCAATGATCAGGGTGCGCTCGAACTGACCCATGTTCTCGGTGTTGATGCGGAAGTAGGCCTGCAGGGGGATCTCCACGTGCACGCCCTTCGGCACGTACACGAACGAGCCACCCGACCACACCGCGGTGTTCAGCGCCGCGAACTTGTTGTCGCCCGCGGGGATCACGGTGCCGAAGTACTCCTCGAAGAACTCCGGGTGCTCCTTCAGCGCGGTGTCGGTGTCCATGAAGATGACGCCCTGACGCTCCAGATCCTCCTGGATCTGGTGGTAGACGACCTCCGACTCGTACTGCGCGGCGACGCCGGCGACGAGCCGCGAGCGCTCCGCCTCCGGGATGCCGAGGCGCTCGTACGTGTTGCGGATGTCCTCGGGGAGGTCCTCCCACGACTGCGCCTGCTTCTCGGTCGAGCGCACGAAATACTTGATGTTCTCGAAGTCGATCGCGCTGAGGTCGGCACCCCAGGTCGGCATCGGCTTGCGGTCGAACAGCGACAGACCCTTCAGACGCGTCTTCAGCATCCACTCCGGCTCGGCCTTCAACGCCGAGATGTCGCGCACGACGGCCTCACTGAGGCCTCGCTTGGCGCTCGCGCCCGCGGCATCCGGGTCGTGCCAGCCGAACTCGTAGACACCGATGCCCTCGAGTTCGGGGCGGTCGATCAGCACATCTGACATGTCGTCACTCTCCTCCTGGGGCTCAGCGCTGTCATGCGCTCCGGCATTCCTTCGCCCCGTTCGGAGTGACGGGAGGATGCCGCTTCCGGGCCCGGTCAGCAGGCACAATCTGCGCGCCTACACTGTCTGTGATGCGGAACGCGCATGCGTCGCATCCCACATCCGATCCTACAGGTTCCGCCCACCCCGAGGGTGGCGCGCACCGCGCCGTCGCGCCGCTGACGGCCTCCGTGGAGGCATCCGCCCATGTCCGCAGACCCCGCCGTCGCGCGCCGTCGCTCACTGCTGTCCTATCTGCCCGAGGGACCCGGCCGCAGCATGATCCTCGCCGCCTGGGCGACGCTGGTCGTGCAGATCTCGATCGTGGGCACGGGCGGCCTCGTGCGGCTGACCGGTTCGGGTCTCGGATGCCCCACCTGGCCCAAGTGCACGGCGGACTCGCTCGTGGCGACCCCCGAGATGGGGATCCACGGCCTGATCGAGTTCGGCAACCGCAGCCTCACCTTCGTGCTGGCGATCATCGCGATCGTGACGTTCGTGCTGACCCTGCGCTACCGGAAGCAGCGCCGCGACCTCTTCTGGCTGTCGCTGCTCGTCGGCATGTACATCCCGCTGCAGGCCGTGCTCGGCGGCATCACCGTGCTCTCCCAGTTGAACCCCTACGTCGTGGGCCTCCACTTCTTCGCGTCGGTGCCGCTCGTCGCCCTGTCGGCGGCGCTCGTCGTGCGCGTCTACGCCGTGCCGGGGCCCCGCGTGCGCGCGGTGCCGGCCTGGTACGCGGCGGTCGCACACGTGACGAGCGGTTTCGTGCTGTTGACGGTGATCGTCGGCATCCTCGTCACCGGATCGGGCCCGCATGCCGGCGATGAGCATGCGATCCGCAACGGCCTCGACTCCGAGGTGCTGCAGCACATCCACGCGATACCGGCCTACGTCACATTCGCGTTGACCGTGGCGCTGGTCGCGAGCTCCTTCCGCACCGAGCCCGCTCTTCGCCTGCGCTTGTGGACGTCGCTGCTGCTGGCCGTCGAGCTCGTGCAGATCGCGGTCGGTCTCATCCAGGCGAACACCGGGCTCCCCATCGCGCTCGTGAACGTGCACATGGTGCTCGCGGTGACCCTCGTGGCGGCGATGACGGCCGTCGTGCTCAACCTGAAGCGCACGGTGGTCGCCGCTTCTTAGGGAATCCATAGCCGCAGAGTTTGCGGTCTCCGCGCCAGGCGACAAGGCTGGGAAGGCGGTTCGGCCACCCCGGCCGACCGGAAGGAGATCCCACCGATGACCCCCCGCCCGCGCCTCACCCGCAGCATCGCCTACTGGGTGCTGACGCTCGGTTCCATCCTCAGCATCGGCTTCGGCGTCTGGCTCGTGATCGACAAGATCACCGTCATGACCACGACGCTCGGCAACCAGACCGCGACCGGGATCGAGGTGTACGCGGGCCAGTCGTGGGTCCTCCTCGGCGCAGCGTTCATCGTCGCCGGCCTCGTCGGCCTCGTCGCGGTGCTTGCGCTCGCCGCAGCCGCCCGCGTGTTCGCCGCCCCCATCGTCCCCGTTGCCGCGCCGGTCTGGCCGGAAGGCGTGACCGACCCGATCAGCGCCGAGCCGGCCCTGGCCGAGCCCACCGAGCCCGTCGCCGACGAGCTGCCCGTCGCGCCCGCCGCGCCGGAGACGACCGACAGCAAGTGAGCTAGAGCCCCGCAGCCGCCTCGTCGACACGGACCGCGAGGCGCTCGAGGGCGTCGAGAGCATCGACCAGTCGTTCACGGTCGCGCTCGCCGAGCTTGGAGAGGGCCTCCCCCACGCGGGAGGCCCTCTCTGCGCGTGCGCGCAGCAAGGTCGCGACGCCGAGATCGGTCGGGATCACGACCGTCGCGCGGCGATCGTCAGGATCGTCATGACGGGCGATCAGTCCGCGCTGCTCCAAGTCGGCGAGGATCCTCGTCATGCTCGGCGCGGTCACCACCTCGATGCGCGCGAGGTCGGATGCGCGCGTCTCCCCCAGCCTCACGATGCTCGACAGCGTCGACGTCAGCCCGTAGGACAGCCCGTCGGCGTTCGCTCGGATGCGCCGGTTGATCCGCCCCACGACCACGGACAGACGCTCGGCGTCGCCGGGATGAACGCCGCCGCCGGTCACGACGCGCTGCTCACGACCGGCACGGGCGCAGTGGCGGCGTGTACATAGTGGCGACCGCGCACGAGGGAGGCGATCGCTCCGATCAACGACATGATGGCGGCGGCGAGGAACACGATGACCAGTCCATCATGGAAGGGCTCCGAGATGAGCTGCGGGAAGAACTGGTTGCCGGTGAGCGCCGCGACATCCGATGCCGGCAGATGGTCGAGCACACCGGTCGGCCCGAGCAGCGTCTGGATCGGGTTGTAGCCGAGGAACGCCGCGAAGACGCTGCCGACGGGCGGCAGCTGCGCGATCTGCGCGGCCGCGTCAGCCGGCACGCCGTGCGCCGTCAGACCTGACTTCATCGCATCGGGGAGGCTCGTCGCGAGGCCTGCGATCAGCAGCGAGAAGAACAGCCCGATCGACAGCGAGGTTCCGGCGTTGAGCACGGTACCGGCCATGCCGGATGCGGCTCCACGCTCGCTCGCCGGCACGCTGTTCATGATCGCGCTGCGATTGGGTGCGCCGAACATCCCGGATCCGAGGCCGGACAGTCCGGTGATGATCGCGAACTGCCAGTACTCGAAGTTCACCGGGATGAGCAGGAGCAGCACGAAGGTGACCGAGACGATCAGGAGGCCCACGGTCGCGAACAGGCGCGCACCGAAGCGGTCGGAGAGCGTGCCCGAGATCGGTCCCGCGATGAGGAAGCCGATCGTGATCGGGAGCATGTAGATGCCCGCCCACAGCGGGGTGTCCGCGTAGGCGTAGCCGTGCAGGGGCAGCCAGATGCCCTGCAGCCAGATGATCAGCATGAACTGCAGGCCGCCGCGTCCGATCGCGGCGAGGAGGCCCGCGAGGTTCGCCATGGCGAAGGCACGGATGCGGAACAGGCGCATGTCGAACATCGGAGCCGACGAGCGCAGTTCGATGAACACGAACGCCACGAGCAGCAGGATGCCGCCGACGATGCCACCGAGCACCCAGGGGTTCGTCCATCCTGTCGTGCTGTCGCCGTAGGGCTGGATGCCGTAGGTGATCGCGGTGAGGAGCGCCGAGAGACCGAGGGCGAAGGTGATGTTGCCGGGCCAGTCGAGCTTGCCGGGGTTGCGCGCGCCGACCTCCTTGAGCGACACGTACGACCAGATCGTGCCGATGATGCCGATCGGCACGCTCACCAGGAACACGGCCCGCCAGTCGATGACGGCCAGGAGGCCGCCGATGATGAGACCGATGAAGCTGCCGGCGATCGCCGCGACCTGATTCACACCGAGCGCCATGCCTCGACGGTGCGCCGGGAAGGCGTCGGTGAGGATCGCGGTGGAGTTGGCGAAGAGCATCGCCCCGCCGACGCCCTGCACGAGCCGCCAGAGGATCAGCCAGGTGGCTCCCGGGCCGCCCGAGAACGGGTCGAGCGAGAGGGCGATGGATGCCACGGAGAACACGACGAAGCCGAGGTTGTAGATGCGCACGCGGCCGTACATGTCGCCGAGGCGACCGAAGGTCACCACGAGCACGGCGCTGACGAGCATGTAGCCCATCAGCATCCAGAGCAGGTAGCTGACGTTGCCGGCCTCGAGCGGGTTGAGACCGATCCCCTCGAAGATCGCCGGCAGCGAGATGATGACGATCGAGGCGTTGATCGTGGCCATCAGCATGCCGAGCGTGGTGTTGCTCAGCGCGAGCCACTTGTAGTGCGGGTGCTCTCTGTCGAACAGGCTGGTCTTGACGGGACGGTTCCGGGGGTCGGTCACGGGGCTCCTCGCTCGGGCGATGCGCAATTTAGTTACTTGATATGAACTAAATATACGCCTGCGAAAGAGCCCGCTCTCCGCAGAGAGGGACGACCGCGGGTCAGAACGGCAGCAGCGGGTCGATCGCGATCGCGACGAAAAGCAGCGTCAGGTAGGTGATCGACGCGTGGAAGACGCGCATCGGGCGCGGCTCGGTGCCGCGCACCGCGCGGCCGTAGAGGCGGTGCGACTCGTAGATGAACCAGCCGCCGAACACGAGCGCCGATGTCGTGTAGACGAGTCCCATGTTCGCCACGGGGATGAGCAACAGGGATGTCGCCACCGTCGCCCACGCGTAGAGGATCACCTGAAGCCCCACCTGGGAACCCGAACGGGTGACACCGAGCATCGGCACATCCACGTCGTCGTACTGGTCCTTGTACTTCATGGACAGCGGCCAGTAGTGCGGCGGCGTCCAGAGGAAGACGAGCACGAACAGGATCAACGGCGCCCACGAGAGCGAGCCGGTCACGGACGACCAGCCGATCAGTACAGGGAAGCAGCCGGCGATGCCGCCCCACACGATGTTCTGCTCGGTGCGGCGCTTGAGCAGGATCGTGTAGATCACCACGTAGAAGAAGATCGCTCCCGCGGAGAGCCCCGCCGCGAGCAGGTTCGTCGTGAGCGCGAGCCAGAGCGTCGAGACCGCGGCCAGCGTCCAAGCGAAGATGAGGGCGCCGCGCTCGGAGACCTCTCCGGTCACCAGCGGCCGGTTCTCGGTGCGCTGCATGTGCGCGTCGATGTCGCGGTCGAGGTACATGTTGAAGGCCGCCGCCGACCCCGCGCTCAGCGATCCGCCGATGACCGTCGCGAGCACGAGCCAGAGATCGGGGATGCCGCCCTGCGCGAGGATCATGACAGGGACCGTGGTGACCAGCAGCAGCTCGAGCACGCGCGGCTTGGTGAGCGCGACATATGCCCGGATGGTGCGACTCAGCGACGGGCTGTCGAGACGCGCGTCGCGCCCCGTGGTCGTGCTGATGTCCATCGTCCCCGCTATCACCGGAAATTCCTCGTCGATTCTACGTCATGCCTCCTGTCCGTCCGCCCGGACGCCGTTGCCTCCCCGGCGCGGCCCGTCACAGTCGAGCCCCGGCATGTGCGCGTGACTATGCTGAAATCACATGCGTCCGCCCAGGCGCGATCTCCCCTGTTCCGCTCCGCGGATGACCCGAGATCAGCACCGAGCGATGCACCCTCACACATGCGGAAAGGCGGTCCGGTGTCGGATTTGCAGTGGGACGAACTCGATTCTCGTGCGGTGGATGCGGCGCGGGTGTTGGCGGCGGATGCGGTGGAGAGGGTCGGGAACGGTCATCCGGGGACGGCGATGAGCCTGGCGCCGGTCGCGTATCTGCTGTATCAGCGGGTGTTGCGTCATGACCCGTCGGACACGTCGTGGATTGGTCGTGACCGGTTCATCCTGTCGGTGGGGCATTCGTCGTTGACGCAGTATGTGCAGTTGTTCCTGGGCGGGTTCGGGTTGGAGTTGTCGGACCTGGAAGCGTTGCGGACGTGGGGGTCGTTGACGCCCGGGCACCCGGAGTACGGACACACCAAGGGTGTGGAGATCACGACGGGCCCTCTGGGTCAGGGGTTGGCGTCCGCGGTCGGGTTCGCGTACGCGGCCCGCTACGAGCGGGGCCTGTTCGACCCGGACGCGCCCGCGGGCACGTCCCCGTTCGATCACCACATCTACGTGATCGCCGGTGACGGGGACCTGCAGGAAGGCGTGACCGCGGAAGCGTCGTCGCTGGCCGGGCATCAGCAGCTGGGCAACCTGATCGCGATCTACGACTCGAACCAGATCTCCATCGAAGACGACACCAACGTCGCGTTCACCGAAGACGTCGCGAAACGGTACGAGGCGTACGGGTGGCAGGTGCAGGTCGTGGACTGGAAGAAGACCGGCCAGTACGTCGAAGACGTCGCCGAGCTGCACGCCGCGATCGAGGCCGCGAAGGGTGATGTGACCCGCCCGTCGCTGATCATCCTGCGCACCATCATCGGCTGGCCCTCCCCCGGCAAGCAGAACACCGGCAAGATCCACGGCTCCGCGCTCGGCGCGGCCGAACTCGCCGCGACGAAGAAGGTCCTCGGCTACGACCCCGACCAGTCCTTCGTGATCGCCCCGGAACTGCTCACCCACACCCGTGAGCTCATCACCCGCGGCCACGACGCCCACACCGCCTGGCAGGAACAATTCGACGCCTGGGCGACAGCGAACCCCGACCGCAAAGCCCTCCTGGACCGCCTCGAAGCCCGCACCCTCCCCACCGGCATCGCCGACACCCTGCCCGTGTTCGAGGCCGGCACCGAGATCTCCACCCGCGCCGCGTCCGGGAAAGTGATCAACGCCCTCGCCCCCCACCTCCCCGAACTCTGGGGCGGATCCGCCGACCTCGCCGAATCCAACCTCACCACCATCACCACCGCCCCCCCCTTCCTTCCCCCACA
>NZ_JYIY01000042.1 GCF_000956535.1 Microbacterium ginsengisoli | reverse complement strand
GTCGGGAAGGCGGATGCCGCGGGCCGGGCGCCGGGGAACGACGGGCCGACGCTCTCCTGCCGGGTCGCCGGGGGCGTCGCACCGTCGGGGCGCGGTCGGCGCAGGAGCGCCTCGATGCGCGCACGGAACTCGCGCGGGCGGAACGGCTTGACGATGTACTCGTCGGCGCCGGCGCCGAGGCCGAGCACCACGTCGGCCTCGTCGGCGAGGCCGGTGAGCATGATGATGTAGGAGTTGCTCTTCTCGCGGATGCGACGGGCCGCCTCGAACCCGTCGATGCCCGGCATGTTCACGTCGAGCGTCGTGATGAGGGGCTGGTAGGCCAGCACTGCACGCACACCGTCGATGCCGTTTCCGACGGAGACCGTCGAGAATCCCGCGGCCTCGAGCACTTCGACGAGGAGGTGGCGGACGTCGGGGTCGTCCTCGACGATGACGGCGGTCTTCTGCCCGCCTTCAGGTGTGCTCATTCAGGTGGCCTTCTCGTGGAGGAACCGGAGGGACACGCGTCGGTCACCCCGCGGGCCCCCGAGCGCTTCGTCATTGTTCCATAGTTCTGTTACAGCCCTGAGAAGCCGGAGCGTGGGTCCGGCAACACGGCGTGCGTCATTTCACCAGCCCCTGCGTGAGCGCGACCGCTCCCGCAGGCCACCAGACACCCGCGTCGGGTCCGCCGTTGCACGTGCCGTCGCTCTCGCCGGGCGGCTTGATCCACAGGTTGGTGTCGACGACGTCGTCGCCGTACGTGCCGCCCTTGTCGCCGACGAGGCGACCTGCCGGGTTGCACCACTGGTTGTCGCTCGTGGGTCCGGCGCCGTTGCGCGAGGTGTCGACGATCGCGTGACCCGTCCCGAGGGCGGCGGCGACGGCATGGGCGTAGCTGAACTCGTTCTGGGTGGTGTTGAAGTTCGACACGTTCGTCGCGAACCCGCGCACCTTGTCGAGCACGCCGACGCTCTTGATCAGGTCGGCCATCTGCGCCGCCGGAAGCCACGACGAATGTCCGCCGTCGAGGTAGATCCAGGTGTTGGTGCCCGCGATCACGTCGACCGCCCCGCGCAGTTGGGTGTCGCGGTCGCTGAGGTTGCCGCATTGCGGCGCGAGCGCGAGGCTGTCGGGTTCGAGGATGACGATCTTGCGCAGGTCGGATGCCGCGGCGAGCGCCTGACCGATCTGGGTCGTCCAGGTGACATAGTCGGCTTCGTCGAGACCGCCGGCGGAGTGGTTTCCGCAGTCACGGCCCGGGAGCCCGTAGACGACGACGGCGAGGGACGCCTTCTGCGCGCGCGCCTCGGTGGCGAGGTGGGCGACACGGTCGTAGACCTCGCCGATCGGATCCTGTTCGGGGGTGAGCCAGTAGGCGGTGGGCTGGGCGGCGAGGTAGGCGGCTGCCGCCTGTTCGGCCGAGCCGGGCGTCTCGGCGGCGGCGGCCTTGGCCGCCTTGGACTCGTCGGGAGCGACGATCGTGGTGCCCACGCGGGGCGGCTGTGCAGACACGGTGTTCACCAGGGTGGTGACGGCGATGCCGGCGATCGCGAGGCCCGAGAGCACGACGACCACGACGAGCGCGATGGCGGCGATGATCAGGCCGCGGATCCACTTCTGACGTCGCGTGCGGGGAGCACGGGGCGCGCGTGTCCGGCGCGGGGCACGGCGACCGCGCGGAGCGGCGGCGGGGGCATGCGACGCAGAGGCGTTCACCGAAGCGGCGTTCGGGGCAGGTGCGTCCGGCGCAGCGGCGTCGGACACGAGGGCGTGCTCCGGCGCCGATTCCGCGGCGTCGCCGGAACGGCTCGATGCGCTGTCGTCGACGGCCGGGCCGGTGACCGGCACGGCAGCGGTGTCGACGCGCAGCACATAGGCGTCGCGGTTCGCGACGATGCGCCGAGCGTCCTCGTTGGTCGCGGCGTCGGCGGAGGCGGAGGGGGCATCCGCGGGGGCGCTCTCCGCGGCCGGCGCCGACCCCGCGGCTTCCTGCAGACGTCGTGCCGGGTGGGACGCGGGATGACGCGGGGGCTTCGGCGCGCGAACGATCGGTGTCGGGTGCGCGGCGTCGGGCGCGTCGACCGGATCTGACGCGTCGGAGCCGTCGTGCGGCGGAGTGCTCACCTGGCGACTCTATCGAGTGATCCCCGGCGGGCGCCCGGGACGCTGCGATCACCCGACACGCGGGGGCCGCTCGCACCGGGGTTTACCCGGTCATCGACCTCGCCCACCGCCGGTGCCGGGGATACGCTGAGGGCACGAGCGAAGGGGCGGCCATGACTGGTGCGATCGTGGTGGGATTCGTCGATGCGACGGTGTCGGGACATGCCGGCGACTGGGCGGTGGCCCGAGCGGCGGCGACGGGCGGAGCGGTCGAGCTGCTCGCGATCGTCGGCGGCGCCGTCGGCGCGGTCGGCGAGCAGCAGGTGCTGGACGCCGCACTCGCGCACGCGACCGACGCGGTCGCCGCGGAGGCGGCCCGGCTCGGCGCAGGCGGGGTCGCCGTGTCGACGCGCGTCGACCACGGGAATCCGGTCGCCGCGCTGGTGGAGGCATCCGCTCATGCCGCGCTGGTCGTGATCGGCGGCGAGTCGCGGGGATCCGGTCGGCGCGGACTGCACGGGGCGCGCATCGCCGCCGCCGCCCGCTCCCCCGTCGTGGTCGTTCCCGCCGCCGACGCCGCCGGATCGGGTGTCGTCGTCGGTGTCGACGGCTCGGATGTCTCGGATGCCGCGATCACGTTCGCCGCCGCCGAGGCCGCGCGGCTCGGCGAACCGCTGCGCGTCGTGTCGGCGTGGACGCCGGTCGCCGTGCCCGGCGATTTCGGGCTGTACCCCGACCTCTACCTCACCGATCTCGCGGCGATCGCGACCGCGAACGTCGACGCGGTGGTGCAGCGGGTCGCGTCGGCCCACCCCGACCTCGCCGTGACCGGCGACGCCCTCGAGGGCGACCCGGCGACCGCGCTCGAAGAGGCCGGCGCCGGTGCGGCGCTGCTCGTCGTGGGCTCTCACGGGCGGGGCGCGTTCGCCCGTTTCGTGCTCGGTTCGGTGAGCGAGCACGTGGTCGGCGCCCTGCCGACGGTCACCGCCGTCGTGCGCTGAGCGTCGTCATCCGTCATCGGACACATTCTGGACACACCGCGTCAGTAATATCCGCGGTATGGGGATCCCTGACGAAGGTCGGAAGCGGCCGCCGGTGCGGCCGGCGACCGTGCTGATGTATGTCGGTGTTGCGCTGCTGGCCGTGGGCGTCGCGGTGCTCGTGTGGGCGGCGTTCGCCTACTACGGCAGCTACGTGCGGTGACGCGCGCACCCGCCGGGCCCGCCGGCCGCGCGGAGCCTCAGTGCCCGCGTGCCGCGAGGTGCGCGCGCACCTGGTCGAGCACGTCGTCGGCCACCGGGTAGGTGTGCTCGGCGCTCGGGAACTCCCCCGCGCGCACCTCGGTCGCGTACGTGGCGATGCCCTCGGCCATGGCGTCACCGAGCGCCGCATACTGCTTGACGAACCGTGCGGTGCGCCCGGCGGTGATGCCGAGAAGGTCATGGTGCACGAGCACCTGGCCGTCGGCGGCACCCGCGCCGATGCCGATGAGGGGGATGCCGAGGGCTCCGCGGATCTCGGCGACGACCGCCGCGGGCACGGCCTCGACGACGAGAGCGATCGCCCCGGCCGCCTCGACGTCGAGCGCCTCCTGAGAGACGCGGAGGGCGGTGTCGACCGTGCGGCCCTGGGCGCGCAGTCCTCCGAGCGCGGTCGCGGTCTGCGGCGTGAGACCGATGTGCCCGACGACCGGGATACCGGCCGCGACGATGGCGCGGATGCGCGACAGCCGCGCCGGCTGCCCGCCCTCGAGCTTGACGGCGTCGGCGCCCGCCTCCTTCACGAGCCGGAGCGAGGAGGCCACGGCCTGCTCGTCGCTGAGCTCGGTCGCCCCGAACGGCAGGTCGACGACGACGAAGGCCGTGCGCACGGCACGGCGCACGGCACGCGCGAGCATGAGCATCTCGTCGAGCGACACGGGCGCGGTGCCGTCGTAGCCGAGGACGACCTGGGCGGCCGAGTCGCCGACGAGGATCATGTCCACCCCGGCGCGCTCCGCGGCACGCGCGGACGGATGATCGTAGGCGGTCACCATGACGATCTGCTCGCCGGCGGCGTGCATCTCGGCGATGCGGGCGAGGGTGACGGGCGGGCGTTCGGTCATCAAGGGCTCCCGGTGGGTGCGGCGACCGGACGGTCGTCGAGGATGTCGCTGCTCACCGTCACGGGCGCGAGCACGACGTTGTCGAGCAGTCGCACGGCTCCCACGCGGGCTGCGACGACGAGCACCGCGTCGCGATCGAGACGGTCGAGCTCGGCGAAGCCATCGCTGTCGACGACGGCGAGATAGTCGGGGGTGAGACCGGCGGCGTCGAGCTCATGCGCCGCGATCGCGCGGAGAGCCGCGGCATCCTGCTCACCGTCGGCGACGGCTCGAGCGGCGGCGGCCAGCGCGCGGGGCAGGGCGAGGGCACGGACCCGGTCGGCGGGAGTCAGCCGCACGTTGCGGCTCGATCGCGCGAGGCCGTCGTCGTCGCGCGACGTGGGCACGACGACGATCTCGGTGGGGATGCCGAGGTCGCGCACGAGCCGTCGGACGACGGCGACCTGCTGGGCGTCCTTCTGCCCGAAGTACGCGGTGTCGGCGAGCACGGCGAGCAGCAGCTTGCTCACGATCGTGGCGACGCCGTCGAAGTGGGCGCGGCCGCGCACGGCGCCCTCGAAGGTCTCGGTGAGGGGTCCGGCGATCGACACCGTGGTCGCGAAGCCGGTCGGGTACATCTCGGCGGCGGTCGGCGCGAAGACCACGTCGACGCCCGCGGCGCCCGCCTTCGCGAGGTCGTCGTCGAGAGCGCGGGGGTAGGCGTCGAGGTCGGCCTGCTCGGTGAACTGGGTCGGGTTCACGAAGATCGTGAGCACGACCGTGGCCGCACGCGCGCGGGCTGCCGTGACGAGCGACAGGTGACCTTCGTGCAGGGCGCCCATGGTCGGCACGACGGCGATCGGGGCGTCGCGGCGCGGGGCGAGGGCCGACCGCAGCTCGGCGAGCGTCGTCGCGACGATCATGCCGGGGCCGCCGAGGTGCGCGAGCGCTCGGCGAGCGCGCGCGTGGCATCGACGAGCGCATCGAACAGCGCGAGCTGCTCGGGGGCGCGCTCGGCGATCGCGGCACGCTGGCGGGCGACGGTGTCGTCATCGCCCCGGGCGACGGGACCGGTGAGGGCGGCCGGCGCCCCCAGCGCCGACCAGTTGTCGACGGCGGCGCGCACGAGGGGTACGAGGGCGGCGCGGTCGATGCCCGCGGTCGACGCAAGCTGCTCGGCGAACGCCTCGACCGTCACGAGGAAGTTCGCCGCGATCGACGCGGCAGCATGGTACGCCGCCCGGTCGTCGGGGGCGACGGCGACCGGCGACATCCCGAGCTTCGCGGCGAGCCGCTCGGCGGCGGCGAGGGCGCGCGGAGTGCTTCCGGCGAGCGCCGCGGTGACGCCGGTGAAGCGGGCACCGGCGGAGGTGACGGTCATGAGGGGGTGGATGCTGAACGACTCGTGCGGGGTCAGCGGAGCCAACCCCAGCGCACCGGAGAGGTGCCCGACGAGCGGGCCGGGGGCGATGGCGGCAGCGGCCTCCGCGATCGCGTGGTCGGGCACCGCGAGGAGCACGATGTCGGCGCCCGACCCGGTGGCACCACGGGGTTCGGGGCCGGCCGCGGTGACCCCGATCTCCGCGAGAGCGGCGATGAGCGCCCGGCCCATTCTGCCGTCGCCGACGACGGCGATGCGGCCGAGGGCGGCGTCGCCTGCGGGGTTCGGGTGAGTGCGGGACATCCGCGTACACCGTACCCCTCGCACACCGGGGCCGGGCCGTGAGGCTAGTGCCCCGTCGTCACCGCCCGGTCGCCCCGGGTCTTCACCAGGCTCGCGACCGTCGCGACGGCGATCGTGGCGGCGATGAACAGCAGCGAGAACCAGATGGGGATCTCGGGGATCCACTCCACATGGTGGCCGCCGTTGATGAAGGGCAGCTCGTTGACGTGGAGCGCGTGGAAGACGAGCTTCACGCCGATGAAGGCGAGGATGACGGCGAGCCCCTGCGCGAGGTAGACGAGGCGCTCGAGCAGTCCGCCGATGAGGAAGAACAGCTGCCGCAGGCCCATGAGCGCGAACGCGTTGGCGGTAAACACGATGTACGCCTCGTTGGTCAGCCCGTAGATCGCCGGGATCGAGTCGACCGCGAAGATCAGGTCGATGAAGCCGATCGCGATGATCGTGAGAAGCATCGGGGTGACGAAGCGCTTGCCGTCGAGGCGCACCGTGAGCCGGTCGCCGTGGTAGTCGTCGGTGACGGGAAGGTGGCGGCGCACGAAGCGCATGAACGCCCCGTTGGCGGGGTCGGACTCGTGGTTGCCGAACGCCTGCTTCCAGGCGAGGAACAGCAGCAGCGCACCGAAGATGTAGAACACCCACGAGAGGTTCTCGATGAGCGTTGCGCCGATCGCGATGAAGCCGCCGCGCAGCACGAGGGCGATGACGATGCCGATCAACAGCACCTTCTGCTGGTACGCCTTCGGCACGGCGAAGCCCGTCATCACCAGGAGGAAGACGAAGAGGTTGTCGATCGACAGCGCCTTCTCGGTGAGGTAGCCGGCGAAGTACTCCCCGCCGTATGTCCAGCCGGAGACCACGCCGATGCCGACGCCGAACAGGAGTGCGAGCCCGATGTAGAAGGCCGACCAGCGGGCGGACTCGCCGATGGTCGGCTCGTGGGGCTTTCGCACGTGGGCGAAGAACTCGTACACGAAGAACGCGATGGTGACCGCGATCGTGATGATCCAGACGAGGGTGGTGACGTTCACAGGGAACTCCAGAGGGTAGGGCGGAACACGGATGTCGCCAAGGTCTCCTCCACCCCGGGTGCGGGGCCGACGGGCCGGGATGCGTCTGCGCATCCGTATTGACGGGTCCGTCGCGTGGGAGTACTCCCCCTGTCGTGGTCGAGTCTAGGGCACCCGGCCTGAACGGATGCCACGGCCGCTCGCGTGAAATCTGTGTGACGGGACCTCGCCTCGGGTTGACCGTCGCCGCGCGGCCGGGTGAGTGTGGAGCCATGGCGGGGGGTACGGCGGAGCACTGGCGATCGGGTCGCCTCATCGCGGTGGCCGTATGGGTCGCCGCTGTCGCGCTCGCGGCGGAGACCGCGTGGCGGCTGTTCGCCGGCGTCGTCTACGTGCATCGCTGCGCGGGCTGCGACGGAGCCGCGGTCGAGCGGGCGGCGAGCTCGTACGCGATCGCCGTCGTGCTTCTGCTCGCTGTCGGCGCGTCGGTGCAGACCTTCGTGCGACGGTTCCGGACGGTGCGGCTGTGGGTCCCGCCCGTCACGCTGGCGCTCGTGATCGTCGCCTCGTTCATCGCCTACGTCGAGTCGAACGGCGGATTCGATGCGTCCAACTTCGGTGTGCGGATCGGACTCGCGCGCAGCGCGGTGTGATCGGGCGGAGGGCTCGCGCGGACCCCTCCGGCCCCCAAGATCGCCTCGCGGAGGGATCCGCGCGAGGCGGAACGGTCGCACATCTCCCCGCGTGACGTCAGCGGCAAGGTTGCGGGGCGACCCACGCAGTGAAACCTCTGCCATCTCAGCCCGCGGGCACCGCGTTCCGTCGTCCGGTTTCGTTCGGATTCGACCGGATCGTTCCGTTCCTCGGTGGCTTCTGGGCGGCGGCGGTGCGATTGCTGTGGACGCGCAGCTGCCTCCCGATCAGAGGCCGGTGGCGAGCTCCTTGAGCCAGGCGGCGAGGTCGGGGCCGAGGTCGTCGCGGTCGAGGGCGAGCAGCAGGTTGGACTTGAGGTAGTCGAGGCGGTCCCCCGTGTCGTAGCGGCGACCGCGGAAGATGACGCCGTAGACGGGTCCCGCGATGCTCTCGTCGGCGGCGAGGGCCTTGAGGGCGTCGGTGAGCTGGATCTCGCCGCCCTTGCCGGGCGCGGTCTCCTCGAGCACCTCGAAGATCTCGGGCTTGAGCACGTAGCGGCCGATGATGGCGAGGTTGCTGGGCGCGTCGGCGGCGGCGGGCTTCTCGACGAGGTCGACGACCTTCACGAGGTCGGCGTCGTCGGTGGCCTCGACGGCGGCGCATCCGTAAAGGTGGATCTGCGCCGGGTCGACTTCCATCAGGGCGATGACGGTCGCGGACTTCTGGGCGGATGCCTCGATCATGCGGGTCAGCAGCGGGTCCCTGGCGTCGATGAGGTCGTCGCCGAGGAGCACGGCGAAGGTCTCCTGTCCGACGTGTCGGCGGGCGCGCAGCACGGCGTGCCCGAGGCCGAGCGGGTCGCCCTGCCGAACGAAGTGGATGTCCGCGAGACGGCTGGCCTCCATGACCTTCGCGAGCTTCGCGGCGTCGCCCTTGCGTTCGAGGGTGTGCTCGAGCTCGGTGACCCGGTCGAAGTGGTTCGCGAGCGCGTTCTTGTTGCGGCCGACGACGACGAGCACGTCGTCACTGCCCGCCGAGACGGCTTCTTCGACGACGTACTGGATGGCCGGCTTGTCGACGACGGGCAGCATCTCCTTCGGCATGGCCTTGGTGGCCGGAAGGAAACGCGTGCCGAGGCCGGCAGCCGGAATGACGGTTTTGATCCCCATGAGCGCGAACCTAGGGGGGCCATGTGAACGGGCTGTTACGCGGGGCGAACGATGACGCGAGGATGCCGCGGCCCACCGCTCAGAGGTCGATGAGGTCGAGTCTCGTGGCGATGGCCATGGCCTCGGCGCGACCGCGAGCGCCGAGTTTGCGGTAGACGGAGGACAGCTGCGACTTGACGGTGCTGGGGGTGACGAACATCGCCGCGGCGATCTGCGAGATCGAGTCGAAGGTGAACAGCGCCTGCAGCACCGCCGATTCGCGGGTGGTGAGGACCGGTGGTGTGGAGGTCATCGGGCGGTAAGGGGCGAGGTCGACGGTGGCACGGGACATCCGCTCACGGGAGGGCTCGTCGAGGGCGGCCGCGATCTGCGCGATGAGCCAGGTGGGCACGAGGGCGAAGAGTCGGCGGAGCGAGCTGAAGGTGGCGAGGCGGGCGGCGATCGTGCACTCGCGGGGATCGAGCTCGTCGCCGAGGGCGACCGCCCAGAGCCGCAGGAGGAGCGCTTCGCCTCGTTCTGCCATGGCGGTGCCGGGTCGGGCGAGCACGGCGCCGGTGATGCGCAGCGCATCGGCGCGGGCGTTCTCGTGCAGGGCGAGGCGCGCACGGGCGAGGTCGACGAGGGTGGTGGGGGGAGCCGTGGCGACGACCGCGTGGGCGCGGGGTGCGTCGTCCAGGTCGACGAGGGCGGACACCATGAGCCAGGTCATCGCGGACGCGGCGAAGGGGGTGGTGGCGTCGTGGCAGTCGAGCGCGAACTCTGCGGTCTCGAGCGCCCGGAGCGGTGCGCGGGCGACGAGGGCTTCGCGTCCGCGCACGAGGGCGACGAGCGGCCACAGGTCGGTGGCGCTCTCGATCGGTGGCAGGTGAAGGCCGGCGGTGAGCTGCGGGTGCGAGACGGATTCGACGGCGATGAGTCCGCGGGCGACGTCACGCCACTCGCCGGTGACGGCGCCGGCCGGCGCCGCGGCGGGGATGGCTTCTCCGACGGCGAGGTAGTGGCGGGCGTCGCGCAGGTTGCCGCGGAGCGCGTGCGCCACGGCCGATTCGAACTGGATGCGCTGTGCGAGGGTGGGCGCGGCGGTCGCGTGGGCTCCGGCGGCGGCGAGGGCGCTGAGCGCGGCGGTGGTCTCGCCGGAGGCGAGGTGGACGAGCGCCCGTTGCTCTTCGACGATCGCGCGGGACAGCGGCAGCGGGGGCTCGGGGTCGCTCAGGGCGGTGTCGACGTGGCGCAGGGCGGCCGCGGCATCCCCTGCTCGCCGGTGTTCGATGAGGCCTCGAAGCCGTCGGATGCCGGGGCTGGGTTCGTCGCCGGCGCGCGCGGGTGGGGCGCCGGGGATGTCGTAGAGCAGGTCGGCGCCGATCACGTCGATGGCGAGGGCGCGGAAGCCCTGGGCGAGCGGGAGCGCGTCGGGCTGGGAGCGGATGAGTGCCGCGAGGTCGGTTCGCAGGCGAGCCGGGTCTTCGAACAGCAGGCGCCATGCATCGTGCCGCAGGCGGGTCGCGAGATCGTCGGAGGTGGTGCGCGCGTCGACGGTCATGCCGTCGCGTCGACGTGCGGGCGCGTCGCCGGTAGAGAGAGGGGGAGGTCCATGCCACTACAAATCTGGCGCGCTGAGACGCGACCATCAGGTCCATTACGACCCGAACCGGTCCAAATGTGGACGAATTCGGTTGAAATCCGTTCCCCGTGCACGGGTGAGCCCGCCCCCGCTCCCAGACTAGGTCCCACGTGCGGTCCTTTTCGTCACGGCATCCGATGAATTCGACGGATGCCGCGGCCCGGACCGTGACGCATCACTGATTCCGCTGGGGAGGGGGTTCGGTGGTCGACATCGTGGCCTCGGTGCTGGATGCGATCAACGCGCGTGACGAGCGTGCGTTCGTCGCGTGCTTCGTCAGTGACGGCGCGATCGTCGATGGCGACGACCGGTTCGCGGGCGCCCGCCAGTTGCGGCTCTGGTTCGACACGGAGGTACGCCGGCCGAATGCGGTCGTCTCGATGCTGGCGCGGTCGCGGTCGGATGACGTGGACGTGCTCACGTGGGAGTGGGACTGCCGTTCTTTCCATGACGAGCGGGTGCAGTTCTGCACGCTCGCCCTTGTCTCCACTCGTCGCGACCTGGTCGCGTCGATCGAGTTCCGCGCTGCCCGCTCATGGCCGAGCGATCCGTTGCGCCCGCGACCGCTGGACGGATGGCTGGAGGATCCGCTGTGACGTACGACCCGATCGTCGGTATGACTCGAGGCTCGAGACGGGGCGGCCCGCCGCGCCGGCCCGGCCACTCGTGGTGGGCGTATGTGATGGTGGCGGTGATCGCAGTGGGGGTGGCGGCGCTGGTGTATCTCGCGGTGACGCACGACTACACGTTCAGCCCGGAGGGTGGCGCGGCGACGTCGGCGCCGGTGCGCTGATGCTCGCGTTCTGCCAGGTGCCGGTCAGAACGGTGCGGTGGATTCGTCGTGTCGAGGATGCGCGCGCGAGCCGGTGTCGCCGGGTGGATCGGGCGTGAAGGTGACGGCGTGCGCGCCGGCGCCGGCGGGGTGGTCGAGGTAGGTTCGACCGCCGGGTGAGGTCCATTCGAGGATGCCGCCCGGGTGCTGACGCACGGTCCACGCGGTGAACTGCTTCATCGAGTGGTGCCGTTGGCAGAGGTGGGCGAGATTGGATGCCTCGGTCTTGCCTCCGAGCGCCCAGTCGGTGGTGTGGTCGACTTCGCAGCGCACGGCGGGGACGCGGCATCCGGGGAATCGGCAGTGCTGGTCGCGGGCGCGAAGGTAGCGGTCGAGGGCGGCCGGTCGCTGGTAGGTGTCGACGGCGAGCACCTGCCCGGTGATGGGGTGGGTGAGCACGCGTTCCCACGGGCAGCGGGTGGCACCGGCGAGCCGGCGGGCGGTGTCGGCGTCGAGGGGGCCGCGGCCGGCGTGTTCGGCGGAACGGTCGTCGTCGCCGAGCAGGGTCGCGACGGGAACGACGATCTGCACCTTGGCTCGGATGGCTCCGAGAGCGCCCGGGCCGTCGTCGGTGCGGGTCGGGTCGGCGCTGGGAGCGACGGTGAGCAGCATGTCGGTGACGAGGTCGGCGCGCACCTGGTCGATGGAGCGGGTGTCGGCGGCATCGACGCACGAATGGGCGTCGACGTCGGCGCCGGCGTCGACATGCGCCCGCGTGTCGATGAGCATGCGGGCCTGCTGGGTGAGCCGGTCGTACACGGCGTCGGCCAGCAGCGTCGGTGTCGTGACGATGAGGTCGGACATTCCTTCGCCGCGCGCGACCACGCGCACGCAGCGCTCGGCGCGCGCGTCGACGTGGCGTTCGACGAGTGATCGCGGGTGCATGTCGTCGGCGAGCTGTTCGAGCAGTCGGCGGAGCCGACCCGGGCTGTGGTGCGTCGCGAGGGCCGCGGCATCCGTATCGAAATCGGCGCGTGCGTCGATCGGAACGATGGCGCCGCAGTCGACGATGGTGCGCACGTGAGCCCGGGTGATGTCACCGGCCTCCCACCGGGAAAGGGTGGCCGGGTAGTGCTCGACGAGTTCGATCGCGTCACCGATATCGCGCTGCACCGAGCGGTCGGAGCGCCGGGCGACGGCGCCGATCTCGGCGGACAGCGACCGCAGCACCATGTCGTGCTCGCGCACACGAGTGGGGGTGTCGGCCGCGAGGTCTCGCACCAGACGACCCGCGGCGGCGAGCGCCCGCATCCGCTCGACCTCGGCACGGGCGACGATGCGCTCAGCGAGGTCGATCGCGCCCACCACGTCGTTCCACGCGCGCTGATCAGCGGCGAGAAGGGTGGTGGCGGATGTGGAATGCATGTTCCCATTGTCGCGTGGGGGTGCGACATTTTGTTCGGCTTTTTCTTCGAAAGTGAAAGCTTCGCGACTCCGGATGATTGTGGAGGAAGCTTCGTTTCGAGCGCCTCTGAGCGACGCCCCGGGCCAGAACCGTGCGCGTGATCTCCGCCCCGGAGAGATCAGGAATCCGCCTCGTGTCGCACGACATCCCGAGGATCACAGCCTCGCCCTCACGAACGCCGTGAAGACGCACCCCGGGAGGGAGCGGCATCCGCTCAGTCGGGTTGCGGGCGCGGTGCGTCGATGCCGGCGCGCAACGCGGTGGAATCTGGAGCCGGCGGCGGACAGGGGCTCGGAGTCAGCGCGGTGCGGTGCCGAAGCGGACACAGACGGCACGCCAGTCCGCGCGCGGGTACACGCGCGCGACGCGGACCCCTCCCCGCGGAAGGTGCCGCGCACGCTCGCCGATGCGGTGGCGACGCGTCGTGGGATCACGGCTCGTGCGTCGAACACGAGAACGCCGCGCGGCATCGGTGCGCACCGTCGAACCTCGCGACGGGTCGTCGCTCGGCGGGGTGTTGACTCGGGGCGCCCTGTGACACCCACGCGCCGCCCTCCGGCGACGCGACGCGTCACAGGGACCGCTACGGCCGCCCCATCCCGTAGTACGTCCATCCGGCCGCGCGCCAGGCCGCGGCATCCAGGCAGTTGCGGCCGTCGATGATGATGCGGCCCTCGGTGAGAGTCGACACGAGCTCGGGGGCCATCTGCCGGCGGTATTCATCCCACTCGGTGACGACGATCACCACGTCAGCGCCGCGCAATAGGCAGGAGCCGATTCGCGACGCCGACAGCCCGCCCGCTGCTCGCGCCGCTACTAAGTCCCGCTACTGTGTGGGCGGGACTTGCAGACCGATGACGTCACGAGAATCGCCGGACACACCGTCGTCACACACGGCTGGTAACGTGCGGCCACCGAGGGATTCACCGTTAGCCGAGGGGAGCACTGTGTCGACCGAATTTCAGGTCGATGCGACGACGGAGTCGCTATCGGACACGAGCGAATCGTCTGGGGCGGCGGGGCATCCCGAAACACCCGCGATGCCGCGGCGACCAAGCGACGGTGCAATCGACACCGAGGCTCCCCGGCCGCAGAAGAGTTGGCGTTCCGCCTATCAACGCCGCCTGTGGATCAGCGACTCGATCGTGCTGGTGTGGGTGGTGTTCGGCACACAGATCGCATGGTTCGGTCTCGGCAATGAGCAACTCGCGATCAGTCAGGATGACGGCGTCTCGGCCGTGTCGTACTGGCTTTTCTCCATCGGCCTGATCGTGCTCTGGCTGGGTGCGCTGTCGTGGAGCGACTCGCGCAGCTATCGCGTGATCGGTGCGGGCCCGACCGAGTATCTCCGCGTGGCGGATGCGAGCGTGCGGCTGTTCGGTGCGATCGCGATCGTCGCGTTCCTCGCGAAAGTGGATGTCGCGAGAGGCTTCCTGCTCATCAGTCTGCCGTTGGGTGTGCTGGTGCTCATCGCAACCCGCTGGTTGTGGCGGCAGTGGCTCATCGCGATGAGGCAGGGCGGCAGGTATTCGGCCCGCGTGCTGCTCGTCGGCTCGCCGGCGTCGGTCGCGCAGATCGCGCGTGAACTCGGTCGAAACGTCAGCGCGGGCTATCTGGTCGTGGGTGCGTGCACTCCGAGCGGGAAGGTCGGCGACACGGTGCCCGGCACGGACATCCGGCTCTTCGGACATCCGGTGGGGGGGTCATGGGGTGAGTCCGCCGGCGGTGAGGAGCATGCGGAGGCGGTAGTTCTCGCGGTTGCGATAGCCGCGGGCGAGGCGGCGGTGGAGCTCGATGATCCCGT
>NZ_JYIY01000041.1 GCF_000956535.1 Microbacterium ginsengisoli | reverse complement strand
GCTCCGGGGGGGCGATGGTGCGCTGACCGGCCGTCGGCCGACGCGGGAGCGAGCGCCCCGGCGCCGGCCGCCGTGCCGGCCTCAGCCCGCGACCGGTTCGGATGCCGCGGCCGCCGCGAGCCGCACAGTGAGGGCGTCGAGCCACCCGCCCACGCTCTCGCGGGCCGTAGGAGTGTCGGGGTAGCGGCAGCGCAGGTGCAGCCCGGTCTCGTTCGCGATGAACCAGATCATCACGTTGTCGGTCGGCAGCACCGCCGACACGTACTGCGGCTCGAGGGCCGGATCGATGCGCGCCGGCATCCGGCGCATGTCGAGCCAGGAGATCGCGAACATCCCGGGCGCGGGCGGCACGTGGCCGAACCGGTCGAAGATCGGGGCGAGCGGGTAGGCGCCGAGCCGTACGGCCTCGTCGATCGCGGCCGCCGCGGCGGCCGGCTCCGGGTCGGTCACCTCGAGCACCGCGTTGGTGATGTACCAGCCGACCGAGTCGCGCCACCGGGCCTCGCCGCGGGAGTGCACCGGGAAGACCGCGCGCAGCGGCGCATCCGCCAGGTCGCGGAACAGGCGTGCGAGCTCCGAGACGGCGAGGGCGATGACCCGGATGCCGCGCGCCCGCGCCCGTTCCTCGAGGGAGCGCAGCTGCACCCCGTCGATCACGTCGCGCACCTCGACGATGGCCTCGACCGGAGCGCTCACGTCGCCGAGCGGGAGCGGGAACACCGGCATCCGCCCGCCGCCCGCGCGCAGGATCTCGTTCCATCGCTCGGTGATCTCGGGCGGGGTGTCGGGCATCGCCGCGAGCGCGCGGGTGTGGTCGGCGAACGGGGCGGCGGGAGCGGCATCCGTCGTCTCGCCCTCGAGCGCCGCGCGCACGTCGTGCGCGAGGATCAGCAGCGACCACATGTCGACGTGGGAGTGGTCGCTCGCGAGCACGACGACCGGGCGCGCGTCGGCCGCGCCGGCCTCGGGCTCGACGACCGCGAGCAGGTACGACGGCGCCGCGAACGGGCGGCACTCCGCGTCGAGCAGACCGCGCAGCGCGTCACGGGTCGTGCCGGGCGCGTCGTGGGTGCGCCAGGTGCCGCCGTTGACGGATGCCTCGTTCAGCCGTACCCGTCCGGCATCGAGCGAGAACACCGTGCGCAGCGTGCCGTGACGCGCGATGGTGCGCTGCCAGGCGTCGGCGAGGGCGTCGCGATCGGCGGCGACGGGAAGGCGGAACGCGACGGCCATCCACGATCCCGGGCGGTCGCCGTGGCCCACGTGCCGGCCCTGGTCGAACGACACCGGCACCTCGCGCGACGGATCGATCGTCGCCCGCACGGCGTAGCTGTGCAGGGTGCCCTGCGGGAGGGCCATCTGGGCGACGGTGGTGAGGCGCATGGCGTCGTAGTGTAGGGGTCACACGTTTCGCGAAAAGAACGCAGGAGGCGTCGTGCCGGCTTTCCAGGTGCGCGGAGCGATTCTCGACTACGACGTCACCGGAACCACGGGTCCCCTGGTGGTGCAGCTGCACGGTTTGACGTCCAGTCGCGAACGCGACGGCCAGCTCGGACTCAACCTCGCCCGCGCGCTGCGCGGACATCGGATCCTGCGTTTCGACGCTCGCGGACACGGGCTGTCGACGGGCACGCCGGTCGAAGCGGACTACGGCTGGAACCGTCTCGCCGACGACCTGCTGGCGCTGCTCGACCACGTCGCACCGGGTGAGACCGTGCACGGCATCGGTCCGTCGATGGGAACCGGCACCCTGCTGCACGCGGCCGTCGCCGCACCTGAGCGGTTCCGTTCGCTCACCCTCGTCACCCCGCCGACCGCGTGGAAGAGCCGTATCGCGCAGCGCGAGACGTATCTGGCGAACGCCGAGATGGTCGAGCACGGCGGCATCGCCGCGTTCGTGCAGCACGGGTCGACGGCACCGGTGCCGCCCGCGCTCGCCGACGCGCCCGCGACGAGCATCACGATCCCCGAGGACCTCCTCCCCACCGTCATGCGCGGGGCGGCGGCGACCGACTTCCCGAAGAAGAAGGCGATCGCGAAGGTCGAGGTGCCGACGCTCATCCTCGCGTGGAGCGGCGACCGCACGCATCCGCTCAAGACAGCGAACCTGCTGCACGAGCTGCTTGGTCACAGCCGGGTCGTCGTCGCGCGCACGCCCTACGGCGTGATGGCCTGGCCGGGCCTGTTCGCCGAGTTCGTCACGATGGTCGAGCAGAGCGAGGCCGCGTGAGCGAGCGGATGCCGCCCCTCGAGGTGCGACCGATCGAGACCACCGACGAGGTGTTCGCGGCGGCCGCGCTGCTGCGCCGCGTCTGGGGCGGAGATCAGGACGCCGTGCCGACCAACCTCATGACCGCGCTCGCGCACGGCGGCAACTACGTGTTCGCCGCGTACGAGGGCGACGAGATGGTCGCGGCGTCCATCGCGTTCTTCTCGGCGCCCGCCCTCAGCGCGCTGCACTCGCACGTCACCGGCGTCGCACCGGGCTTGCGGGGCCGCGGCCTCGGCCGCCAGCTCAAAGAGCACCAGCGCGCCTGGGCGGCAGAACGCGGCATCGCGCGCATCACCTGGACGTACGACCCTCTCGTCGCCCGCAACGCGCACTTCAACCTCACGCGCCTCGGCGCCCGCGCCACCGAGTACCTCGTCGACTTCTACGGGCCGATGAACGACGGCATCAACCGGGGCGACGCGACCGATCGGGTGTTCGTCGAGTGGGATGTCGCCGGTCCCCCCGCCCCGGCTCCCGCCGACGACGAGGTGATCGCGACGGTGCCGGTGCCCTCCGACATCGAGGCGCTGCGCGCGGCCGGCGACCCGGATGCCGCGGCCTGGCGGCTGCGGGTGCGCGATGCGCTCGTCGGGCACCTGGCGGCCGGCCACCGCATCGGCGGCTTCGCCGCCGGCCGCGGCTACCTCATCGTGCGCTGACGGCCGCGGACGGGCCCGGTGCGCCCGACGCATCCGTCCCATCAGGCGTTCCGGCCTGCCCGGGGCGGGCGTTCCTGCGCGGCGCGCGGGCATGGCCGAAAGCCGCGCACACCTGGCCGTCGCTGCACGCCGGGTGGGGTGCGGCATCCGTCAGGATGAGCACATGACCGCCGCATCCCGCCGCATCGTCGACCTGTCGCATCCGATCCGCGCCGGACTCGTCACCTACCCGGGCCTGCCGGCCCCGACGATCACCTCGCACCTCACCCGCGAGGACTCGCGGGCGCGCTACGCGCCGGGCACCGAGTTCGCGATGGACATCATCACGATGATCGGCAACACCGGCACCTACCTCGACTCGCCCTACCACCGCTACGCCCAGGGCCCCGATCTCGCCGGTCTCGACCTCGCGACGCTCGTGGGCCTGCGGGCCGAGGTCTTCTCGCTCACCGACGCCTGGACGCCCGGGGCGCGCGGCATCGGTGTCGACGCGCTCGCCGGTCGCGACCTGCGCGGTGCGGCCGTGCTGCTGCACACCGGCTGGGACCGCCACTTCGGCACTCCCGCCTACGGCGCGGGCGCGCCGTTCTTGACCGGCGAGGCCGCCGAGTGGCTCATCGCCGAGGGCGTGACGCTCGTCGGCATCGACTCGCTCAACATCGACGACACCGAGTCGGGCGGGGAACGTCCGACGCACTCGGCGCTGCTCGCCGCGGGCGTGCACGTCGTCGAGCATCTGACGAGGCTCGGGGATGTCCCGGCGTCCGGTGCGCGCTTCACCGCCGCGCCGCCGGCGGTCGAGGGCTTCGGCACCTTCCCGGTGCGCGCGTTCGCCGAGATCGACTGACGCGCTGGACACCGGGCGGCCGCCGGCGGAGCATGACGGGATGGTCCCTGCAGACAGCACTCCCTACCGCCGCGACGACGGCGAGCTGCTCGGGTGGATCCGTCCCCTCGGTGATGCCTGGGTCGCCGTCGACCTGCTGGGGCGCGCGGTATCCGGCGCACAGGACTGGCTCGACGCCGAAGACGCTCTCGAGGCCGGAGGGCTGGCGTGGCTGGCCGAGCCGTGGGTGCTCGCGCGCGGCGGCGTCGATCTGCGTGTGCGCCTGGTGGAGATCACCCCTGACGCCGGCCGGGTCGTCGTGAAGACCGACGACTTCGGTGCGATCGATGCGCCGCACGAGGTCATCGTCCTGCCGTGGCCGGCGCCCGAGTCGCTGCGGCCGTGGCGGGTGGGAGACCCCGACGGTCGCGAGCTGTTCGCCTGAGGGGAGCGCCGCTACGACACCGTCGGGGGCGCGTACGCGAGCTGCGCGGTGAGGTGTCCGCGCTCGCGGCTCACGATCTGTGCGCGTCCCGGGATGGATGCCGCGGGCTTCACCCGCCCGATCAGTGCGCCCTCCTCGGGGTTGCCGCTGAGCAGGATGCCTGTCGTGCCGAGGTCGGTGAACCGCTGGATGATCGGGTCGTAGGCGGCCCGACTCGCCCCGCCCGCGCGGCGCGTGAGGATGACGTGCAGACCGAGGTCGCCCGCCTGCGCGAGCAGCGGCTGCAGCACCGCGAGCGGGTTGCCGTGACTCGTGGCGACGAGGTCGTAGTCGTCGACAAGGATGAAGCCTTCGGCGCCCGTCCACCACGACCGCTGCCGCAACTGTTCGGGCGACACGTCGGGGCCCGGGATGCGGCCGGCGAAGAACGCGGCGAGCTCGCTGAGGCCGCCCGTCGCCATCTCGTGCGAGGTCAGGTAGGCGCCGAGGTAGTCAGACGGGATCTCCCCGAGAAGCGACCGGCGGTAGTCGACGACGAAGATCTTCGCCTCGCTGGCGCTGTAGTGGCGCGTGATCTCCTGCACGATGCCCCGCAGGAACGACGACTTGCCCGACCCGGCATCGCCGTAGAGGAAGAGGTGCGGCTCCACGGCAGGATCGATGCCGAACGAGGCGAGCTGTGCTTCGTCAATGCCGAGCAGGAACCGGCGCGAGGAGGGGTCGGATGCCGCGCGCACCGCGTCGAGCGTGATGCGCTCGGGCAGCAGGCGCAGCTTCGGCCCGGCGGGGCCGCGCCAGGCGGCGGCGGTCTGGGCGACGAGGTCGCTGACCCCGCCCGCGAGCCGGGCGGGGTCACCGTCGCCGTCGACGCGGGGGAGCGCCGTGAGCACGTGGAGCCGGTTCTGCGCGAGCCCGTGTCCCGGGCGTCCGGCGGTCACGTTGAGGGCCTGCTTGCGGTCGATCTCGGAGTCGGTCGGGTCGCCGAGCCTCAGCTCTACGCGGGTCTGGATGAGGTCCTTCAGGCTCGCGCGGATCTCGAGCCATCGGTTGGCGGTGACGACGACGTGCACTCCGAAGCTGAGACCGCGGGCGGCGATCGCCTGGATCCGGGGTTCGAGCGGCTCGTATTCGGTACGCAGCGTCGCCCATCCGTCGACGATGAGGAAGACGTCGCCGTATCCGTCGTCGACGAGCCCCGCACCACGGCGCTGTCGGTAGGTGTCGATGGAGTCGATCGCGTGCTGGCGGAAGAACTGCTCCCGAGCATCGATGATCTGCTCGATCTCGGCGACGGTCCGTCGCACCGCCTCCTCTTCGGTGCGGGTCGCGAGCCCCGCCACGTGCGGATGCCTCTGCAGGCCTGTGAACGTTCCGCCGCCGAAGTCGAGCACGTAGAACTGCACCTCCAGGGGCGTGCGTGTGAGGGCGACGGCGGTGAGAAGGGTGCGCGCGACGGTGGACTTTCCGCTCAGGGGGCCGCCGACGATCGCCACGTGGCCGGCGGCCCCGCCGAGAGCGACCACGAGGTTTTCGCGGCGCTGTTCGAGGGGGACGTCGACGATCCCGAGCGGCACGACGAGCGACCCGGCCGCGCGCCAGCCCGGCGAGACGAGCCCGAGCTGCGGGTCCGCGACGAGATCGGGCATGAGCTGGTCGAGCGTGGCGGGCACCTCGAGCGGGGGCAGCCACACCTGGTGCGCGGCGGGGCCGCGACCGCTCATGCGCTCGACCGCGATCTGGAAGGTCGAACGTTCTTCGACCTCCACGACCGGCTCGGATGTCTCCGCCACCGCGGGGGTCGCGGCATCCGTGTGCTGCGCGACCGCCGTGAACAGTTCGATCTCGGCATTGCCGGCGATGCCGTCGCCGGCGTCGACGCTGCGGCGGGAGCGCGATGTCTTCGGGGGCCCGGACACATAGGCCGCGCGGAACTGCACGAGGTTCTCGGTGTCGGCCTTGAGGTATCCCACTCCGGGCTCCTGGGGGAGCGTATACGCGTCGGGAACGCCGAGCACGCTGCGGGATTCGGCGGCGGAGAAGGTGCGCAGACCGATGCGGTAGGAGAGGTAGGTGTCGAGACCGCGCAGCTTGCCCTCCTCGAGTCGCTGTGACGCGAGCAGCAGATGCACCTGCAACGAGCGACCGACGCGGCCGATGTTGATGAAGCTGTCGACGAACTCGGGTTTGGCCGACAGCAGCTCACTGAACTCGTCGGCGACGATCAGCAGCGCGGGGAGCGGTTCGAGGTCGCTGCGGCCGTTCTTGCGCGCCTTCTCGTAGTCGCTGACGTTGGCGAAGTTCCCGGCGGAGCGCAGCAGTTCCTGCCGCCGCACCACCTCGCCCTGCAGGGCATCCTGGAAGCGGTCGACCAGAGCGAGCTCTTGACCGAGGTTGGTGATGATCGCCGAGACATGCGGCATCCCGGCCATGCCGGCGAAGGTCGCGCCGCCCTTGAAGTCGACGAGCACGAAGTTGAGCTGCTCGGGGGAGTGGGTGAGGGCGAGCGCGAGCACGAGGGTGCGCAGCACCTCCGACTTCCCGGAGCCGGTGGCGCCGATGAGCACACCGTGGGGTCCCATGCCCTGCTGCGCGGCTTCCTTCAGGTCGAGCACGAGGGCGGCGCCCGAGGTGTCCTGTCCGATCGGCACCCGCAGCCGGTCGCGTTCGAGACGGGGAAGCCACGTGCGATCGACGTCGATGTCACGCACGTCGGGTAGAGCGAGCAGCTCGACGAGCTCTCGCTGAGCACTGCCGGTCTCGCCGGTGGACGCCGTCGGCTGGGAGTGCAGCGGCAGCAGTCGCCGGGCGGTCGCCTCGGCTTCGACGATCGTCACGGTATCGGGCGTGAAGGGCACGGCTGCGCGACCGAGGTGGATGAGCTCGCTGACCGTGCGCCCCTCGGTCGGCAGGGCGATGCGCAGGGTGCCGCGGTCGTCGAGGTCGCTCCACCGTTCGGGGAGTTCGAGTACCGTGACGCCGGCCATGCCCTCGCCGCCGACGATCGGATGCCCCGCGGGCAGCCGTACCCCGTCGACGAGGATCACGATGTGCGGGCTCGTGCGGGTGTCGCGGCCGAATCGCGGACGCTCGCGCAGACCCGCCGGAAGCAGGTCCTCGAGAGTGTCGAGATCGGACGCGATCAGGCGTGCGGGCCCGACGCGATCCTCTACCCGCACCGATTGCGCGTGCGGCAGCCACTTCGCCCATTCCCAGTGGGGCAGTTGCGAGGGCCCGGCGAGAACGGCGATCTGGAGGGTGTCGGGGTCGTGGAGGGCGGCGAGGCCGATGACCATCGATCGCGCGAGCGCCCGCACGGCGTCTTCGTCGGAGCCGATGATCTCGGTGCGGGCGTCGTCCCCGAGGTCCACGGCGAGCGGCAGCGCGGGCTGGATCTCGTGGGTGAGCATGAACCGGTGCGCCGCGCTCGCGGCGACCGGGTCGAGTTGAGCGAGCGAAGGGAGCTCGGGCGCCTCGAGTGTGATGCACAGCGGCTGATCGGACACTCCCACACGGGTGCGGAGGAAGGCGTCGTCTGTCCCGGCCCGTTCCCAGACGCGGGTGCGCTCCTCGGCGAGGAACGGGAGCGCGGCGGGGGCCGGGTGGATCCAGTTCCCGTGCCGGCGTTGCTGGCGGGCCGCGCTGCGCACGGTATCCCGCAGCTCCGAGAGGTAGGCGAGGTACTCGCGCCGGTTGGCGAGCACCTGCGCGGCTCGCTGCGAGCGCTGCCGCCACCCGTTCACGGCGACGAAGCCGAGCGACGACAGCAGAAACATGCCTCCGGTGATGAAGCCGGTCGGCCCGGCGTTGGAGATCGTCACCATCACGATCGCGCCGACCGAACCGATCATCGGGAGCAGTGAGGTGAGGATGCCCCCGGCCCCGTCGGCGGGGACGAGCTCGGGAGGAGGTTGCACGAGGATCTTGCCGCTGGGCACGCGCGGAGGTGCGAGTCGCGGTGTTCCGCTCATCCGGGTGCTCCCTCGGTGCGTCTCGGGCCCTACCGGCTGTGTGACCGGGCGGCGGGGCTGGCTGTCAGTGGTGGCGGGGCGTCGCCCGGTCAGGCGCGTCCGCCCGCTCCGGCGCCCTCCGAGCGCGGACCCAGGTCGACGTCCTCCTCGAGCTTCGGTGCGACCGGGCCGCCCAGGCCGCGGCCGCCGCGCTTCCCGCCGCCGTTCGCCGAGCCCGGGGCGCCGCCGCCCAGCATGCCGCCCGCGGCGCCGCTGCGCGTCCCCGACGTTTCGGTGGGGGCGGCCGTGGCCGCTCCGGCACCCGACGAGCGGGCGCCGCCGAGAAGTCCTCCGGAACCGCTGCGGGCGTCGGCGCCCAGGCCGCCCGACCCGCTGGAGGAGGCCGCCCTCCTGCCCCCGGCGAACGCTCCCGCGCCCGGGGTCGCGTCGGCCGTGGCCACCGCGGTGAGGCCCGCACCGGCGTACCGCGCGCCGGCTCCGAGCATCGCGGCACCGGCGATTCCGGCGCCCGCCCCGAACCCGCCGGGGGTGGCCGGAGTGAGAGTCGACGCGCCTCCCTGCAGTCCCGTGCCGGCTCCGCTCCCTATGACCGTTCCCGGGGCGAAGCTCGTTCCCCCGGAGCCGAGCGGACCGTCCGGTGTCAGCACGATGTCGTTTCCCCCGGTCCAGCTGCCGTCGCCGGTCTGCACGGTGTGGTCGGTCACACCGGGCACCGTGGCCGCTGTGGGAACGGGCGGTGCGGTGACGGTGTTCGCGGTGTGCGTCGTCGATGTGCGCGCCGGCGGCGTCGCCGGCGTGTCTGTCCCATCGGGTGCCGTGTCGAGGGTGAATCGGCTGAAGCCGTCAGCGGACAGCAGTGGGAACCGGGGTTGATCGGACATCGATGCCGTGATGCCGCTCGACGCAGCGGTCACGGCCTTGTGCGCGGCGGCCTCGCGCTGGGAGCTCATCCACTGATTGATCTGGTCGACCGCGAACGGCCCGGCGATGACCGAGATCGGCCCGAGGGGGAGGGTCAGTCCCGTCGCCGCCCCACGCACGAGCGCCTCCTGGGTTCCGTCGAGAGATCCGTTCGGGAGCGCGGCGAGCGCGGAGCGGGCGGACTCCCGAACGGCATTCGCCTGCGTGATGGCGGCCTGGAAGACGCCGATCGCCGCGGTGAGCTGGTCGATGGCCGTCGCCGATGTGCGGAGCGTCTCTGACGCGGCGAGGGACGCCTGTCCGGTCAGTCCGTTGTCGTCCGACGCCGCCCGGAGCACCGTGGCGAGGTCGGGGAGGAGGCTCTGCAGCTGCGGCAGGTTCGCCTGCGACCAGTCGCCGACCTGAGCGAGCTGGATGAGTCGTTGTTCGTAAGGCCCGGGGTTGCTCATCCTGCATCCTTCCGTTGAGGACTTCGTGCGCGTGTTCGACGGATGACGAGCACCGTCGTCACGGCGAGGCCCGCGACCACGAGCAGGCCCACCGCGCCGAGAGCGATCGGAACGCCCCCGCTCGACTCGGGGGAGGCGACGGTGCCCGCACCGGAGGGCACCGGACTCGGCGTCGCGGAGGACGTGGAGGCGCCGCCGCTGCGGGCGTCTGCGAACTGCTGCGCCGTGGGGAGGCCCGACGACTTCCCCATGAGGGGATTGGTGTCGGGATAGGACGCGGGGTCGGCGGTCAGCATGCCCGCGAGGAGTGCGCCGCCGTATCCGTACCCCTGTGCGACAGCGAGGTTTCCGTTCGTCGTCCCGCTTGCGTGGTGGATGAGCGACTGGATGAGTTGATTCCCGGTCGCCGACGGATACTTCTCTTTCGCCAACGCGAGCATTCCCGCCACCAGCGGCGTCGCGAGCGATGATCCCGAGGAGGTCCCTGCGATCCAGCTGCCGTCGCTCGCCCCGGCGGGGGTCGAGATATCGACACCGGGGGCCGCCACGGTGACGTCGTCGTTGATGACGGGAGTGCGGGCGGGGTTCTCCAGAAGGCTCCCGGTCGAGGAGATCGCCGACACGGCGACGACGCCGTTCGCGTCCCACGGATAGGTCGACGCGGACCCGTTCGCGTTCGGAGTGCCCGCCACGATCACGACGCCGGCGGCGAGGGCGCGGGCGATCGCCGAGTAGTACTCGGCGGGGACGGCGGGCCCACCGGTCGAGATGCTGATGATCTCCGCGCCGTTGCGCACCGCTTCGTCGATGAGGGCGCCGTAGAGGTCGGTGCGCTGACCGTCGACCGTCTGCACCCCGCACGCAGGGTCGGTCGAGTTCAGCGGCGCCACGTAGTAGTCGATGGTGGCCTTCGGAGCGATGCCCCGGATCTCCCCGGGGCCGGCGCCTGTGCCCACCAGGAGCGACGCCACGGAGGTGCCATGACCGGAGTCCTCGGTGTACGTGGTCGTGGTCGCCGCGGAGCCGTCGCACGCCGGCCCGTGGGTGACGATGTCCGCGCCCACGAGTGCGGGGAACTCGGTGTTCACCGGTCCGTCGATGACCGCGATGGTGACGCCGGAGCCGTCGATGCCCGACGAGTGGAGCTGCGCGAGGTTGTACTTGGCATACCACCAGTTGCCATCGGTCGTCGCCGCGGCCGACGCGGCGGAGGGCACGAGCGCGAGCGCGGTCGCGGCGACGAACGCCGTCGCCGCCGCGATGCGCGGTGCGGCGAACCTCACGATCCGTCGACCCAGGCGCTCGCCACGGCGGCGCCGTCGGTCTGCGCGGCTCCCGCGGGTGGCGGCGGTGCCGAGGCGGTGGACGGTGCGGCCGCGACGTCGATGGCGTGCTCGAGCATCCCCGCTGTCAGTGCAGAGAGGTCATCGGATGCCACGAGACGCTGGGCGGCCGCCTTCAACGCGTCGGAGTGCTCGGTGATGACGGTCTGAATGCCGGTCACGGAGTCGGCCAGCGTCGATGCGTTGCGTGCGAGCCAGGCGTAGAACGTCGCTTCGGCCGCTTCCGTCGAGTGCCCGTCGACGTGCGTCAGCTCTTCGGACGTCGGCAGCTGCGCCGACTGGATGAGCAGTTTCTCGGCCTGGTTCTGCACGGCCTCGAAGTTCACACCGAGCCACGACATGTCAGCGCCTCCCCCTCTTGGATCGGATCAATTCTTGTGGAGGCGCTCGTCGACGATGTGCGCACCGAGGAATCGGTGGATAAGTCGCGCGGTGGCGGCCGCGCCGCGGCATCCGCTCAGTCGGAGTCGCCGAGGAGACGACTCACCGTGAAGACGCGGTCGCCGAGTCGCACCCGGACGCCGTCCTCCACCTGCGTGCGCGCCCCCGGCAGCACGGGCGTGGCGTGCCCCTCTTCATCGAGGAGGTCCGTGCCGTTGGTCGATCCGGCATCGGTGATCCAGGTGCCCGCGCGGGTGTGCTCGAGGCGTGCGTGCGTCTTCGAGACGGTGCCGTCGGGGTCGCGCACGACGACCAGCTCGTCTCCTGGAGCCGTCGGCTCGGGCCGGCGCCCCAGGTTCACGGCGACCGGCACCGGAAGCTGCGCGCGCTGTCCGGTGTCGAACGCGAGCAGGAGCTCGCCCGATGACGGATCTGCCGCGGGTTCGTCGGTCTCCCACGGGACGACACCCCGCCGACGCGGACCGGGCTGTCCCGTCGATCCGCCGCTGTCGCCCCCCGTGACCTCGCCCGGCAGCGTATCGACCACCGGCGTCGGTGCGGCGGAGATCACCCCGCCCACCCGCGGAGTCGAGGTGATGAGGACGGGCGCGGCATCCGGCCGACGGATGACCGGCGCGATCGCCGCTCTCCCGGCGATGCCCTCCCCTCGCTGCGTCCTCACCGCGGGGGCCGGCAGCACCGTGGCCCCGTTGTCGGGCGTGCCCATGACGACGTCGGCCTCGTGACGGCGAGGCACCGCGACGACGACGGTCTGCGCCGCGCGATCAGCCCAGGAGCGTCGGCGAGGCCCGCGGTCCCACGCCGCCGACGCCTCGACCAGCCACGCTCCGACGCCGAGCACCGCAGCACCCATCGCCGAGATGAGGCCGCGCACGAACGCCCGTCCCACCCCCGGCGAGAACGGAGCGTCCGCCCTCGTCACGCGCAGCCGGAGCAGCGCCTTCCCGATACTCGTCCCCGTGCGTCCCTGCACCACCCACAGGGCGACCAGCGCCTCGAGGGTCGCGAGCACTGCGAGGAGGACGGATGCCGAGGCGACTCCGACGACCGTGGCGATCGCCGCCACGGCGGCCATGTCGATCGTGAACGCGGCGACCCGTGCGCCGACACCGGCCACGGCGCCCAGATGCGTCGACCGCGACGCCGCGGTGTCCCGTCCCGTGCCGACGGCCCCGCTCGGCGGCGACCCCCCGCTCATGCGCCCATCATTCCACGCAGCAGGTCGATGGCGTCGGCGGCCATCAGGCCGGCCGGGAGCGCCAGGGCGATCGCGAGCCACTCGATGACGTCTCCCGTCCGCGACCACGCCAATGACCGCGCACCCCGGGCGATGGGGATCGCCGCGAGACCCGCGAGCACGCCCGCCGCCAGCAGCACGACCGCCGAGACGGCGAGCACATCGGCGTCGAACGCGCCGATGATCCCGGCGACGGCGGTACCGATGACGACCGTCGCGGCGAGCCGCGGCATCCACATCGTCACGGGCGACAGGGCGCGGCGGGATCCGAGCAGGAGGGCGGCGGCGGCACAGATCGCGAGCGCCACGCGGCCCGCGAACACGAGTGGATCGGTGAAGGGAAAGCCGGGCAGCGCGATGGGGGCGGTGGCCGCGGCGATCAGCGAGAGCGTTGCGGTGCCCGCCACGAGCCGAGCCGAGGATCGCACGGCGACTTCGGCGGCGGTCGACGCGGAGATGGGGCCGCCGGGCTCGGGATAGGTCTGCCGCACCGACCAGCGCGTCGTCTGGAATCGCGGATAGTCGATGAACATGCCCGGAGACACGTCGAGAAGAGTCGCGACCAGCAGGCGGCGCGCCACGGGGACGAGCCCGAGCGAGACGGCGGCGGGTGCGGACACGGGAAGATCGAGCATCACCGCCGCGCCCCAGACCAGCGCGAACGGCAGCAGCACCACGGCGGTCACGCCGAGCTCGGCGCGGAAGGTGGCGGTCGAGGCGACGAGTCCGAGCAGCCCTGCGAGCGCCGCGGCGCATCCGAGACCGGTGAACACCGCCAGCGACGCGGATGCCGCGGGCATCTCCGGGATCGCGACCGCGCCGCCGGCGAACGCGAGCGCGAGCGGCCCCCACGCGCTCCCCGCGCCCGTCGCGCGCGGGGACGCCCGCGTCGCCCAGGGCACCGAGGACGCGATCGCCGCGGCGAGCGCGTCCTCGGTGCCCTGGGC
>NZ_JYIY01000040.1 GCF_000956535.1 Microbacterium ginsengisoli | reverse complement strand
CCCTCTTCCCCTCCCCCACTTCCGCCGAATCCACACGACCCCGCCGAATCCACGCGTCATGCCCGCGCGGGAGGCGTGGATTCGACGCGCGCGGGTGGATTCGACGGCGTCAAAGAGGCGCACCCGCCCGCGCGCGCGACGTCATTTGTTGGCAATCTCGACAAAAGACTTGCGCGAAGTCCTCCGCTCTGAATAGTCTCCCTGTCGAGGCGCCGATCGAAGCGCTTCGAAGTCCTGACGATGGAGCAGAGATGGCGACGATCGACGACGTGGCGCGAGCCGCGGGCGTGTCCATCAGCACTGTCTCCTACGCCCTGAGCGGCAAGCGGCCCGTCGCGGTCGACACCCGGCGGCGCATCCAGGCCGCGATCGACGAACTCGGCTACCGCCCCAATGCCGGAGCCCGCATGCTCGCCGGCCGACGCACCCGCATCTTCGCACTCACCGAGCCGCTGCGCCTGGACACCCACGCGCCCACCCACATGGCGTTCGTGCTGGCGACCGCGATCGCGGCGCGGAAGGTCGACTACGACGTGCTGCTGCTCACCGACGCCGAGACCACCACGGGGATGCAGCGGGTCGCCGACAGCGCGCTCGCGGACGCGGTTCTGGTGCTCGACGTCGCGCCCGACGACGACCGGGTCGCGCTGGCGCGCCGAATCCCGGTGCCGAGCGTCTTCATCGGCGTGCCCGACGACCACGACGGACTCGTCTGCGTCGACCTGGACTTCGAGGCCGCGACCATCGAGGCGGTCGACCGTCTCGCGGCCCTCGGCCACCGGCGCATCGGCATGCTGGGGCATCCCGAAGTCTCGTACGACCGGTCGAACTTCCCTCCCCGCGTGCGCGAGGCTTTCCGGCGTCGCGCCGACGACCATGGGATCGCGCACGATTTCCGCCACACCGGTGTGGGCGCGACCTCCACTCCGGCGGTCCGCCAGGGCATCTCCGAGATGCTCGACGCCGGGGCGACGGCCATCCTCCTGCACTGCTCCGACACCTGCCACGCGATCGCACTCGCCGCGCTCGACGCGCGCGGCCTCGACGTTCCCACCGACATCTCCCTGATCTCGGTCGGATCCTCCTTCGACACGGCGACGCTCAGCACGCCGATCGACGCCCTCCCGCTGATTCCGGAGGAGTCCTGCGAGCGCGCGGTCGCGCTCGCGATGGCCTGCCTCGACGACGGGCGCTGTGCACCCGGCGTCCACCTCATCCCGCCGACCTATCGATCTCACGCCTCGATCGCCCCACCCCCTGCCGCCGCTCGTCGCGCGGGATGACGCCGCTCCGCCGAGCTGTGGCATCCGCGTTATCGAAGCGCTTCGACTCATCGTCCCTTCCACACACACCCGACCGATGACGGTCACCGAGAAAGGAGTGCCAACGATGGCACGCAGATCACACCTCACCGCGAAGCGGGCGGCCGCGGCCGTCGGCCTCGTCATGGCCGCCGGGCTCGTGCTCGCCGGCTGCTCCGGCGCCGGAAGCTCCGCCGCCACCGACTCGTCCAACACGCTCAAGCTCTGGGACTACGAGAGCGCGGACAGCGCGATGGGCAAGGGCTGGGCCCAGGCCGTGAAGATCTTCGAACAGGAGACCGGCGCCAAGGTCGAGTACGAGTCGAAGAGCTTCGAGCAGATTCGCTCCACGGCGAGCCAGGTGCTCAACTCCGACGAGGCTCCGGACGTCATGGAGTACAACAAGGGCAACGCCACCGCCGGCCTGCTCGCGAGCCAGGGACTGCTCACCGACATCTCCGGCGCGGTGAGCCAGTACGGCTGGGACAAGAAGCTCGCGTCGTCGCTGCAGACCACCGCCAAGTACGACGACAAGGGCATCATGGGCGGCGACAAGTGGTACGGCGTGCCCAACTACGGCGAGTTCGTCACCGTGTACTACAACAAGCAGATGTTCGCCGACGCCGGCCTGCAGGTGCCCACCACCTACGACGACTTCGTGAAGGTGCTCGACGCCTTCGTCGCCAAGGGCATCACGCCCCTCGCCGAGGCCGGTGCCGAATACCCGCTCGGCCAGCTCTGGTACCAGCTCGCCCTCAGCAAGGCGGACCGCAACTGGGTCAACGACTACCAGCTCTACAAGTCGCCCGTGGACTGGCAGGGCACGCAGATCAGCTACGCGACCGACACCCTCAAGCAGTACGTCGACAAGGGCTACATCTCCAAGGACGTCGCCGGGATGAAGGCGGAGGACGCCGGCACGGCGTTCATCGCCGGGAAGTACCCGATCTTCGTCTCCGGCAGCTGGTGGTATGGCCGCTTCACCTCGGAGATCAAGAACTACGACTGGGGCATCTTCCCCTTCCCCGGCTCCGACCTCAGCCTCGGATCCTCCGGCAACCTCTGGGTGGTTCCCGCGAACGCGAAGAACAAGGACCTCGCCTACAAGTTCATCGACATCACCATGCGCCCCGAGATCCAGGCGATCATCGGCAACAACGGTGGCGTCCCCGTTGCGGCGAATCCCTCGGACATCACCGACGCAAAGAGCAAGGAGCTGATCTCGGCGTTCAACGCGATCACCGCCAAGGACGGGCTCGCGTTCTATCCCGACTGGCCGACGCCGACCTTCTACGACACTCTCGTCGCCCAGCTGCAGAACCTGGTCAACGGGACGGATCCGTCGAAGGTGCAGTCCGCTCTCGGCAGCGAGTACGAGACGTACGCCTCGACGATGCGCTGACACCCCGGGGCGGGGCCGGTTCACCGGCCCCGCCCCCACCGACCCGAACCGCGAGAGACCCACCATGACCAGTGTTCCCTTCGTCCGGCGCGCCCGCGCTCGACGCCTTCCTCCCGACGAACCGCTCATCCCGCAGCGGGGCCGTGCCGGACGCGGTGCGTACTGGCTCTACCTCGTCCCCGGGCTCGTGCTCCTCACGGCGGTGATCATCATCCCGCTCGCCTGGAACGTCTACCTGAGCTTCACGACGTGGCGGGGGATCAAGCCTCCCGTCTGGGTGGGCCTCGCCAACTGGACGCGGCTGCTCGGCGATGAGAAGTTCTGGACGTCGTTCGGGAACAGCATCTGGATGATCGTCGCGATGGTCGTGCTCCCGACGATCATCGGGCTGGTGCTGGCGGCGTTGCTCTTCGACGTCATCGGGCGCAAGTTCGGCGGCCGACTCGCGAGCTTCCTGCGGGCCACCTACTACCTCCCGCAGATCCTGCCGGTCGCCATCGCCGGCATCGTGATCGGCTGGGTGCTGCGTCCGCAGGACGGCGCCCTGAACTCGCTGCTCGAGGCCGTGGGCCTCGGCGGCCTCACCCACGACTGGCTCGGCAGCCCCGACACGGCGCTGTGGGCCATCATGGCGGTGCTCGTCTGGGTGCAGATCGGCTACCCGGTCGTCGTGTTCATGGCGGCCCTCCAGCGCGTGGACCCCGAGCTGTACGAGGCTGCCGAGCTCGACGGCGCGAACTGGTTCCAGCGCTTCCGCGCGATCACCGTGAGCATCATCCGACCGGAGATCTACGTGGTCGCCCTCACCTGCACGATCGCCGCGCTGAAGGTGTTCGGGCCCGTGTACGTGCTCACCCGCGGCGGGCCTGGAACGGCGACCATCGTGCCGTCGTACTACTCGTACAGCCAGTTCTTCCAGGCGCAGCAGGTCGGCTACGGCGCGACCATCGCCACCGCGCTCACCATCGTCATCGCGATCGTCGCGGTGCTGTTCATCCGGGCGCAGAACGCGTCCGAGCGCAAGGAACGGGCGGGACTCTGATGGCCGACACCATGACTCTCACGACGGGACGCACGGCGACCCGCCCGAACCGTCGCCCTCGGCGCGCCAACCGTGCGCGCGGCGTCGACTGGCTGATGCTCGCGTTCGCGATCGTCGCGGCGCTGCTCATCATCGCGCCGTTCTACCTGATCCTCGTGAACTCGTTCAAGACGCCCGCCGATTACTCCAACGGCGGACCGCTCGCGTTCCCGACGCACATCTCGTTCGACGGTCTCGCCGCGTTCTGGCAGCGCGTGGACTTCCCGCAGAAGGTGTGGAACTCCGTGTTCATCTCCGGCATGGTCGCCGTGCTGGCCGTGCTGATCTCGGTGCTCAACGCCTTCGCGATCGGCATCGGCCGCGTGCGCGGACGCACGTGGATCGTGCTGCTGTTCCTCCTGGCCAACCTGCTGCCGCAGGAGGCGCTCCTCTACCCGCTGTACTACATGGCCAAGGCGGTGGGGCTGTACAACAACGTCTGGTCGGTCATCATCATCTTCACCGTGATCCAGGCGGCGTTCGGCACCTACCTCCTGTCCGCGGTCTACGGCACCTTCCCCAAGGAAGTGCTCGAGGCCGCCGCGATGGACGGCGCCAGCCGGTGGCAGATCCTGTGGCGGGTGGTGTTCCCGATCAGCCGACCGACGCTGTCGGTGCTGCTCATCTTCTTCTTCATCTGGACGTGGAACGAGTTCCTCATCCCGCTCACATTCCTGGTGTCGAACGCGAACCAGACGGTGCCGGTCGCGATCAGCGTGCTGCAGGGCGATCGATTGATGGATGTCACCACGACGAGCGCGTCCGCACTGCTCGGCATCATCCCCACCCTCCTCTTCTTCCTCATCTTCCAGCGCACCCTCACGCGCGGCATCACCGCAGGAGCAGTCAAGTAATGAAGTTCACCGACGGGTTCTGGCAGATGCGACCGGGAGTCGCTGCGCTCTACGCCCAGGAGGCCTATGAGATCGACCGCCGCGAGGACGGGGTCGACGGCGAAGCGCTCACCGTGCTCGCCCCGACCAAGGTGATCGAGCGGCGCGGCGATGTGCTGAACCGCCCGACGCTCACGGTGTCGCTCTCGTCGCCGCTGGAGGGGGTCGTGCGCGTGCGCGTCGAACACCACCGCGGCACGCCCGCGACGCCGGGCTTCCCGCTCCCGGGAGCGGGGCGCGCCGGCGCCGCACGCCTCACCGAAGACGGGGGCGAGCTGGTCACCGGCGACCTGCGGGCCCGGGTCGGGAGGGGTGCGTGGGATCTCTCGTTCGAGCTCGCGGGGCGCCGCCTGACCGGCAGCGGACATCGATCCCTGGCCTGGGTGCACACCGCGGCGGATGCCTCGATCGACCCGGGTCCCGTGGACGGGGCCGCCGCCGAGACCGGCGTGCCGCGTCGGCGTCACTTCATGCACGCGCAGCTCGACCTCGGCGTCGGCGAGCTCGTCTACGGCCTCGGCGAGCGCTTCGGGCCGCTCGTGAAGAACGGGCAGACGGTCGACATCTGGAACGCCGACGGCGGGACATCCAGCGAACAGGCCTATAAGAACGTGCCGTTCTACCTGAGCTCGGCCGGATACGGGGTCTTCGTGAACGACCCGGGTCACGTGTCCTTCGAGGTCGGCAGCGAGGCCGTCGAGCGCGTGCAGTTCTCGGTATCGGGTGAGGCGATCGAGTTCTTCGTGATCGCGGGGCCCACCCCCGCACAGGTTCTCGAACGGTACACCGCACTGACCGGCCGCCCGCCGATCGTTCCGGCATGGTCGTACGGCCTGTGGCTGTCGACATCCTTCACGACCGACTACGACGAGGCAACGGTCACGTCGTTCGTCGACGAGATGGCGCGGCGCGAGCTTCCCATCTCGGTCTTCCACTTCGACTGCTTCTGGATGCGCGAGTTCACCTGGTGCGACTTCCGCTGGGACGAGAGGGTGTTCCCCGATCCCGAGGGGATGCTGCGGCGACTCCACGACCGCGACCTCAAGGTGTGCGTGTGGATCAACCCCTACATCGCGCAGCACTCGGAGCTGTTCGAGGAGGGTGCTGCGCGGGGATTCCTCGTGCGCCGCCACGACGGCTCGGTGTGGCAGTGGGACATGTGGCAGGCCGGCATGGGGCTCGTCGACTTCACGAATCCCGACGCCGTCGCCTGGTACCAGTCGAAGCTCGAGGTGCTCCTCGGGCAGGGCGTCGACTGCGTGAAGACCGACTTCGGTGAGCGCATCCCGACGGATGTCGCGTGGTTCGACGGATCCGATCCGGAGCGCATGCACAACCTCTACGCCCAGCTGTACAACCGCGCCGTGCACGACGTGCTCGTGCGCGTGCGGGGAGAGGGCGAGGCGGTGCTGTTCGCCCGGTCGGGAACAGCCGGCGGCCAGACGATGCCCGTGCACTGGGGCGGCGACAACACCTCGAGCTTCGTCTCGATGGCAGAGACGCTGCGCGGCGGCCTGTCGCTCGCGCTCAGCGGGTACGCGCACTGGAGCCATGACATCGGCGGGTTCGAAGGCACGCCCGAGCCGCTGGTGTTCAAGCGCTGGACCGCGTTCGGTCTGTTGTCGAGCCACAGCCGCTTCCACGGCTCCGAGTCCTACCGGGTGCCGTGGTCGTTCGACGAGGAGGCGGTGGAGGTGACGCGCGTCTTCACCCATCTGAAGATGCGGCTGATGCCGTATCTCTTCCAGCTCGGCATCGCCGCGGCGGCGACCGGCGCCCCCGTGATGCGCCCGCTCATCCTGGAGTTCCCCGACGACCCGGCCGTCGCCTACCTTGACCGCCAGTACATGCTCGGCGCTGATCTGCTCGTGGCCCCGGTGCTGTCCGCGTCGGGCGAGGTGGAGTTCTACCTTCCCGCCGGGCCGTGGACGCACCTGCTCACCGGCGAGGTCGTCGAGGGCGGCGGCTGGCGTCGCGAAGTGCACGACGTCACGAGTCTCCCTCTCTACGTGCGGCCCGGAGCGGTGCTCCCCTGGGGCGCCCGCACCGACCGTCCCGATTACGACTACCTCGACGGCCTGCAGCTGCGGGTTTTCCCGGGCGGTTCGGGCATCGCGACGATCACCGTGACGACACCGGATGGGCGTGCGCAGAGTTTCGACGTCGACCGCACGGCGGTGACGGGATGACGCATCCGCTCGTCTTCCCGCCGGGATTCGTGTTCGGATCGGCGACCGCCGCCTACCAGGTCGAAGGCGGGGCGACCGACGCCGGTCGCGGGCCGTCGATCTGGGACACGTTCAGCCGCACTCCGGGGAAGGTCTGGAACGGCGACACCGGCGATGTCGCGTGCGATCATCTGCACCGGTGGGAGAGCGACCTCGACCTCATGGCGGAACTGGGCCTGCGGGCCTATCGCTTCTCGATCTCGTGGCCTCGCGTGATTCCCGACGGGCGCGGCGCAGTGAACAACGCCGGACTCGATTTCTACTCGCGCCTCGTGGACGGGCTCCGAGCACGCGGCATCCGTCCCGTCGCGACGCTGTACCACTGGGACCTCCCCCAACCGCTGGAGGATGCCGGGGGCTGGCCGGTGCGCGAGACCGCGGAGGCGTTCGCGGAGTACGCGGCGGTCGTCGGCGCAGCGCTCGGCGACCGTGTCGACACGTTCACGACGTTGAACGAGCCCTGGTGCTCGGCCTACCTCGGCTACGGGCAAGGCGGGCACGCGCCCGGACGCACCGAGCCGGCGGCGGCGCTCGCCGCCGTGCATCATCTCAACCTGGCTCACGGACTCGGTGCGGCGGCCCTGCGCGCATCCTCGACCGCGGATCCCGACCTGTCGGTCACGCTCAACTTCCACGTGCTTCGCGGTGCCGGCGACGGCGCCGACGAGGCCGTGCGTCGCATCGACGCCCTCGCGAACCGCGCCTTCACCGGGCCCATGCTCCACGGGGAATACCCCGCGGATCTGCTGGCGGACACGTCCGCCGTGTCGGACTGGTCGTTCGTGAGGCCCGGCGATCTGGCACTCATCCGCCAACCCCTGGACGTACTCGGGGTCAACTACTACTCGACGGCGACCGTGCGCCTATGGGACGGAGCCTCCCCCCGCCAGAGCAACGACGGGCACAAGGCCGCGGCGGGCGGAACCGCCTGGCCGGGCAGTGACGCCATCGTCGAGTTCGTCGAGCAACCCGGTCCTCACACGGCGATGGGCTGGAACATCGCGCCCGAAGGCCTGACGGAGCTGCTGCTCGCCCTGTCGGCCGAGTTCCCCGCGCAGCCGCTCATGGTCACCGAGAACGGCGCGGCTTTCGACGACGTCGTCTCGCCGGACGGCCGCGTCGACGACCCGCTGCGAGTGGACTACCTCGCACGGCACTTCGCGGCCGCGCGCGACGCCCTCGATGCGGGTGTCGATCTGCGCGGGTACTACGTGTGGTCGCTGCTCGACAACTTCGAGTGGGGATACGGCTACGCGAAGCGGTTCGGCATCGTGCACGTCGACTTCGAGACGCTCGCGCGCGCGCCGAAATCGAGCGCGCTCTGGTACCGCGACCTCATCCGCTCGCAGCCCTGACGCCCTCGCTCTCGCCCTCGCTCTCGCTCTCGCCCTCGCTCTCGCCCTCGCTCTCGCTCTCGCCCTCGCTCTCACCCTCACCCTCGCTGTCGCCCTCGAACGACGCCGAATCAACACCCCACCGCCGAGTCCACACGTCGGGCCCGCGAGGAACGCGTGGATTCGGCGGGCGAGCGTGGACTCGGCGGGGTGACGGCGAGAGGAGCGCGGCGAGCGCGCCGCGGGACGCGCAGAGCGCGGGCCGCGGCATCCTCACACCAGCGACTCGCGCCAGGCGGCGTGCAGCTTCGCGAACGTGCCGGTGCCCGCGATGAGGGCGGCGGGGGCGTCGTCCTCGATGATGCGGCCGTGCTCCATCACGAGCACCCGGTCGGCGATCGCGACCGTCGAGAGGCGGTGGGCGATGATGATCGCCGTGCGGTCGGCCAGCAGGGTCTGCAGGGCGTCCTGGATGAGGCGCTCCGATGGGATGTCGAGCGACGCCGTCGCCTCGTCGAGGATCAGAACCGCCGGGTCGGCGAGGAACGCGCGCGCGAACGAGATCAGCTGCCGCTGACCGGCCGAGACGCGACCGCCGCGCTTGTTCACGTCGGTGTCGTAGCCGTCCGGAAGCGACCGGATGAAGCCGTCGGCACCGACCGCGCGCGCCGCGGCACGGATCTCATCGATCGTCGCGTCGGGTTTGCCGAGCGCGATGTTGTCGGCGACCGTGCCGCTGAACAGGTACGCCTCCTGCGTGACCATCACGATCGCCCGGCGAAGGTCGCCCTGCGACAGCGCACGCAGGTCGACACCGTCGAGCGTCACCGCTCCCCGAGTCGGGTCGTAGAAGCGCGAGATCAGCTTCGCCAGCGTCGACTTGCCGGCTCCCGTGGTGCCGACGAGCGCGATCGTCTGACCCGCCGGGATGTCGAGGGAGAAGTCCGGCAGGATGACGCGGCCACTGCCGTACGCGAACTGCACCTCGTCGAACCGCACCGCGCCGCGCGCGTTCGGCAGGGCGGTCGGCGTGGCGGGGTCGGGCACACTCGGCGACTCCTCGAGCACGCCCGACACCTTCTCGAGCGCCGCCGTGGCCGACTGGTACGAGTTGAGGAACATCGCGACCTCTTCGAGCGGGCTGAAGAAGTTGCGGATGTAGAGCACGGCGGCCAGCAGCACACCGATCTCGAGGAAGCCGCCGGTCACGCGCACCGCGCCCCACACCAGCACGACCGCCATCGTGACGTTCGCGAGCAGGATGAGACCCGGGTCGAGCACGCCGTACAGCTTCACGAGGCTGAGGTTCACGCGCCGGTAGTCGCTGGCGACCTCGGCGAACTCCTCGTCGTTGCGGCGTTCCTTGCGGAACGCCTTCACCGCGCGGATGCCGGTCATCGTCTCGACGAAGTGCACGATGAGACGGGCGCTCACGACGCGCGACTCGCGGAAGCCCTTCTGCGACTCGAGGTAGAACCAGCGCATGAGCAGCACGAGCGGGATGCCCATTGCGACGAGCACGAGCCCCGACTGCCAGTCGATCAGGAAGAGCGCCACCAGCGTGAAGATGCCGTAGAGCGCGCCCTGCACGAGCTGGTTCAGTCCGCCGTCGAGCAACTCGCGGATCGACTCCAGGTCGCTCGTCTGCCGCGAGATGATGCGACCCGAGGTGTACGTCTCGTGGAACTCGAGGCTGAGTCGCTGGGTGTGCCGGAAGATGCGGGTGCGCAGGTCCATGAGGATCGCCTGGGTGAGCCGAGCCGAGAGCACGACGAACCAGCCGATCAGCAGCGCGCCGCTGATGCCCGTGACGATGTAGACGGCGGTGACGGCGGCCGCCGGCATCCAATCGGCGTTCTGCAGCACCGCCGGCAGGGCGTTGTCGATGCCGTACGCGATGAGCGCGGGACCGAGCACGCGCAAGCCCGTCGAGGCGATGACGACGATCGCGGTGAGGCTCAGCAGTCCCTTCATCGGCGAGACGAGGGAGCCGAGCAGGCGCAGCGAACGGCGACGGATCGCCCGACTCTCGGCTGCGGTGTAGTCGTTGCGGTCTTCGCCCTGGGTGCCCTGCACGGTGGTGCTCATGCCCGCACCTCGCTCTCGCTCAGATCGATCGGACCGGTTTCGTCGTACCGATGGTCATCATCGGAAGCCTCGCGCCGCTGCTCGCTCTCGATCTCGAGGCTCGAGATCACGAAGCGGTAGTGCTCGCTGTCGCGCAGCAGGTCGGAGTGGGTGCCGACCGCAGTGATGCGGCCGTCTTCCAGCACTGCGACCCGGTCGGCGAGCGCCACGGTCGAGGGACGGTGGGCGACGATCAGCGCGGTCGTGGTGGCCAGCACGCGACGCAGTGCCGCCTCGACCTTGGCCTCGGTCTCGACGTCGAGCGCCGAAAGCGGGTCGTCGAGCACGAGCACCGACGGCGCCGCCGCGACAGCGCGGGCGAGCGCGAGGCGCTGACGCTGACCGCCGGAGAGACTCAGACCCTCCTCGCCGACGGTCGTGTCGACGCCCTGCGGCAGGTCGTAGGCGAACTGGGCCTGCGCGATCTCGAGCGCTTCGGCGAGCACCGCCTCGGCCTCGGGGCTGCGCACGTCGAGATCGTCACGGCCGAGCAGCACGTTCTCGCGCACGGACGCCGAGAACAGCGTGGCATCCTCGAACGCCATCGCGATGTGGCGACGCAGCTCGTCGAGCCGCAGGTCGCGCACGTCGACGCCGTCAATCTCGACTGAGCCCCCGGTGACGTCGTACAGGCGTCCGGGCAGGGTCGTGAGCGTCGTCTTGCCGGAGCCGGTGAGTCCGACGAGCGCCATGGTCTCGCCGGGCTCGAGCTCGAGGTCGATGCCGTCGAGCAGATCGCGCTCGGTCGCCGGGGCATCCTGGTAGCGGAACCGCGCGCCGCGGAAGACGAGCCGCCCGCGCGGGTCAGCGACCGTCGACGGCGTCTCGGGGTCGACGATCGTGTTCTCCTCGTCGAGCACCTCGAAGATGCGGTCGGTCGCTGTGCGCGTGTCGATGAGGAACGAGAACAGGAACCCGAGCGACTCGAGAGGCCACCGCAGCGCGGTCGCCATCGTGAAGAACGCGAACAGCTCGCCGACGCTCAGCTGACCCGAGCTGGCCAGCAGGATGCCGACCAGCAGGCAGAGCGCGAAGGCGACCATCGGCACGACCTCGAGCCAGAACCACAGGGTGCCGACTTCGCGGGCCTTGCCGAGCTCGGTCGCACGCAGCGACTCGACCTGACGGGTGAACTTCCGCAGGGCGTGGGGGCCACGGCCGAACGCCTTGAGCACGCGGATGCCGTGCACGCTCTCCTCGACCGCGGTGGCGAGGTCACCGGCCTGGTCCTGGCTGAGGCGTGCGAGACGGCCGTACTGCCGCTCGAACCGGAAGCCGAAGTACCACAGCGGCACCGAGACGACGAGGAAGGTGGTGCCGAGCGCCCAGTGCCAGTTGAACAGCAGCACCGCGCCGATGAGCACCGTCATGAGGTTCACGACGAGCAGGATCGAGCCGAACGCGAGCCACCGGCGCACGAGGTTGATGTCCTGCATCATGCGGCTGAGCAGCTGCCCCGACTGCCACCGGTCGTGGAAGGCGACGGGCAGACGCTGCAGGCGCCGGTAGAACTGCTGGCGGATCTCGAACTCGACACCGGTCGCCGGCGTCAGCACGAACGCGCGGCGCAGGAACACGAACAGCGCCTCGAGCACGCCGAGGGCGAGCACCCCGAGCGACGCCCAGATGATGAGGGCGATGTTGGCCTGCGCGATCGGCCCGTCGACGGTGATCTGGAGCACGATCGGAATGACGAGGCTCACGATCGCCGCACCGAGCGCGGACGCGAAGCCGGCCGCGAGGCGCGGGAGCACCGGACGGGCGAAGGGGATGAGGCGCGCGAGCGCGCGCAGGGTGGAGAGCTGTTCCTGGGGTCGCTGAGTCATGGTGATGCTGTGTGTCGTGTGGGGGGAGGTCCGCCGAGTGGCGAGCCCTCCAGCTTATTCCCAGCTTCTCCGGAGCGCAACGCTGGCGTGTCGCCGCGGATTCCCGCGGGTGCCGGCGCGGCGCGAGCCGCGGCATCCACAGCCTGCCGCGCACCCTCCGCGCCGCGCACTCCCCCACCCGATCTCCGCCAC
>NZ_JYIY01000039.1 GCF_000956535.1 Microbacterium ginsengisoli | reverse complement strand
CTCCCCGCCCTGCTCGACGACGCCATCAGCCACCCGGCGACCTCCCCCGGCCTCCCCGCACCCTGGTACGCCGTCTACGGCAACCACGACACCCTGCTGCTCGGCACGTTCAACCTCAGCCCCACGCTGCACGCCCTCGCCGTCGGCGGCCGCAAGGCGTACACACTCGAAGCGACGGCATCGATGGCGCTCGCGGGCTACGCCGCCAGCGGCAGCGCCGTCACCCAGCTGCTCGACGCGTTCGGGCTCTGGCTCGGACGCCCCGGCTTCAAAGAGGTCACCGCGAACCCCGGCCGCTACCTGTTCGCACAGCGGGACTTCATGGCCGAGCACTTCACGACAGAGACGCAGCCCGGACCCATCGGCCACGGCTTCACCCAGCACAACCTCGACTCGGGCGAGACCTGGTGGACGGCGCAGCTCTCGCCGTTCGTGCGCGCGATCGGCCTCGACACCTGCAACGCCGTGGCCGGCCCCGACGGGGCCCTGCCCGACGTGCAGTTCCAGTGGCTGAAGGCTCAGCTGCAGCAGGCGACCACCGAGGGCATGCTCGTCGTGGTGCTCAGCCACCACAACAGCCTCACTCTCGAGAATGACGCCCAGCGCCCCGGCGACACCACGGTGCTGCACCATGCCGAAGACGTCATCGACCTGCTCCTGGCCTACCCCGTCGCGATCGCCTGGCTCAACGGTCACACGCACCTCAACCAGATCCTCGCCCACCCCGGTGCGAACGGCGGCGGCTTCTGGGAGATCACGACGGCCTCGTGCATCGACTTCCCGCAGCAGCAGCAGGTGCTCGAGATCGTCGACAACCGCGACGGCACCCTCTCGATCTTCACCACCGTGCTCGACCACGCCTCGGCGGCGACTCCCGCCGGCACCGGCGCGTCCCGCGACCTCGCCTCCCGCGCCCGCGAGTTCGCCGCCAACGACTGGGCCGAATCCCCCGCGATGCGTCGCGGCTCCGCCCTCGACCGCAACACCGAGCTGCTGCTTCCGGCCCCGTTCGACCTCGAGAAGATCACGGATGCCGCGCTCGACGCCCAGCGCATGACCGAGCGCGCCCGCATCCTCGCCCACGAGCAGAAGGCGGCATCGTGAGACGCACCTGGGCGCTGGCCGCGCTCGTCGTGGCCGCGGCATCCCTCACCGCCTGCACCCAGGTGCAGGCCATCGCCCCCGTCGGCGGCACCCACCTCGAAGAGGTGAGGTATGCGGGCATCGACGTGCTGCAATCGGCGAAGATCGACATACTGACCGCGCCGGTGTGCACTCGCGCCACCGACGGCGGCGTCAGCTGCACCGGCGAGACCCTGACGAAAGAGACGATCACCGTGAGCTCCCCCGCGTCCGCGAAGACGACCCTCATCGTGAAGGTCGGCGACACGACCCTCTACGACGGTGACCTGCAGCCCGTGCTCGACAAGGCGGCCGGCAAATGAGCCGCGTGCGCTCGGGCATCGCCCTCGCGCTCGTCATCGTGCTCGGCGCGGTCGCGCAGGGGTTGACGGCTCTGCCCGCCGTCGGCAGCACCGACACGACGGCGCTCTCGATCATCGGCGTCGGGTCGATCGTGATCGTCGTGGTCGAGGTGTGGCTGCTCGGCTGGGCGGCGTGGGCATTCGCGACCCGTGCGCCCGGTGGGCCGCGCGTCGCCGCCTTCGGGTGGATGTCGCTGCTCGTCATCATCCTGCTGGTCGTCGCCGGCGCCGTCTCGATCCTCGTTCCGCTCGTGCTGACAGCGGCCGGATGCCTCGTGGCCGCGGCATCCGCCGGCCAGCGGCCCTGGCACGGCTTCCGGGTGTTCCGCGCCCACCCGTGGGCCGCGGTGATTCTGCTGGTCGTCGGCTCCGTCGTGCTCACCGTCGCCTGGATCGCCGCGTTCAGCGCCGGATTCTTCATCACGGGCGCCGTCGGCGGAATGATCACCTGGCTCGCGTTCGGCATCGCCGGAGGCGGCCTGCTGATCTGGTGGTCGTCGCTCGTGCAGCGCACCGCGGCATCCGCAGCATCATGAGCTTCACGGGCCTCAACCCCGACGCGATCGCGTTCTTCGGCGAGCTCGCCGAGAACAACACGCGCGAGTGGTGGCTGGCGAACAAGCACCGCTACGACGAGAACGTGCGCACCCCGTTCGAGCTGCTCGCGGGCGAGCTCGAACCCGAGTTCGGCGGGCTCAAGATCTTCCGTCCCTACCGGGACGTGCGCTTCAGCGCCGACAAGACGCCCTACAAGACGCACATCGGCATGGTGTCCTCGACGCCTCCGGTCGCGTTCTACCTGCAGCTGTCCGCCGAGGGCCTGCTCGTCGGCGGCGGGGTCTACGACGTTCCGCCGCCCGCACTCGCCCGCTTCCGGGAGGTCGTCGCCGACGAGGCATCCTTCGCCCGTCTCGAGCCGGTGCTCGCCGGCCTCACGGATGCGGGGTTCACCCTGATGACGGATGACGCGCTGCGCACCGCACCGCGCGGCTACCCGGTCGACCACCCGCGCATCGACCTGCTGCGGCTCAAGCACCTCGCCGTCGGACTGCGGGAACCCGTCGAGGACTGGTGGTTCACACCCGTCGCATACGACGAGATCTCGTCGCACTGGCGCGCGGTCGCACCCTGGCTCACGTGGCTCGCCGAGAACCTCGGCGACGACCTCGTACGCGTGCGCGCCCGCTGAGCGGGCGGCTTGTGCGCGGGCGGGCGCCGCGCGGCCCTGACCTTGGATGGGGCCCGCCCCGTGCCACGTGCCCCTTGCCCGGGGCCAGGCTGCCCCTTGCCCCTTGCCCCTTGCCCCTTGCCCGAGGCCAGGCTGCCCCTGCCCGACCCGGGCTGAGCGCACCGTCGGATGTTCTCGCCGACACGCCGGGAGTTCGGACCCAGCACCGGCGGGTCGGGCAGAAGTTCCGACGTTAGGCAGGTCGGCGACCCCCGGGGGTCTGAGTCACGGTGTGAGTCACGGCGACGGATCACCCCGCCCCGCGCCATGCCCCCGGGGCTCGGCCCGGCTCAGTCCTCCCAGCCGATGAGCCATGTGAGGCCGAAACGGTCGGTGACCTGACCGTCGTGGGCGCCCCACGGGCGCACCTGCAGGTCGTCGACGATCGTGCCGCCATCGGCGAGCGCCTGAAACCACCGGGTCAGGGTGTCGGCGTCGGCGTAGCCGAGCAGCGAGAACAGCACGCCTCGCACGTGCGTGGTCTCCTCCCCCGGGGCAATGTCGGCGGCGAACAGCTCGACCGGTCCACGCAGGATGCCGTGCGCGATCGCCTCGCCCGGCCCGTCCGTGCGCGAGAACTGGGCGAACGTGTAGGCCTCGACCTCACCTCCGAACGCGGCCGCATAGAAGTCCAGCGCGGCACGGGCCTCGCCGTCGAAGTGAAGGTACGGAGCGGGGGCGGTCATGCGTCCTCCTCGGGTCGGGGCGGTCCGGCGACGACGGGGTGCGTGCCGGTGTAGCCCTCGCGTGCGGCCGCCGCGGCGTAGATGCCCTTGCGGGCGGCGAACCAGCCGATCACGAGCGCGGGGATGAGCACGATGAGCGAGGCGAGCACCCAGCGCCCGGTCTCCGAGAAGCCCATCGTGACGAGCACGAACAGCAGGAAGGCGAGCGTGAGGTACGAGGTGTACGGCGCGCCGAAGAGGCGGAACGAGGGCTCTTTCAGGATGCCGCGCTTCGCCCACGTCCGCAGCTTGAGCTGGCAGAGGATGATCGTCGCCCAGCCGCCGATGATGCCGAGGGCGGAGATCTCCAGCACGATCTCGAAGGCCTCGGAAGGCCACAGCGCGTTGATGCCGACACCGCAGAGCGTGATGGTGGCGGTGAGCAGGATGCCGCCGAACGGCACGCCGTGACGGCTCATCTTGGCGGTGAACCGTGGGGCGGAGCCGTTGACGGACATCGAACGCAGGATGCGACCCGTCGAGTACAGCCCGGCGTTGAGGCTCGAGAGCGCCGCCGTGAGCACGACGAAGTTCATCACCGACCCGGCGACGGCGCCCGCCTGCGGGGATCCGATGTGGGAGAAGAACGTGACGAACGGAGACTCTCCGGCCTCGTACGTGGTGAACGGCAGCAGCAGCGAGAGCAGCAGCACCGAGCCGACATAGAAGATCGCGATGCGGAAGACGACGGTGTTGATCGCCTTCGGCATGACCTTCTCCGGCTCGGCCGTCTCACCCGCCGCGGTGCCGACGAGCTCGATCGCCGCGTAGGCGAACACGACCCCCGAGATCGCGAGGAGAGGCGCGACGGCGCCGAGGGGGAACACGCCCCCGTTCTCGGCGATGACCGAGAAGCCCGTCGCACCGATGTCGGTGCGCCCGCCGAACACGATGAAGCAGACGCCGACGACAAGGAAGACCACGAGCGCGCTCACCTTGATGAGGGCGAACCAGAACTCCATCTCGCCGAACAGCCGCACGCTCACGAGGTTGACCGACAGCACCACGACGAGGGCGAGCAGGGCGATCAGCCACTGCGGCACCTGCTGAAGCGGCTCCCAGTACTGCGCCCAGAACTTGACGTACAGAGCTGCTGCCGTGACGTCGACGATCGAGGTCATCGCCCAGGTGAGGAAGTACAGCCACCCCGAGACGAAGGCGAGCTTCTCGCCGTAGAACTCGCGCGCGTATGAGACGAACGACCCCGACGACGGGCGGTGCAGCACGAGCTCGCCGAGGGCCCGGAGGATCAGGAACGCGAAGAAGCCGCAGATCGCGTAGACCAGCACGAGAGAGGGTCCGCTCGAGGCGAGACGCCCGCCGGCCCCCATGAAGAGGCCGGTGCCGATCGCACCGCCGATGGCGATCATCTGGATCTGCCTCGGTCGCAGGGTCTTGTGATACCCGGCGTCCTCGGTGGAGAAGTCCGCGACCGCGAGCGCGCGGTCCCCCGTGGTGCCGATGGGTCCCTCCTGGGCGTCTTCCGGATCGAGCCTGCTCGTGTCGGTGCGGTCTGTCATGCGCTCTCCGTTCGCACGCGGCGGCGCCGCGGTGGAGTCAGTCTCCCACTGCCGACAGCGTCCACGTGACGGATGCCGCCTCCCCCGGCGCGATCGACAGCACCCCGGTGTCGAACGGGTACCGCTCCGCGTTGAAGGCGTCCGGCGCGCACGTCATCGGCTCGACGGCGACGCCGATGCGGTGTCCGGGGCTTCCCGGGCCGCCGGGCTGGTCGGCGGTGCAGATCTGCACCCACGGCGACCCGGCGTCGAAGGTGATGCGCGCGCCTCGGGCCGCGGCATCCGTCACTGTCACGGATGCCACACCCGCGCCGTCACGCGCGAGATCGGTGAACGCGTGGTCGATGCAGACCTCTCCGATCACCCGCGGTTCGCGGAAGTCGAAGCGAGCGGCGTCGACGGCGACCTCGGCGAGGTCGAGCGGCTTCAGGCGCCGCCGGGTGACCTCGAGCACGCGGGAGGCGGGGAGGTGCAGGAGCGCCTCGTTGACGGAGCCCGTCGCCGGAAGGAGGTAAGGGTGCGGTCCCGTGCCGAACGGCGCCGGAGTGTCGGACAGATTGACGGCGGTGACCGTCTGGGTGAGCCCGGAGCCATCGAGTCGGTAATCGACGTCGACGCGAACCCGCCAGGGGTATCCGGACTGCGCCGCGATCGTCGTCGTCAGGAGGGCGCGCTCGGGCGTGTGGGCCACGACGGCGAAGTCGTACCAGCCGACGAGTCCGTGCAGGGCGTGGCCTCGCTCCGGCTCGGTGAGGGCGACGCGATGCGTCTCCCCTGCGAAGCGATACTCGCCGTCGACGATGCGGTTCGGCCACGGCGCGAGCGTCGCGCCCCGGAACGCGGGGCGCACCTCGTCGCGGGCGAACGGGACGATCAGGTCGCGGTCACCGAAGCGGAGGACGCGCACCGTCGCGCCGACCGTGCTCAACTCGGCGAGGTATCCGCCGCCACGAAGGGTCAGCGCGGTGCCGGACAGGGGGGCCGAAGCGTCGATGCTCACGGGGCGATCCTGGCAGACCCGTCGCGCGACGGCCACACGCGGCGCGGAACGCGACCGCGCTGTGGTCGGCCGGTTGCGCCGACATACCCCTCAGGGGTATACAGGATCTGTGACCACGAACAGCCCCGATCAGACGGACGACCACGTGCATCCGCACCCTCAGGTGCACCCGCACTCCCCCGACGCGCCGCGCTACGCAGCGCCGGCACCCGCTGACGCCCACGAACGGCATGACCATGCGGGGTGCGAAGACGACGGCGGGCACGACGCGCACGACGACCACGCGAGTCACTCCGTGCACGACCACGGCGACGCCACCGTCGCCAGCGACCACACTGACCGCGCCGACCACAATCACTCGGCGCACGACCACACGGGACACGACCACGCGGGGAACGACCACTCCGGCCACGACCACTCCGGCCACGATCACTCCGCGCACGTCGGCCAGTTCCGTCGCCTGTTCTGGATCATGCTCGTGATCGCCGCGCCCGTCGTCGCCTTCTCGCCGATGTTCGCGATGCTCGTCGGCTACGAGGTGCCCGCGGCATCCGTTCTGTCGTGGGTGTCGCCGGTGCTCGGCACGGTGATGTACGTCTGGGGCGGGCGTCCGTTCCTGGTCGGCGGCGTCGCCGAGCTGCGGGCGCGGCGGCCCGGGATGATGCTGCTCATCGCCCTCGCGATCACGGTCGGGTTCGTCGCATCGTGGGGGGCCTCCCTCGGGCTGCTCGACCACCAGCTCGACTTCTGGTGGGAGCTCGCGCTTCTCGTCGTCGTGATGCTGCTCGGGCACTGGATCGAGATGCGGGCCGTCGCGCAGACGTCGTCCGCGCTCGACGCGCTCGCCGCTCTGCTCCCCGATCGGGCCGAGCGTGTCACCGCCCAGGGCACCGAGTCGGTCGACCCGGCGACGCTGCGGGTCGGCGATGTGGTCGTCGTGCGCCCGGGCGGACGCGTTCCCGCCGATGGGCGCGTGGTGTCGGGAACGGCGGCGATCGACGAGTCGATGATCACCGGCGAGTCGCGCCCGGTCACGCGCTCGACCGGCGATGCCGTCGTCGCCGGCACGGTCGCGACCGACTCGGGCCTGCGTGTCGAGGTGACCGCGGTCGGCGACGACACGGCTCTCGCCGGCATCGCGCGGCTCGTCGCCGAGGCGCAGCGCACCACGACCCGCGCACAGCGCATCGCCGATCGTGCCGCGGCGTGGCTGTTCTGGTTCGCGCTGACGGCCGCCGTGGTGACGGCCGTCGTCTGGACGGCGGTCGGCCTGCCTGATGACGCCGTCGTGCGCGCCATCACCGTTCTCGTCATCGCGTGCCCGCACGCACTGGGTCTCGCGATCCCGCTCGTCGTCTCCATCGCGACCGGCCTCGCAGCCCGCGCCGGCATCCTCGTGACCGATCGCCTCGCGCTCGAGAGCATGCGCACGGTCGACGTCGTCGTGTTCGACAAGACCGGGACCCTCACGGCGGGCACTCCCGAGGTGACCGCGCTCGACTCCACGGACGAGAACCGGATGCTGCGCCTCGCCGCCGCTGCCGAGAGCGAGTCGGAGCATCCCCTCGCCCGAGCGATCGTGGCTGCGGCGGAGGGTCGCGGCATCCGACTGCCGGAGGCCCACGACATCGTCACGACCCCCGGCGTCGGTGTCGTCGCCCGCGTCGAGGGACACCGCGTCTCGGTCGGCGGCCCGGCCCTGCTCGCCGCCGCCGGACTCGCGCCCGTTGCGGCGGCGCAGGCGTGGAGCACCACCGGGTCGACGGTGCTGCACGTCGTCGTCGACGGCAGCACGATCGGCGCGATCGCGCTCGACGACGCGGTGCGCCCGACCTCGCGGCAGGCGGTCGCCGCGCTGCGGGAACGCGGCGTCGACGTCGTGATGCTGACCGGAGACGCCGAACCGGTGGCGGCGCGCGTGGCTGCCGAGGTCGGCATCACCCGCTGGATCGCCGGAGTGCGCCCCGAGGACAAGGCCGCCGAGGTCGCGCGGCTTCGCGCCGACGGTCACCGCGTCGCGATGGTCGGCGACGGCGTGAACGACGCACCCGCGCTCGCGGGAGCCGACGTCGGCATCGCGATCGGCGCCGGCACCGACGTCGCGATCGCCTCGGCCGGGGTCGTGCTGGCGGGGTCCGACCCGCGCGCCGTCGTCTCGGTCATCGACCTGTCGCGGGCCAGCTACCGCAAGATGGTGCAGAACCTGTGGTGGGCGGCGGGTTACAACCTGGTCTCCGTGCCGCTCGCGGCGGGCGTGCTCGCCCCGATCGGCTTCGTGCTGCCGATGGCGGTGGGTGCCGTGCTCATGTCGCTGTCGACGATCGTGGTCGCCGCCAACGCCCAGCTGCTGCGGCGACTCGACCTGCGCCTGCGTTGAGGGCGGGTCGGGGCGTCGTGCATGCGACACCCCGACGCGCGCACGTCAGAGGGTGTCGTTCGTGGATTCCGTGGTCGAACGGGTGGTCCGCTGACCGCTCGCCGGATCGACCTCCGTGCGGGTGACGGTCGAGGTTTGACGACGCCTCGATATCGAGACCAGACCGATGATGAACACCACGACGCCCGCGGCGATCAGGATGTAGCCGATGAGCGACAGGTTCACGAACCCGCCGACCGGGATGTTCAGCGCGAACGCGAGAATCGCACCGATGACGATGAGGGCGATGCCTCCACCAACTCCCATGACACTTCTCCTCTCGGCAGCGCCCACGCGATGCCGAACCGATCATGTCGCGTGCCACTCCCGCTGCGCACAGGGTTGACAGCGGCCGGCCGGCCCCTCACCCGCCGGCGCGGGCGACCACCGCGCGGGCGTGCCGCAACAGCGGCTCGTCGACCATCGCGCCGTCGAACGCGAACACCCCCGCCCAGTCCTCGGCGGCGGCGAGCACCGCCCGGGCACGCGCGACCTCCTCCACGGTCGGCGCGTAGGCCGCGCGGACGACGGCGACCTGGGCGGGGTGGATGCATGCGGTCGCGTGGAACCCGGATACCGCGGCATCCCGTGCCTCCTCGGCCAGCCCCCGCTCGTCGTCGATGTCGATGTGCACGGCGTCGACCGCGGCAAGCCCGTACGCCCCCGCGGCGAGCAGCACGCGCGATCGGGAATGGCGGGCGACGTCGCGGTAGCGACCGTCCCGGGCACGGCTGGAGGTGCCGCCGAGCGAGGCGACGAGGTCCTCGGCGCCCCACATCAGACCGATCACCGTGGGGAGGGTGGCGAGGGATTCGGCCTCGATGACGCCGCGCGCCGTCTCGCAGAGCGGGATGAGGCGGTAGCGGATGTCGATCGTCGCGAGCGCTGCCGCAGACGCCGCCTTCGCGACCATCAGGGTACGAAACGGCGTCGTCGCGAGCGCCGCGAGGTCGGCGACGTGGTCAGCGGTTCCGACCGGATTGACGCGCACGATGGTGCGGTCGGGGTCGAGATCTGCAGCCGCGAGGGCCGCCCGGGCCGCGGGTCTGTCGGCGGCGGCGACGGCGTCCTCGAGATCGAGGATGACGCCATCGGCGCGCTCTGCGGCCTTGGCGAACCGGTCGGGTCGGTCGGCGGGGCAGAACAGCAACGCGGGCCCCGGCAGCTCGACGCTCATGACTCGCCCCGGTCTCGACACCAGACGAGCACGATCCGGGATGCCGCGGCCACCACGACTCCGTCCTGATTGCGGCCCGTGTGGCGCAGGGTCACAACCCCCTGGCCCGGGCGCGATCCGGAGATGCGCGCGGCGAGCACCTCGGATTCGACGATGAGGGTGTCACCGGCGAACAGCGGCGCGGGGAAGGAGATGTCGTCGAGGCCGACCTGGGCGACGAGCGTGCCCTGCGTGAGCTGCGCGACCGAGAGGCCGACCATGGTCGCGAGGGTCCACAGCGAGTTGATGAGGGGCCGTCCGAACGGCTGGGTGGCGGCGTACGCGGCGTCGAGGTGCAGGGCCTGCGGGTTCATGGTGAGGGTCGTGAACAGCACGTTGTCGGCCTCGGTCGCCGTGCGCCCTGGCCGGTGACGGTAGCGCGCGCCGACCTCGAACTCCTCGAAGTAGAGTCCGCGCTGCTCGATGGGTGCGCGCGGGTCGACAGGCTCAGACACGGGCGGGCTCCTCGAGGCCGAGCGACCGGGAGATCAGCAGCAGCTGCACCTCGGTGGTGCCCTCGCCGATCTCCAGGATCTTCGCGTCGCGGTAGTGCCGGGCGACCGGGTACTCGTTCATGAACCCGTTCCCTCCGAACACCTGGGTCGCGTCGCGCGCGTTGTCCATCGCGGCCTCGCTCGCGACGAGCTTCGCGAGCGCCGCCTCGGTCTTGAACGGCCGGCCGCCGTCGCGCAGCCGGGCGGCGTAGTGCCAGGCGAGGCGGGCGGTGTGCACCCGCGCCTGCATGCGGGCGATGAGGAACTGGATGCCCTGCCGGCCGGCGAGCGCCGAGCCGAACACGGTGCGCGACTTGGCGTAGTCGACGGATGCCTCGAGGCATCCTTCTGCGGCACCGGTCGCTAGCGCGGCGATGGCGATGCGCCCCTCATCGAGCGCCGCGAGGAAGTTCGCGTAGCCGCGGCCCCGCTCGCCGAGGAGGTTCTCGGCCGGCACCCGGGCATCGACGAAGGTGAGCGGGTGCGTGTCGGAGGCGTGCCAGCCGACCTTGTCGTAGGCGGGCTCGACGGTGAACCCGGGGGTGCCGTTGGGCACGATGATGGTCGAGATCTCGGGCCGTCCGCCGCGGTCGCCGGTGACGGCGGTGACGGTCACGAAGCGGGTGATGGCGGTGCCGGAGTTCGTGATGAACTGCTTCGCGCCGTTGATCACCCATTCGTCGCCGTCGAGCCTCGCGGTCGTGCGGGTGGCGCCCGCATCCGATCCCGCCTCGGGCTCGGTGAGGCCGAAGCCGGCGAGCGCACGCCCCGCGACGAGGTCGGGCAGCCACGTCTCCCGCTGGGCGTCGCTGCCGTGGCGGAATAAGGGCATGGCGCCCAGCCCGATGCCGGCCTCGAGGGTGATCGCGATCGACTGGTCGACGCGTCCGAGGGCCTCGATCGCGAGGCACAGGGCCATGTAGTCGCCGCCCTGGCCGCCGACCTCCTCGGGGAAAGGCAATCCGAACAGACCGATCTCCCCCATCTGCGCGACGATGTCGAGCGGCAGCGTGTGGGTGCGGTCGGCCTCGTACGCGCGCGGCGCCACCACCTCGTCGGCGAACGCGCGCACCATCGCGGCGAGCTCGCGCTCGTCGTCGGTGAGGTCGTAGTCGTGCGTGAGCGTCATGGTGTTCCTTCCGGGTGGGGGTCGACGCGGGCGAGCACCTGCCCCAGTCTCACCTGGTCGCCGACGGCGACGTCGAGGTGCACCGTGCCGTCGTGGGGCGCGGTGAGGGGGTGCTCCATCTTCATGGCCTCGATCGTGACGATGCGGGTGCCGGCGGTGACCGCATCGCCGTCGGCGTGGTGCACGGCGACGACCGTGCCCGGCATGGGCGCGGCGAGCCGGGGGTCGGATGCCGCATCCCCCCGCTCACGCCGCGCCCGCCGCCGCTCGTCGGCGGCGCGACGGCTGAGCGGGGTGAGCGCCCAGGTGCCGTCGGCGGTGTGCACCCACACGGTGCCGTCCGCATCCCGCGCGCTCTCGCCGGTCACGGGAGCGGGGCGCACCGCGACGACGTCGCCGTCCGCCGTCGCGAAAGCCCGCTCGGCGACGACAGCGGGCGCCGAGGCGCGCCACCCGCTTCCCGCCCGCCAGAGCGGCGAGGCGAACGCGGGCTCCGT
>NZ_JYIY01000038.1 GCF_000956535.1 Microbacterium ginsengisoli | reverse complement strand
CCCCGCCACCCCGCTACCCCCGGGTCGACGGTCCGCCGCGAATTGACACGAGCGGACTCCTCTGAATATACGAGCGCAGGCGGCCCGAGGGAAGGTGCTTACGTAACGATTCGATCGAGTGCCAGGATGCCCCGCAGCGTGGCACGCAGCCACACCCGGTACGACGACATCTCCCACCCGAGCTGGGCGAACTGGAGGTAGGTCTCCGCCGAGGTCGCGACGGTCACCCGGTCCACGAGATCCGCCGGGGTGTCCGGCCTTCCCGTGAGGCCCCGCACGACAGTGAGCACGTTGTCGCGATGGGCGCGGGCCGCGGCATCCATCTGATCCCGGGCCCGGTCATCGGACGCGGACGCCTGCGCCCACACGATCGCGTAATGCGCGAAGTGCGGCACGGCGGCGCACGCGAGGTCGAGGAAGCGCTCGAGGCGCTCACCGGGGTCGGCGATGGCGGACATGTCGAGCTCGGCGAGCGCGCCGCGCAGGTCGGGGGCGCGGCCGAATGCACCGGCCCTCATCACCGCCATCAGGAGATCGAACTTCGACGAGAACCTCTGGAACACGAGATTCTCGGAGACATCCGCCTCGGCGGCGATCGCGGCGATCGTCGTGCCCGGCCAGCCCCACTCGTCGAAGTGGCGCGCCGCGGCTTCGAGGATCCGTCTGCTGCGCTCTTCGGCTGCCTTGCGCCGGCCCGACGAGTCGTAGGCCCGCTTGGTGGCGACCTCACTCATTACTGCTGTCCTTCCGCCCGCGGCGTGGGACCACTCTGCCACGCGCACCCGGGAGGGAGCCGACCGTAGGGTTGCGTCAGGATGCGACGGCCCGCTCGGCGGCCTCGACGACGTTCGTCAGCAGCAGCGCCACGGTCATCGGTCCCACCCCGCCGGGGTTCGGCGAGAGGAAGCCGGCGACCTCCGCGACCTCCGGGGCCACATCGCCGTAGACGATCGACGTGCCGGTCTCGGGATCACGCTCGCGGGTGACGCCGACGTCGAGCACCGCCGCACCCGGCTTCACATGCTCGGCGCGCACGAGGTGGGCGACGCCCGCCGCGGCGACGATGACGTCGGCCTGCCGCAGGTGCGCTCCGAGGTCCCGCGTGCCGGTGTGGGTGAGGGTCACCGTCGCGTTGATCTCGCGGCGGGTGAGCAGTAGACCGATCGACCGGCCGATCGTGACGCCGCGGCCGACGACCGCGACATCCTTGCCGTTCAGGTCGTAGCCGTTGCGCTGCAGCAGCTCGATGACCGCCCGCGGCGTGCACGGGAGGGGGCTGGTGATCGTGCCGTTGACGTTGAGCACGAGTCGGCCGAGGTTGGTCGGATGCAGCCCGTCGGCGTCCTTCGCGGGGTCGATGCGCTCGAGCACCCGCTCGGTGTCGAGGTGCCCGGGGAGCGGGAGCTGCACGATGTAGCCGTGGCACGCCGGGTCGGCGTTGAGCGCGTCGATCGCCGCTTCCACATCGTCCTGCGTGGCGTCGCCCGGCAGTTCGACGTGGAGTGAGGCCATGCCGATCGCCTCCGCCTCGCGGTGCTTCATGCCGACGTAGAGCTGGGAGGCGGGGTCGGCGCCGACGAGCACGGTCGCGATGCCGGGCACCACGCCCTGCGCGGCGAGCGCGGCCACGCGCACCCGCAGCTCGTCCTTGATGGCGGCGGCGGTGGCCCTGCCGTCGAGTCGTTCTGCTGTCACGGGTCGTCCTTTCGTGGCGCGGGGGCCGCAGCCCCCGCGCCCGGAAGCGGATTTACTGCTGCAGGCCGTCGTAGAGCGGGAAGGCCGCGGTGAGGGCAGCGACGCGGGTGCGCAGCGCCTCGAGGTCGGCGCCGGGCACGAGCGCGAGCGCGATGATGTCGGCGACCTCGGCGAACTCGGCGTCGCCGAAGCCGCGGGTCGCGAGCGCCGGGGTGCCGATGCGCAGGCCCGAGGTGACCAGCGGCGGACGCGGGTCGTTGGGCACCGCGTTGCGGTTGACGGTGATGTGGATCTCGTGCAGCAGGTCTTCGGCCTGCTTGCCGTCGAGCTCCGCGTTGCGGAGGTCGACGAGCACGAGGTGCACGTCGGTGCCGCCGGAGCGCACGGTGATGCCGGCGCCGGCGACGTCGGCCTGGCCGAGCCGGTCGGCGATGAGGGCCGCACCGCGCACGGTGCGCTCCTGGCGGTCCTTGAACTCCGGTGTGCCGGCGAGCTTGAACGCGGTGGCCTTCGCGGCGATCACGTGCATGAGCGGCCCGCCCTGCTGGCCGGGGAAGACGGCAGAGTTGATCTTCTTCGCGAGCTCGGCGTCGTTGGTGAGGATGAAGCCCGAGCGGGGGCCGCCGATGGTCTTGTGCACGGTCGAGGAGACGACGTGCGCGTGCGGAACGGGCGAGGGGTGCACGCCCGCGGCGACGAGCCCGGCGAAGTGGGCCATGTCGACCCAGAGGAGAGCGCCGACCTCGTCGGCGATCGCACGGAAGCGCGCGAAGTCGAGGTGGCGGGGGTAGGCGGACCAGCCGGCGATGATGACCTTCGGCTGGTGCTCGACCGCGAGACGGTGCACCTCGTCCATGTCGATGAGCGAGGTCTCCGGGTCGACGCCGTAGGCGACGATGTTGTAGAGGCGGCCCGAGAAGTTGATCTTCATGCCGTGAGTGAGGTGGCCGCCCTGGTCGAGCGAGAGGCCGAGCAACGTGTCGCCGGGGCGGGCGATCGCGTGCAGCACGGCGGCGTTCGCGGTGGCGCCCGAGTGGGGCTGCACGTTGGCGAACTCGGCACCGAAGAGCGCCTTGGCGCGGGCGATCGCCAGCTCCTCGGCGACGTCGACCTCCTCGCAGCCGCCGTAGTAGCGACGTCCGGGGTAGCCCTCGGCGTACTTGTTGGTCAGCACCGAGCCCTGCGACTGCAGCACCGAGACGGGAACGAAGTTCTCGGAGGCGATCATCTCGAGGTAGCCCTGCTGACGCGCGAGCTCTCGGTCGAGCACCTGCGCGATCTCGGGATCGACCTCGGCGAGCGGGGCGTTGAAGTACGAATCGGTCATGGCGATCTCCTGACGACGGTTCGGAAAAAAGGGGTTCCGTATCGGCCCAGGCGTGCGGTCGATAACCGTGTCGGTCGCTCCCCGGTGGTGTCCCACCTCAACGCCAGTCGCGACGGGTCGAGCATATCGGATCGGAGGGTCTGGGCGAGGCATCCGTAGTTTGTTAGGGTTCCTTACATGACGGATGCCGCGCTGCTCCCCCGCCCGCTCGTCACCCGGGTCGCCGGCACCGCGCCGTGGCGCGGCGTCGCGGCGCCCGCGCCGGGCGCCCACGGGGTGGTCGTCACGCGCCACCCGGGGGCCGCGGAGTCGTACCGGCTCCGGGTCGACGAGTCCGGCATCGAGATCTCCGCCGCCGACGACGCGGGCGTGTTCTACGCCGGTCGCACCCTCGCGCAGCTCGCCACCCGCGGCGGCGAGGGCTGGGTCGTGCCCGCCATCGAGGTCGAGGATGCCCCGCGGTTCCGTCACCGCGGGTTCATGCTCGACGTCGCGCGCCACTTCTTCCCGGTCGAGATCGTGACGGCCCTCATCGACCGGCTCAGCGACCTGAAGCTCAACGTGCTGCACCTGCATCTGAGCGACGACCAGGGCTGGCGCCTGGCGATGGCGACGCGGCCCCTCCTCACCGAGCGCGCGAGCGCGACAGCGGCCCTCGGCGATGCGGGCGGCTTCTACACGGCCGACGACTACCGCACGATCGTCGCCCACGCGACCTCTCGGCACATGACCGTCGTGCCCGAGATCGACATGCCCGGACACACCCACGCCGTCTCGCTCGCCTACCCGGACATCGCGTGCGACCCCGTACTGAGCCCGCACATCGACGAGGTCGTCGCCGCCTACGGCGGCGGGGTGCCGACACGCGACGAGCCGTACACCGGGTTCGCGGTGGGCTTCTCGTCGCTGCGCACCGACCTCGAGGAGACGTACGACTTCGTGCGTGACGTCGTCGGCGAGCTCGCCGCGCTGACCCCCGGCCCCTACCTGCACCTCGGCGGCGACGAGGCGCTCGGCACCGACCGCGCCGACTTCGACCGGTTCGTCGCACGCGCCGCCCGGCTCGTGATCGATGCCGGCAAGATCCCGGTCACCTGGCACGAGGCGGGAACAACGCCCGACCTGCCGGAGGGCACCGTCGGGCAGTACTGGGGCTTTCGCACCCCGATCGAGGGGATGGACGAGAAGGCCCGCGGATTCGTGCGACGCGGGGGCCGCGTCATCCTCTCTCCGGCCGACGCGATCTACCTCGACATGAAGCCCGACGCCGACGAGCCGCTCGGCCTCACCTGGGCCGACGGCCCGACGAGCCTCGAACGCTCGTACGACTGGGACCCGGCGGAGGTCGTCCCCGGTGTCGCCGAAGCGGACATCCTCGGGGTCGAGGCCGCGATGTGGACCGAGACGGTGCGCACCGCCGCCGACATCGACCGCCTCATCTGGCCGCGGCTCGCGTCGGCGGCCGAGAAGGCGTGGTCACCGCGCGGCATCGACGCGGCCGACTTCCACGCGCGGGTCGCGCGCATCGCGTGGCGTCCGCTCGGAGGCGTCTCATGACGAGCACGGTGATCCACTCGGCCCGGCTCGTCACGGCGGGAGTCGAGACCGCCGACGCGTGGGTGCGGTTCGAGGGCGCGCAGGTCGCCGCGATCGGCAGCGGCGACGGGTGGGAACCCGCCGACCGGGTGGTCGACGCGACGGATGCCGCCGGCCCCGGTGCCGTGCTCACGCCCGGGTTCCTCGACCTGCACGGGCACGGCGGCGCGGGTCACGCCTACGACGACGGCCCCGACGACGTGCGGGCGGCACGCGCCCTGCACCGTGCGCACGGCACGACCCGGGCGGTGGTCTCGCTCGTGACCGCGCCGCCGCCGCTGCTCGCCCGCCGCGCCGCAATGGTGGCGGAGCTGACCCGCACCGATGCCGACATCCTCGGCTCGCACCTCGAGGGTCCCTTCCTCGCGCCCGCCCGGCGCGGCGCCCACGAAGCGGCCCTCCTCACGCCGCCGACCGCGCATCTGCTCGACGCGTTCCTCGCCGCGGGCGACGACACGATCGTGCAGGTGACGCTCGCCCCCGAACTCCCCGGCGGGCTTGACGCCGTGCGACGCCTCGTGTCAGCGGGGGTCGCGGTCGCCGTCGGACACACCGAGGCCGGGTGGGATGAGGCATCCGCCGCCTTCGACGCCGGCGCGAGCCTCGTCACCCACGCGTTCAACGCCATGCCCGGGCTCGGCCACCGCGCGCCGGGGCCGCTGGGGGCGGCACTCGCCCGCGACGGCGTCACGATCGAGGCGATCGCCGACGGCGTGCACGTGCATCCGGCACTCATCCGCGTGCTGATGGATGCCGCGCCCCGACGCGTCGCGCTCATCACCGACGCGATGGCGGCCGCGGGCTCCGGCGACGGGCGGTACCTGCTCGGCGCGCTCGACGTCGACGTGACCGACGGCGTCGCACGCCTCGCCGAGGACGGCACGATCGCCGGCTCCACCCTCACGCAGGACGCCGCGCTGCGCACCGCTGTCGCCGCGGGCGTCTCCCTTCCCGTCGCGGTCGAGGCCCTCACCGGGGCGCCTGCCCGCGCGATCGCCCGCGACGACCTCGGCGCGCTCGCACCGGGCCGCCTCGCCGATGCTGTGCTGCTCGATGCGCGCCTCACCGTGCGCGGCGTCTGGACGGCGGGCGCGAATCTAGACTTGACGGCGTGAGTTCTCCGACCGACGCGCCGCTTCCCGCGGGCACCCGCCCCGCCCTGACGCCGCTCGACCTGCTGGCGTTCCTGTGCGAGATCATCGCGTTCGTCGTGCTCGCCTTCTGGGGCTTCGCCGCCTGGCCGTTCCCGTGGAACATCGTCGTCGGCATCGGCGCGCCCGTCGTGGCGATCCTGCTGTGGGCGCTCTTCGTCAGCCCCCGCGCGGTGCTGCGGGTGCACCCGTTCGTGCGCGCCGCCGTCGAGCTGCTCGTCTACGTGAGCGCCACGATCGCCTTCTGGTCGATGGGGCTCGCGTGGGTCGGCCTCGGCTACGGCATCGTCGCGGTGACGGTCGGACTCATCGCGGGCCTGCGGCGCCTGGGATGAGCGCGGCCGACGTCGTCGCCCGGCTGCAGCACTCGCTGCCCGGCCGCGTCGACGTGAGTATCGCCGCCCGCGAGGCCGCCCGTGCGGACGGGTCGGGCCACGCGGCATCCGCCCCGCCCCTGTGCGTCGTCGAGGCGCTGTCGGTCGCCGACGTGCAGGAGGTGCTGCGCATCGCGAGCGCCACCGGCACCCCCGTCGTCACCCGCGGCGCCGGCACGGGGCTCGCGGGCGGCGCGAACGCCGGCGGCGGCGAGATCGCCCTGTCGGTGCGCCACATGGACCGTGTGCTCGAGGTGCGGCCCGACGACCTCATCGCCGTCGTCGAGCCGGGCATCGTCAACGCCGACCTCGACGCCCATCTCGCCCCGTACGGCCTGTGGTGGGCGCCCGACCCGGCCTCCCGCGCGATCTCGACCGTGGGCGGCAACATCGCGACCGGCGCCGGCGGCCTGCTGTGCGCGAAGTACGGCGTCGTGCGCGACGCGGTGCTCGGGGTCGACGCGGTACTCGCCGACGGCACCCTGCTGCACCTCGGCCACCGCACCGTGAAGGGCGTCACCGGCTACGACCTCACATCGCTGCTCATCGGGTCGGAGGGAACCCTCGGCGTCATCGTCGGCGCGACCCTGAAGCTGCGCCGTCGCGTGCCCGGCGAGGTCTCGACGATCGCGGCGGTGTTCGCCGACGTGCGCACCGCTGCCGCGGCGTCCGCCGCCGTCACGGCCGCCGGAGTGCAGCCCGCCATCATGGAACTGATGGATGCCGCGAGCCTCGCGGCCGTGCACGACCTGCTCGAGCTCGCGCCGCCGCCCGCGGGCGCCGCGCAGCTGACCATCCAGACCGACGGCCCCGCGGCCGCCGCCGAGGCCGCCGAGGTCGCGCAGATCCTCGCGGCGCACGGCGGCGAGGTCGAGGTGACCACTGACGCCGCCCGCGGCGAGGAGCTGCTGCGCATCCGCCGGTCGATGCACCCCGCGATGGCGCGGCTCGGCACGACCCTCATCGAGGATGTCTCGGTGCCCCGCTCGCAGCTGGCGGCGATGTTCGACGAGATCGCGGCCGTCGAGGCGCGCTACGGACTGCGCATCCCCGCGGTCGCGCATGCCGGTGACGGCAACCTGCACCCCAACTTCATCTTCGACGGACCCGAGGTGCCTCCTGCGGTCTGGGAGGCGGCGGACGCGCTGTTCCAGGCGGCGCTCCGGCTCGGCGGCACCCTCACCGGCGAGCACGGCGTCGGCGTGCTGAAGCGCCGGTGGCTGCGCGACGAGCTCGGCGACGCCCAGTGGCAGCTGCAGCAGCGCGTGCGGCAGGCGTTCGATCCGGCCGGCATCCTCAACCCGGGGAAGGTGTTCGAGCCGGCCCCCGAGATCCGGGTGAGCGCCGGCGTCGTGATCGACGAGCACGGCCGGGCGGTCGTGGTGCGCAAGGCCGGTGCGGTCGTGTTCCAGCAGCCGGGCGGGAAGCCCGAGGCCGGCGAGGACGCCATGACGGCGCTCGTGCGGGAGATCGCGGAGGAGATCGGCGTGCACGTCGACCCGGCGCAGGTCGAGCCGCTCGGCGTGTTCCGCGATCTAGCGGCGAACGAGCCCGGCCACACGGTCGTGGCCGACGCGTTCCGGGTGCGGGTGCGCCATGCCGACGTCGCGCGCGGCGGGGAGATCGAGGAGCTGCGCTGGTTGACCGCGGCGGATGCCGCATCCACCCCGCTCGCGAACCTCAGCCGCAATCACCTGCTGCGACTCGCGTGGGAGTGAGCGGCTCCGGTCACAGACCCTGCCAGGCCGGCTTGTTCGCCCAGGCGTAGCGGTAGTAGTCGGCGTCGCCCAGCGCCGACGCCGCGGCCTCGTCGATCACGACCGTGGCGTGCGGGTGCAGCTGGATCGCCGACCCGGGCACCGAGGCCGACAGCGGTCCCTCGACCGCACCGGCGACCGCCGCCGCCTTGCCCTCGCCGAACGCGAGCAGCACCAGGTGGCGAGCCCGCAGGATCGTGCCGAGTCCCTGCGTGATGCAGTGCATCGGCACGTCGCCCGGCGACGCGAAGAAGCGCGCGTTGTCGCGCCGCGTCTGCGCCGTCAGGGTCTTCACGCGCGTGAGCGAGGCGAACGACGAGCCCGGCTCATTGAAGCCGATGTGCCCGTCGGAGCCGATGCCGAGGATCTGCAGATCCACCCCGCCCGCCTCGGTGATCGCCCGTTCGTAGTCGGCGCCGGCGTGCGCGATGCCCTCGAGCGCCCCGTCGGGCGTGCGCACCCGGTCGGGGTCGAGGCCCAGCGGCTCGACCACCTCGCGCGTGATGACCGCGCGGTACGACTCGGGATGCCCCGGCTCGAGCCCGACGTACTCGTCGAGCGCGAAGCCGCGCACCCGCGACACGTCGAGGTCGGCAACGAGCCGCGCGAGGGCGCGGTAGACCGGCAGCGGCGTGGAACCGGTCGCGAGCCCCAGCACCGCGTCGGGCGTGCGGGCGATGAGGGCGGCGATTTCACGGGCGACGAGCGAGCCCGCGGCATCCGCGTCGGGGAGGATCACGATCTCAGCCATGGGTCATCGCCTTCCGGGTCGCGGCGGCGCCGACGAGCGCCGCACCGAAGGCGGGCGCCGGCGAGGCCGGGGGCAGCAGACGCAGCCGGGCGGGCACGTCGAGGGAACGGAGGAATCCGGATGCCGCGGTGCCCTCGTCGAGCGCCGCCTGCACCGGCACGGTGAGGCGCTCGCGCAGGGCGGTCAGCCCGCCGCCGAGCACGACGGTGTCGACGTCGCACGTCAGCACCAGCAGGCGCACCGCGGCGGCGACGCCGCGCGCGAGGCCGTCGCGCAGCTCGACCGCCCGCGGATCGCCGGCGTCGGCAGCGTCGAACACGTCGCGCACCGGCAGCACGGCCGCGCGCCCCCACCTCTCGGCGATCGCCCCGCCTCCGACGAGGGCCTCGATGCAACCGCGCTGGCCGCACCGGCACGCGGGGCCGCGCGGATCGATGGACACGTGGCCCACCTCGCCCGCCGCCCCCCGTGCACCGCGCCACAGGTCGCCGTCGACGACGATGCCGGCGGCCACCCCCGTGCCGAGGTTCAGGTAGGCCATGCTGCGGTCGAGCCGTTCGATCGCGTAGGCGCCGAGCGCGGCCGCCTTCACGTCGTTCTCGACCCGCACCGGCGTGCCGAGCACAGACGCGACGACGGATGCCACCTCCAGCCGCTCGAGCCCCAGATTGACCGCGTGCGCGACCCGCTCGCCGCGGTCGTCCACCTGGCCCGGAAGCCCGACCCCCACCGAGGCGAACGACGCGACGGCGACGCCGAGCTCGCCGGCGAGGTCGTGCACCGTGTCGACGATCGTGCGAACGACGCCCTCCGGGCCCACTCGCGTCGGGCGGCGCACCCGCACGACCACCTCCCCGGTCGCGTCGTCGACGGCGACGGCGTCGGTCTTCGTACCGCCGACGTCGAGGCCCACCCTCATGAGGCGCCTCCCCCGCGAGGAGGGGCGCTGCGCGGCATCCGGGTCATCCCTTGACCGCCCCCGACACGAGGCCCGCGGCCATGCGCCGCTGTACGATCAGGAAGAACACGATCACGGGGATAGCCATGAGCGTGGAGGCGGCCATCACGACCGACCAGTCGGTCGCCTTCGTGGCCTGCACGAAGCTGCGCAGCCAGATCGGCAGCGTCTGGGATTCGGGGCGGGTCATGATCACGAGCGCGAACACGAACTCGTTCCACGCCTGGATGAACGCGAACACGCCGGTGGCGACGAGACCCGGGGCGAGCAGGGGGAACGTCACCCGCCAGAACGCGCCGGTGCGGCTGCAGCCGTCGATCATCGCCGCCTCCTCGAGGTCGGCAGGGATGCCGGCGACGAACCCCCGCAGGGTCCAGATCGTGAACGGCAGCACGAGCGCGATGTAGACGAGCGACAGCCCGATCATCGTGTTCACGAGGTGCCAGCCGTCGAGCACGCGGAAGGTCGAGATGATCATCGACTCCGCAGGGATCATCTGCACGACGAGCACCGTCACGATGATCGCGGTGCGCCCCCGGAAGCGGAACCGCGACAGCACGATCGCCGCGAGGAAGGCGAAGACGAGGGCGGCGGCGACCGTCACGAGCGTCACGACGACGCTCGTGAGCAGGGCCGCGCCGAAGCCGCTGGAGCCGAGCGCGGTGACGTAGTTCTGCACCGTGAACAGGTCGGGCCACAGGTGCGGGGTGTCGCTCTTGATGGCGGACCCCGGCAGCAGCGAGGTGTTGACCATCCAGTAGACGGGGAAGATCGAGAACGCGATCACGACGACCGCGGCGGCGTTCAACAGCACGCGGGAGGTGCGGCGGCGGGCGAGGGCGCTCACGCGCGGTCCTCCTTGAGCATGGAGCGGATGTAGTACGCCGAGAGGGCGAGCATGATGACGACGAGGATGACGCTGATAGCCCCGCCCGCGCCGAGGTCGCCCGAGGCCATCGAGACGCTGTAGATGTAGACGCCGATCGTGTTGGTGTCGGCGCGCACGCCGCCGACCGTCTGCAGGGCGTAGATCTGCGCGAACACGCGCAGATCCCAGATGATCTGCAGGATCAGCAGCACCGTGAGGATCGAGCGGAGGTAGGGGAAGACCACGAGGCGGAACCGCTGGAGCCCGCCGGCGCCGTCGAGCGCGGCCGCCTCGAGCACCTCATCGGGCACCTGGGTGAGACCGGCGTAGACGGTGAAGGCGACGAAGGGCACGGCGCCCCACGTGATGATGATGGCGGCGACCGTGAAGAAGCTCACCGGGTCGATCAGCCAGCTGTGGCCCGTCCAGTCCTGGCCCGTCACCCGGGTGAGCACCCAGTTCACGAGACCGTACTGGGTGTCGAAGATCCAGCCCCACACGATCGTGGCGGTGAGGGCCGGCATCGCCCAGGCGAGCAGCAGCGCGACCGAGACGGCGGTGCGCATGACCGCGCGCAGCTTCGTCATGAGCACCGCGATCAGCACGCCGAGGATCATGGTGGCGGCCACGCTCACGACGCACAGCACGACGCTGCGGGCGAGCACGGTCCAGAACTCGGGGTCGCTGAGCACTCGCGCGTAGTTCTCGAGGCCGACGAACAGCGGCGGCTTCCCGAAGATCTGCTCGCGCCCGAACTTCTGGAACGACATCACGATCAGCTGCACCAGCGGCCAGCCGATGAACACGGCCAGCATGATGAACGCCGGCAGCAGCAGCACCCACGGGGTGCGGGAACGGCGGCGCCGGACGGGCGGCGCGGAGCGGGCGGAGCCGCCGGACGCGGCATCCGTCACCGTCGGGGCGAGCTGGGTGGTCATCGCGCGCCTCCTCTCGTCGGGGGTCGGGGGG
>NZ_JYIY01000037.1 GCF_000956535.1 Microbacterium ginsengisoli | reverse complement strand
CCCCCTCCCTCTCTCGTCGCCGCCTCCCTCCCTGCGCAATGTCGGAAGTTGTGGCCGACTCGCCGGGTCGCGCATGACGAGGGCGGGGTGTCGCGCAGAACTTCCGACGGAGTGTGGAGTGACGTCCCCTCCCCCATGCCCGCAGGCCACCGACGATCCACGGATGCCGCGCTGCTCGGACACTCACGACGTGATGTGCGCCCACCATGGCCATGTGTGCGACGAGAGGACGGCGGTGCGAACGAGCGCGCAGCTTCGCGCGCTGCGCTACTCACGCACCCGCATCGAACGTGCGCTCGAGACGGGCGAGCTCATCCGCCTGCGGCGAGGCGTGTTCGCGACACCGTCGAGCTGCGACGATGTGCGTCGCGCTGCGCGGGCGGGAGGCCGGCTCGCGTGCATCAGCGCGGCTCGCCACCTCGGGATCTGGGTGCTGAGCGACGACGACCACCTCCACCTGCGCTGTGGCCACCACAGCCGCACCCCCACAATCATCGAAGCCGACACGATCGTGCACTGGGGCGACGCGCCGACCCCGCGGGCGACAGCGCGGAGCGTGCTCAGGGAGATCGATCGCTGCGCGGGAACGGAGCAGTTCTTCGTCGCCCTGGAGTCCTCCCTGCGCCTCGGACTCGTCGCGCCGCACGATCTCGCCTGGCTGCACGAGCGCACGAACGACCGAGCCCGCGAGGCGATCGCGTTCGCGCGAGACGATGCCGACAGCGGGCTGGAGTCGCTGATCCGCTGGCGATTGCGGCACTGGCAGCTCGACGTGCGCGCCCAGGTTTCCGTCCTCGGTGTCGGACGGGTCGACCTTCTCATTGACGGACGCCTCATCGTCGAAGCCGACGGGCGCGAGAACCACGCGGGCGCCGAACGGAGACACCACGACCTCGTTCGAGACGCAGCATCCGCCGCCTGGGGATACCGCACACTACGGTTCGACTACGCCCTGATCGTGCACGACTGGGACCTCGTCGAACGCGCGATCCTCGGCGCGCTCGGCCTGGGGTGATCGACCTGCGACGCACGCCGGTAGGCGTCGACAACCCGCTGCGATCATCACAACGTCGGAACTTTCTCCCGACACCCCGCCGCGCCGAGCGCAGTCGCGGGGTGCCATCGAGAAGTTCCGACGCTGCGGGGTGCGAGACACGCCGAAAGCCGGCGTCGCACACGGTCTGGCGCGTCAGCCTGAAGACCGGCGCGCACACGGTTGTGGCGCGTCACCCGGGACCGAGAACGCCCGGATGCCGCGGCCGGGCCGGGATGCCGCGGCGCGGATGCCGCACGCCCGGATGCTGCCGCTCAGTCGCGGCGGGCAAAGGATCGATGGGGCGTACCGCGTCAGCCCGGGATGCCGCACACCCGGATGCCGCGGCTCAGTCGCGCGGCGAGAGCAGGTAGGCGTTCAGCTCGGCCGTGAAAGCCGCATCATGCGGGAGAGCCCGGCCGTCGACGGCCGTGATCGGGGCCGCGAGGCGGACGCTCGAGACGAGCCACGCGGCATCCGCGTCGGCGAGGGCCGCCGTCGGAAGGGTCTCGTAGGCGGTCGTGAACCCCCGCTCGGCGAGGTGGGCGAACAGGCTCAGCTGGGTGGTGCCGTGCAGGATGCCGGCGGCGGGCTCGGGGGTCACGAACACATCGCCGCGGCGCAGCACGAGCGACGCGGTCGGCGCCTCGAGCAGGAATCCATCGGACGTGGCGAAGACGGCGTCATCCGCGCCGCGTCGGTGCGCCTCGCGCAGCGCCGCCATGTTGGTCGCATACGACAACGTCTTCGCACCGAGCAGCAGCCAGGGGGCGCGGGCGGGTGCGGCGAGGTCGAGCCCGCGATCGAGCACGACGACCGAGATGCCCTCGGCGCGCGGGCGGGCATAGTCGGGCGCGGCCGACGCGGTCACCCACGCGGTCGGGGTCGGGCCGTGCTCGATGCCGCGACTCAGGATGAGCTTGATGACCGCCTCGCCCTCCGGGCACTGCGCCGCCGCGCGGGCCACGGCGGCGCGCCACTAGGCGAGCTTCGGCACCGGAAGGTCGCAGATCTCCGCGGAGTGCGCGAGCCGCGCCAGGTGCGCCTCGACCTCCTGCGGGTGCCTGTCGACGACACCGATCGACTCGAAGATGCCGTCTCCGCGCTGGGTGCTGAGCTCGCCGATGCTGAGGGCGGGGGCCGAGGCGTCGACGGGCGCGAAGGTCGTGTCGAAGTCGGTGCGGGGGTCATCGGATGCCACGGGCTCGATGATGAGCGCGAAACGCCAGGTCATGCTGCGAGCCTACGCGCGCGACGGCGACGCGCCCGGGCGGATGACGCGGGAATGCCGCGCGGGGGCGCTCCGTTACACTGGACCGGCCGGGCCGCAGTAACCCCGGGCTCCAATATCTGCCGCTGCGAGCGGCCTTGCGCCGAGAGGCGTTTCTGCGGCTCGGTTCTTCTCTTCCTGCGTGCGGGTGCCGCCCGGTCGGGCGCGTCGCGATGCGAGGGCGTGACTCAGGAGCGAGCGTCGCGGCGCCGAAGCGCCGCCCGTCCCGCGCGTCGCGGCGCCCGAGCGCTACTCAGGCGAGCGCGTCGCGGCGCCAGAGCGCCGCCGCGCCCGAGAGGTCCTCCGCGTAGGTGTCGAGGCGCAGCGCCCGCGTCGTGAAGGCGCTCGCGCGCGCCGGCTCCGCGACGTCGTGGTCGTCGGCGAGCTGCACCGCACCGGCGGCGACGATGCGACAGAAGGATGCCGCCCGCTCGAGTGCGACCGCGAAGTCACCCTGGAACAGCCCCCGCAGGATCGTGTCGATGAGGGTGACGAGCTCGTCCGGGCCGGCCGGGGTCGGCGCTCCGGCGACCACCTCGTCGGCTCCGGAACGTGCCAGGCGTCCGCGCTCGAACAGCAACGCCGCGGTGCGCGGGTCGTCGTGGATCATGAGCTGCAGCAGATAGAGCCGCCAGAGCGCGCCGGGCAGAGATCGAGCGGGCGCACGCGACCACAGATCGGCGATGTCGTCGATGCCGTGACGGTCGGTGAACGCGACGAGGCGTTCGACGACGTCGACGTCGGGGTCCTCGCGCACGCGCGCGAGGAGTGCGGCGGCGGTCGAGTGGGCGATGCGCGAGACCTCGGCCGGGTCGTCGCCCGAGTAGAGCCGGTCGAACAGCTCGGCGGGGCGGCGCACGGGCTTGTGGTACGGCCGGGGATCGTCGCTCACCTGTCCAGGGTACGGGGCGAGGGGCGCCTCCCGGGCCGCACCGCCCGCCGGCTCAGCCGGCCTGGTTGATGCGGATGAGGTTGCCGGCCGGGTCGCGGAATGCGGCGTCGCGCGGCCCCCACGGCTGGTCGGTCGGCTCCTGCACGAGGTCGGCGCCGAGGGCGGTGAGGCGGGCGAACACGCCGTCGAGGTCGTCGGTCTCGAACACGATCGGGCCGATCGCGCCCTTCGCGACGAGCCGGTGCAGTGCCTCGGCGTCGTCGGGCGAGCGGCCGGCACCGGGCTCGGAGAGCACCACGGCCACGTCGGTGCCGGGCACGCCGAGCGTGACCCAGTGGAAGTCACCCGCGGCGACGTTGTTGCGCAGCTCGAGGCCGAGTCCGTCACGGTAGAACGCGATGCCGGCGTCGATGTCGTCGGCAGTGATCGGGAAGAAGCGGAGCGAGATCGAGGTCATGGCCTCCACGCTACGGGCGGGAGGCGGCATCCGCTTCTCTGATCCTGCTCACCCGGCAACGTCGGCGACCGGGACGCGGTGCGCGATCAGACGAACCGGGTGGGGCGGGTGAGCACCCGCGCCATGCAGGCCGGGATGTCCTCGGTGGCGGCGTGATCGCGGGCCCGGTAGGCGCTCGGCGTCTCGCCGACAAGCCGCGTGAACCGGGCGCTGAACGACCCGAGGGATGTCGCCCCCACCCGCATGCACGCATCGGTCACCGTCGTCCCCGCCCGCAGCAGCGCCATGGCGCGCTCGATGCGGCGCGTCATCAGGTAGCCGTACGGTGTCTCCCCGTACGCGTCGCGGAACTCACGGGAGAAGTGCGCGGTCGACATGAACGCCTCGCGCGCCATGATCGCGACCTCGAGCGGTTCGGCGTACGAGCGGTCCATCAGGTCGCGCGCCCGTCGCAGGCGCGCGAGCACCTCGGGGGTCTGCGCGCGGGGGGTCACCCGTTCACGCTAGCGCTGCGAGGGCCGGTGATGCCGGGCGCGCACGGGGCGCCGGTGACGCCGGTCTCCCCGGGCGCGCACCGCCGGAGTGCGTCAGGCCGGCGTCTCGATCGCGAGCACAGGCTTCGTCGTCGGCTGGCCGGTCGCCGAGCCGCCCTGCTGCTCCACCGTCACGGCGACGATGTCGCCCGCCTGGAACCCGCCGCGCAGCTGCGCGGTCGCCGACCCGCCCGACACATCGAACGTGCCCGCCGCGGTCGGCACGCCGTCTCGCAGGTACCAGAGCTCATAGGTTCGGTCGCTTGCGAGGCTCGCCATGCCCGACGAGACGAGCACGGCCTGCCCGAGCGAGGACGACCAGTGCAGGGTGGCCGTGCCACCGCCGGTGACGCCCGCCTGGGCGCTGGCGGCATCCGGTGCCGACTCGATCTTCTCGAGCGCGACGACCGCCGCGGGCTTCGGGTTCAGCTGCCCGGCGATCATCGTGCCGCCGATGCCGATCGCGACCACCAGGGCGATGCTCGCGGCGAGGGCGAAGAGGATGCGGCGTGCCCGCCGCGCGTTCGCGATCGGGGCCGACCGCACCGATTCCACGCTCGGTGTGACGAACGTGAACGGCGCGGGCGGGGCGTCGGCCGCGGCATCCGCGTCGGAGTGCTGCGGAAGGTCCTGGATGCGGGCGAGCAGCGAGGCGCGCAGGTCGGCGGGGGGCGCGACATCCGTCACGGTGTCGGCGAGTGCGGCCGCGGCCGCCTCGTCGGCAGCAACGGTGGCAGCCCACTCGGGGTGCGACGCGAGCGCCTCGTCGAAGGCGCGCTGCTCGTCGGGCGAGAGAGCACCGAGGGCGCGGGCCGCCGACAGCTCGGCGAAGTCGTTCTCGTTCACGGGGTCACCCCCATCTCCTGTCTGAGTCGGGCGAGCCCGTCTCTCATTCGTGTCTTGATGGTGCCGAGCGGTGCACCCACGAGGGCGGCCACCTCACTCTGGCTGTAGCCGCCGAAGTAGGCGAGAGTGAGCGCTTCGCGCTGCGCCTCGGGAAGGGAACGCAGCGCCTCGTGCACACGTTCGGCGTCGGTTTTCAGTTCGATCTGCTCGGCGACGTCGGCGTGCGGCACCGCGATCTCCCGCAGCCCGGCTCGGGTGTCCCGGTCACTGCTCGACTGCGATGCGCGCACTCTGTCGACGGCTCTGCGGTGGGCGATGGTCATCACCCACGTGCGGCCTTGTCCCTTGTTCGGAACGAACCGCCCGGCGGATTGCCACAGTTCGAGGAAGACCTCCTGCAGCACCTCTTCGCTCTGCGACCGGTCGACGAGTACGCGCAGGATCAGACCGAACACCCGCGACGACAGCGCGTCGTACAGCTCGGCGAACGCGCCCTGGTCGCCGCCGGCGGTCGCCACCAGCAACTCGGCGATGCGGTCGACGACGGGACCCTCGTCGGGGACGTCAGCGCCGTCGATCACCATGTCGACCAGCATGCCGTACATTCACGGACTCCTCTCGCAGCGGACGGGGCGGGTGACGGATACCGCGGGCCGCGGCATCCGTCATCACCGTCATCCGAAGGTGAACGAGTAGGCCTGCACGCCGGGCGACACGGTCACCTCCAGCACGCGCTGACCGTCGGAGGCGGCTCCGCTGGAGACCAGTTGGTAGGCGTTGGGAGTGCCGCTGACCTGCACGGTCTGGGTGACGCCACCCTGCAGCGTGTAGGTGACGGTGCCGGTGCCGCCGAGCACCATCTGCACGATGCCGGCGTGGAAGCGCAGCCGCACCTGGGCGGGCTGGTCGGTGCCGGGGGTGATGCTCTGGGAGGTCAGGTTCCAGCTGCCCTGCACGACGAACGAGTCGTCGGGCTGGGAGTCGGGGTAGGCGAAGGTGGTCGTGCCCGGGTCGTAGGCGGTGCCGCCGCCGAAGTTGGCTTGCTTGGCCGCGCCGAGGAACGTCTCCTGCGTGGTCGAGCCGACCTGCGGGGTGGTGTCCTGCACCTCGGTGGGCGGGGGCAGCTGCACGTTCGGGTTCGCCTGCACGAGCAGCTGGCGGATCAGGTTCTCGGTGGTGGCGTAGTTGCCTTCACCGAACTGGATGTTGCGCACCACCCCCTGCGCGTCGATCAGGTAGTGGGCGGGCCAGTACCGGTTGCGGTAGTTGGTCCAGGTGTCGAGGTTGTTGTCGATGGCGACCGGGTAGGTGATGCCGAAGTTCTTGGCACCGGCCATGACGTTCGCCGGGTCCTTCTCGAAGGCGTACTCGGGCGAGTGGATGCCGATGACCTCGAGTCCGAGCGAGGCGTAGGCCTTGTTCCAGGCGACGACATGCGGGATGGAGCGCTGGCAGTTGATGCACGAGTACGCCCAGAAGTCGATCAGTACGACCTTGCCCTTCTCCTGGGAGAGGGTGATCGGCTGGTCGTTGGGGGTGTTGAACCACTGCTGGATGCCCTTGATGCTCGGCGCCGTGCCGCACGATTCGAGCTCGGTGGCACCGGCGGTGCACTTGTCGAGGTTCTTGTTCTCGTCGTTGACGAGGCCGCCGAGGGCGAGAGCCTTCTGCGCGTCGGGGTTGTCGGTGAGCTGCTGCTGCAGCCCCGACGTGTAGTCGGGCACGAGCTGCTGCAGCAGCTGGGGCACGTTGAACACCAGCCCGACCGACAGCGCGATCATGGCGGAGCCGCCGATGATGCGCAGCAGGCGCTCGCGGGTGCGGAACGCGCGGATGCGCTGCACGACCGCGCGCCCGGCGAGCGCGAAGACGAGCAGCGGCACGGCGACACCGATCGCGAACGACACGGTCAGCAGGATCGTGTCGGCGCCGATGCGGCCGGTGGAGCCGGCGACGATGATCGCCGCGAGCACGGGACCGGCACACGGAACGAACACCGCGCCCAGGGCGAGACCCACGCCGAAGCCGCTCCCCCGGTTCGTGACCTCCTTCTGCGGAAGCCAGGTGAACGGCTTCTCGAGGATGCGCTCGAACCGGGGCACGATGAGGCCGATGCCGATGAGGATCAGCACGACGATGCCGACCCAGCGGATGATGTCCTGCGGCAGGTTCAGCAGTCCGAGGATCAGCGACCCGACGAGGGTCACGACCGTGAAGCTCAGCACGAGGCCGGCGATCACGAGGAACGGCCGCCAGCGGGAGGCGGGGCGCACCTCCTCGTCGCCGGTCGCGGCGCTGGCCTGCACGCCTCCCGTGAGGAAGATGACCGGCAGCACCGGAAGGATGCACGGCGAGATGCCGGTGATGAGTCCGCCGAGGAGGCCGATGATGACGAGGGTCATGGCGACCTCCCTTTCGTGTCGGTAGCATTTCGGCCCCGTCGCCCGTTCGGATGGGAACTGCTGCCCGCGAACACGCTGAGTGAGCGGATGCGGCGGCCCGCGGCATCCGGATCTGATCGATGTCCAATCCGATCCCGCGACCGCCCCGAACGGCTTGGTGAACGTCGCACCGCGGCGGACGCCCCCGGAACGCTCGGGTGCGTCGTTCACTCCCACGGGTCCCCCCGGCCCACCCCTCACCACGGAGGAATCATGCTCACCACGAAGTCCAAGGTCATCTCCGGCGTCGCGCTTTTGTTCGCGGGCGCCCTCGCGCTGACCGCATGTTCGAGCTCCACCACCAGCTCGGGATCGATGTCGACGCCGTCGTCGACCCCCATGGCATCCGCCACGATGGACCCCTCGGCCGACCTCGTCGGCCCCGGCTGCTCGGCTTACGCGTCGGCGGTGCCCTCGGGCGCCGGCTCGATCCAGGGCATGTCGCAGGATCCGGTCGCTGTCGCGGCCTCGAACAACCCGCTGCTCACGACGCTCGTCGCGGCCGTCAGCGGCAAGCTGAACCCGAACGTGAACCTCGTCTCGACCCTGAACGGCAGCGAGTTCACCGTGTTCGCCCCTGTCGACGACGCGTTCAAGAAGATCGACAGCGCCACGATCGACACGCTCAAGACCAACAGCGACCTGCTCACGAAGATCCTGACCTACCACGTGGTGGCCGGTCAGATCCCGCCGTCGCAGATCGTCGGCACCCACACGACCGTCGAGGGCCAGACCCTCACCGTGTCGGGCAGCGGCAGCAACCTCACCGTCAACGGCAACTCCGCCGTCATCTGCGGTGGCGTGCACACCGCCAACGCAACCGTGTACCTCATCGACACGGTGCTGATGCCGCCGAGCAACTGACGCCTGCGTCACTCATGTCAGCGACCGCTCGGACTCGCCGGAGTCCGAGCGGTCGCTTTCGTCTGCCCGGCACCGGCCGGAGCGCCGTGCGCGTCCCAGTAGGCTGGAGGACACGGGCCTGTAGCTCAGTCGGCAGAGCATCGGACTTTTAATCCGCGGGTCGTGGGTTCGAGCCCCACCGGGCCCACCCTCACCCCCGGACGAGCAGATACCCCGCGAGCGCGAAGCCGCACAGGGCGATGAGCACGCGGAGCACCGCCGGCGGGAGACGACGGGCCACCGCCGGGCCGATGAGGCCACCGAGCACGGCGCCGATCGCGAGCGGCCACATCGCCGCCCACACCACCGTGCCCCACACCGCGAACAGCATGGCGGGCAACACGTCCGAGGCGACGAGGATGACGTTCTTGAGCGAGTTCGCGCGGTGCAGCACGGGCTCGGTCGTGAGCAGCAGCAGGGTGATCAGCAGGATGCCGGAACCCGCCCCGAAATAGCCGTTGTAGGTCGCGACGGCGCCCCCGGCGATCGCGGCTGCGGGACGCGGCATCCCTCGCCCGAAGCGTCGCTGCGCGCGGGCGATGAGCGGCTGCGCGAGGAGCACGAGGGAGCCCGTCGCCACGAGGAAGGGCACCACCCGGTCGAACAGGGCGCCCGGGGTGAGCACGAGCAGCACGGCCCCCACGAGGGAGAAGACGATCGACAGCGGCATCCAGGTGCGCAGCGTCGCGGAGTGGCCGCGCAGGTCGGGTCCCGCGCGCAGCGCCGAGCTGAGCCCGCTGCCGAGGAGCGCCACCGAGTTCGTCACGTTCGCCGCGAGCGGCGGGATGCCGACCGCGAGCAGCGCCGGGAACGCGACGAGGGAGGTGATGCCGCCCGCCGTGCCGATCACGCCGGCGACGAGACCCGCGACCACGAGGAACGAGGCGGTGAGCAGATCCGGCACATCAGCACCCTGGCAGATGCGGGCCGCGGCCGCGCGACGAACGCCGGCGCGGTGTCGCGGCTGCAGTGCGCCGGAGAACCGGATGCCGCGGCCCCGCCGCCGACTGTGACGTCGAGCGTCAGTGCGGTAGCAGCAGCACGGCTGCCAGAAGCACCGGGATGCAGCCGATCGTCGTGATGAAGATGGTGTCGCGGGAGATCGTCTGGCCGACCCCGTAGCGCTGCGCGTAGTTGAAGACGTTCTGCGCGGTCGGCAGCGCCGCCAGCACGACGACCACGAGCACCCCGTGCGCGTCGAGGCCGAGCACGTAGGTCGCGACGAGCCACCCCACGACCGGCATGACGATGAGCTTCAGCGCGCTCGCGAGCAGCACGTCGCGGCGATGACCCGCCACCCCGAGCACCTTCTGGCCGTTGAGCGACATTCCGTAGGAGATGAGAAGCACCGGCACCGCCGCGCCCGCGATGAACTGCAGCGGCTCGAACACGATGTCGGGGAGCGGGATCTCGAACGCCGAGAACAACGTGCCGAGCAGGGAGCCGATCACGATCGGGTTCGTGACGGTGCGCAGGATCGTGCGCCCGATGCGCAGCTCGTCGGAGGTCGCGGCATCCAAGAGCGCCAGGGTGATCGGGGTGAGGATCAGCAGCTGCATCAGGATTACCGGCGCCGGGTAGGCGGCCGACCCCAGCAGGTACAGCGACAGCGGGATGCCGATGTTGTTCGAGTTCACCTGCGCCGCCGACAGCGCGCCGATCACTGTCTCGCCGAGTCCGCGCCGCCACACCAGCCGCGCGATCACGACGTAGACGGCGAGCACGATCGCAGCCGTCAACGCCGACGCCGGCAGCTGCGCCGAGAACAGCACGTGCACGTCGGCCTTCGAGAGCACCACGAACAGCAGGAACGGCGAGAGCACGTAGAAGACGAGCCGGCCGAGCACGAACGGCGCGTGCGGACCGAGCAGTCCGATCCGGCCGAGCAGGTACCCGACACCGATCGCCACGCCGACCACGACGAATCCGGTCAGAGTGGTCAACACCCTCCCAGGGTACGAGACCCGGACGAATGGTCTGACCACGGCCGACGCACCTCGCCACGCGCGGTGACGACGGTGGATGCCGCGGCCCGCGGCATCCGCTCTCGGCACCGCGTTGCCGCACCCCCGCGTGCATGCCATGATGAGCCCACTCGCACACGGTTGCCGACCCGAAGGGCAGCAATGGGGGGACTCTCTCGCCGCCAGTTCCTGGCGCGCACGGCCGCGCTCGCCGCAGCGCTCGGCGTGAGCGTCGAGACCCTCGCCCCGCAGCTCGCCCTCGCCCAGACCGACCCCGGAGAGATCCCGAGCACGCTGCTGCAGACGATCCTCTACGGACCGGTGACGAAGGGCTCGTACCGCACGCTCACCGCGGGCCCCGGCGAGCCTTACATCGCCCGCTACGACGTGCTGGGCCGCACCGCCGACCCGACCCGCACGAGTCGCCGACGGTCGCTGCTCTACCTCGGGCACCTCAGCGACCTGCACGTCATCGACGCGCAGTCGCCCGGCCGCATCGAGCCGATGATCGTGCAGGACCACTCCGCCTGGGGTTCGGCGTTCCACCCGCACGACCCCCTCAGCCCGCACACGACCGCGGCCATGGTGCAGGCGTTCTCCGACGCCCGCTACTCCCCGCTCACCGGGGTGCCGATGGGCGCCGCCATCGTCACCGGCGACAGCGCCGACATGCACTCGCACCTCGAGCTGCGCTGGTACATCGACCTGATGGACGGCCTCTCGGTGAACCCGGCGTCCTCGGGCAGCACGTATCAGGGCGTGCAGGCGTGGCCCGAGGCGACGTGGGCGTACCGCCCGAACGACCCGAGCGGCGGATCGTTCGGCGACTACGGGTTCCCCACCCTCCCC
>NZ_JYIY01000036.1 GCF_000956535.1 Microbacterium ginsengisoli | reverse complement strand
GGTCCGAACCCGTGCCGGCCGCGCCCGCCGTGGGGGTGGGGGCCGTCGTGCCCGGTCACCCAGGGAGGCCGGGGTCCGCGCCGACCGCGCAGCTGCCCGAGGGCGGCGGCGATGGCGTCGACGGGGTCGGTGGCGGGGTCGTCGGCGGTCATGATCCGAGAATACATGCACCTTGACATGCATCACAGAAGCATGTACAAAGACATATACATGCCGAATGACATGTAATCGGCGTCTCCGGACGCACCACGAAAGGACACCCCATGACTGACGAGACCACTCCTCAGACCCCCGCACCCGTCGGCTACTGGCTGCGCGCCGTCGGCGCCCTGCTGCGCAGCGGCGCGGTGCACTCGCCCCGCGAATTCCGCGAGCGCGTCGAGGCGGCGGCCAGCGCCGACGACCTCGCCACCACCTCGCGCACACTCGAGGCGATCGCCCGCGAGCTCGGCTGGGACGACTCCTACGGGATGCCGCGGCCCGGCGAGTTCGGCCACCACGGCGGCCCGCGCGGCCACCGCTTCGGCCCCGGGTTCGGCCCCGGCGCCGACTCGGACGCCCCGCACGGCTTCGGCCCCCGCGCCGGATTCCCGCCGTTCGGTCGCGGCCGCGGCTTCCGCCCGTTCGCGGGCGGCAACCGCCACCGCGGGTTCGGCCCCGGCGCACACCGCCGGTTCGGCGAGGACCTCGGCCGCGGCGAGTGCGCCGCCCATGCGGGGCACCATGGCCACGGCGAGCGCGGCGACCGTCGTCCCGACGCGCAAGGCGCGCGGGACGCGGCATCCGACCGTGACTGACCCGCGACGGGGTCGGACGTTGCGCCGCATGTCGGTGACGCGTCCGACCCCCTCGCACGGCCATTACCGTGGATGACATGACCGCTGTGCCCGACCCCCAGCCCACGACCCCGCTCGAACCGGCCGACCAGCGCCGTGCCGTCGCGGAGTCGCTCGGCGCCGACGACTTCAAGGCACTGTTCCGCGGGCACCCCGGTGGGGTCGCCGTGATCACCGCCGATGCGGGCGACGGACCCGTCGCGCTGACGGCGACGTCGGTCGCCTCGGTGAGCGCCGACCCGCCCCTGCTGATCTTCTCGGTCTCGGCCACGTCATCGGCGACGCCGACCATCATGGCCGCCGACACCGTCGTGGTGCACTTCCTCGACGTGCACGACCTCGACCTCGCACGCCTCGGCGCCACCAGCGGTGTCGACCGCTTCGCGGACACCGACGCCTGGTCGAAGCTCACCACGGGCGAAGCCGTCTACCACGGAGTGCGGGCGTGGGTGCGGTGCCGCATCATCAACCGGATGGATGCCGGCGGCTCCACCGTGATCGCCGCGCACGCTCTGCAAGCGAGCATCAACCGCGATGTCGCCGCGGGCGACCCCGGCGACGCGCTGGTGTACCACAACCGCACGTGGCACCGACTCGATGAGGCATCCCGCATCGACGGCCCCGTGCGCTGATCAGGCCCCGGGCGACCCGGCGTCGGTGATGCTGACGTCGGTGCGGTGGAAGTTCTGGAACGACCGCGACGCGGTCGGGCCGCGCTGCCCCTGGTAGCGGTTGCCGTACGCGCCGGAGCCGTAGGGGTTCTCGGCCGGCGACGACAGGCGGAAGAAGCACAGCTGGCCGATCTTCATGCCCGGCCACAGCTTGATGGGCAGCGTCGCGACGTTCGAGAGCTCGAGGGTCACGTGCCCGGTGAAGCCGGGGTCGATGAAGCCGGCGGTCGAATGGGTGAGCAGGCCCAGGCGTCCGAGCGACGACTTGCCCTCGAGACGGGCCGCGATGTCGTCGGGAAGCGTGACGCGCTCGAACGTCGACCCCAGCGCGAACTCGCCCGGGTGCAGGATGAACGGCTCATCGGGGGCGACCTCGATGAGACGGGTCAGCTCGGGCTGATCGACGGCCGGATCGATGAACGGGTACTTGTGGTTGTCGAACAGCCGGAAGTAGCGGTCGAGGCGCACGTCGACGCTCGACGGCTGCACCATCGAGGCATCCGAGGGCTCCAGGCCGATGCGGGCGGAGTCGAGTTCAGACCGGATGTCGCGATCGGAGAGCAGCACGCGATCAGCGTAGCCGCCGGGCGCGGTTGCTATGCTGGCGAGGCGCCGTCAGGCGTCATCCCGGCGGTCATGCCGCCTCGGGGCTGTAGTTCAATGGCAGAACTTCTGCTTCCCAAGCAGACAGCGCGGGTTCGATTCCCGTCAGCCCCTCCACCGGCCTCGCCGCTCCGCATCAGCGGTGCCGCGGGGCCTTTCCCGTGCCCTCACCCGTGCGCGAGCAGCTGCAGTCCAGCGGTCAGCACACCGAGCAGGGCCTCCGCGCCCAGGGCGACGAGCCGCTGCCACCAGGCGAGGCGCAGCCTGCGGATCGCGAGGTACCCGATCACGACCAGGGCGAGCAGCAGAGCGGCGGCGGCCGCGACCAGCGCGGTGAACGTGGGCCATGCCCCGAGCGCGGCCACGAGCAGAAGCACCGCCGGAAGCGCCACCGCGCCGAGGGCACCGAAGCTGGTGGCCGCGGCGCTGCGCAGCTCGCGCGCACTCATCAGCCGCTCGTGAACGACGAGGTGGGAGATGACGTCGGCGGTGAACACGGCGAAGATCGTGCCGAGCACGGTGACGAGCAGTGTCACGAGCGCGTTCAGTGCGTCGTGTTCGCCGTGGCTCGCGAGCGTGACGACGACGGCGAGCGCCGCGAAGGTGACGTAGATGCGCTCCTTGAGGGCGCGGGCGCGTTCGTCACGGGATGCGTCGTGGTCGCTCATGCGCCGACGATATCGCCGCCGCGGCGAACGACCTACCCGCTCTCCCCGGCACCGCGCAAGGGCGGCTCGTGCACAGGCTGTACGGGCATGATCGAGGAATGACCTTCCCCGTGCGTCACATCTCCCAGACCATCGATCGCGACCCGGCGATCGTCGCCGAGTTCGTGGGCAGCTACGAGAATCTGCCGCGGTGGGCGGCGGGCCTCAGCAGCGGGGTGCGTCAGCACGGCGGCCGGTGGCGCACCGACTCGCCCATGGGCGAGGTCGAGGTGGTCTTCACCGCCCCTGTCGAGCTCGGCATCCTCGATCACGACGTCGTCTTCCCCGATGGCACGATCGTGCAGAACTCGCTGCGGGTGCTGCGCAACGCCGACGGCGCCGAGGTCGTCTTCACCCTGTTCCAGTACCCGGGCGTGAGCGACGAGGCGTTCGAGGCCGACGCGACGGCCGTGGCCGCCGACCTCGCTCGCCTTCGCGAGCTGCTCGAGGGCGACGTCTGACGCGGCCGCGGAGGCCGCGGCATCCACTCTCTCCCGCGCCGGGAGACGACGCATCCCCCGACGCCGAGGCGGCCGGGGGATGCGACGTTCGGGGTCAGCGCTCGATGTGGTCGAGGTGCAGCATGCGCGACAGGTTCTTGTCGAGCTCGTCGTCCTGGAAGATCTTCTTCCAGTCGTCCTTGATGATCGACTCGCGGCCGTAGTCCATCGCGATCAGGCACGCGTCACTGAACGGGTTGTCACCGCGCAGGCCGTTGGCGAGGGCCACCTGGGTGTGGCCGTACAGGATGCTGCGGGCCGCCGCCTCCGGCACACCCATGGTGTGCACGGCCTCGTGCAGCGACTCGTTCAGCAGCGCCCCGATCATGCAGGCGATCGTCTCGACGAGGGTCGGCTCGAGCTGGGCGAGCTGCTTGATCGTCACGTAGTGCACGTCGATGACGGGCGCGTAGATGGCGCGCACGGTCGCGTCGAGGATCGCCTTCTTGGCCGGGTCGTCCGACTCGATCGCGGCGATGGCGTCCTGCGGGGCGGCGATGCCGCCGAACGTGTCGGCCCACTCCTCGGGGGTCTGACGCTGCAGGAAGATCGACGGGTGGCAGGGGTGGGCGACCGCGCGGATGACCTCGGCGCGGTCGGTCAGCAGGCCCGCGTAGGCGGCGGCCGGGTCGAGGGTGAGGGCGATCGAGCCCTCCTTCATCAGCGGCACGAGCTGCGCGGTCACCGACTGCAGGGCAAGATCGGGCACGGCGTACACGACGATGTCGGCGTCGGCGACGGCCTCGGCCGCGTCGGTGAGGGTGCGGCCCGCGTCGAGCGTGCGCTGCTGACCGGCGGGCGAGTTCTCGACGTACCAGACGGTGTGGTCGGTCTTCACGAGGTTGTTGGACACGCGCATGCCCATCTTCCCGCCGGCCCCGATGACCGCGATCTTGTACGTGTCGGTCGCAGTGGTGCTCATAGTGTGCTCCTCAGATAGTCGAGTGTGGTGCGGGTCCAGTCCCGCTCGGTGCGGGTCGTCGACTCCTCGTCGCCCTGCCAGGGCAGCCAGTGTTCGACGATCTCGTTGATGCCGCGCTCCCGCGGACGTACCGCGCGCAGCAGGTCGGGGTAGTCGTGCAGGCCCTCGCCCATGCGCGCGCCCGAGTAGGTGAAGCCCACCCAGCCGTCCTGGCGCGCGAACGCGAAGTCCTTCACGTGCACGTTCACGACGTGCGGGGCGGCGACCGCGATGCAGTCGCCGGGGGTCTCGAGGCGGGCGACGACGTTCGCCGGGTCGAGGCAGACGCCGATCACGGGGCTCTCGGCGCCCTCGACGACGGCGACGAGGTCGCGGGTCGCGACCTGCTCGTACGTCTCGAGCGCGAGCGTGACTCCGGCGGACTCGTACTCGGGAAGGGTCTCCCCGAGCCACGCGATCGCCTGGGCGGTCGAGTCGGGCCGTGTCGTCGGCGAGTAGAGCATGCTGCGCACGAGCGTCGCGCCGAACAGGTCGGCGAGGTGCAGGTAGCGTCGCAGCCTCGCGGCGTCGACGCCCTTGGTGCCGAGCTCGATGGTGAGTCCGAGGTCGCGAGCGGATGCCGCGGCATCCGCGACGCGCGCGTCGTCCCAGGTGTCCAGCGGCGCGTAGTCGCAGATCTGGAACAGGTCGACGCCCGACTCCTTGGTGGCGACGAACGCCTCCTCGAGGGTCATCGGGCGGCTCACCCGGTCGGAGAGCTGCCAGAAGAACGCATAGGTGCTGAGGCCGAACATCACGCACCCCGTCGGGCGGTAGCGAGAGCGGATGCCTCGTCGAGCACGGCCTCGAACGCGGCCGGGTCGTGCGCGAAACGGCCGAGGAACAGTCCGTCGACGCCGTCGCCGAGCCGGGCGAGGAGGCCGGGGCCGGCAGACCCGCCGTAGATCACCCGCGACCCGGCGCGGCCGGGGAGCGACGCGAGCGCCTCGCGCAGCGCGGCGATCACCGTCACGATGTGCGCATCCGGGGCGGGCGCGGGGGCGCCGATCGCCCACACCGGCTCATACGCGGCGATCACCGGTCCGTCGGGGGCGTCGGCGAGGTCGGTGTGCAGCTGGGCGACAGTGGCGCGGGCGGCGGAGGCGGCATCCGTCTCGATCGTCTCCCCGATGCACAGCACCGGGGTCACGCCGTGGGCGAGCGCGGCGGCGGCCTTCGCGGCCACCACGTCGTCGGTCTCCCCGAACAGCCGACGGCGTTCGGCGTGGCCGATCTCGGCGAGCGAGACGCCTGAGTCGGCCAGCTCGGCCGCGGTGATCTCCCCCGTGTACGCGCCGACGCCGTAGGCGGATACATCCTGCGCGCCGATCGCGACGGGAGTGCCCGCGAGCGCAGCCCGCGCGTCGGCGATCTGCAGGTAGGTGGGGATGACGAACACGTCGACCGCGCCGGCCTGCACGGCGTCGTGACGCGCCACGCGCGCCGCGACGTCGGCGAACCAGTCGCGCGCCTGCTGCCTGCCGAAGTAGGCCTTCAGGCTCACCCCCACCGTGACCGTGCTCATCAGCAGGAGCCGGTGGTCTCGTACTGTCCGATGACGGCGACCTTCTCGGCCGACGCGCTGGTCTCGTCGAAGCGGTACGTGAGCCACTCCTTGACGAGACGGCGGGCGAGCTCGATGCCGACGACGCGCTGGCCCATCGTGAGCACCTGCGCGTTGTTCGAGAGCACCCCGCGCTCGACCGAGAACGAGTCGTGCGCGGTCACGGCACGGATGCCGGCGACCTTGTTCGCCGCGATCGCCACACCGAGACCGGTGCCGCAGATGAGCAGCGCACGGTCGGCCTCGCCGCGGGCGACGAGCTCCGCGGCCTGCACGGCGACCTTCGGGTAAGCGGTGTGCCCGTCTGCGTCCACGCCCACATCGACCACCGACGCGACGCCGTCGTTGTTCTCGAGATCGCGCTTGAGGATCTCCTTGTAGTCGAATCCGGCGTCGTCGGATCCGACGACGATGCGCAGCGGCTCAGGCATGGGCTTTCCTTTCGATGCGGTCGGCCAGGAGTGCGCCGACGGAGGTCGCGATGAGCGCGAGCGAGATCGCGCCCGGGTCGGGGGTGCCGACGCTGTTCATGCCGTGCGTGCGGGCACGGCCCATGCGCGGCAGCAGGTCGGCGGTCGCCTCGGCGGCGGTGGTGGCGGATGCCGCGGCCACCTGCCAGGCGTCGAGGAAGTCGTCTCCGGCGGCGATGCGCGCCGTGAGGGTCTCGGTCAGCGGCAGTAGCGCGTCGACGAGCGTCTTGTCGCCGATCTCGGCCTTGCCGTAGTCGGTCACGCCCTTCGCGCCGGCGGCGACGCCCGCGGCGACCGCGGCCGCCTCCGGACGTCCGGTGTCGCCGAGCGACGCGGCGATCGCGGTGAGGATGACGCCCCAGAGCGCGCCCGAGGTGCCGCCGGCCTTGTCCGACCAGCCGTCGGCGGCCTGCGCGAGCACCGTTCCGGCGCCGGCGCCCGCCTGGGCTGCCGCACGACCCGCGGCGAGGGCGGCGTGGGAGCCGCGCTGCATGCCGATGCCGTGGTCGCCGTCTCCGGCGATCGCGTCGATGCGGCCGAGCTCGTCGACGTTCTCGTCGATCGTGGCGACGATCGTCTCGAGCACCGCGACGACGGTCTCGGCGAGGGCCACGGACTCGGCGTCGCCGCGGGTCAGCACGACCTCCGCGACAGGCGCCTCGTCCGGGGCATCCGACAGCTCGACCGCGCCGACCGAGCCGCGTCGGTAGGCGGGCGTGTCGACCGGCGTCTCCCACAGGTCGGCGAGCTCGTCGTCGAGCCAATACAGCGTGAGCGAGAGCCCCGCCATGTCGAAGCTCGTGCAGTATTCGCCCACGTGGGCGTCGATGACGGTGAGTCCGGCCGCCTCGAGCAGCGCCGAGATGCGCCCGTAGACCACGAACATCTCCTCGTACTTCACCGAGCCGAGGCCGTTGAGAATGGGGATGACGCGCCCGTCGGCGCCGTCCGGCACCTCGGCGAGCAGGCGCTCGACGAGGAGGGCTGCGAGCTCGTCGGCCGACGGGATGTCGACCACGTCGATGCCCGGCTCGCCGTGGATGCCGAGGCCGACCGCCATCTTCCCCGCGGGGACGGTGAACAGCGGCTCGGGGGCACCCGGCAGCGTGCAGCCGGTGAAGGCGACGCCGAACGAGCGGGTGCGGTCGTTAGCGAGCCGCGCCACACGGGCGACCTCGGCGAGCGGGTAGCCCGCCGCCGAGGCCGCACCGGCGGCACGGAACACCGTGAGGTCTCCGGCGATGCCGCGGCGCTTGTGGCGCTCGGCGAGCGGGGCGCTCGCGACATCGTCGGTGACGGTGACGGTCTCGCAGGCGATGCCTTCGGCACGCAGCCGCTCCTGGGCGGCGTCGAAGTTGAGCACATCGCCGGCGTAGTTGCCGTATGAGAGGAACACCCCGCCGCCGTTGTCGGCGGCTCGGGCGACCGAGAGCACCTGCTGCGTCGAAGGTGACGCGAACAGGTTGCCCATGGCCGCACCGTGCGCGAGTCCGGGTCCGACGAGACCTCCGAAGGCGGGGTAGTGGCCCGAGCCGCCGCCCACGACGAGAGCGACCTGGCCCTCGGGGGAGACGGCGCGGCGCACGACGCCACCGGAGATCTTCCGCACGTAGCGGGGATGGGCGGCCACGAAGCCGTCGACCATCTCGTCGGCGAACTCGGCAGGGGTGTTCCAGAGGCGGGTCATCGCGCGTTCTCCTCCACGGCGTCGGTCTGCGGCGCGACGGCTGCCGTGGCGCGCAGCTTCGCGTCACGACGGGCGAGCGAGACGACGAGCACGGCCGAGAGCAGCATGAAGACGCCGACGAGGATCATCGGGACCTGGTAGCCGCCCGTCCAGTCGTGCACCGCACCGGTGATGTACGGCGCGCTGAAGCCCGCGATGTTGCCGATCGTGTTGATGAGCGCGACACCGGCGGCGGCTGCGGCCCCCGTGAGGAAGCGCGTCGGCAGCGTCCAGAAGTTCGGCAGCGCGGCGAAGATCGACATGGCCGTGAGGGCGATGACGGCGATCGTCGCAGCGGGCGAGCCGGCGTAGAGCGCGAGCGGGATGGTGACGGCGCCGACGACCGCGGGGATCGCGATGTGCCACGTCTTCACGCCGCGCTTCGAGGCGTCGCGCGACCAGAAGTACATCGCGATGGCGGCCGGCACGTACGGGATCGCCGTGATGAGCCCGGTCTGGAAGACGTCGAACTTCGTGCCCGCGGCATCCTGGAAGCCCTTGATGATCGTCGGCAGGAAGAACGCCAGCGCGTACAGGCCGTAGATGAAGCCGAAGTAGACGAGCGAGAGCACCCACACGCGACCCGACTTGAAGGCGAACTTCACCGAGGTGTGCTTGGCGGCGGCGCCGGTCTCGACCTTCTCCGCGTCAAGGGCCGTCGTCAGCCACGACTGCTCGTCGCGGGTCAGCCACTTCGCGTCGGTGGGCTTGTCCTTCAGGTAGAACCAGGCGATGACACCGACGACGATCGCGGGGATCGCGACGCCGAAGTACATGAAGCGCCAGCCCTCGAGGCCGAAGAAGACCCCGTGCTGCTGGATGAGCGCACCGGCGAGCGGCGCACCGATGACGGTGGTCAGCGGCTGGGCGAGGTAGAAGAGCATCAGGATGCGGCTGCGGTAGGCGGCCGGAACCCACATGCTCAGGAAGAGGATCGCTCCGGGGAAGAAGCCCGCCTCGGCGACACCGAGGAGGAAGCGCAGCGCGACGAGCTGCTCGAAGTTCTGCACCCACGTGAACAGGAGCGCCACGATGCCCCAGCTGACCATGATGCGGGCGAGCCAGCGGCGCGCTCCGAAGCGGTGCAGGGCGAGGTTCGAGGGCACCTCGAGGATGATGTATCCGATGAAGAAGACGCCCGAGGCGAAACCGAACTGAGCGGCGCTGAGCGCCAGGTCGGTGTTCATGCCGTTGGGGGCGGCGAACCCGATCGCGGTGCGATCGAGGTAGTTGATGAAGAACATCAGCGCGACGAACGGTACGAGGCGCACTGCCACCTTGCGGATGGCTGACCGGGCGATCGGGTTCGCCTCGGTGGTGGGTCGTGTGTCCACATTGACTCCTGGCAAATCAGCGTTGATCTGTGACTGCTGTCACGGTTGGACAGTTTGGCAAACCGGTTGACCAATTGCAAGACGGAATTTCCGGATGCCTCGGATCACTCCGCGACGACGGCATGCCGACGCGACCCCTCCGGCCGGCGAGGAGAGGCATCGCGGGCATCTCGCCGCTATCGGGTGATCTCGGCCTTGAGGCGATGCGTGGCGGTCGCCATGTGGTCGGCCATCGCCGCCGCAGCCCCGTTCTCATCGCCACGGGCGACCGCGGCGAGAACGGCCGCGTGCTCCTCGATGGCGGTCGCGACGCTGTCGTCGTCGTGCACGGCACGATTCGCATACACGTGCAGCAGCGAGCGCACGACGTGCAGCAGGTCGATGAGGGTCGCGTTGTCGGCCGATTCGGCCAGCGCCTGGTGGAACTTTCGATCGGCCACCGCGAACGCGGCGTAGTCGTCGCGGGCCGCGCGCATCTCGTCGAGATGCCCCTGAACCCGCGAGATTGCGGCGTTCTCTGCCCGGGATGCCGCCAGTCGGGCGACGTACGTCTCGAGCCCGGAACGCAGCTCGAGCAGCTCGACGGTGTTGTGCTCGCTGATCAGCAGGCCCCAGCGGAGGGTCTGCGGCAGCAGCTCGCTCGCCGCGCCGCGGAGGTACGTTCCCGACCCCGGACGCACGTCGACGATGCCGAGGATCTCGAGCGCCGCGAGCGCCTCACGCACCGCGGACCGCCCGACCCCGAGGGTCGCGGCGAGCTGACGCTCGGGAGGGAGTCGGGTGCCGGGGGCGACCTGCCCGCCCGTGAACAGATCGAGGAGGCGCCGGGCGACCTCGGTCACGGGGGTTCCCGTCGGCAGCGCGACCAGCGAGGCGGCGATGTCCTCGGCACGATCGGACGGGTAGGCGGGCATGCAGACACGATACCGGGGAGAGGCGGACTTGAAATTGGTCAACCGGTTTGTCAATAATGTTCGCGGTGTCCGCCCGGGACATCCGACGACAGTGCCGTCACGATGCGGAGGACGAAGTGGCCATTCTTGCCTGGGATGAGTTGGATCAGCGTGCGGTGGATGCGGCGCGGGTGTTGGCGGCGGATGCGGTGGAGAGGGTCGGGAACGGTCATCCGGGGACGGCGATGAGCCTGGCGCCGGTGGCGTATCTGCTGTATCAGCGGGTGTTGCGTCATGACCCGTCGGACACGTCGTGGATTGGTCGTGACCGGTTCATCCTGTCGGTGGGGCATTCGTCTTTGACGCAGTATGTGCAGTTGTTCCTGGGCG
>NZ_JYIY01000035.1 GCF_000956535.1 Microbacterium ginsengisoli | reverse complement strand
GCCCTGCGCACGCTGTCCCTGCGTGGAACGCTGCCCCTGTGCCTGCCCCTGGCCGCCGCGCGCCGGGCGTCCCTCGCCGGAACGCGGCGTCGCGGCATCCGCGCGACCGGCGCCGGACGTGCCGCCCGACGACCGGCGACCGCGGGATCCGCCCTGACCGGCGGCCGGCTGCGACCCGCCCTGGGGCTTCGCCTTCTGCGGCTGGGTCTTCGGCTTCTGCGCGGCGGCGGCCGGAGCGGCGCTCGGTGCCACGCGCGCAGCCGTCTCGCCGACGAGGTCGCGCACAGCGGGGGTGTCGGCATCCACGTTCTCGAACGGTGCGGTGATGGCGGCCTTGCGCAGCATGTCGGCCACGTCGCGCTTCTGCGACGCGAGCACGACGGTGACGACGGTGCCCTCGGCGCCGGCGCGCGCGGTGCGGCCCGAGCGGTGCAGGTAGGCCTTGTGCTCGAGCGGCGGGTCGACGTGCACGACCAGCTCGACCTCATCGACGTGCACGCCGCGGGCGGCGACGTCGGTCGCGACGAGCACGCGAATACCTCCGGCTGCGGGGTCGGCGCCGAAGGCTGCGAGGTTGCGCTCGCGGGCGCCCTGGCCGAGGTTGCCGTGCAGGTCGACCGCCGGGATGCCCCTGGCTGTCAGCTGGCGGGCAAGCTTCTTGGCCTGGTGCTTGGTGCGGGTGAAGAGGATGCGGCGCCCCACGCCGGACGCGAGGGTCTCGACGAGGCTCGCCTTGTGGTCGTCGGCGACGAGCAGCACGCGGTGGGTCATGGCGGCGGCGGGCACGCTGGACTCGTCGACCGAGTGGCGCACCTCGTCGCGCAGGAACGAGCGCACGAGGCCGTCGACACCGCGGTCGAGGGTGGCGCTGAACAGCAGGCGCTGTCCACCGGCGGGCGTCGCCTTGAGGATGCGGGTGACGCCCGGCAGGAAGCCGAGGTCGGCCATGTGGTCGGCCTCGTCGAGCACAGTGATCTCGACGGTGTCGAGGGTCACGACACCCTGCTTCATGAGGTCTTCGAGTCGGCCCGGGCAGGCGACGACGATGTCGACGCCGGCACGCATGGCCTGCTCCTGCGGGCGCTGGCTGACGCCACCGAAGATCGTGGTGACGCGCAGACCCGCCGCCTCCGCGAGCGGGGTGATGGTCGCCGCGATCTGGGTGGCGAGCTCGCGGGTGGGGCAGAGCACGAGACCGCGCGGACGGCCGGGGCGGCGGGCTGCGGCCTTCGCGCCGCTGAGGCGGGCGACGAGGGGCAGCGAGAACGCGAGCGTCTTGCCACTGCCGGTGCGGCCGCGGCCGAGCACGTCGCGACCCGCGAGGGAGTCGGGCAGCGTGTCGCGCTGGATGGGGAAGGGCTCGGTGCGGCCGGTGGCCTCGAGCACGGAGACGAGCGGCGCGGGCACGCCGAGAGACAGGAACGAAGACATGGGGGACTTTCGGGATGAGGGCGCGCTCACGAAGACATGTGCACGCGGGGAGGGCGCGGGTGCGTGATCGCACCTCGGGTCGCCGCTCGAGAAGAACCGCGACGGGGAAGTCGGGGAGCGTGTCAGCGACGCAGGCGCCGAAGCGCCGTCATCGACGTTATCACGGGTGCGGTGGGTGTCTGCCGGGCGGGAGCGCGAACGACAACGGGCGCCGACCCGGGGGATCCCGGTCGGCGCCCGCCGTCGTGGTCGTCAGGAGCGGTGCGCGCGGTAGTACGCGAGCAGGCTCCGGGTCGAGGCATCCTGCGCGGCGAAGGCCGCCTCGTCGCCCTCGATCGCGGGCGCGATCTGCAGGGCGAGCTGCTTGCCGAGCTCGACGCCCCACTGGTCGAAGGAGTTGATGCCCCAGATCGTGCCCTGCGTGAACGTGATGTGCTCGTAGAGCGCGATCAGCTGGCCGAGCACCGACGGGGTGAGCGCCGGGGCGAAGATCGAGGTCGTCGGGCGGTTGCCCGAGAACGTGCGGGCGGCCACCAGCGGGCCCGTCGTGCCCTCCGCCTCGACCTCGGCGGCCGTCTTCCCGAACGCGAGCGCCTTGGTCTGGGCGAGGAAGTTCGCGAGGAACAGCCCGTGCACGTCGCGGTCGCCGTCGACGAGCGGGAAGGCCGGGTTCGCGAACGCGATGAAGTCCGCAGGGATCACCCGGGTGCCCTGGTGGATGAGCTGGTAGAACGCGTGCTGCCCGTTCGTGCCGGGCTCACCCCAGAACACCTCGCCGGTGTCGGTCGTGACGGGCGTGCCGTCCCAGCGCACCGACTTGCCGTTGGACTCCATCGTGAGCTGCTGCAGGTACGCCGGGAAGCGGTGCAGCAGCTGCGAATAGGGCAGCACCGCGTGGGACTGGGCGCCCAGGAAGTTGACGTACCAGACGTTCAACAGTCCGAGCAGCACCGGCACGTTCTGGGCGAGCGGGGTCGTCGCGACGTGCGTGTCGACCGCGTGGAAGCCGGCGAGGAACTCGTCGAACACGTCGGGGCCGAGCGAGATGGCGAGCGACGTGCCGATGGCCGAGTCGACCGAGTAGCGGCCGCCCACCCAGTCCCAGAATCCGAACGCGTTGTCGGTGTCGATGCCGAAGGCCGCGACCTTGTCGAGCGCCGTCGAGACCGCGATGAAGTGGTGTGCGACCGCGTTCGTGCGGGATGCCTCGTCGTCGCCGATCGCCCCCTGCTCGGCGAGCTTCGCCCACAGCCAGTCGCGCGCGAGACGCGCGTTGGTCAGGGTCTCCAGCGTCGTGAAGGTCTTCGACGCGACGATGAACAGCGTGGTCTCGGGGTCGAGATCGGCGGTCTTCTGGGCGATGTCGGTCGGGTCGATGTTCGACACGAACCGTGCCTCGATGCCTGCGTCGGCGTAGGGCTTGAGGGCCTCGAACACCATGACGGGACCCAGGTCGGATCCGCCGATGCCGATGTTCACGACCGTCGCGACCCGCTTGCCGGTGACGCCCGCGAACTCTCCCGAGCGCACCCGCTCGGCGAACGCGCGGATACGGCCGAGCACCTCGTGCACGTCGGTGTCGATGTGCTGTCCGTCGACGACCAGCTCGGGGCTCGCGCCCGCCGGGCGACGCAGCGCCGTGTGCAGCACCGCCCGGTCCTCGGTGGTGTTGATGTGCGCGCCCGACAGCATCTCGGCGTAGCGCGCGGCGACCCCGGTCTGCTCGGCCAGGCGCACGAGCGAGGCGAGGATCTCGTCGGTGATGAGGTTCTTCGACAGGTCGACATGCAGGTCGGCCAGCGGGAAGCTGAGGCGCTCCGCGCGGTCGGCGTCCGCGGCGAACCAGCCGCGCAGATCGGGGTGGAACGAGGAGTGTGCGGCGGCCAGCTCAGCCCAGGCGGGCGTGGTGGTCGCGTCGATGGGGGCGGTCACGATGAGACTCTACCGATGACGGATGCCGCGGGCCGCGGCATCCGTCGGTCGGTTCTCAGCGCTCGGCCGCCGCGAGGTTCGCGACGAGCTCGTCGGCGTTCTGCCGAACGACGTACGCCGGACGGTCGCGCTCGACGCGCCAGCTCTCGGCGAGAGGGCCGGCGCTGACGGTGTCGAAGCCGAACTCGTCGTAGAGGGCCGTGATGAAGGCGACGGCCTCGTCGGAGTCGCTCGCGGTCGCGAGGGCCCGGCGGTCGGGGGTTCCGGCCGGGGTGCCGTCGGTGAGGATCTGCGTCGACATGATGTGGTTGAAGCCCTTCACCACGGTCGAGGTGGGAAGGTGCTCCTGCAGCATCTGCGACGTGGTGGTGAGGTTCTCGTCGAGGGCGGCGATGTGGCCGTCGCGTTCGAAGTAGTAGTTGTTCGTGTCGACCACGATCTTGCCCGCGAGCGGGGCGACCGGCACCTGGTCGAGGGCCTTGAGCGGCACCGTCACGATGGCCCAGTCGCCGGCAGCGGCGGCCTCTTCGGGTGTCGCGGCGCGGGCGGTCGGGCCGAGGTCGGCCACGAGGTCGGCGAGGGTCTCGGGCCCGCGCGAGTTGGCGATCACCACGTCGTAGCCGCGGTCCACGAGGCCGCGGGCGAGGGTCGATCCGATGTGTCCTGCTCCGATGATTCCGACTGTCGTCATGCTCGCCACAGCGCTCCGCGCCGCGCCGGTATTCCCGCGCGACATACTGGGCGCATGGATCCGGTCGCCACCATCGCCTGGGTGGTGGCGTTCGTGCTCGTCACGGTCATCGTCACCGGCCTGGTCGGTCGCATCGGCTTCTCCGCACCGGTTGCGCTCGTGGTCGTCGGCGGCATCGCGTCGTTCGTGCCGTGGGTGCCGCGGGTGAGCGTCGAACCCGACCTGATCCTCTTCGGCATCCTCCCGCCGCTGCTGTTCGCGGCCGCGCTGAAGACCTCGCTCATCGACATCCGCGCCCGCAACGACAGCATCCTGCTGCTCTCGGTCGGCCTCGTCGCCTTCACGGTCGTGGTCGTCGGAGTCTCGACGTGGGCGGTGCTGCCCGCCGTGGGCCTCGCCGCCGCCTTCGCGTTCGCCGCTGTCGTCGCCCCGACCGACGCGGTCGCGGTCACGGCGATCGCGGGCAAAGTGGGCCTGCCGCGACGGGTGGTGACGATCCTGGAGGGCGAGAGCCTGCTCAACGACGCGACCGCGCTCGTCGCGCTAAACGCGGCGATCGCGGCGATCGTGAGCGTCGTCAACCCGGGCACGGTGGCGCTCGACTTCGTGCTCGCCGTCGGCGTAGGGGTGGCGGTCGGGGTCGGCGCGGGCGCGCTGCTCACCGTGGTGCGCCGGCCGCTGCGCTCGCCCGTGCTCGACACCACCCTCATGCTCGCGGTGCCGTTCGCGGTGTTCCTCATCGCGGACGAGCTGCATGGCTCCGGGGTGATCGCGGTGGTGATCACCGGGCTGTACGTGGGCTTCCGCTCGCCCGGGGTCATCCGCGCGGAGTCCCGCGTCGCCGCGCAGCTCGTGTGGCGCACCATCCAGTTCCTGCTGGAGAACGCGGTGTTCCTGTTCATCGGCCTGAACCTGGCCGGCATCCTCGAGGGCGCCGTGCGCACCGGACCGGGCCTGTGGCCGACGGTCGGCATCGTGGCCGCGATCCTCGCGGCCCTCATCCTCTCCCGCTTCGTGTGGGTGATGATCACGACGTTCGTCTACCGGTTCGGTCCGCGGGTGCTGCGCGACCGCAGCTGGGACGTGCGCAACGGGATCGCCGTGGCATCCGCCAGCGTGCGCGGCGTCGTGACGCTCGCCGCCGTGTTCCTGCTGCCCGAGCAGACGCCGATGCGGGAGTACCTGCAGTTCCTCGCGTTCGTCGTGGTCGTCGCGAGCCTGATCGGGGGTCTCGCGCTGCCCCGCATCGTGCGGGCACTGCACCTGCCGGCGCGCAACGACCTGCAGGAGCGCACCGAGGTGAAGCTGCTCATGGCAGAGGCGCGGCAGGCGGGGCTGCGTCGTCTCGACGAGACCGTCACCCCCGACGACGAGCCGCGCGTGGTCGAGCTGCTGCGCGCCGACGCGGCGTTCCTCGGCGAGACGCTCGATGCCGGGGCGGATGCCGCGTGGCCCCAGCTGCAGTCCATGCATCGTCTGCGACGCGCGATGATCCAGGCGCAGCGCGAAGCGGTTCTCGTCGCGCGCCGCGAGCGCCGGTTCCAGGAGGTCGCGGTGCTCGCGGCGCTGCGCGCCATCGACGCGGAGGAGACGTCGCTGCGGGCACAGGAGGCCGAGCCCTAGACCGTTCGCGCCCCGCCGCGTCGATGAGGTGGTCGTGCTCGCCGCCGAGATCGGCGACGTCGGGCCGACCTGTATCCCCGGCCACCTCGGCATCGGCCGGGCGTCGACCTCGCAGGTATTTTCTCGCGAGCGAGCGCGCCTTCGGCGTCGGGTACGACCCGAGACGAAAAGGCAAGCGAATGCCGCGTGCCGACGTCTGACGAAAAACACAGACAGACCCCCGATGAGGTCTGGAAGAGTCGATGTATGAGGTGGTTGCGTTCGCGAGAGCGTCGTGAGCTCGTTCTGGATTGGGTGTTCCTGATCGGGGTGCTGCTGAAAGCGGTTGACGGACTTATCGAGCTCGTGTTCGGCATCCCGGCGTTGTTCATCAGCCCCGCGCAGTTGGTATCACTGACGAGCGCTCTGACCGCGGGGGAGTTGGCAGCAGACCCGCACGATCTCCTCGCGAATCTGCTGCTGCGTGCGACGTCGGGGCTGAGCGCGGACGCGTTGCTCGTGAGTGGGGTCTACCTGATCGTCCATGGTGCGGTGAAGGTCGCGATCGTGGTCGCCCTGGTTCTCGGGTCGCGCAGGGTGTACCCGTGGTCGGTGGGTGCGCTCGGTGTGCTGTTGATCGTGCAGCTCGTCGACCTCATCCTCGCGTTCTCGATTGGTGTGCTTCTGCTGGTTGTTCTCGACTCGGTGATCATCTGGCTGACTGTCCGGGAGTGGCAGCACGGGCGCACTCTGCGCGACGTCGCGAGGTTGCGGATGCCCTGGCTCGACCGTCGCGTGCGGAACGCTGGAGCGGCGGGCAATTGAGCGATGGGGTCCGGCTTCCGCGGCTGGCGCCGTTGTATGCCGCGGGGTTCGTAACCGCGTTCGGGGCGAACAGCATCGCAATCGCAGTAAGCGGGCGGCACGAGCAGCTCGGCCTGACGCTTGCCTCGCTGGGCGTGTTCCTGGCCCTCTATGACTTCGCGGAGCTGATCTCGAAGCCTGCGTTCGGCGCGTTCGCCGCGCTATCCGCGGGGGTCGCCGTCACCGCAGCCGTGGGACTGCGATACCGAGCGCGTACATCGCGCTCGCCGAGCCGCAGCTGACGAGCCGACCCGGCGACATCGGCGAGCTGAGTCAGGCCACGTCGTGCCCCGGAAAGCGGCATCGCGCTGGCGTTCGTCGGGGCGAGCATCGCGATGCTCGTCATCGTGCTCATCGCCTTCGTCTCGCGCCCCTATCGACGGCTGTCCCGCGCCTACGCCGAGACGCCGCCTCCGGCGGCCGCCGCGGACACCACGGAGGAGGGTGGATCGTCCGGGGCACTCCGTCCGGAGCCGAACGGCAGCGTGAGCACGGGAGAATAGCCGTGTGACCCCCGACGCCGCCGCCCCGCCGACCGCACTCACTCCCGCCGACGCGCTCCCGTCGATCGACCTTCGCCTGATCGCGGTCGACATGGACGGCACGCTGCTCGACGCGGACGGAGCCGTGCCCGACGACCTGTGGCCGCTGCTCGACGACCTCCACGATCGGGGCATCGCGTTCGCTCCGGCGAGTGGCCGCCAGTATGCGACGCTTCGCCGCGACTTCGACAGCCACGCCGACGGCATGGTCTTCATCGCCGAGAACGGCGCCCTGGTCATGCGTGACGGCGTCGAGCTCAGCGCCGACCTGCTCGAGCGCGACATCGTCGCCGAGGTCGTGAGACTCGTGCGGACGATCGACGCCGACGCGGGGCTTGTGCTGTGCGGCAAGCGCGGCGCCTACATCGAACGATCGGATGCCGCGTTCCGCACCGAGGCACACCGGTACTACGCGGCGCTCGAGGTCGTCGACGACCTGCTCGCCGTCGACGATGAGATCGTGAAGCTCGCGGTGTTCGACTTCGCGGGGGCGGAGGCATCCGCGTTTCCGGCGCTCGCGCACCTGCGCGCCACCCATCAGGTGGTCGTCTCGGGGGAGTGCTGGGTCGACGTGCTCAACGTCGGTGTCAACAAGGGCCACGCGCTCACCCGCCTGCAGCAGACGCTCGGGGTCACGGCCGAGCAGACGGTCGCGTTCGGCGACTACCTCAACGACCTCGAGCTGATGGATGCCGTGGCCCACTCCTTCGCGATGGCCAACGCCCACCCCGACATCGTGGCGCGAGTCCGCTACGTCGCGCCGTCGAACCGTGATCACGGCGTCATCACGGTGCTGCGGAGCATCCTCGATCGTCTGGGCGCCTGAGGCCGCGGATCAGCGTGAGTCCGCTCGAGTCGTGACTCACGCGCGCGGGCTGAGTCCCGGCTCGGTCGGCTCGACGTCGGGCTGCGAGAGCGTCGCGACGATCACGCCGACGAGGGCCAGTACGCCGCCGAACACCTTGATCGGGTCGGGGGTCTCGCCCAGCGCGATCGCGAACGCGTAGCCCAGCGCAGGGATCGCGGCGGTCGCGGCACCGGAGATGACGGCCGGGAGGCGTTCGGCGCCGTAGTTGAACAGCACGAGTGTCGGAGCGGTCACCACGAGCGCGAGGATGAAGATGCTGACGACCCCGCGCAGGTCCGTCGGGATCGCGAACGTGCCGGTGACGCCCTCCCAGCCGAGCCAGGGCAGCATGAGCACGGTGCCCCAGATGCCGGTCGCCGTGGCGAGCACGACCGGGTCGGGTGCTTCCTCGCGCGCGGCGTAGCGACGCAGCAGCACGGTGTAGATCGCGTACGCGCTGATGCCGATGACGTAGAGCACGGCGCCGAGGTCGACCCGGAATCCCGACGCCGCGACGAGCGCCACGCCGCCGGTGGCGAGCGTGAGGCCGATGACCGTCGCGACCGTCAGGCGCTCCCGCAGCATGATGACCGCGGCGATCGCGGTGAGCACGGGCAGCAAAGCCGAGACGAGCGCCTCGGTGCCGGGGGTCGTGAACAGCAGGCCGATGTTGGCGAGCGAGTAGTAGATGGTCACGCCGGTGAGTCCGAGCAGGATGCTGCGGGGGTCCGCCAGGGTGCGCCAGAAGTGGCGGCGGCGCATCGCGAGCGGCACGAGCACGACCAGGGCGATCGCGAACCGGCCGACCGACAGCACCGCGGGGGAGCCGGTCTCCAGGGCCCACGCCGAGATGACATAGGCGACCGACCAGAGCACCACCGCCAGGCCGATCGCGCCGAGCGGGAGCCAGGTGCGCCTCACGCGCCGACCGGGACGAGCGCGGGAGCCATGCGCTCAGCCTATCGACGCGGCGAGGCCCGCCGCGGTCATCGGGCGCGGTGGTCTTCGGGGTGCAGGCGGGCGCCCCGCCGGGGTTCGCGCACGCCGGCCGCCGCGAGCAGACGGATGACCCGTTGCCGGTGCCCTCGCCACGGCTCGAGCAGGTGCAGCATCCCCTCGTCATCGGTGCGATGTCCGGTGAGGGCGAAGCCCACCTCGTGCGCGAGGTGGTAGTCGCCGACGCTGACCGCATCGGCGTCGCCGAACGCACGGATGCGCGTCTCGGCGGAGGTCCACGGCCCGACGCCCGCCAGCGACACCAGCACGCGGTCGGCCTCGTCGAGGGAGGTGCTCGTCGCCCGCACGATCGCCTCGCCCTGGGAGGCCGCGCGCACGATCGCGCGCGACTGCGGCGGCTCGAGTCCCGCTCGGTGCCACGACCACGACGGCACACGGCGCCACCCCTCGATCGACGGCGGTGCGAACAGCGGCCGCGGAGTCGGTCCCGGCGCGCGCTCGCCGTACCAGGTGACGATGCGCCGCCAGGCGGCGAATGCCTGCACGCCGGTGACCTTCTGTTCGACGATCGCACTCGCGAGCGCGTCGAACACGAGGTCGGTGCGCGAGAGTCTGAGGCCGGGGTGACGATGGTGGGCATCGACGAGAAGCGGATGCCGCGGCTCGAAGCCCGCGGCGTCGTCGCGCGCCCCGCACAGGTCGGGCAGCTGGGCGAGCGCCCACGCGGCGCCCGGTCCCCAGGCTGCCCCGCGGATGACGCCCGGCGAGGTCTCGCGCAGTGCGAGGGTGGCCACCCCGTCGGGGGTGCGGCTCGCGCGCCAGATGACGGCCCCGTCGGCGTGCATCGTGGGATCGCCCGCACCCCGTCGCTGGAACAGCACGGTGCGCCGCAGATCGAGCGGCTGCCGCGGACGGTACTCCGTCTCGAGTGGGCGGGTGTTCGCGGGTCTTGGGTCGCGACCCACCGCCGAGGCGGCGGCGGGTGCGAGCGTCATGCGCTCACCCTAGGCGACGCCGCCGACGTCGGCGAGGTGCCGACGGGGGATGTCCCGTGCGCGCCCGCGGCGGCTCAGAAGCGGTCGGGCGACGGGGTTCCGTGGCCGTAGCGGATCGACACGTCGGCGTGACGGTCGAAGCGGTATCCGACGCCGCGCACGGTGCGCACGATGTCTTCGAAGCGTCCGAGCTTGGCGCGCAGGCGTCGCACGTGAACGTCGATCGTGCGCTCGCCCGGGGCATCCGCGTCGTCGCTGCTCCACAGCGAGTCGACGAGCTCGGTGCGCTCGATGGTGCGGCCCTCGCGCAGCACCAGGTACTGCAGCAGCTCGAACTCCTTGTAGGTGAACGAGGCGGACTCGCCGTCGATGAGCACGCGCTTGCGGGAGATGTCGACGACGACGCCGGATTCGGCGCGTTCGTCGGTGGCGGGGCGCTCGGCTTTGGTGCGGGCGACGGCTCCGGGCTCGCGCAGGGCGAGGCGTACGACGTCGACGTCGCGGCCGCCGGCCCCGACGGGGGCGAGGGCGACGGTGGCGTAGGTCTCGGCGCCCGGGGCGATGTCGGCGAGGGTGCGCCGCAGGGCGGTGACGAGGGTGTTGAGCGAGACGCCGGCGGCTGCCGCGGTGGCCTCGTCGAAGCCGACGTAGAGCGCGAAGCCGCGGGGCTCGCTGCCCTCGGGGATACGGCGCTCCGGTGCGGTGGCCGCCGGGGCGGCCGGGGCCGCGGAGGCCGCGG
>NZ_JYIY01000034.1 GCF_000956535.1 Microbacterium ginsengisoli | reverse complement strand
CCCGGCCGCCCCGGCGGCCGGGGCGGCGGGCTCGACGATGCGCAGGGCGGGGCGGGCGACGGGAGAGTCAAGAAGGGCGGAGTTCGACATGGGATGAGTCCTCGGGGAGGGAACCGGGCGTGTGCCTCGCGGTTCGGTGCGTGGTGTCGTGTGGGCCGCGGGTCGCGGCCGAGGTGCGGCATCCTGATCGACGATGTCCGGCCGATCGGATGCGGGGCGCGGATCTCCGTTCAGAAGGAGTCCGGGTGCCGACGGGGTGGCCGTGTCAGCGGCACATTCGACAACACATGACAGCGCGAGCCGGCATCATCATGCCAGCGGTCCCGTTCGCCTCCCAGGCGGACAGAAGCTTCGCGTTGTCAGTCATGGGGTCGATTATCACCCTCGGTTTCACGGGGTGTCAAACCGCGCAAAGCCGCACGGTCCCGCATGAACAAATGTGACGAAACGCGCCGTCACGACCGGATCGGCCGCGCAGATCGGCGGCATGCGGCATCCGAGATAAATTGCACACAATTCAATTGTGTGCGAGGATCGAGCCGTGCAGCCCTCCGTCGACATGCTCTGCTTCGCGCTCTACAGCGCCGCGCGCGCGACCACCCAGGCCTACCGGTCGCTGCTCGAGCCCCTCGGGCTCACCTATCCCCAGTACCTCGTGCTCGTGCTGCTCTCCGACGACCGCGCCCGCACCGTGAGCGAGATCGGCGACGAGCTCAGCCTCGACTCCGGCACGCTCTCGCCGCTGCTTCGCCGCATGGAGCAGGCGGGGTTCGTGACGCGCAGCCGCCGCGCGCGCGACGAGCGCGTCGTCGAGATCGGGCTCGCCGACCGTGGCCGCGAGGTGCGCGCCCAGCTCGCACCTGTGGCCGAATGCGTCTTCGACGCGATGGGGCTCGGCGCCGAGAACGGCATCGCACTGCGCTCTCAGCTGCACGCCCTCACCGCCGCCCTGCAGGCGGCCCCCGATCTTCACCCGGCCCTCGCCGGGTGACGCCGCCGGGACACGCCCGGCCCCCGCGAGCATCCGCTCGCCCTCGGAAGGAGAACCCATGGAGACCCTCTACACCGCCGAAGCCCTCTCGACAGGAGGCGGACGCTCGGGCCACGTGCGCACGACCGACGGCGTGCTCGACCTCGACCTCGCCGTGCCCGCCTCGATGGGCGGAGCCGGAGGTGCCGCCGCCAACCCCGAGCTGCTCTTCGCCGCCGGCTACGCCGCCTGCTTCCACGGCGCACTGCAGGCCGTCGCCCGTGCGCAGAAGGTCTCTATCCACGACACCGCGGTCGGCTCCAAGGTCTCCATCGGCCCGAACGGGCAGGGCGGCTACCAGCTCGCCGTCGAACTCGAGGTGGTCATCCCCGAGCTCGACCGCGACGCCGCGCAGGCCCTCGCCGACGCCGCCCACCAGGTCTGCCCCTACTCGAACGCGACCCGCGGGAACATCGACGTCGTCGTGCGCGTTGTCGAAGACTGACACTGACCCGCGCCGAGGAGGACGTCATGGCTGACCTGCGATACCAGGACGAGAAGGATGCCTCGCGCTACGCGCTCTACGACGGCGATTCGCTCGTGGCGGTCATCGACTACGCCGACGACGGCTCGACAGTGGCGATGACGCGGGCCTTCACCATCCCGACCTTCCGCGGCAAGGGGTATGCGGGCGTGCTGACCGAGCACGCCATCGCCGACCTCGAGCAGCGTGGCGACCGCAAGGTGAGCCCGGTGTGCTGGTACGTGGCCGAGTGGTTCGAGAAGAACCCGGACCGCGCCGGTATCGTCGCCGCCCGCTGACACCTCTGACAGACGACGGATGCCCCGGACCTCGATGGTCCGGGGCATCCGTCGTCTGTCACCGTGAGACGAGGATCAGGCCACGCAGGTCTTCCACCAGGGTGAGTCCGTGATCTTCTCGGCGCGGTCCTTCACGACCGTGCCGTAGTCGCCCGCGGCGGCCTTGTCGGCCACGTTCTTCAGCGCCGCCTCCCGCGCCGAGCCGGCGGGCTGCTGCAGCGCCGCGCGCACATCCTGCTTCAGTGCGGCCGGCGCGCGATCGAACCAGCCGTGCGGGCGTGCACCGGCGTTCTTCGCCCAGGTCTGCACCTCGGTGCCGTAGTGGCCGTCGAGCGCCTCGTTCTTGATCGTCTCGAACGCGGCCTTCCGTTCGGCGCCCGCCGGCAGCGCGCGCGCCGCCTTCAGGTCGTTGCGCAGCTGCTCGGGGAGCTTCGCCCACAGCGCGCCGAGGCGACCGCGGGCGTTGCAGTCGGGTGTCGACGGCGACGCCGACGCGCTCGCCGACGCGGTGGGGGTGGGGGTCGTGGCGGTGGTCGAGGCGAGCGCGGGTGCGGCGAACGCGACCGCCGTGCCGACGACGAGCGCGCCGGCACCGCCGATGAGCCAGGTGCGGACGGACATGGGTGCTCCTTTCGTCCCCGGCGCCGACCATCGGCCCGAGGTGTCTCCCACGGTTCCCGATCTGCGTGAACGCGGTGTCCGCGCTGTGTTCGAGGAATGTAAGGTGTCGCGGATCGGGCGGGCCGCGGCATCCCGATCGGTATTGAATGGGCGCATGGAGCCCGCCGCCGACCGAGGACTCGTGCTGATCGCCGAGGACGAGCCGGCCATCGCCGACATCGAACGGCTCTACCTCGGCAATGCGGGCTTCGGGGTGCACGTGGAACGCGACGGGGATGCCGCGCTCGCCGCGGTGCGGCGGCTGCGGCCGGTGGCGATCGTGCTCGACGTGGGTCTTCCCGGTCTCGACGGCATCGAGGTGTGCCGGGCGTTGCGCGCCGACGGGGACTGGACCCCGGTCATCTTCGTGACCGCTCGCGACGACGAGGTCGACCGTGTGGTCGGACTCGAGCTCGGCGCCGACGACTACCTCACCAAGCCGTTCTCGCCGCGGGAGCTCGTCGCCCGCGTCAAGGTGCTGCTGCGCCGGCGCGCGGCGCCCGCCTCCCGCGTCCACGCGCTCGGCCGGGTGCGCATCGACGAGACCCGCCGCCGCGTCGAGGTCGACGGTGAGGATGTCGCGCTGACGGCGACCGAGTTCGAGCTGCTCGCCTACCTCGCCGCCTCGCCCGGCCGCGTCTACACGCGTGAGCAGCTGCTGTCGGCGGTGTGGGGGCAGGCCGACTACGGCGGCGGCCGCACCGTCGACGTGCACGTCGCGCAGCTGCGCGCCAAGCTCGGCGAGGCGAGCCCCATCGCGACCGTGCGCGGGGTGGGGTACTCCGCCGACGAGGAGCCCCGATGACCGCCGCCGTGCCGCCCGCGCCCGTCGCCCCGCCCCGGCCGCGGCGACGGCCCGGCACCCTGCGTACGCGCATGACGCTCGTCATGCTCGCCGTCGTCGGGCTCGCCGTCATCGTCACGGGCGTGATCACGGTGCCGGTCGTCCGCAGCTCGACGGTCGGCGTCGCGCAGGACCGCCTCGCCGCGCAGGTAGACCTCATCGCGGGGCTCGATCGCGTGCCGGCCGGGCTCGACGGGTCACAGACCGAGTCCGCCACCGGCGGCACCCTGTTCGCCGTCATCGACGCCCCCGGCACAGGTGCCGCCCGCGGCCCCGGACGCACCTACGCGACCGATGTCGTGCGTCAGGCTCTGGCGTCGACGGGCACCTACTCCGGCACGGTACGTGGCGCCGCGGGCCCCGCCCTCGTCGAGGCCCGGCGCACGAGCGCGGGCTTCGATGTGGTCGCCGCGCTGCCGATGCGCGACCTCGACCCGGCCCTCGGACAGGTGACCTTCCGCGTGCTCATCGCCCTCGCCGTCGCCCTCGCGGCGGCCGCGATCGCCGCCGTGCTGCTCGCGCGATGGCTCAGTCGCCCGCTCGCGGCGACCGCCCGCGCCGCCCGGCGGCTCGCGGCCGGCGAGCGGGGCGTCGACGTGCCGGTCGCGGGGCCGGCCGAGACATCCGAAGTCGCTCTCGCCCTGCGCGCGCTCGACCATGCGCTCGCCACGAGCGAAGGGCGCCAGCGCGAATTCCTGCTGTCGATATCGCACGAGCTGCGCACCCCGCTCTCGGCGATCCGCGGCTACGGCGAGGCCCTCGCCGACGGCGTCATCGACCCCGCGGCCACCGCCGACGCCGGCCGCGTGCTCGTCACCGAGACCGACCGACTCGACCGCTTCGTCGCCGACCTGCTCGAGCTCGCCCGCCTCGAGGCCGACGACTTCAGCATCGAGAGAGTGGATGTCGCAGCCGCCGACCTCGTCGCGCAGGTCGACGAGGCCTGGGCCGCGCGCGCCGCGACCGTGCCGGCGGTGCTGCGCACCCGGGTGGGCGCCGATGCCGGCGTGCTCAGCGCCGACCCGAACCGCATGCGCCAGGTGCTGGACGGACTCGTCGAGAACGCGCTGCGCGCGGTGCCCGCGGGCGGTGAGGTCGTCGTGGTCGCCGCCGCCGACCCCGCCGGCGTGCGGTTCGAGGTGAGCGACACGGGGCCCGGCCTCGACGCCGGCGACCTTGATGTCGCGTTCGACCGCGGGGTGCTGCGCTCCCGCTACCGCGACACGCGCGCCGTGGGCACCGGGCTCGGACTCTCGATCGCCGCACGTCTGGTCACCCGGCTCGGCGGGACGGTCTCCGCCCGCGCCCGCGACGGCGGCGGAGCCGTGTTCACCGTGCTCCTGCCGCGCGGCTGAGCACCGCTACCGCTCCCGCCCGGTCCGGATCGACCTCCCGCGCGCGCGGGAGCCCGCTCACGCACGTGCGAACGCGACGATGCGGGCCGCGGCGGCCGCGGCATCCTTGATCATCGTCTCGTGCCCGTGTCCGGAGAGCTCGACCAGGTGCGCGTCGGGGATCTCCTCGACCACGAACCGGCACCAGTCGTGCGGCGACACCGGGTCGCCCTCACCGCGGATAACGAGGGTCGGCGCCACGATGCGCGAGTACGACTCCTCGGGCCGGTGTGCGAGCATCGCCCGCATCTTGCGTCGCAGGTTCGGACCCGCTCGCAGATACTCGCGGGCGCCGCGCACGAGCACGATCGGGCTCTCACCCCAGAGGTCCTGTGCGAGCCGGCCGAGCTGGCGCACAGCCGACCGCTCGGCGATGTTGATCGTCGGGGCACACAGCACGAGTCGCCAGACGAGCATCGGATGCCGCGTCGCGACCTCGGTGGCCACCTGCGAGCCCATCGAGTGCCCGAGCAGCACGACGCGACCGTGCGCCCGGTCGAGACCCCGGTGCCGGAGGAATGCGGCGACGAGGTCGGCCATGCGCTCGATCGTCGGGGTGCGGGGCGGCTCGGGCGCCTCGCCGTAGCCGGGGAGGTCGAGCGCGATCACCTGTCCGCTCTCCCGCAGCCGCACCGCCAGATCGGCGAAGACACTGCGGCCCATGCCGATGCCATGCACCAGCACGTAGGCGACCGGCCCCTCGCCCTGCTCCTCGACGACCAGGGTGGACCCGTCGTGCGTGAACGTATACGGCGCGGCGTCGCGGGAGTCTCCGTCGGGCAGCTCGGCGGTCACCATGGGACAGACGCTATCCGGCGCGTGTGACACGCAGGTGACGGGAGGGCGACCCGGTGCCCTCAGTCGGCGGCGGGCCAGGGTCCTTCGGCGACGACCGTGGCGAGATCGGGTCCGAAGGTGAAGGATGCCGCCACCCGCCCCCCGTCGAGCACGCCCGGCAGCCAGCGCTTCGCGTCGTCCCACATGCGCGTGAACGGCACCTGGTCGACGCGGAACCAGGCCGGCACGATCTCGTCGGTCTCGACGGGCTCACCCTGCCAGACGCGGCCGACGAACACGTGCGAACGCTGCGACCACGACGGTTCGTCGGGGAAGAGGTAGTCGAGCACGCCCACCGCGGTGAGATCGGCGCCGTCGACGACGAGCCCGGTCTCCTCGTGGATCTCCCGCACCGCGCCCTCGACGAGCGTCTCGCCTTGCTCGACCTTCCCGCCGATGCCGACCAGCCGGCCGAGGCCGAGACCGGTGCGTTTGAATCCGAGCAGCACCTCGGGTCCTTCCACGCCCTCGCGCAGAAGGAACGCGACGCACACGACCGGCAGCTCCACCCTTCCGAGCGTACGGCGCCGCGGGACGCCCCGATGACGCAGCTATGCGGCGTGGACGAGGGGGAATCTCCGAGGCTCGAGACGCGCCTCAGCCCGCGACGCCGGCGGTCGGCACGGCGGCGGCCACCGCGGAGCGTGAGCGCACGCCCAGGCGGGTGAACATCGCGGCGATGTGGTTCTCCACGGTCTTCTCGCTGAGGCCGAGGTCGTGGGCGATCTCGGCGTTGCGCCGACCGTCGGCGATGAGTCCGGCGATCTCCCGCTGGCGGGGGCTCAACGCGCTCAGATCCGTGCCGTGGCTGGAGCCGATCCGCGCGGCCAGCGAGACGCGGGAGCGGGCTCCGGTGATCTCGAGCATGTCGGAGATGTGCGCCTGGACGGTGCGCGGCGACAGGAACAGGGCCTCGGCGATCGCCCTGTTGCTGTGCCCCTCGGCCAGGAGCGCCCCGATCTGCCGCTGCCGTGCGGTGAGCATGACGATCTCGCCGGTGAGCTCCGGGTGCGTCTCCCGCAGGCGACGCCACCGTCGTGCGGCGACCAGGCGCACCGATTCCAGGCCGTACGCGTCCGCCTCCGCCGCCACCTCGGCGAGCAGGCGCGCCGCCGACGCCGGGTCGTCGTCGGCGATCGCCGCGGCGTGCACGAGCTTGCCGCGCATGACCTCGGTGTGGGCTCCCGCGCCCTCGTCGAGCCGGATGGCCGCGAGCGCGAGCGTGCGCGCGTCGTCGCGGTGTCCGTCGGAGGCCGCCACGATGCTCTCGGCGCGGGCGACGGATGCCGCGGCCACCGGGAAGCGCGCGAGGTGCGCGGCGCGTGCCACCTGGCTTTTCGCGCTCGCGAGGTCTCCGCGTTCGAGGCTCGCCTCGATGAGCAGTTCGAGTCCGAACGCTTGATCCCACAGCTTCGAGCGTTCGAGGTCGGCGCCCGCGATCGCCACGAGCACCCCGGCGGCGCGCTGCAGCTGTCCGAGGGCGCGCATGCCCCAGGCCACATAGAAGCAGGCGCCGACCGAGAGGTAGTTCACGTCGCCGCGGGTACGTCGGAGCACTCCGCCCGCGAGTCGCTCGAACCCGATCCGGTCGGCCCGGCCGGCGGCGGCGAACGCGGCGATCGCCGCCACGACGGCATGGGCTCGCGCGGGCACACGGGCGCCGGCGTGCGAGATGGCATCGAGCACGCCGCGGGCCTGGTCGGTGTGCCCCTGGAACGCGAACGAGCGGGCCAGCAGCAGCTGCAGCGTCAGCGCGGCGCCGTCGACGGGGCCGTCGGGGGTGGCGGAGATCTGTCCGGGCGCCAGCCCCGTCGCCCGCAGGATCGGCGGGATCGCCGCGAACGCTCCCGCACTCATGGCGGCCTCGGCGAGCAGGTAGCAGGCGAGAAGATGACCTCGCCCGGGCGCGGCGAGCGTCGCGACGATCTCAGGCAGTCGGATGCCGCGCCGTGCCGCGTGATCGGTGCCGACCATCGCATCGCACATCAGCAGGGCCGCGGCCGCGAGGCGGCGCACGTCGCCCGGAGCATCGGTGGCGGCATCCCAGGCGGCGTCGGCCTCGTCGATCGCCACCGGGAACCGGCAGGCGACTACCGCGGCGATGGCGCAGGCGACGCCCAGCAGGGCGGCATCCGCCGGTGATCCCGCATCCGAGCGCTGGCGTCGGAGCGTGTCGTGCAGCGTCCCCGCGTCGCCCGCGAATGCCGCACGCAGCACGTCGTCGACCACCGCCCACATCTGCGCGTGCGCGTCTCCCGCGGCGCTCATATCCCCTGCCGTCTCCGTCCGTCGGCGGACGGTTGCCCCCAGTACGACCTGCCGCGTTCGGCAGGATCTCACGGCTGTCGGGCGCGGTCGCCATCGACCTTCCTTCAGTATGCCTGAATACGCCGAATCCCCTATGCAACGGATTCCGTCGGACGCATAGTCTCTCGGCGCGGTCGGCGATCGGGCGGCTCGGCCCCCAAGAGCCGCTCGGTCGTCGATCGTCCTGAGGCATCATGCCCTGCGTGCATTTTGGGGGCGTCGGGACGGTGTCGCAGGTCGCCCCGGACGGTGTGTGGGACCGCCCGGGGCGTCTCCGTCTTCGCGCGCGGCACAGGGTGAGCGGATCGCCGGCGGTGTCGGAGCGACGCCGTAGCGTGGAGGTCATGCGCATCCTGCACACGTCCGACTGGCACCTCGGTCGTACGTTCCACGGCACGAGCACTCTCGCCGCGGTCGAGACCGTGCTGCGGGCGATGATCGCTCAGGTGCGCGAGCAACGCGTCGACCTCGTCGTCGTCGCCGGCGACGTCTTCGACTCCGTGACCCCGGCCGCCGCGACCTACGCCCTTCTCACCGAGACGCTGCTCGACCTGCGCGATGCGGGGGCGAGTGTGATCGTGACCAGCGGCAACCACGACTCCGCCGCCCGGCTCGGGTTCCAGGCGCCGCTGCTGCGCGAGGGCATCCGAGTGCTCACCGACCCCGCGCGTCTCGCCGAGCCCGTCACCGTGCACGATGCCGACGGGCCCGTGCACGTCTACGGCATCCCGTTCCTCGAGCCCTCGCTCGTGCGACACCTGTGGCCGGATATCCCGACGCGCACGCAGCACGACGTGCTCGGTCACGCCATGTCGCTCGTGCGCGACGATCTCGCGCAGCGCGGGGGGCGCAGCATCCTGCTCTCGCACTGCTTCGCGGCCGGCGTCGACGCCACTCCCGGCGTCGAGCGCGACATCACCCAGGGGGGCATCGACCTCGTTCCGCTGTCGGTCTTCGACGGTCCCGACTACGTCGCCCTGGGGCACATCCACGGGCGGGCGACGCTCAGCGAGCGGGTGCGCTACAGCGGCGCCCCGCTGCACTACAGCTTCGGCGAACGCGACAAGCCGCGCGGCGCCTGGCTCGTCGACCTCGACGCGGCGGGTCTCGCCGCGGTGACCTGGCTCGATCTTCCGGTGCCCCGTCGCCTCGCCGTCGTGCGCGGCACCTTCGACGAGCTTCTCTCCGATCCGCGCTTCGACGTCGACGAAGACGCCTGGGTCAGCGCCGAATACACGGATGCCGCGCCTCAGCCCGATCCGATGCGACGGCTGCGCGAGAGATTCCCGTGGTGCGCGACCGTCGCGCACACGCCCGCCGGCGGCCGCTCGGGCGAGCGCACCGACTACGGCGCCCGCGTGCGTGCCGCCCGTGACGACGTGCAGCTGGTTGACTCCTTCCTCGCGCACGTGCGCGTCGGGGAGGGGCTGAGCGACGACGAACGAGCGGTCCTCGCCGACGTGCTGGCGGAGCGGTCGGCGACGGAGGCGGCGCGGTGAAGCTCCACAGCCTCGAGCTCGAGGGCTTCGGACCGTATCGCGAGCGCCAGCGCGTCGACTTCGACGCGTTCGACGCCGACGGTCTGTACCTCATCACCGGTCGCACCGGGGCGGGCAAGTCGAGCATCCTCGACGGCGTCTGCTTCGCGTTGTTCGGTGCGGTCCCTCGTTACGAGGCGGGTGACAAGCGCCTGCGCAGCGATCACAGCGGCCCGAACGACATCACCGAGGTCGCGCTGGAGTTCTCGGCGGCGGGCGAGCGCTGGCGCATCGTGCGGGCGCCCGACTACGAGCGGCCGAAGCAGCGCGGTGAGGGCGTCACGCTCGAGAAGGCGCGGGCCGAGCTCGCCCGGTGGGACGGTACCGGATGGCGGGGCGTGGCGGCAGGGCCGCGCGACGTGGGGGTCATGCTCGCCGAGGTGGTCGGGCTCACGCAGGCGCAGTTCCTGCAGGTGATCCTGCTCGCGCAGAACCGATTCCAGCGGTTCCTGCTCGCCCGCAACGACGAGCGGCAGGAGCTGCTGCGCACCCTCTTCGACTCCCGCAGTTACGACGATCTGACGCGCCGCCTCGACGAGGGGCGCAAGTCGGCGCGCGACGCGCTCGACCGCGGTGCCGACGCCGTCGCGCTCGTGCGCCGGCAGGCCGCCGAGCTGATCGCGCGCGAGGGGTGGGGCGGCGATCCCGTCGCTGCCGATGCCGCTGCTGACTCCGACCTAGAGGCAGCCGATCTCGACGCCTCCGATCTCGAGGGTGCCCTCGCCCGCGCGGCGGATCGGCGTGCCGCGATCGCGCAGACGGCGGTGACGGCGGATGCCGCGGCGGTCGCGGCATCCGATGCCCTCGCCGACGCGCGCCGGATCACCGACCAGCAGACCGAGCGGGCCGCGCAACGGCGGCGAACGGCCGAGCTCGCCGCGGCGGAGCCCGCCATCGAGGTATCGCGCACCGAGCTGCGGCGGGCGCTCGCCGCCGAGGCGCTGCGCGAAGT
>NZ_JYIY01000033.1 GCF_000956535.1 Microbacterium ginsengisoli | reverse complement strand
GGCCTGGGTGGGGGGAGCGGTGGTGGCCACCCCGGCACACTACGCGGGGGTGCGGACGCTGCACATCCCCTGCCACTGCGACGTCGGATATCCGCCGGAGAACGGCGGGATCGCGTCGATCAGGGCACGGGGTGCGCGGCGTCGTACGCGCGGAAGCCGGGCGACAGGCGCACGAGCACGGCGACGATCCCGATGATGAGGAATCCGCCGAGCAGCGGCGGGAACCACAGTGCGGTGAAGGTCGCGAGCGTGCCGGCGTAGAGGGCACCGATGCGGGGTCCGCCGGCCACCACGACGGTGAAGATGCCCTGCAGGCGTCCGCGCATCGCGTCGGGCACGGCCGACTGCATCATGGAGGAACGGTAGATCGCGCTGACGTTGTCGGCGGCTCCGGAGACGGCGAGCACCGCGGCGCCCGCGGCGATCAGCACGACGTTCGGGGTGTTCGGGCCGACCGTCTCAGGCGCGAACGCGCCGAGGGCCGCGGCGGCGAGCACCGCGCCGAAGGCGAGGATGCTGGCGCCGTAGACGATGATCGACCGCTCGATCCCGAGGCCGTGGTGCCGATAGCGTGCGATCGGTCCCGACAGCAGGCTCGACAGCAGGGCGCCGAGCGCGACGGCGGCGGTGAGCACGCCCGTCGTGATCGCGCCACCTCCGAGCAGCACGGCACCCACGGCGGGGAAGAGGGCGGTCGGCTGTCCGAACGTCATCGCGGTGATGTCGAGGATGTACTGCAGCCGGATGTTCCCGGCCTTCCGGAGGAATCCGAGCCCGTCGCGCAACGACTCGAGGCCGGGTCGCGCGATCGTGCCCTCGGGGCGCAGGCGCGGCAGGGTCCACAGGCCGAGGAACAGCGACGACATGAGCAGCACGTCGACCGAGTACGTCCAGGCGTACCCGACGGTCGCCACCAGCACGCCCGCGAGCGCGGGACCTGCCATCACCATGATGCCGACGGTCACGCCCTGCAGTGCGGCGGCCGCCGGGAGGAGGTCGCGGGGCAGCAGGCGCGGCGTGATGGCCGACCGTGTGGTCATGACGATCGAGTTGGCGGCGGAGTTCACGACACTCAGGAGGTACAGCGACCAGAGACTCTCGACCTGCGTCCACGCGAGTGCGGCGATGAGGGCCGTCGACACGAACGTGACGGATGCCGCGATGAGGGCGACTGCGCGCCGGTCGAACGCGTCGGCGAGCAGGCCGCCGTAGAGGCCGGCGAGCACCATCGGGATGAGCCCGGCCACCGCGATCATCGACACCGCGAAGGTGTCGCCGGTGAAGTCGTAGACCTGCAGCATGACGGCGACGATCGTCAGCTGGCCGCCGAGGCCCGACAGGGTCGCTCCCACCCAGAGCCGCGCGAAGGCGGGCACCGTGGTGAGAGGGCGGATGTCGATGAATGCGCTGCGGCGGGCGTTCACGATCGGGTCGAGGGGGATGAAGACGAACGCACGCGTCGAGCCTAGTCGTGCCGGATGTCGCGGCCCGCCGCCGCGGTCGCGGTGGCCGTCCGGCGCTGGTAAGCTGTTCCGGTTGCCGTTCGATCGGCCGCGGAGAAAGAGAGCTCGCACATTCGGTGACGGGCACCGCGCAACGAGGAGAAAGGGGATCGCTCTATGGCACTGGAACAGGACGTCAAGAAGGCGATCATCGAAGAGTACGCGACGCACCCCGGTGACACCGGATCCCCCGAGGTGCAGGTCGCTCTGCTGACGCAGCGCATCAAGGACCTCACCGAGCACCTCAAGGAGCACAAGCACGACCACCACTCGCGGCGTGGTCTGTTCCTGCTCGTCGGTCAGCGCCGTCGTCTGCTCGGCTACCTCCAGGACATCGACATCGCGCGTTATCGCTCGCTGATCGAGCGTCTCGGCCTTCGCCGCTGAGTCACCCGGCGTACATCGTCTTCAGAGGCCCGTCCCACGGTGTGGGACGGGCCTCTGCTCGTTCCCCGCGCCTCGCCCTTCGTCTCTCGCAGCGCACGGCGGGTGTGACAACGATCGGCCCGCCCCGGAAGGGGCGGGCCGATCGTCGTCAGGCGTCAGACTCGTGCGGCGCGTGCGGCGACGAGGTCGGCGTGCCAGCGTTCGGCCACGTCCGGATGTGCGCGAAGGCGCGACTTGAGGGCGTTCTCGCCGTAGGTCGCGAAGATGGGGTTCGTGGGGTCGTCGGTCACGCCCCGCGCCTGGGCGGCGAGCTCCGCCGGCAGGTCGATGATCGGCAGCTGAGCGTCGAGGGTCGGGTTGAAGAAGAACGGAACCGAGATGCGCTCGTCAGGGTACCGGGGCGAGATCACGCGGTGGTTGGTCGCCTTCAGGTAGCCCTGCGTCGCATACTCGAGCAACTCGCCGATGTTGACCACGAACGCGCCCTCGACCGGCGGGGCATCCACCCATGCGCCGTCGCGCTCGACCTGCAGCCCGCCCTTGCCGGGCTCGACCCACAGCAACGTCAGCACGCCGGAGTCCTTGTGGGCGCCGACTCCCTGCTGAGGCGTCGGGTCCTCCTTGCCGGGGTACCGCACGATCTTGATCAAGGTGGAGGGCTCACCGAAGTGCTGGTCGAAGTACGACTCCTCTGCGCCGAGGGCCAGTGCCCATGCCCGCAGCAGCGTCCGCGCCACGTCGCTGAGGCGCTCGTGCCAGTCGAGCACGACCTCCTTGAGCTCGGGCAGGTTCTCGGGCCACAGGTTCGGTCCGATCAGTCGCGCATAGTCGGGCGCGTCGGCATCCGTGATCGGTTCGCGCTCGGGCCCGATATCGATCTGTTCGCGCCAGTCGACCTTCCCCTGCGTGCGCTCGCCCCCGACGCGGGTGTAGCCGCGGAACTGCGGCGAGTTGAGGTTCTCGATCGCCAGCTTCTCGGCCTCGGGCAGGGCGAAGAGCTCCTTGGCGACCCGCAGCAGCCGCGCTTCCTCGGCGGGAGCGATGCCCGTGCCGGTGAGGTAGAAGAATCCGACGTCGTGCGTCGCGGCCCGAAGCTGCGCGCGGAATTCAGCGGCCTCAGCCTCGCCCTGGCGCAGCAGCGAGAAGTCGAGCACGGGAAGCGAGAGATCGGTCATGCGTCGAGGCTATGTCGGAACAGGCCGCACAGCTCGTTTGTTGCACCCCGTGACCGGAGCGCTTGCGCGGGGGCGCGCAGGCCGGGCGATAGCCTTCGCTCCGAAGGGGAGGGGCCGCATGACGACACTCGGCGACGCCGCAGAGCTGGATGCCGCGATCGGCGCCGTCGACTGGGCCGCCCTCCCGCCGGGTGTGGTGCGCGCCGACCTCGACGCGCCGAGCGGTCGCCTTGCACGCATCGTCGCCGGCGCTGAGGATGCCCCGCGGGTGCTCCTCGTGCCCGGGGCGACAGGCTCGAAGGAGGACTTCCTGCTGATGATCCCGTCGCTGCTCGCGGCGGGCTACCGCGTGGAGTCGTACGATCTCGCCGGCCAGTTCGAGTCGGGTGGGGCGGGTCCGGAGAACCTCGACCCGCCGCGCGCGCATTACGACTACGACCTGTTCTGCGCCGACCTGCGGGCTGTGCTCGATGCCGGACGCGCGCCCGCGCATGTGCTGGGCTACAGCTTCGGGGGTCTTGTGGCACAGGTGCTGCTGGTCGAGCAGCCCGAGCTGTTCGCTTCGCTCGCGCTGCTCACCTCGCCGCCCGACGTCGGCCAGGTGTTCCGCGGGGTGAAGCGCATCGGACGGTTCTCGGGGGCGACCTCGCCGCACGCGGGTGCATCGCTCATGCTGTGGGGCATCCGCAACAACCTCAACCGGGTGCCGCCGGAGCGCATCGCCTTCGTGCGAGAGCGCTTCGCGCAGACGCGTCGGGCGAGCGTCGACGACATCGTGGGGCTCATGAAGCGGATGCCGGATGTCGCGGAGGCTGTCGCCGCCCTGCCGTTGCCGAAGCTCGTGGCGACAGGCCGTCACGACCTGTGGCCGGAAGCGCAGTATCGGGAGTACGCGGCGCGGATCGGGGCATCCATCGCGGTCTACGACACCGGGCACAGCCCGTGCGAGACGACGCCGCATCAGCTGGTGCGCGATCTGCTGGGCCTGTACGCCGAGACCGATCAGACCCCGCGGGAATAACCGTGGACGCGAGGTGTTTCACAAATTACATTCACGTGCATACAATCGTGAGTACGTAGACGAAAGCGGGACACCATGAGCGAGAACAGCGCACCCACCCCCGCCGTGCAGTTCGGCATCTTCACCGTGAGCGACATCACGCAGGATCCGACCACGGGCACGACCCCGAGCGAGGCCGAGCGCATCCGCGCGACCCTCACGATCGCGAAGCACGCGGAAGAGGTCGGGCTCGACGTCTTCGCGCTCGGCGAGCACCACAACCCGCCGTTCTGGTCGTCCTCGCCCACCACGACCCTCGCCTACATCGCCGCCCAGACCGAGCGGCTCATCCTCTCCACCGCGACGACGCTCATCACCACGAACGACCCGGTGAAGATCGCCGAGGACTACGCGATGCTGCAGCACGTCTCCGGCGGCCGCGTCGACCTCATGCTCGGGCGCGGCAACACCGGCCCGGTCTACCCCTGGTTCGGCAAGGACATCCGCCAGGGCCTGCCGCTCGCGATCGAGAACTACGCGCTGCTGCACAAACTGTGGCGCGAGGACGTCGTCGACTGGGAGGGGAAGTTCCGCAGCCCCCTGCAGGGCTTCACCTCGACCCCGCGTCCGCTCGACGGCGTCGCGCCGTTCGTCTGGCACGGCTCGATCCGCACCCCCGAGGTCGCCGAGCAGGCCGCCTACTACGGCGACGGGTTCTTCGCGAACAACATCTTCTGGCCCGCCTCGCACTTCCAGCGGCTCATCACGCTGTACCGCGAGCGCTTCGCCCACTACGGCCACGGCACCGCCGAGCAGGCGATCGTCGGACTCGGCGGTCAGGTGTTCATGCGCCCGAAGTCACAGGACGCCGTGAGCGAGTTCCGCCCGTACTTCGACAACGCCCCCGTCTACGGCCACGGCCCGTCGATGGAGGACTTCACCGAGATGACCCCCCTCACGGTCGGGTCGCCGCAGCAGGTCATCGACCGCTACGCCGGCATGCGCGACCTGTTCGGCGACTACCAGCGCCAGCTGTTCCTCATCGACCACGCCGGCCTGCCGCTGAAGACCGTGCTCGAGCAGCTCGACCTGCTGGGCTCCGAGGTGGTTCCCGTGCTGCGCAAGGAGTTCCAGACCAACCGTCCCGAGACCGTCCCGGATGCCCCGACCCACGCGTCGCTCGTCGCCGCGGCCTACGACGGCGCCGCTCCGCGCGAGGCGCGTCCGCGCGCGAACCGCGGCGACAACCTCACCCACGGTTCGCCCTATGAGGACACCAAGGAGCGCGCCGGCGCCGCCTTCGGCGCCGCCGCGACCCGGACGGGGGCCTGAGATGACCGCCCGCCGCATCGCGGTCGTCACCGCGGGATTGTCGAACCCGTCATCGACGCGCATGCTCGCCGACCGCCTCGCCGCCGCGACAGTGCGCCAGCTGTCGGAGCGGGGGATCGAGGCATCCGTCGACACGTTCGAACTGCGCGACTACGCCCACGACATCACGAACAACCTGCTGACCGGCTTCGCGCCGGCGCCGCTCGAGACGATGATCAACACCGTGGTCTCGGCGGACGCGCTCATCGTCGTCACCCCGATCTTCTCGACGAGCTACTCGGGAATGTTCAAGTCGTTCATCGACGTGCTCGACCCCGACGCCCTCACCGGCACCCCGGTGCTCATCGGCGCGAACGCGGGCACCGCACGGCACTCGCTCGCGATCGACTACGCGATCCGTCCCGTGTTCGCCTACCTGCACGCCCAGCCGGTGTCGACGGGGGTGTTCGCGGCGTCGTCCGACTGGGGTGGCGCGGGCGACCAGGTCGCGCCGCTCGCGTCGCGCATCGAGAAGGGCGCCGCCGAACTGGCGGAGGCCATCGCACTGCACGCCGAGAAGGCGGCATCCGACCCGTTCGACCCGTCGTCGTACCTCGGCGAGGGCCGCTCGTTCGGCCACCTGCTCGGGGGCCTCGCGGGGGAGTGACCCCCGCGGGTCAGGCGATCTCTGACTCGACGAGCGTCTTGAGCGTGCCGAGGCCGGTGAGGAACGTGTTCGCGAGCATCTTGTCGAGGAACAGCTTTCCCATGATCCAGGTGCGCACGTTCACCTCACCTGACACGATCCAGTGCACGTCGACACCTCCGGCGGCCGCCGGAGTGATGGAGAACACCACGTCGGAGGTCGAGGGCTTGGGCGTCCAGAAGGTCATCGCGACGTCGAGTCGCGACGGACGCTCGGTGCCGGTGATCTCCATGCGTCCCTTGCCGAGGCGCCTTCCCTCGTAGAGGAACACCGAGCCGACTCCGCTCGTGGGGCCCTCGTTGCTGGTCACGGTGGTCGGGTCCATCGTGGGGAACGGGTTCCAGTCGTTGAAACGGCCGAGCTCGTTGATGCGGTCGAAGACGGCTTCAGCGGGGGCGTCGATGTGCTCGACGACGTCGACGTATTGGCGAGGCATGGCGCTCACCCTAGTGGGTCGGCCGGTGGCGTGTCTGCGGGCGCGGTCGGCACGACCCCTCGCCGCGCGAGCGCAGCATCGACGACGAACCCGATCGCCAGCGCGACCACGATCGAGACGAGCACGGCGACGATCGGGCCGCCCGGCAGCAGCACCGCTGCGGCCGCCCCGATGAGCGCCTGATAGGCCGCCCAGCCGAGGGCGGCCGTGCCCGTCACGCCGAGATAGCGAGCGGCGGGCACGTGGGACGCCCCGGCGACGAGATTCACCGCGAGGCGGGCGAACGGGATGAACCGGGCCGTGAACACCACGGCCCCCGCGCGTCGGTGCAGTCGGGCCCGCGCCCAATCGAACGCCGCGCGGATCTTCGGCTGCTGCATCCATCGCCATCGCTCTAGCCCGACCGTGCGCCCGATCAGGTAGCAGCACGTGTCGCCGGCGAACGCGGCGAGAGCCGCGACCAGGATCACCGCGACGATGAACGGATGCCCCGTGGCCACCGCCAGCGCGCCGAACGCCGTCACCGCGGTCTCCCCGGGGAGGACCACCAGGAAGGCGTCGCCGAACACGAGCGCGGCCAGCAGGGGGAGCGCCCACGGGCTCTCGGCGAGCCCGGTCAGCCAGTCGTCGACCATCGGATGCCCACGATCCCAGGCGGGAGTCGACACGTCGGGGAACCCTCGGTGACCGGCGGTGGGAACCTGGGTGAACACTCGGCGATCGCGGCCGATTCGGGGCATCCGCGTGTCGTGGGCACCCCACCCTGGTGTCGTGAGAGTCGCGCTGGTCGCTGAATCCTTCCTCCCCCACATGAACGGGGTCACCGGCTCTGTGCTCCACGTGCTGCGGCACCTGGGCGAGGCCGGGCACGAGACCCTCGTCATCGCCCCGAAGGCGCCCGACACGATCGGCGCCGTCGACGCCGCCCGCACCGAGCTGCTGCGATCGGTGCCGATGCCCTCCCATCCGCAGGTGCGTCTCGTGTTCGCGCGGGCCGCCCGCATCGCCGGGATCCTCCGCGACTTCCAGCCGGACGTCGTTCACCTCGCATCGCCCTTCGTGCTGGGCTGGCAGGCGCTCGTCGCCGCCGACGGTCTGCGCCTGCCGTCGGTCGCGATCTACCAGACCGACGTCGTCGCCTACGCCCGGAAATACGGCCTGCCGAAGGCGACCGCCCTCGTCGAAGGCCACGTCACACGCCTGCACCGTCGCGCGACCTCGACTCTCGCGCCCTCGACCGCCTCGATCGCACAGCTGAACGAGCTGGGCGTCGACCGGGTGCGGATGTGGGGGCGCGGCGTCGACGCCGAGCGATTCGCGCCCGAGCGGCGCAGCGATCTGTGGCGCGCGCGCACGGCCCCCGGCGAGCAGCTCATCGGCTACGTCGGGCGTCTCGCGCCCGAGAAGCAGGTGGAGGACCTGCGGGCCGTCGCCGACATCCCCGGCACGCGGCTCGTCGTCGTCGGCGACGGGCCCTCGCGGGCGCAGCTCGAACGCGAGCTGCCGCGCGCGATCTTCCTCGGCCACCTGGGTGGCGACGATCTCGCCCGCGCGGTCGCGAGCTTCGACGTCTTCGTCCACCCGGGGGAGAGTGAGACCTTCGGTCAGACCATCCAGGAGGCGCTCGCGAGCGGGGTGCCGGTCGTCGCGACCGGGTGCGGCGGCCCGGTGGACCTCGTGCACTCGAGCCTCGACGGCTGGCTCTATCGGCCGGGAGACCTCGGCGACCTGCGCGCCCGGGTCGAGGATCTCGTCGGCGACGACGCAAAACGCCGCGCGTTCTCCCGGGCGGCGCGCGAAGGCGTGAGGGAGCGCACATGGAGCGCGCTCGTCGGCCGGCTCGTGCAGCACTACGACGAGGCTCGGGACCTGCGACGCATCGATGACGCGCTCTTCGTGCGCGCCGCGATCCGCCCGGAGACCGTCGCACGCACGGCCCCCGCGCCGCATCCGATCGCGTGGCACCGCTACGTCGCCCTCGGCGACTCGATCACCGAGGGCCTGTGCGACACCTCCCGTATGCCGGCCGGGATGTACCGGGGCTGGGCCGACCGGCTCGCGATGCTGCTCGCGCACGGATCGGCGGGCGCCGCGCCGTTCCGGTTCGCAAACCTCGCGGTGCGCAGCCGCCGCGTGCGCGACCTCGAGACCGATCAGGTCACCCGAGCCCTCGGCCTGCGCCCGGACCTCGTGTCGATCCTCATGGGGGCCAACGACCTCGTCGGGCACGGCGCCGACCCGCTCGCGCTCGCCGCCCGCCTCGAGGCGCAGGTGCGTCGCCTGCGGGACGCCGGCGTCGACGTGCTGCTGGTCACTCCCTTCCTTCCGCGGCGCCGCGCGGCGCGGCTGTTCGCGCGACGGTTCGCCGTCTACGCCTCGGAGCTGCGGCGCATCGCCCGCGACACCGGGTCGATGCTGCTCGACACCGAGGCGCATCCGGCGCTCGGCGACCTCGACATGTGGGCCGACGACAAGGTGCACATGCGCTCCCGCGGCCACCGCTTCCTCGCGTACCGGGCGGCGGAAGCGCTGGGGGTGCCCGATGCCGAGGCGCTCGGCGGGCTCGATGCCGCCCTTCACGCCGACGACGACGCGCCGGATCCGCACGGCTGGCTGCGCCGGCACGCGCTGCCGTGGATCTGGCGCCGCCTGCATGGGTGCACCGCGGGGGACGGGTTGTCGGCCAAGCACGACGACTACGTCGACCTTCCGGTCGGCGGTGACGGCGTGCGAGGCCGCGTCTGAGGCTCAGTACCAGCCGGTCGCCTGCGAGTGCGCCCACGCACCGCAGGGGGAGCCGTAGCGCGCGCTGATGTAGGCGAGGCCCCAGTTGATCTGCGTGTTGCCGTTGGTGCGCCAGTCGGCTCCGGCGGTGGCCATCTTCGAGCCCGGCAGCGCCTGCGGGATGCCATACGCACCGCTCGAGGGGTTCAGGGCGTTCGCCCGCCAGCCCGATTCGCGATTCCACAGCGACACGAGGCACGAGAACTGGTCGGATCCCCAGCCGTACGCCCCTATCGCCCCCCGGGCGTAGGCCTGCGCGCCGGCCGGATCGACGACGACACCGTAGTCGGTGCCGCCGGACGACCCGGAACCCGACCCGCCTGATCCCGCCCCGCCGGTTGACCCTGACC
>NZ_JYIY01000032.1 GCF_000956535.1 Microbacterium ginsengisoli | reverse complement strand
ACCCCGCCCATCAAGGAGCAGCATGACCGTCACCCACCACGTCCGCGTCTACCGCAGCGACGAGGAGCTTCCCCGCACCGACCAACTCGCCTGGAAGATCGCCGAGGTCGCCGCCGACCCGGTCGCTGTCACCGACGAGGTGGCCGACATGATCATCAACCGCATCATCGACAACGCCGCGGTGGCCGCGGCATCCCTCACCCGCGGGCCGGTGAGTGCGGCCCGCCAGCAGGCGCTCGATCACCCGGTGTCCGTGTCGGGCCCGGGTTCCACGGTCTTCGGCTGCGCCCTCGAGCGCACGACGAGCCCCGAGTGGGCGGCCTGGGCCAACGGGGTCGCGGTGCGCGAGCTCGACTACCACGACACCTTCCTCGCCGCCGAGTACTCGCACCCCGGCGACAACATCCCGCCGATCCTCGCCGTCGCCCAGCACGTCGGCGCGACCGGTGCACAGCTGCTGCGCGGCATCGCCACCGGTTACGAGATCCAGATCGACCTCGTGCGCGCCATCTCGCTGCACAAGCACAAGATCGACCACGTCGCCCATCTCGGCCCCTCCGCTGCGGCCGGCATCGGCACCCTTCTCGGCCTGCCGGTCGAGACGATCTACCAGGCCGTCGGCCAGGCGCTGCACACCACCACCGCGACCCGGCAGTCCCGCAAGGGCGAGATCTCCACGTGGAAGGCCCACGCCCCCGCCTTCGCCGGCAAGATGGCCGTCGAGGCAGTCGACCGCGCGATGCGCGGCGAGACCAGCCCGGCGCCGATCTACGAGGGCGAGGACGGCGTGATCGCATGGCTCCTCGACGGGAAGGATGCCGCCTACGACGTGCCGCTCCCCGACCGCGGCGAGGCGAAGCGGGCCATCCTCGACTCCTACACGAAGGAGCACTCCGCCGAGTACCAGGCGCAGGCGTGGATCGACCTCGCCCGCAAGCTCGGCACCGCGCGGCCCGAGCTGCGCGACCCCGAGAACATCGAGGCGATCGTGCTGCACACCAGCCACCACACGCACTACGTGATCGGCTCGGGCGCGAACGACCCGCAGAAGTACGACCCTGCGGCCTCCCGCGAGACCCTCGACCACTCGATCCCCTACATCTTCACGGTCGCACTGCAGGATGCCGCGTGGCACCACGTCGACTCCTACCTGCCGGCGCGCGCGGCCCGCCCTGACACGGTGGCGCTGTGGCACAAGGTCACCACCGCTGAGGACGCCGAGTGGACTCGCCGCTACCACTCGGAGGACCCCGACGAGAAGGCGTTCGGCGGCCGCGTGGAGATCCGCCTCGCGAACGGCGAGACCATCGTCGACGAGATCGCCGTGGCCGATGCCCACCCGCTCGGCGCCCGCCCCTTCACCCGCCCCGACTACGTCGCGAAGTTCCGGATGCTCGCCGAGCCCGTGCTCGCCCCCGACGAGATCGAGCGCTTCCTCGACCTCGCCGAGCGCCTGCCCGAGCTGACCCCGGCCGAGGTGCGCGAGCTGTCGATCGTCGCGGCCCCCGGCGTGCTCGCCTCCGCCCCCGCCCCGAAGGGACTCTTCTGATGCTGTACAGCCAGACCCCCGCCGCCGAGAAGCGGCGCCTGTTCCGCGAGCGGCTGGCCACCGGCGAGCTGCTGCGGTTCCCGGGCGCGTTCAACCCGCTCTCGGCCCGGCTCATCGAGCGCAAGGGCTTCGAGGGCGTCTACATCTCGGGTGCGGTGCTCTCCGCTGACCTCGGGCTTCCCGACATCGGTCTCACGACCCTCACCGAGGTCGCCGGCCGCGGCCAGCAGATCGCCCGCATGACCGAGCTGCCGGCGATCATCGACGCCGACACCGGCTTCGGCGAGCCCATGAACGTGGCCCGCACGATCCAGACCCTCGAGGACGCCGGCATCGCCGGCACCCACATCGAGGACCAGATCAACCCGAAGCGGTGCGGTCACCTCGACGGCAAGGCGGTCGTCGACCAGGACACCGCGATCAAGCGCATCCGCGCGGCATCCGATGCCCGTCGTGACCCGAACTTCCTCATCATGGCGCGCACCGACATCCGTGCCGTCGAGGGGCTCCATGCCGCGATCGACCGCGCCAAGGCGCTCGTCGACGCCGGGGCCGACGCGATCTTCCCCGAGGCGATGCGCGACCTCGGCGAGTTCGAGGCGGTGCGCAACGCCGTCGACGTGCCGATCCTCGCCAACATGACCGAGTTCGGCAAGAGCGACCTGTTCAGCGTCGACCAGCTGCGGGACGTGGGAGTGAACATCGTCATCTGGCCGGTGTCGCTGCTGCGCATCGCCATGGGTGCCGCGGGCCGTGCGCTCGACACCCTCGTCGACGACGGCCACCTCACGTCGAAGCTCGGCGAGATGCAGCATCGCGCCGACCTCTACGACCTGGTGGACTACGAGGAGTACAACCACTTCGACACCTCGGTGTTCAACTTCCAGATCACCCGCTGACGTCCGCGAAGGAGCAGACATGTCCGAGATCGAGATCAAGAAGGGCCTCGCCGGGGTCACGGTCGACTACACCGCGATCAGCAAGGTCAACCCCGACACCAACAGCCTGCTGTACCGCGGCTACCCGGTGCAGGAGCTCGCGGCGACCCAGTCGTTCGAGTCCGTCGCCCTGCTGCTGTGGAACGGCGATCTGCCGGATGCCGCGGCCCTCGCCGCATTCGAGGGGTTCGAGCGCACGCACCGCGGGCTCGACGCCGACGTGAAGACGGTGATCGACCTGCTGCCGCTCGAGTCCCACCCGATGGACGTCGTGCGCACAGCGGTGTCGGTCCTCGGTGCGCAGGATGCCGCGGCATCCGACAACTCGCCCGCCGCCGACCTCGCCAAGGCGCAGCTGCTGTTCGCGAAGATCCCCGCGATCGTCGCCTACGACCAGCGCCGCCGCCGCGGTCAGCAGCCGGTGCCGCCGCGGGACGACCTCGGCTACGCGGCGAACTTCCTGTGGATGACGTTCGGCGAAGAGCCGGCCGACATCGTCGTCGAGGCGTTCAACGTGTCGATGATCCTGTACGCGGAGCACTCGTTCAACGCCTCGACCTTCACCTCACGGGTGATCACGTCGACCACCTCCGACCTCTATTCGGCGGTCGTCGGTGCGATCGGTGCGCTCAAGGGCGCCCTGCACGGCGGGGCCAATGAGGCCGTCATGCACATCTTCGACGAGGTCGGCACGGCAGACAACGTCGGCCCGTGGCTCGACGAGGCCCTCGCCGCGAAGCGCAAGATCATGGGCTTCGGGCACCGGGTCTACAAGAAGGGCGACTCGCGGGTGCCGACCATGAAGGCCGCCCTCGACGACCTCGTGGAGTACTACGACGCCCGTGACCTCGCCGCGCTCTACGACACTCTCGAGAGCGAGTTCGTGGCCCGCAAGGGCATCTACCCGAACCTCGACTACCCGTCGGGTCCGGCCTATCACCTCATCGGTTTCGACACCCTCACCTTCACGCCGCTGTTCGTCGCGGCGCGCATCGTGGGCTGGACGGCTCACATCATCGAGCAGACCGCCGCCAACGCGCTCATCCGTCCGCTCTCGGCCTACAACGGTCCCGACGAGCGGCACATCGACGGCTACGTCGCCTCGGCGGCCGACCGTGCGGCGGCGAGCCGCGAGGCGGAGTCCGCCGACTGACGTGGACATGACGAGGGGGTGGATGCCGCGGCATCCACCCCCTCGTCATGTCATCAGTGCGCTCGTCGCCGGCGCGTCATCAACAGCAGCACGGCGCCGCCGAGCAGCGCTGCCCCGGCGAGGACGAGCAGCGCTGCCCCGGCGAGGACGAGCAGCGCTGCCCCGGCGAGGACGAGCAGCCCCGAGAGGTCCGGAGCGCCGGTGCGCGGGAGCGTCGCGGCCGGGTCGGCGATGGTGATGCCCTGGGACAGCGTCACCGCGGTGCCGTCGGCCGAGGTTCCCGTCACGATCACCGTGTGCGACCCCGTCACGCCCGAGGGGAGCGCGGTCGTGAGCGTCGCGACACCGGTGGACGAGACCGTGACGGTACCGAGCACGATGGGGTTCGAGTGCAGCACGAACGTCGCATCGGTTCCGGGCAGCAGCCCGGACGCGGTGAAGGTCTGGTCGCTGCCCGTCGTCACCGGGCCCGAGGGGACGGTGAGCGCCGACGCCGGTGCGGTGGTGACGACGATCGACACCACCACGGGGACCGCGTGGCTGTAGGCCGCGTCACCCGCTTGGATCAGCCCGACCACACAGGTGCCGGGAGTGAGGAGGCTGATGGTGAGTCCGCTGACGGAGCACGCTCCGGGGTCGCCGGCGTCGCCCAGCTCCGCCGTCACCGGGAGACCCGAGGTGGCGGTGGCCGCGAGGGTCACGGACGTCCCGGTGTACCCCGACTCCGGTGCGCCGACGACCGAGATCGTCTGCGAGCCGTGCGGCGTGAGCCGCCCGCGGTAGAACACGGACGCTCCGTTGCCCGCCGACGTCACCGGGACGACGGCGACGGTGTAGGCCGTGCCGTTGACGAGGCCCGTGATCGTGCACGGCGACCCTGCGCAGCTGATCGTGACGGGTGCCGTGCCGCCGCGAGCGGTCACCGAGTACGACAGGATCGGCGCGCCGCCGGTGTTCACCGGAGGAGCGAACGCGATGCTCACGGTCGTGTCGCCGGACCAGCCCTCGCTCAACCGCACGGCGTCGGAGGCGACGGCCGTGATCGAGAACGTCTGATCCACCTCGGGAGCAGGCGCCGTCGCGTCATCGCCGTCCTGGTGCGCGGCGATGGTGCAGTCGCCCGCGCTCACGGGAGTCAGTCCGCCCGCACGGGTCACCGTGCACACGTCCGGGGTGAGTGTCGTGAACGTCACCGGAAGGTCCGAGGTGGCTCGAGCCATGAGATTGGCCGTCATCGTGAACGGAAGGCTGCCCGGGTTCGCGAACTCGATCGTCTGCGTGGCGAGCGGAGTCACGGTTCCTTCGTATTGCGCGGCGGGGCCGGTGTTCAGCTCGTTCTGGGCGGCGACCGAGACCTCGTAGGCGGATCCGTTCACGAGCCCGCTGACGGTGCACGGGGACGCATCGCATTCCTGGGAGCGCTGGCCCGCGGAGACGAGGTATCCGACGATCGGGCTGCCGCCGGTCTCGGTCGGCGGAGTGAACGACACCGTGACGGACCCCGACGCCGTGGTCACCGAGGTGATGGTCGGGGCGCCCGGCGTGCCCGGGTCCACCTGGAAGCTGCGCTCGACCGTCGTCGCCGGAAGGAACGCGTCGTTACCGGCCTGGTCCGCGTCGATCGTGCACGTGCCGTTCGCGTGGAACGTCGTGACGCCCGAGAGGGTGACGGTGCAGACGGCGTCCGTGGTGCTGGAGAAGGTCACCGGCAGATCGGAGTCCGACGTGGCCACCGCCGTGAACGGGGTGCCGTAGGTCTGGGTCTCCGGCTGCGCGAAAGTGATCGACTGCTCAGCCGCCGGTGTGACCGACGACGAGGCGCTCGAGGCGGGACTCGTGCCTGCGAGGTTCGAGGCAGTGACGGTGAACGTGTACGGTGTGCCGTTGGTCAGCCCGCTCACCGTGCAGGGGGAGCTGGTGCATCCGACACTCGTCAATCCTCCGGGCGAGGACGTCACTGTGTACGCCGTGATCGGAAGCCCGCCCGTGTTCGCGGGCGCGTGGAAGGAGACAGTCGCGGACGCATCGCCGGCTGTCGCGCTGACGTTCGTCGGCGCGACAGGCGCCGACGGCACCTGGGCGACTGCGACGTCGTCGACGCGCACGTAGGTCGATGCCCCCGAGGCGGACAGCACAATGCGCGGCGTGCCGCTGGCGGCGGTCGTGAAGTTGACCATGCTGAAGCTCCACCCGGGAGCGTAGGTGTCCTCGCTCGTCTTCTTGACGGCGTACTGCGTGCCTCCGACGACCCCGTCGACGTAGGCGTCGAAGGTGCCGGAACTGTCCGGGATGGACTCCGGAGTCACAACACCGCCGTACCACCAGACGCCGAACTGGTAGGTGCTCGACGGCTGCAGGTGGGGCAGCGACTGCGTGACCGTGTCGGGGTCGTTCCCGCCCGCCGGTTGGAAGACGAGCACCCCGCTGCCCGAATGCGGGAGCTCGGTCGTCGGGCCGAGCGTGAGCGCCGGCTCCGATCCGTCGCCGAAGGTGACTCCCCATCCCGGCACGATCTCGTCGCCGACGGGCGCCTGTTCGAAGCCGCAGTTGTCGACGAGATTGGGCGGCAACGCCGTGCAATCCCGGTACGGCGCCGCGTTCTGCGCCAGTGCGGGCGCGGCCACGATGGGCGCCGCCGCGATCAGAGAGCCAGTAGCGCGCCGAGCGCGACGACCGAGCCCATGACACTCTTGCGAGTCATGAGTTCCACCCCTTTGTGCGGCCCCCGCCGCGCTCTTTCGCGACCCCCGTCGCGAACGGACAAGCTGATGCCCAACAACCGCCCCACGCGATCGCGCCGATCATAGGGGCTTGCGCTATCAGTTCGTTCACAGGTTTCGGAGACCCGATTCCGCACCATCTCATCGATGGCTCATCGGCGCTCGCCATCCCACGTTCGGCGCGGCAGGATCGAAGGTGCGCGCACCGATGAGGGTGCCCCGCAGACGGGAGGACCCATGGCCGAGTACGAGACGATCCTGGTGGAGCGCCGGGGGCGCGTCGGGTGGATCACCCTGAACCGCCCGCAGGCGCTCAACGCGCTGAACGCCCGGCTCGCGAGCGAGCTGGGGGCCGCGGCATCCGATTTCGACGCCGACGAGGAGATCGGATGCATCGTCATCACCGGCTCCGAGCGGGCCTTCGCCGCCGGCGCCGACATCAAGGAGATGGCCGACAAGACGCCGCTGGAGATGGAGCAGGGGAACCCCTTCGCGGGACTCGAGCGCCTCTCGCAGCTGCGCACCCCGCTCGTCGCGGCGGTCGCGGGCTTCGCCCTCGGCGGCGGGTGCGAGCTCGCGATGACGTGCGACATCATCCTCGCGGCCGACACCGCCCGCTTCGGGCAGCCTGAGATCAACCTGGGCGTGATTCCGGGCCTCGGCGGCACGCAGCGGCTGCCGCGCGCGGTCGGCGCGTACAAGGCGGCCGATCTCGTGCTCACGGCGCGCACGATCGACGCGGTCGAGGCGGAACGTGCGGGCCTCGCCTCCCGGGTCGTTCCCGCCGCCGAGCTGCTCGAGGTGGCTCAGACGGTCGCCGACGAGATCGCGGCGAAGTCGCTGCCGGTCGTCTACGCAGCGAAGGAGGCGCTGCGCGTCGCGCGCGAGTCGACCTTGACCGAGGGACTGCGGTTCGAGCGCCGGGTGTTCGTCTCGCTGTTCGGGCTTGAGGACCAGAAGGAGGGCATGGCCGCCTTCCGCGAGAAGCGTGCGCCCGAGTTCCATCATCGGTGAGACTCAGTGTCATCGTTCGCCGTGATTCCGTTAGACTCTGCGATGGCGTAAGGAGTGCCCCGTGAAGATCGTCGTGCTGGTCAAAGAAGTCCCCGACACCTACGGTGACCGCAAGCTGTCTCTCGAGACCGGGCTCGCGGATCGCGCCGCGAGCGATGCGGTCATCGACGAGATCGGTGAGCGTGCCCTCGAGGTCGCGCTGAGCTACGCCGACAAGAACCCGGGCACCGAGGTCGTCGTGCTCTCGGTCACCCCCGAGTCGGCCACCGCGTCGGTGCGCAAGGCCCTCGCGATGGGGGCGGCGTCGGCCGTGCAGGTCGTCGATGAGGCCCTGCTCGGCGCAGACCTCGGCCTCACCGCCGAGGTGCTCGCCGCCGCCGTGCGCAAGGCGGGCTTCGACCTCGTCATCGCCGGAAACCAGTCGACCGACGGCTCGGGCGGTGTCATCGCCTCGATGCTCGGCGAGCTGCTCGACGTGCCGGCGGCCACCAGCCTCAGCACGGTCGAGATCGGCGACGGCGTCGTCACCGGCGAGCGGGCGATCGACGGCGCGACCACCACGGTCTCGGCGACCCTGCCCGCCGTCATCTCCATCACCGAGCGCCTGCCCGACGCCCGTTTCCCGAACTTCAAGGGCATCATGGCGGCCAAGAAGAAGCCGTACGAGACCTGGAGCCTCGCGGACCTCGACGTCGACGCGACGGATGCCGCGGCATCCCGATCGATCGTCATCGCGATCTCGGAGAAGCCCGCCCGCGCGGCCGGCACCAAGATCGTCGATGAGGGCGACGCCGGCACGAAGCTCGCCGAATACCTGATCTCGAACCGACTGGCCTGAGGAAGACGACGATGACCGACTTCGCGCCCGACACCATCCTCGTGCTGCTCGACGTGACCCCGTCGGGTCAGCTCGCCAGCTCGTCCGCCGGACTCCTCGGCGCCGCCGCCCAGGTGGGCAGCCCCGTCGCGCTCGTCGTGCACGAGAACGCCGAACTGGCAGCGGATGCCGCCGCTCTCGGGGCGACCGCGGTGCTCTCCGTGCCGACCACCCCCGACACCGTCGGGGTGCAGGTGGCCGACGCCCTCGCCGCCGCCGCGGCGCTCGTGCAGCCCGACGCCGTGCTCGTCTCCCACTCGCTCGACGGCCGCGACGCCGCCGCCCGCTTCGCCGCCCGCACCCGCTCGGCGCTCGCCGTCGACGCGGTCGGCGTCTCGCGCGACGCCGAGGGCGTGGTCGCCCACCACTCCGTCTACGGCGGCGCGTACAACGTCGACTCGGCCGCCACGTTCGGCGCGCCGGTCATCACGGTGCGTCAGGGCGCGATCGATGCGCGCGCCGAGGCGCAGACCTTCCAGAGCATCGCCCTCGAGGTCGCCGCATCGGGTAAGGCCGCGGCATCCGTCACCGCCGTCGAGCCGGCGCAGTCCACCTCGAGCCGGCTCGAGCTGCGCGGCGCCGCCAAGGTCGTCTCGGGCGGCCGGGGCATCGGCTCGGGCGAGAACTTCGCGCTCGTCGACCAGCTCGCCGATGTGCTGGGCGCGGCGGTCGGCGCCTCCCGCGCGGCCGTCGATGCCGGCTACGTGCCCCAGTCGTACCAGGTCGGCCAGACCGGGGTGTCGGTCTCGCCGCAGCTGTACATCGCGCTCGGCATCTCCGGGGCGATCCAGCACAAGGCCGGTATGCAGACCGCCAAGACGATCGTCGCGATCAATAAGGACGGCGACGCCCCGATCTTCGACATCGCCGATTTCGGTATCGTCGGCGACGTGTTCACGGTCGTGCCCCAGCTGATCAGCGCCCTCGAGGCGCGGAAGGCCTGAGCGTGGCGACCTACGCTCGCACGGTGCGCCGCGGGCTGCCGCGCACGCCCGGTGGCGACCCCTGGCCGCCCGCGGGCGAGGCCCCGATCGACGCGGCCGTCGCGGTGACGGATGCCGCGGCCCCCTCGGTCGCGGCGGTCGCCGCCGTGCCGGCCGCGGAGGCGCGAGCCGTAACTCCGGAGAATTCGCCGTCTGCTGGGCTGCCGACCGCCTCCGACCCGATTTCTCCGGAGATCGCGCACGGTGCCCCGGC
>NZ_JYIY01000031.1 GCF_000956535.1 Microbacterium ginsengisoli | reverse complement strand
CAGCAGCACCGCGCGCTGTCGCACGGCACGTTGCGCGGCGCACGGCCGCGCACGCGTCGCGCAACGTGCCGTCTCACCGACCTCGGCCGGCTCGGGCGGCGACCGGCGGCCGCCGGACCGCCGGACCGCCGGACCGCGTGCCGCGCCGCCGACGGGCACGGATGCCGCCGGTCAGTGCGCGTACGTGCCGTGGATGATCGCGCGGCCGAGGGTCTGGAACGCCAGCTGGAACGAGGCGACGGCGGGTGAGGCATCCGCGTCGATGCCGAGGGTCGGCGCCCCGACCGCGTGCACGACGAAGAAGTAGCGGTGCACCTGGTCGCCGGCAGGCGGCGCGGCACCCATGAATCCCGGCTGGCCGGCGTCGTTGCGCAGATGGAAGGCACCCTCCGGCAGCGCGGCCGCCGCGGCGCCGCGCTCGAGCGAGGTCACCGAGGCAGGAAGATCGACGAGCATCCAGTGCCAGAACCCCGACGGGGTGGGCGCGTCGGGGTCGTAGCACGTCACGACGTACGACTGGGTGCCCTCGGGGGCGCCCGACCAGGCGAGCTGCGGCGAGGTGTTGCCGAACTCGGCGACCTGCGCGTCGTCGAGCGGGGCGCCGTCGGTGATGTCGGCGCTCGTGACGGTGAAGGCCGGCACGGCGGGCAGCAGCGGGTACGGGTCGGGGGTGACGGGGCGTTCGAGGCTCATGCCCCCACGCTACGTCGCGCCGGCTCCGCGCGCAGCGGGGTCGCGGGTCGAGACATCCGCCGTTCGGCCTGTGCACAGTGCCGTTCGGGGGCATCGCGCCCGGTAACGTCGAGCGCGCCGGACGCTGATCGGGGGGAGAGACATGACGGATGCCGCGGGCTCCCTCGTCGTCGCGGTCGTGATCGTCGCGACGCTCGTCGTCGTGGCCGCGACCCTGCACGCGTGGTACGCGGCGGGGCTGTCGCGGGTCTTCCGAGCGGTCGACGCGGACGGCTGGCGGGCCTGGATCCCGGTGGGCAACGAGGCCGAGCTGCTGCGCCTGGCCCGGTTCGAGCCGGCGCTCGCGGTGCTCGCATTCGTCCCGGTCGTGAACGTCTACGGCTACGTCGTACACGTGAGGGCGGTACACCGCGTCGGTGCCCGCTTCGGACTCGGCGTCGGCACGACGGTGATCGGCGCCCTCCTCCCACCGGTCTGGGCGATGGTCGTCGGCGCCCGCGCCCCGCTCCCACCCGCCGAAGTACGCACCCCTACCGACGACGAGGACGATGACACGCCCGCGGTGATGGTCGGCCTGATCGGCGAGCGTGTGCCGGCGGCCGATGCCGCTCGCCTCCCCGCTCCCCCCGGGGGCTCGCCGCTCGCTGCCCCCGGCGCCACTCCGCTCGCCCCCGCCGGCACCCCGCGGGCGCACGCCGCCGGGGTGCCGACGGTCGCGGCTCCCGCCGCCCAGACACCTCCCGCATCCGAAGCTGCCGCCGAGGTGGTCGACGCGGTTCCCGCCTCGCACGACCTGCCGTCGGTGCTCCCCACCGACGTCGCCGATCTGCCGCTCCGCCGACGCTCGCGGCGTTCCGTGGCACCCGGCGACGGAACGACGGCGGCCGCCTGGTGGATCGTCACCGCCGACGGGGAGCGGTACGCGGTGGCGTCCGATCGGGTCATCATCGGGCGTCATCCGTCCGGTGACGAGGCCGGGGTGCAGTACCTCGCCATCGCGGACGCGACCCGCACGGTGTCGACGCAGCACGCCGCGCTGCGCCTCATCGCGGGCCGGTGGTCACTGAGCGACATCGGGTCGACGAACGGCACGAGCCTCGTCGACGCCCGCGGATCCGTGCAGTCGCTGGCCGCGCACACGGTGGCCGAGATCACGGGCGAGTTCCGCCTCGGCGACATGGCGCTGCGACTCGAACCGGGCCGCTGACGCGATCCGGCGGATGCCGCCGATCACCGCCCGCCCGGCGGATCTCCGTAGAGCCCGTGGCTCGCGTGTGCTGCCGGAAGCGACGACGTCCGCTCGTGTGGTCCGGCACACCGCCGTCCGCGCAGCACCGCGAGGGTGCCGACGATCGCGAGCGCGGCAGCGACCAGGACCGCGATGATCACCCCGACGAACACCGCCTCGCTGTTCGCGGGGGGCCGGGCGGTGACGCTCACCGCGGCGGAGGGCGTCTCGCTGACGACCGGCTCCGCCGACACGAAAGGGCTCACCGGCCCGCGTACGCCCGCACCCGGCACCATCACGAGCGCCTCGTACGGCTGGATCGTGCCCCATCCCGCGGCATCCGTGCGCTGGTCGGGATTCGCGCGCACAGCGGTCACCTCGAGGCGATAGGCCCACTGAGCCGGCGTCTCCTGCGGGTAGGCCGCGGCGACGAGCGCCGCCGCAGCCGACACGTAGGCGGTCGCGAAGCTCGTGGCGGGCTTGTCGGAGACGTAGATGCAGTCGCCGCCCTGGGTGGAGGTGGTGAGGATGTCCTGGCCGGGCGCAGCCAGGGCGACGTGCGGCCCGTGGATGCTCGCGTCCGTCACGACACCGCTGAGGTCGGTCGCCGCGACGCCGACGGCCCCCGGATCGCCCGCCGGGTAGCGCGCACCGTCGGCGGCATTCTCCTCGATGGCGAGCTGGTTGTCGCGGTTTCCCGAGCTCGCGACGACGAGGCTGCCCCGGGATGCCGCGTATGCCACCGCATCCCGCAGACCGGGGTCATCGGTCGCGGTGCTCATCGAGACGTTGATGATCTGCGCGCCGTTGTCGGCGGCGGTGCGGATGCCCGCGGCGAGACGGGCGACCGAGGGGCCGAAATCCGCTTTCACCTGGTCGGACTCGGTGCCGGCGAACACCCGCACGGACAGGATGCGCGCCGCCGGGGCGAGGCCTTCGACACCGGAGCCGTCGAGGGGGCGCGCGGCGATCTGACCTGCGATCGCGGTGCCGTGGCCGTTGAGGTCCGCGTTCGCACCGGCGCCGTCACCGACGAGGTCGATCGCGCCGGCCATCGCGCCATCGAGGTGCGGGTTCGCCGCGACCCCCGAGTCGACGACGGCGACGGTGACTCCCGCGCCCTGCGTGATCTGCCAGGCATCGCCGCTCTGCAGCACGCCGAGCGCCTTCACCGGGTCGGTTATGCGCGTCGAGGCGGTGCACTCCCCGGTGTCGGTCGCGAGCGGGCGCGCCAACGCGGCATCCGTTCGTCCCATCGCCGCCGCGGGCGTCGCCGCGGCCAGCAGCGCCGCTCCGAGCGCGACGCCGACGACCGCACGGATGCCGCGGCCCGCCGTCACGGGACCTCGGTCGCCGTCGGGCTCGGCGAGAGCTGCTGCCCCTCGGTGCCCCCGCCGGCCCCGAACTCGGTCAGCGCCGGCCCGGTGAGGAAGAACGGGATCCAGGCTTTGGTGACCGTCGTCACGTCGGTCGCCTGGTAGCCGAGACGCTGGAGGGTCTGCTCGGTGGCGCCCGGCAGCGCGTAGGCGGTGCCGGTCGCGTCGATGAGGGTGTCGAGGCCGCTCGACTGATCGCCGCGCCCGGCGGCGTTGACGAGCGCACCGTGACCGGCGGCGACACTCACTCCCGCCGGAGCCGGCAGGCTCGCGGCGCGGGCGGCCAGCACGGTGCGCGTCGCCTGTCCGTCGCTCGCGAGCAGCGCGCAGGGCCGCGACGCCGCGTCGAGGGGGGTGAATCCCGCGGCGGGCCAGTCGGCGCCGCCCGCCGGCTCCTTCGCGGTCGGGAGTCCCGAGCTCACCGACTGGGGAACGTCCTTCACGTCGGTGGCCTTCGCCCCGCTGCCGAGCTGGTACAGCTGCCACGCGAGCGGGCTGAGCGGGGCGAGAGTGTGATCCGACTGCACCAGGAAGCGATCGTCCTCGGCGCTTCCCGAGTAGTGGATGACGTCCCCGACGCGCAGGGTCGTGCCAAGCACCTGGTCGCCCGCGTCCGTCACGGTCAGTGGAGCAAGCGGGGCCCCCGGAGTGAAGAGATTGAGCCAGTCGACGCTCACCGCGCGCGGCGTGCTCGCCGCGATCCCGGCGGCGCGCAGCACGGCGTCGCCCGACGCGGCATCCACGAGGTGACTCGTCCCGCCTGCGACGACGTACCGGCCGCCGGCCGCGTCGACCACGATGGCCCGGTCTGTCGCGGTGGCCGCCGGTGCCTCGCCGAGCTGTACGGCGATGCCGGCGGCGTCGGCGAGGCAGGCCGTCCAGCCGGTGTCGATGAGAGCGGATGCCGCAGGCACCTGATCGGGCGCGCCCACGATGCCGACGGTCGAGCCGAGGGGGATGTCGGCGAGGTTCGACTGACTCGTGTTGATGACGTCGAACTGCCCGGCCGGCATCAGCAGACGCGCACTGGCGGTGTTGAGCACAGGGTGCAGCACGCCGTCGACGGTGACGTAGCGCGCGCCGGTGTCCTTCGCGATGATGAGCTTGCCGTTCTGCCAGCCGCTCGGGAGCCCCGGCTGGATGAGCCCGTAGAACACTCCGGCGAGCACGACCGCGGCGGTGAGGGCGATCGCGGCGATGACGGCGCGCAGAGGCGCGGCGGGCTCGAGCTCCTTCCCCTCGGGGGCACCGCTCGTGAACGCCGTGAGCAGGCGGCGGCGCGAGAAGTTCTGCGCCTCGATCAGGTCGCTCTTGGTCGCCACGCGGTCAGACCCATCCGCCGGCGATCACCCCGAGCGGCAGCAGCACCGCCAGGATGATCAGCTCGATCGTGTCGGCGACCCGTGCGAGCCGGGTGCGCGCGCGCGGCGCGAGCACCGTGATCGTCACGACGACCGCGGTGGCGATGATGAGCGCGACGAGGAGGACGAGGCGAAGCGCCGGCTGGCCGACGGTCACCGTGATACCCGTGACGGCGAGGCCGACGGTGCCGAGCGCCATGATCGCGAACACCGCGCTGCGCGCGTAGGACTGGCGCGACGGGAACATCATGCCGAGGAACGCGAGTGCGCACAGCGCCGCGCCGGCCGCGTTCGCGGCCGCCACGAGCGGTGTCGCGGCGAGCGCGACGATGCCCAGCGCGAGACGGCTCGCGACGAGCACGCGATGGCCCGCCGCGATGCGCCGCGCAACGTCGTCACCGTCGATCGGTGTCGGCGCGGCGAACACCTCGGCGTCGCTCTGGGGCGAGATGACCCGGATGCGCGTCGAACTGAGGGCGAGCCAGGGAAGCCCGTTGCCGAGCGTCGCCACGACCGCGACCATCACCGCGTAGACGGCGACCGCGTCCACCGGCAGCACGGCGGCGAGCGTCGCGGTGACGCCGACCGCGGCGCCCGCGACGAGGGGGGCGAGCTGGATCTCGGGGCGGTCGGGTTGGAAGGCGAGTGAGGCGCCGCCGATGACGACCGCACCGAGTCCCGCGGCCGCGAGGGGCCACGTCCAGATCTCCGTCCCCGGCACCGCGAGGAATCCGGCGAGAGCACCGAAGAGGGCCGCGGCGATGCCGAGGCCGTGCCCCGCCTCGCTCTGGCCGAGGCGGCCGACCACGGCGGAGACGGCGACGAGCACGACCGCGCCTCCCGCGGCGACGATCGCACCGAGACCCAGCCCGGGGCCAGCTGCGAGCAGCAGCGCCGCGCACACACCGAGCAGCGTGAGGGACGCGGCGAGCGCCGTGCGTGCGTTGTCCTGGGGCGACCAGGGTCTGTGCTGTGAACTGGTCGCGTCGATCACAGCCTCGACGATGTCGTCGTAGACGCGCGGCTGAGCGAGCAGACCGCCGCGGGCGAGCGTGAGCAGGTCTCCGTCGTCGACACCCTGCTCCGTCGCCCCGCGCGCGACGTCGAGCACCGTGCCGTCCGCGCGCTGCAGCGCATAGCCCGCGTGCGTCATGGTCGGATCGAGCACGCCGAGACTGCGCGCGAAGCCCGGCATCAGCTCGATGAGCGGCAGCTGAGCGGGGATGCCGATGTCGAGCCGGCGGCCCTCGCACTGCACCGACACGCGCACGAGAGCCCGCGAGGCGACGACGCTCTGACTCACCGGTGCGCTCCCCCTCGTTGCCGTCATCCGTCGTGCCCGCGCACGACGCCGCCAGTGTAGCCGCGGCGTGGAAGCCCTCGAATGCGCCTGGGGATGACTGCGAGGAGCCGGATCCAGATGACAGAACTCTCATCCACGAACTATCCACAATGGCCGGATCGGGCCCCGTGCGCGGGGGCCGATGGCTACCGTCGGACCCGAGGCGCTCGATCACGGTGACGACCACCGCACGGGAGCCCCACTCCGATCCAGTCAATGAATGAAGGGGGTTGACGTGGCAGATGTGATCTCCGCCGAGGAAGGCGCGCTCAAGCGCGGAGCCGAGGCAGTGAACACCGCGAAGGCCGGCATCGACCAGCAGGTGAAGTTCGTCCGTGGCGAGATCGAGCAGGTGCGCGGCTTCTGGACCGGCGCGGCCGCCGTCGCGTACACCCAGCTCATGACCCGATGGGACGACGAGACACGCAAGCTGAACGAGGTGCTCGTGACGCTCGAGTCGGCCCTGACCGGCACCGAGCGCGACCAGTCGGCGACAGAAGAGTCCCACCAGCAGACCATCTCCGGTCTTTCGTCGATCATGGGCAGCTGACGCACGCGTCGGCAGAGAGTAGGAGGAGTCATCATGCAGTCGATGTCCGTCAAGCCCGAGCAGGTCGTCGCCCTCGCCGGGCAGATCCGCACCGGCGCCAACGGAATCAAGGCTCAGCTGGAACAGCTCGAGAACGAGGTCGGCAAGCTCCGCGCCTCGTGGAACGGTGAGGCGCAGACCGCCTACGACACCGCACAGCGCAAATGGACGCAGTCGCTGACCGCGCTCAACACCCTGCTCGAGCAGATCTCCGCCAAGACCACCGAGATCTCGCAGGGCTACGTGTCATCCGACAAGTCGTCGGCAGGCCGATTCTCGCTCTGACGTTCGGGCGGTGATCGCGGGCGTCCGGTCGGCGATCACCGCCTCGCCGATGAGGGGATGCCGCGGCCACCGGCATCCGTCTCGTCACCGTCGATGAATCGATCACAGGAGGAGTCATGACCGGATCGATCAGCGCCACCGAAGGCGCGCTGCGGCGCGGTGCGGAAGCCGTATCGGGCGCGCGGGCCGACATCGTCGACAGCATCGGTCGCGTGCGAGGCGAACTCGACCAGCTGAGCGCGTACTGGCAGGGAGGCGCGGCGACGGCGTTCCAGTCGCTGGTGTCGACGTGGAGCGCGGATGCGCAACGCCTCACCGCCGTACTCGTCGAGTTCGACGGGGCGCTGCGCGGGACCGAACGCGATCAGGCCGCCACGGAGGACGCGCACCAGCAGACCATCTCGGGCCTCGGCACCATGATGGGCGGAAGCTGACATGCACGACTTCTCGGTCGACCCGCTCGCTCTCGAGGTCAGCGCGGCGGAGCTGCGCACGGAGAGCGCCCGTATCGGCGCGATCCTCGCCGGCCTGGAGCAGGAGGTCGGTCGGCTGGAGGCGAGCTGGGACGGCGATGCCCGATCCGCCTACCAGCGGGCGCAGCGCTCGTGGAGCGCGACCTTCTCCGAGATGCGGGATCTGCTCGAGCGCATCGCCCGCGCGGCCGATCAGATGTCGGCCGGGTACGTCGAGTCCGACCGCGCCTCGGCCAAGCTCTTCCGGAACGGCTGAGACCATGACCGATCCGGCGAGGCGACGCGTTGCGGCCCGCGAACCCGAGCTCGGCACGCCGTCGAGAGACCCCGCTCAGTGACCCGCCCCGTCATCGAGAGGCGGCGCATAGCCGTGATCGATGCGACGTCCCGTCACGATCTCTCCGTGCCGATCGACCGCACGCTCGCCGACGCGCTGCACGCTGCACGCATCGACCTCGACCCTGCCCGCCAGACGCTCCTCGGCCGGGGCGGAAGACAGCTCGCCCCGGGGTCGCCGATCGGCGACCTCGACGACGGCGCGGTCCTCACCGTCGTCGAGACGGGCGAGCGCCGGCCCACCGCGAGGAGCGGCATGCGCCGACGGCGCGACGCCGTCGAGAGCGCCGCCCTCTGGTGGACTTTGGGCGCGCTCGGCCTGGGGGTCGCCGTGGTCGCGCTCGGCGCGCCCGACGCGATCGTCCCGTCCGCGCGGCCGGTCCTCGCC
>NZ_JYIY01000030.1 GCF_000956535.1 Microbacterium ginsengisoli | reverse complement strand
CAACGAAACCCGCCCCCACGAAGCACTCGCCTGGAACCGCCCCCTCGAGGTCCACCTCGGCCTCGCCGACCCGACAACCCCGACCTTTCAACGCGAAGAAATCCTGCCAACTACTTGACGCGGGACACTCGGACGCCAAGGCAGGGGTGACTCTCGCTTTCGTTGGTGTTCTCGGCACGATGCTGTTCAACCTCGTCAGGGAGTTCACGCAGCGCTCTCTCATCTTCGATGTGATTGTCGTCGCTGCGTGCGCGCTCCTGGTGCTGACCGCGGCGCTCTGCGGCTGGACTCTGACTCCGCGCGTCAACGACAAGGACGCTGCCCCCGAAGCAATCAATCGCGTCTTCTTCGCAAGCATCGCCCGACATTTCAAAGGCGACCGTCCCGGCTACACGGAAGTGCTGGGCACGCTGACAGCGGATCCGCGCGAACTCGTCCGGGACCTCGCTGATCAGGTCCACGCGAACGCAAAGATCGCGACGCTCAAGGCGAAGTACGTGAAATGGGCGATCCGGTCGGCGCTAGCGGCTGGCGCGTGCGTCGCGGCGGTCGCAATCATCGTCGGGATTGAAAGCATCTGAGGACGGGAACATGGACGGCAACTACAAGGCGTACAGCTACACGAGCAGTTCCGACCGGATCAAGGCGATCCTGGATCAGCCCGCAGGAAGCTTCGAGGAGGTCGACGGGCTGCCCGATCGGGACAAGCTCACGTTCACGAACGGGTTCTATGGAATGTGCTCGGCGGTCTTCATCGACATCCGAGACTCTTCTGGGCTCACCGCGAAGCACAAGCGTCCGATTCTCGCGAAGATATATCGCGCGTTCATCTCTGAGATGGTGGCGGTGCTGAACTCCGATCTGTACGTTCGGGAAGTGAATATCGTTGGGGACTGCGTCTGGGCTGTGTACAAGACCACGCAGAAGACGCACATCGACGATGTGTTTGGCATTGCCTATCAGGCGAACACACTCATCAAGCTCCTCAACCACCACTACGCGAAGAAGGGGATCGACCCCCTGAAGATCGGCATCGGCGTCGACTACGGCCGAGTGCTCATGATCAAGGCGGGATTCAGCGGCAGCGGAATCAACGATGTCGTCTACATGGGCGACGTCGTCAACCGCGCCGCTCACCTGGCACACGAAGCAGGCAGAGGGTGGGCCGATCCGATCTTCGTAGGCGGCGTCTTCGAGCAGAATCTCAACGACCACAACAAGGCACTGTTGACTTCTCGATATGTGAACGGCCTCGGGACGGTCCACACTGGCAACGTCGTGAGCACTTCGATGAACGATTGGGTCGACACCCTCAGCTGACGGGCTCCGAGCTGATGAGGTTCGGCCGCCGCTCCTCCCGGCCGTTGTCCTCCTCGCAGAGTGACTTGGCGCGGAACCTTCCGTGTGTCCGAGGTCGGGCTTACCCTGGGTGTCGAGGTAGTAGCCACGATTTCTAGGTCGCTTGCGACGGTCCCCTCGGACGCTCACCACATGATCTACCTCCTCGGCGGAGCTACGCACCCTCTCAGGAGGCGGACATCATGCTCCGACTGTTCTGGAATCTCAGCATCCGGGTTCGGCTGTTCCTGCGGACGTACATGCCGACGAACATCCTGCTCAACGCGCTGCGGACGCGCCGCGGACTGAAGTGGGGTGTGCCCGCCATGCTGATCGCCGTGCCGTACCTGCTCGGCGCGTGGCTGCTGACCGTCTGGATCGCCGATGGCGGGCCGGGGTGGCTGAACCTGCTCGTGCTGCTGTTCATCTGGAACGCACTGAAGTTCCTCGTCAACGGCCCGATCACGCTCGTCATTCTGATCCGGGCTCGCCTCGCCGAGCGGCGCGACGGCCGACTCGTCGAGCGCGAGTCGGCAGCTTACGCGGCGGGTGACGACCTTCCCGTTCTCACCGCGACGCGACTCTGACCCGGACGCATCGGGATCGCCAACGGCACTGCAAGAGCGGCCAGCGCCCTGTCCGAAAACCTGTCCGTTTACTGTCCGTAGCCGTCCGTAAACGTCCAGAGGTAGACTGAGCCCCAGACGGCAACTGCCGCCTGGGGCTCAGTAAATTGCTGGTCTCAAGAACCGGAAGTGTGGCTCTGAGGGCCTCCCGGAATCAGACCCCGAAGTACAGCTCGTACTCGAACGGGTGCGGACGAGCGGCCAGCGGCTTGATCTCGTTCTCGATCTTGTACTCGATCCACGTCTCGATGAGCTCGGGCGTGAACACGTTGCCCTTGGTCAGGAACTCGTGGTCGGCACGCAGCGCCTCGAGCGAGTCGAGCAGCGAGTTCGGGACCTGCGGGATGTTCTTGGCCTCCTCGGGGGGAAGCTCGTACAGGTCCTTGTCGACCGGCTCGTGCGGCTCGATGCGGTTCTGGATGCCATCGAGACCGGCCATGAGCTGGGCGGCGAAGGCGAGGTACGGGTTGCCCGAGGCGTCGGGCGCACGGAACTCGATGCGCTTGGCCTTCGGGTTGGTGCCCGTGATCGGGATGCGGATGGCCGCCGAGCGGTTGCCGGCCGAGTAGACCAGGTTGACCGGGGCCTCGTAGCCCTTGACCAGACGCTTGTAGGAGTTCAGCGTCGGGTTGGTGAACGCGAGCAGCGCCGGCGCGTGGGCCAGGATGCCGCCGATGTACCACCGGGCGACGTCCGAGAGCCCGCCGTAGCCGGTCTCGTCGTAGAACAGCGGCTTGCCCTCGAGCCACAGCGACTGGTGGGTGTGCATGCCCGAACCGTTGTCGCCGAAGAGCGGCTTCGGCATGAAGGTCGCGACCTTGCCCCACTCGAGAGCGGTGTTCTTGACGATGTACTTGAACTTCAGGATGTCGTCCGCCGCATGCACCATCGTGTCGAAGCGGTAGTTGATCTCCGCCTGGCCGCCGGTGCCGACCTCGTGGTGGGCACGCTCGAGGATGAGACCTGCCTCGATGAGCTTGAGCGAGATGTCGTCACGCAGGTCGGCCTGCTTGTCGACGGGGGAGACCGGGAAGTAGCCACCCTTGTAGGGGGTCTTGTTCGCGAGGTTTCCGCCCTCTTCGACGCGGCCCGAGTTCCAGGCGCCCTCTTCGGAGTCGACGGCGTAGAAGCTCGAGTTCTGCTTCACCTCGTAGCGCACGTCGTCGAAGATGTAGAACTCCGCCTCGGGGGCGAAGAACGCGGTGTCGGCGATGCCGGTCGAGGCGAGGTACTTCTCCGCCTTCTTGGCGACCTGACGCGGGTCCTTCGCGTAGATCTCACCGTTGCGCGGGTTGTAGATGTCGAAGAGCATGATGAGCGTCTTCGCCTCGCGGAACGGGTCGAGGTAGGCGGTCGACACGTCGGGGATGAGCTGCATGTCGGACTCGTGGATGTTCGCGAAGCCGCGGATCGAGGAGCCGTCGAACAGCTGACCGACCGTGAAGAAGTCCTCATCGACGGTCGCAGCGGGAATGTTGAAGTGCTGCTGGACACCAGGGAGATCCGTGAACCGGATGTCGAGGAACTTGACGTCCTCGTCCTTGATGAACTTCAGCACCTCGGATGAATCACTGAACATGGAGACTCCTGAGGTAGGGCATTCGGGAAGTTCCGCCCGCCACCGGCGGGACGCATCCGAAACTATCGACGGGGCGTTGCCCGGCGATATCTCGGATGTTTCGGGCATGTTACGCGACGCTGTCTAGGCTGTCGGCGTGAGTGATGAGCGGACGACTTCAGCCTATCCGGGTGCGCGCCTCGGACTTCCCGAGACCGGCCGGCTGAGTATCGCGCGGTTCGGTCGACGGCTCGGTGGGTACGCGATCGACGCAGCGCTGTCCGCGCTCATCTCCTTCGCGTTCTTCCATTACAGCGCGGTCGCGTCGCTCGTCATCTTCGCTCTGCTCCACGTGCTCTTCATCCCGACCATCGGCGGCAGCCCCGGGCACCGGCTCGTGGGCCTGCGGGTCGTGAAGGCGACCGGCGGATGGATCGGTCTCTGGCGCCCGGTCGTGCGCACCGTACTGCTACTCCTGCTCTTTCCGGCGCTCATCTGGAACGTCGATCACCGGGGTCTGCATGACGTCTTCGCGGGCACGATGATCATCCGCTGGTGATCGTCACCTGCGGATACGCCTGAGTGCGCCGATCAGCGCGGGCGCGGTGCCCGCGCCTTGAGCGGGTCGACGCCCTTCGGGATCGGCAGCGACGAGAGCCCCCGCGAGACCGAGTCGAGACGCTTGATGACCGCCGCCTGCGTGCCGCGGTCGATCGCCTTCGGCAGGCGCTTGATGGTCGTGGCGAGCTTCGAGATCGCGACGTCCTCGTCGCCGTGGCCGACGTAGAGCACTGTGACCGGCACGCCCGATGCGACGCGCTGGATCTTGGACTTCTCATCGGCGACCAGACGTGTCAACCGCCCTCGCGCACCCTCGGCGACGATGACGACACCGCCGCGTCCGATCGCGCGGAAGACCGCATCCTGCGAGCGGGGGTTGACACCGACGGGCGACTCGCCGCCCTGCCAGTTGCGTCCGAGCGCCGTGGAGAGCACGTGACCGGACGCGCCCGGCATCCCGTCGATCTTCTGGTACATCGCGCGCGTCGACAGCCGAGTCATGGTCATGAGGGATCCGAGCACACCGAACATGAGACCCGTGACGCCCCAGAGGATGACGCTCCACCCGGCGACGGGCGGGATCAGGAAGCCGACGCCGACACCGATGAGGATGCCGAGCACGATCACGCCCGCGATGAGCCATCCGAGCCACGGGTACACCTCGCGGGTGAACCGGAAGAGCGTCTGGATCTGGGAGAGGAAGCCGGGGCGCTTCTCGGGAGACGTGCTGCGTGCCATGCGGAACAGCCTACCGGCGCGTCGCCTCCTCCCCACCCCGCCGACCGGCATGGTCGTGCCACGACTCCGCGCGCGGAGCGTGGGCACCGAGCACGAAGGGCGCAGTCTTGCCGCATGTCCCTGCTCGACGACCGTCTCGTGATCCTCCGCCTCGTCGCTCCGCCCCGGGCACCCTGGCCGGGCGCGCTGGCCCGCGACGTTGACGGGGAGACGTTGCATGTGGTCGACACCGCCGTTATCGGCGAGCACTGGCGGGGAGGTGACGAGGACGGCGGGCACGTTCTCGGCCTCCGCGACATCCGGCGGCGTCCCGATGGCCACGACCTCCTCGTCGACGCATGCGACCGTGCGCTGGGCACTGTCGTGGATGCCCTGCCTGTCGGCGACGCGGGCCTCGGTGCCGCCGTGACGATCGCCGTCGGCGTGCTGCGCGGCATCCATGCGGAGCATGTCCGCGGCCATGGTGAGCTGTGCGCGGGATCCTGGTGGGTGACGACGAGCGGCCGCCCGGTGTTCGTGCATTCCGCCGGCGACGGAATGGTGACCGACGGCGCCCACGTCATCGAGCAGCTCGCCGCCATCGGCGGCCCGGGCGACCTGTGGGCGGATGCCGCGGCTCTGTGCCGCGTCCGACGTCTCGACGACGAGGACCTTCGCGCGATCGAGGAACGGCTGTTCGCCGCTGCGACACCTGCCGCGCTGCCGGACGCCGACACTCCGCTCGCGCGATCAGACCGCGCACAGATCGCACCCGAGGACGACGATCACCGTGCGTCGTGGTGGAGCCCGCTCATCGCCGGTGTCGACGGTGACGTGCGTGGCTGGGCCGGCGCGGTACGCACCGCTCTCGGCCGTGCACGACAACCACGTCACGCGAGTGTCTCGCTCACGGCGCCGCACACGGCCCACGGGTCGCCTCTCACATCAACCGCGGCGCGGCGCGCTCCGCGCGGACGACTTGTCGCCGTCGCCGCGGTGACCGCAGGCGCGGTCGCCGCGCTGGGGCTGCTGTGGCCGCGCGAGGCCCCGACGGCGACGCCGAGCATCCTGACTCCGGCCGATCCGACACCGACCGCCATATCGACCGCCGAGTCGGCGCCGACCTCGCCATCTGCCGCTGCGGCATCGGTCGGCCCGACCACGGCGGCGGAGGCCGTCGCGGCGCTCCTCGCCCTTCGGCGGGAATGCGGCGATGAGTCGTGCCGCGCCGCCGTCACCGCGAGCGCGGTCGATGTGCCGCACGGCCCGGTCGATGCATCGGATGCCGTCGTCGAGCTGATCGATGACTACGGGGGAGTGGTCGCTGTGCGCGTCACCGCGGCATCCGTGGCGGGCGTCCAGCTCGTCACCGCCGTCTACGACAGACAACGCTGGCTCTTGCGAAGCGTTGTCGACGCACCGCAAGAGCCAGCGTGAGTGGGGTCAGATGCCGAGGTCGGCCTGGAACGCCGCGGCCTCGAGACGAGCTTTCACCGCTCCGAGGAAGCGCGCAGCGTCGGCCCCGTCGATGACGCGGTGGTCGTACGACAGAGCGAGGAACACGTACGAGCGCACGGCGATCGCGTCGACGCCGCCGACCTTCACGACACCGGGACGCTTGAACACGACACCCGTGCCGAGAATCGCGGACTGCGGCAGGAAGACGACGGGGGTGTCGAACAGCGCTCCGCGCGAACCGGTGTTCGTGAGGGTGAACGTTCCGCCGCCGAGCTCGTCGGGCTTCAGCTTGTTCTCACGGGTGCGGGCCGCCAGGTCCGCGATCTCCGCCGCGATCTGCGCGACGTTCTTCGAGCCCGCGTCGCGCACCACAGGGGTGAGGAGGCCACGCTCGGTGTCGACCGCGATGGAGAGGTTCTCGCTCGCCGGGTAGACGATCTGGTCGCCGTCGACGGTCGCGTTGATGACCGGGAACGCCTGCAGCGCCTCCGCAGCCGCGAGGGCGAAGAAGGGCAGGAAGGAGAGCTTCTGACCTGTCTTGGCCTGGAAATCACCCTTGACGGCGTCGCGGAACGTCGCGAGGTCGGTGACGTCGACCTCGACGACCGTCGTGAGCTGCGCGGTGGCCTGCATCGACGCGACGGCGCGCTCGGCGAGAACCTTGCGCAGACGCGACATCGGCTGGGTGGTGCCGCGCAGCGGCGAGACCTCGAGCGTGGGCGCAGCCGGGGCCACAGCGGCGGCCGCAGGTGCGCTCGTCGCCGACTCGGCGGCCTTGAGCACGTCCTCCTTGCGGATGCGTCCACCGACGCCCGAGCCCTTGACCGTGGCGAGATCGACACCCTGCTGCTGCGCGAGACGACGCACGAGCGGCGTCACGTAGCTGACATCGTCGCCCGAGGCCGCCGCCGCAGGAGCGACAACCGGGGCCGGTGCAGCGACGGGAGCCGGAGTGACCGGAGCCGCAGCGACCGGAGCCGCAGCGGCGGGAGCAGGGGCGGGAGCCGGCGCGGGAACGGCTGCCGGCGCAGCGGCCGCAGGAGCCTCCGGGGCAGCGGCGGGGGCGGAGGCCCCATCGCCGATGCGGGCGAGCGCGGCGCCTACGGCGACAGTCTCGTCCTTCTGCACCAGGATCTCCTGCAGCACACCGGCGAACGGAGCCGGGATCTCGGTGTCGACCTTGTCGGTCGAGATCTCGAGCAGCGGCTCGTCGACCTCGACCGAGTCGCCGATCTGCTTCAGCCAGCGCGTGACGGTGCCTTCGGTGACGCTCTCACCGAGCTCGGGGAGCACGACCTCCTTGCCGCCGGAGGCGGCCGGGGCGGCAGCGGCGGGAGCTGCAGCGGGAGAAGGCTCCGCCGCGGGGGCCGGGGTC
>NZ_JYIY01000029.1 GCF_000956535.1 Microbacterium ginsengisoli | reverse complement strand
GCGGTCAGGATGCCGCGGCCGCCGCCCGCGCGGCGTGCACCGCGATCGCGGCCGCCGCCGACCAGGCCTGCGGGCGACACGAGGCCGGGTAGGGCACCGGGGACGCCACCGTGTCGGACCCGTCGCCCGCGTGGAGCTCCGGCATGCGATAGTCGAACGCGACCGCCGCCGCGAGCAGCCCCTCACCGAGTACGGCCGCCTCGGCGTGGAATCCCTCCGCCGCGAGCCCCGCGATCACGATCGCGGTGTCGTGGGTCCAGACGCTCCCGCAGTGATAGCTGAGCGGCCAGTAGCCCGCGGCATCCGTCGACATCGTCCGCAGTCCGAAGCCCGACGACATGTCGGCGCTGACCAGATGGGCGGCGACCGCCGCGCTCTGCGCCTCGGTGAGGATGCCCGTGCCGAGCAGGTGCCCGATATTGCTCGTGACCGCGTCGACGCGCCGCTTGTCGGCGTCGAGCGCGACGGCGGGGTAGCCGCCGCGCGCGTCGTCGATCCAGAACGCTGTCGCGAAACGCTGCTTCATCTCCGCGGCCCACGCGCGCCACTCGTCGCCGCCCGCGCGGCCGAACTCGTCCAGCAGGGATGCCGCGGCCAGCGCCGCCTCGTAGGCGTAGCCCTGCACCTCGCACAGCGCGATGGGGCCGGTCGCGATCGTGCCGTCGTTCCAGCGGATCGAGTCGCCGGAGTCCTTCCAGCCCTGGTTGGCGAGGCCGCGTCCGGACTCGTCGATGTACTCGAGGAAGCCGTCTCCGTCGCTGTCGGCGTGGTCGCGCAGCCAGCCGAGCGCACGGTCGAGGGTGGGCAGCAGCGCCTCGACCTCGGGCCGCGGCATCCCGGCGACGAAGGCGTCGTGCAGCAGGGTGATCCACAGCGGGGTCGCGTCGACCGTGCCGTAGTAGAGCGGAGGCAGCGAGACGTTCTCGCCGGGGATCTCGTTCTGCACCGCGCGCAGCTCGTGCATGATGCGGCCGGGCTGCTCGGATGTCTCGGGGTCGCTCTTCGCACCCTGGTAGCCGGCCAGCACACGCAGTGTCGATGCGGCCAGCTCGTGCCCGAGGGGCAGCGCGAGGCGCGCGGCCCACAGCGAGTCACGGCCGAACAGGGTGAAGAACCACGGCGCCCCCGCGGCGAGGAAGACGTCGTCGGGGGAGGCGACCGTCGTCATGCGCAGCGCCTCGAGGTCGCCGGTCGCGCGGGCGACCCAGCGGTCGAGGCGGTCGTCGCCGCTCGGGGCGAGCGCGCGCCAGTTGGGCGGCTCGGCGGCTCCGCGCACGACGGCGGCCGTGTCGGAGGCGGACACCCGCCACACCAGTTCGGCCGCGCCGCGGGGGTCGGCCGCGGCATCCCAGACGATCTCGACCTCCCCGGCGCCGGCACCCTCGACGAGGCGCGCGCCGGAGACGGCGATCTCGGCGCGGGCCGTGTCGCGGCTCAGCACCGCGACGCCGTCGCCGACCTGGCGGGCCACCGCGATGCGGTCGCCCTCGAGACCCGCCTTCACCTCGTGCAGCTGCGCGAAGTCGCCGGCGAGGGCGAGTGTCACCCGCGCCGCCACGGGCTCGTCGAGCCCGTTCACGATCCGGATGCGCTCGGTCATCCCGCCGGGGGTCACCGTGCGGGTCACCTCGACGCGCACCCGCGGGTCGGCGGTCGCGTCGTCGAGCCCGCGGGCGAGCGCGATGAACGCGAGGGACGCGGCGTCCCGATGCTCGGTCGCGATCGGCTCGATCGCCGACCCGTCGATGCCCAGCACGATGCGGTCGAGCACCCGCACGTCGGAGTGGTACAGCCCGTGGATCGGACGCTCCCCCACCGTCCCGCTCGGCGACGACCACACCTGTGTGGGCGCGGCGAGCGAGACCACACTGTCGTGCAGCAGCGGCTGCAGGGGGGCGGACGGGATGGACGTGTCAGCGGCCTGCGCGCGGACGTCGGTGGTCATGAAGAGGGTGCCTTCCGGTCGGACGGGAGAGAGAAGAATCGGATGCGGCGCTCAGCCCGCGGCGCGCAGAGCGCCGAGCACGCGAGGCTGGATCGGCTGCGGGTGCACGTCGCCGGCGGCATCGCGCTCGACGCGCCACACCGCGCCGCCGGGCCGCTCGGCGATGACGTCGACGAGCTCGGTGCCGCGATAGACGAGGCCGGTGCCCTCATCGAGGGCATACCCGGCGGGGAGCTCGCCCGCCGCGATCGCGGCCTCGTGCACCACGCGCCGGGTCGGGTCGGAGTCGTAGTGCACGGCGAGAGAACCGGGCACGAACGCCGGGCCGTCGGCGAGCACGTCGATGCCGGGACCGCGCGACGAGGTCGTCGCTCCGGCATGCCAGCACAGGGCGCCCGCCGAGCCGCCCGCCAGCACCACGCCGGCACGCCACGCCTCGTCGAGGATCACGTCGAGTCCGTGCAGACGCCAGAGCGCCAGCAGGTTCAGCACGCTGCCCCCGCTGACCCAGATGACGTCCTGGGCGAGCAGGTGCGCGCGCAGGTCGGGCACGTTGGGATGCGGGAACAGGTGGACGTGCGAGGCATCCACCCCGACCAGTCTCGCCGCCTCGAGCTCGACGCCCTCGATGTGGCGCTGGTCGCCGCCCGCGGTGTTGAGATGGGCGACCCGCGGGCGCCGACCCTCGACGCGGGCGAGCGCGATCGCATGGAGCAGCATCGGGCCGTACGCCGCATCGCTCCACGATCCCGGCACGAACCCGCCGCACGTGGCGACGATCGTCGGATGCCGCGCGGTCACTCCTTCACCGCCCCGTCGCTGGAGTTCATGATGCGGCGCTGGAAGATGAAGAACAGCACCGCCACCGGGATCGTCATGAGAGCCGCCGCGGCCAGCTTGATCGGGAACTGGTTGCCCTGCGAGAGCTGGCCGCTCGCGAGCCCCGCGACGCCCTTCGTGAGGGTCGTCAGCGCCGGGCTCTGCGTCGACACGATGAAGTGCGCGAGCTCGTTCCACGACCCCTGGAACGACAGGATGATGATCGTGATGAGCGCCGGACGCGCCATCGGCAGCACGACCGACCAGAACACCCGGAAGCTGCCCGCGCCGTCGATGCGCGCCTGCTCCTCGACGCTCGGCGGGATCGACTCGAAGAAGTTCTTCATGATGAACACGCTCGCCGCGTCCGCCAGCAGCGGCACGATCATGCCCGTGTACGAGTCGTAGATGCCGAGCTGGTTGATGACGAGGAACTTCGGGATGAGGAGCACCACCGTCGGCACCGACATCACCGCCACCAGGGCGGCGAACACGACGCCGCGCCCCGGGAAGCGCAGGCGCGCCAGCGCGTAACCGGCGAGGGAGGCGAAGAAGGCGCGTCCGAGGGTGACGAAGACCGTGACGATCGCGGAGTTCATGAACCACACCGGGAAGTCTGAGTTCGCGAACAGGGTCGTGAAAGCCTGGGTGGTGAACGGGTTGGGGATCAGCGAGACCGGGTTCGCCGTGGCATCCTCATCGGTCTTGAACGCCGTCGCCACCTGGATCAGGAACGGGGCGATGTAGACGATCGCGAGCGCGCTCAGCACGACATAGGTGATGGGTCCGCCGAGGCGGAAGCTGCGACGGGCGCGACGGGCGGCGGTGGCGACGCTCACGAGCGACCCCCCTTCTCGACGACCGCGCTCTCGACGACCGCGCTCTGATAGAGGCGCATGCGACGGCGGGACACCTTGCGCTCACGCAGCACCCAGCGCTGCAGCAGCGTCAGCACGACGATGATGACGAACAGGATGAACGCGATCGCCGCACCCTGCCCCCACTCCTGGTTGACGAACGAGCTCTGATAGGAGAGGTACGCGGGCGTCAGCGTGGTCTTGCCCGGGGCGCCCTGCGTGCCCGTGTAGATCTGGTCGAAGACCTGCCAGCAGCCGATCAGGCCGAGGGTCAGCACGGTGAACAGGGTCGGCCGCAGCTGCGGGAGGGTGACCTGCCAGAAGCGCTGCCAGCCGTTCGCGCCGTCCATGATGGCGGCCTCGGTGACGTCGCCGGAGAGGTTCTGGAGCGCCGCGATGAACAGCAGCATGAACGTGCCGCTCGTCGTGAACACGGCCATGATGATGAACGCCGACATGGCGACCGACGGGCCGCCCAGCCAGTTCCACCACGAGACGCCGAGGAACGTGTTGTCGGTGAGGGCCGCCGGCCCCTGGGTCACGCCGAAGACGCCCAGCAGGTTCTGCACGATGCCATGCGGGTCGTTGAACCAGTTCGGACCATGGATGCCCACCCACGAGAGCACCGCGTTGACGGCGCCCGTCGCCGAGAAGAGGAACAGCCAGAGCACGGTGATCGCGACCGAGCTCGTGACCGACGGGAAGTAGAACGCGGTGCGGAAGAAGCCGCGCCCGCGCAGCACCTGACGGTTCACGAGAACCGCCAGTCCCAGCGCGACGGCCGTCTGGATCGGCACGACCAGCAGCACGTACCAGGCGTTGTTCTTCAGCGCCATGCCGAAGTCCTGGGTGGCGAGGCCGCCGCCGGTGAGCAGCTGCGCGTAGTTGTCGAGCCCGACGAAGTGCACGCCGGACGAGAAGGGGCTGCCCCGGCCGCCCCAGTCGGAGAAGCTCACCCACAGTGCCATGAGGACGGGCACGCCGAGGAAGAGGCCGAGCAGGATGACGACCGGGGCCGTGAAGATCCACCCCGAGGCGGCCTCACCGCGCCGGAGCGCGGAGCGGCGAGGCCGACTCGTGGTTGCGGACATGATGGCGGATGCCCCTTACTTGGCCAGCAGCGCCTGCAGGTTCGTCTGCGTCGCGTCGAGGATCGTCTGCGGGTCGCTCGTGGCGAGGGACTCGAGCTTGCTGTTGAGGTCGGTCACGACATCGGCCGAGCCCTTTGCCGTCGGCACGCCCTTGGCGTAGGAGGCGGCGTCGAGGAACGGCACCAGCGCCGCGTTCTCGCTCTTCCACTCATCGGCAGCCGAGGTGATCGACGGCATGACGCCGAACGCCTTCGAGAACGCCAGCTGGCTGTCCTTGCTGGTCAGCTGCTCGACGAGCTTGAGTGCGGCGGCCTGGTTGGGGCTGTCGGCGGCGATGCCCCAGCAGTTCGTGAACTGCAGGGTGCCCTGCCCAGCGGGACCGGCGGGAAGCTCCACGACCTTGTACTTCACGTTCGGGTAGTCGGAGCTCATGGCACCCGTGATCCAGTTGCCCTCGATCGTCATCGCGGCCAGACCCTTGCCGAAGGCCTCACCGCCCCAGCCCGCGCCGAGGTCCTTGGCGTACTTCAGCTCGCCGCCGTTGAGCAGCTGCTTGACGTAGTCGAGCGCCTGCACGTTCGCGGTCGAGTTGGCGGTCGCCTGCGTCGAGTCGTCGTTCATGAGGTTGCCGCCGGCTTGCACCATGAACGAGCCGATGCGGGCGTACTCGCCCGAGATGCCGAGACCCACGTGCCCGGCGGTCGTGAGCTTCTTCGCCACGGCGGTCAGGTCGTCCCACGTCTTCGGGTAGTCGGAGTCGGTCAGGCCCGCGGCCTGCCACATGTCGGTGTTGATGATCAGCTGCAGCGTCGAGAAGTCCTTCGGCGCGCAGTAGAACTTGCCGTCGTAGGTGAACGAGCTCACCAGGCTCGGGTAGAAGTCGCTCTTGTTGGCGAGCTGGTCGCCGTAGGCGAGCAGCGACCCGTTCGACGCGTAGCCGGCGAGGGCGTCGGTCGAGAGGTAGAAGACATCGGCCGGCTTTCCGGCGGCGAAGCCCTGCGACAGCTGCTGGCTGAGGTTGGATGCCGCGACCACGGTGGCCTTGGTGCCCGAGCTCTGCGACCAGCTGTCGACAGCGGCGGTGACGGCCTTCGTCTCCGCATCGCCCGACGAGCCGATCATGACCGTCAGCGGGTCGCTGGATGAGGTGAGGGTGCCGGATCCGCTCGTGGAGCTTCCCGACGAGAACCCCGACCCGCAGGCGGTGAGGCCGAGGGTCGCGGTGGCGGCGAGGGCGACGAACGCCAGGCCGCGACGTGCTGTAGTGCGCATGTGATCTCCTTGTGTCCGCCCATCCATCCTCGGATGAGTCGAGAGCGTCAGCTGCTCTGCTGGTTTTGATCGTTCAATTTGAACCATCAAATCCGATCGCTGATAACGTACGAGGCGGGCCGGAGGGCTGTCAAGCGGGTGCGCGGCAGACCCGGACGTGCCTGCGCGACGCGGATGCCGCGGCCCGCGGCATCCGAGAGGGGGACACGATGCACTCGCAGCCGACCGTCATCGATGTCGCCGCCGCCGCCGGCGTCTCCCGTCAGACCGTCTCGAACGTGCTCAACTCCCCCGAGATCGTGCGGCCCGAGACCCGCGAGCGGGTCGAGCGGGCCATTCAGGAGCTCGGCTACCTGCCCCACGCCTCCGCCCGCCGGCTGCGCACCCGACGAAGCTCCACGATCGGCATCCGGCTCGACCACCTCGCCGCCGACGGCATCTCGGGGAGCGTCCTCGACCGGTTCCTGCACGCGCTCACCGAACAGGCCGCCACCCGCGGCCTGCGGGTCATGCTGTTCACCGCCGCCGACGCCGACGACGAGATCGCCCAGCTGCGACGCCTCAGCGACGGCGCGGACGTCGACGCGTTCGTGCTCACCTCGACCGTGCACGACGACCCGCGCATCGACTGGCTCTGGGGCCGCGGCATCCGGTTCGTCGCCTTCGGCAGGCCCTGGGGACACCTCGACGCGCCGCATCCGTGGGTCGACGTCGACGGACAGGCAGGCGTGCGCGCCGCGACCGCGCACTTCGTCGCGACCGCCGGACCCCGCGTCGGATACATCGGCTGGCCCGCCGGATCGGGCACCGGCGACGACCGGCGCGCCGGATGGGCGAGCGTGATCGCCGAACATGCTCCCGCCGGAATGTTCGTCGACGGCCTGCTCGCCGACCTCGAGATCGACGCCCTCGAAGGCGTCGCCGAAGGCGGACGCGCGGCCCGCGAGCTCGTCGCGCGCACCGACGTCGACGCGATCGTGTGCGCCTCCGACTCCCTCGCGCTCGGCGCGTTCCTCGCCGTCGGCGACACCGTGCCGGTCTGCGGCTTCGACGACACCCCCGTCGCCGTGTCCCTCGGCTTCTCGAGCGTCGAACAGCAGCTCGGCGAGGTCGCGCGCGCCGTGCTCGACCTGCTCGCCCTGCCCGACGACGCCACCGACGCCCAGGCCCACCGTCTCGTCACCCCGCGCCTCGTCGTGCGGTAGCGGCCGCGCCCCGGTCGGGGGGGGGTGACGCTGCTGCGCGGC
>NZ_JYIY01000028.1 GCF_000956535.1 Microbacterium ginsengisoli | reverse complement strand
TAGGGTGAAGCACGTCGAGGTCCTCGTGATGGATCAGCAGTTGGCGCTACTGATCCTCGGGGACCTCGACCCCTACCCGCCGACCATCACCCGGCGAGCCTCACCCCCACCGCATGTCCGAAGAGCCCCCAATTCCCTTGGTCACCCCGGTGTGAACCATGCACCCCGGGCGGGCCATCCCCGTATCGGTGCACACCGTGCGTAGCGAGCTTTCCCGGAATCTCCTTGTGTCCTGGCGTTAACACGGGTGTCGTAGCATCGCATTAGCACCGCGACCACTCCTGAGAGTTGCACCCGGGATGAGGTGAATGCATCGTGACGGCACCGGGGTATGAGTTCAGCGTCTGGGAGCGCTACGCCACCGAGTTCACACTGGCTTTCGGTGACAATCCGTCGCGCATCCGGGCGGTGCGGGTGGCCTACTTCGAGCACGAGTTCGATGTGGACTTGATTGCGCAGCTCAGCGGTTTTCCTGTTTGGAGAATCCGACAGGCGTTGTCCCAGGGACTTCCACAGGCGAGCTGAAGAATCGTCGACCAGAGTCCCAGAACTGCTCGCCCATCTACCATCCCCTTGCGGGCACTGCGCGGTGAGGGGACGTCAGCGTGCGACGGTTCGGCCCGGGCGCGATGTCTCCCCTTTCACGTCTGAGTGGCCATCGGTCTGATCGGGCCATGAGCAGGATCAGTTTCGCGCGTCGCCCCCGCCCTCTGGTTCCGCGCTGCGGGCGTCATCGTCGTGGCAGGCTTCTTCGCGTCGTTGGTTACCGGTGTCTGCTGCCCCGGCGCCCCCGCCAGCGGAACATCGACGTGCGGAACGTTCGAGCGCTTGACCGCCGGGATCGACAGATCACGTGGCTCTGGCTCGCACGGACGGTCATCGTAGGCGCCATCGCGGCGCTCGAGGTGGGCGTCTTCGGTCGAGTCACCCTTGGCCGACTTCCTTGCGGGCATGGCACTGTTCGGGAGCTCGAGCGGACGCAGGGAGGTCATGAAATTGCCTTTCGCGGATAGCGGAGGCGATGAACGCTGCGTTCACCTATGGTTGGGGTCGTGGTCGCATTGCGCCCATACGATGTGCGGCGAACCCGAAAGGTGATCACCGGCTACATGAACTCGCCCCTCAACGAGCCGCCGCTCGGCGGAACCATCGACCACATCCTCTCGATCCTGCCGTCGCTCGTACCGAGCGCGCAGCGCGTCGCCCGCATCTGCGCCGAGCGACCCCACGACGTGGTCGACATGTCGGGCGCCGACCTCGCCGAAGCCGCCAACACGTCGCCGGCCACCGTCAGCCGCACCGCCCAGGCGCTGGGGCTGCGCAGCTTTCAGCACCTGCGCATGCTGCTCGTGCGTGACCTCGCCGCCGACGCCACCGCCGCGCCCGACGCACCCGCCGGCACCGAGGGCTTTCTGCGGTGGCTGGCCGAGGGGCGGGTGGGATGCTGCAGACCGCGCTCGCCTCGATCGACCCGGTCGCGTTCGACGCCGCTGCCGACGCCATCGCCCGCGCGCCGCGCCTGCTGATCTCGGGCACCGGCGCCTCGCACGCCGCCGCCCAGGCGTCGGCCGTCGCGTTCGCCGTCAACGGCCGGCCCTGCGAAGCGCCCGCTGACGGCGTGGTCGCCCACCTCACCGCCCGCGTGCTCGCCCCCGGTGATGTGTGCCTCATCGTCAGCTCGAGTGGCGCCAACTCGGTGACCCTCGCGGTTGCGGACGCCGCCGTCGACGCCGGCGCCACCGTGATCGGGGTCACGAGCTTCGCCCGTACCCCGCTCACCACCCGCGCCGACCACCTGCTCGTCGCCGGTGCGCGCTTCCAGGCGTGGGATCAAGGCATTCTCGGCAGCGGGCTCGTACAGCTGCTCGTGCTCAACGCCCTGCAGATCGCCGTCGCCGACCGCATGAGCGACGCCGCCGACCGCGCGCGCCTCGCGGTGCGCGAAGAGGTGCTCGACATCGTCGCCGACGACGGCTCCGACGCCGAGGCATCCGACGTGCCAGACGTTATCGACCACGGCGATGGGCGTTGACACTCCGTTTGCAGGAAATTCACTTTCCTCGATTGCAATAGCTCTGCAAGCGGATTTCGCGGGAAGGCCCCGGTTCGTCAGGTCGCTTGCAGAAGGCGACTCATGGGAACGATCCAGCTCTCTGGTGTCGGTCGCTCCTTCAAGAGCACCGCCGCCGTCAGTGATATCGACCTGATCATCGAAGACGCCGCCGCGCAGATCACCGAGTCCACCGGTGCCCCCTCGATGAGCGCGTCGTGCGTGATCACCGGCGGCAGCTGGTGCATGCAGGGCCTCTTCCTCTCGAACGGCGCCCAGGTGCTGAGCGATGACCGCACGACGATCGAGTTCGGCTCGGACGCCGCGATCGATACGGTCGCGACCTTCACCGAGATGTACGAGGACGGCGTGCTCACCAACGAGGACTTCACCAGCCAGTACGAGGCGTTCGCGCAGGGGAAGACCGCGATCCACGTCAACAGCTCGGCCCTGCAGGGCGCGTTCATGATGGGCGCCGAGGCCGGTGGCTGGACCCTCGACGCTCACACCCTGCCCGCGTTCGGAGACCAGGCGGTCGTGCCCACCAACTCGGGCTCGTTCCTCGCGATGTTCGCCACCGACCCCGCCAAGCAGGCCGCCGCGTGGGAGCTCATGCAGTTCATGACCAGCCCCCGCGCCTACGAGATCATCTCGACCCAGATCGGGTACCTACCGCTGCGCAGCAGCATGGCCGACGAGGGCGGACCGCTCTATGACTGGGTCGAAGCCAACCCGCTCGTGAAGCCCAACCTCGAGCAGCTCGACGCGCTCGAGCCGTGGGTGTCGTACCCCGGCGACAGCTACGCCCAGGTCGACCAGGTGCTCGCCACCGCCATCGAAGACGCGGTCTTCTACGGCGCCGACCCGGCCGCCACTATGACCGAGGCCGCCGAGCGCGCGCAGGGGCTGATCGAATGACCATCGACCTCGACCTGACGCCTTCGGCGACGGATGCCGCGGCCGCTTCGTCGCCGGATGCCGCGACCGCGGCGCCTCGTGAGCGTCGCCACGCCGTGGCCGGCCTCTACAACCTGCGCGACACCGGCGGCTACCGTGCAGCCGGCGGCACCAGCCGGTGGGGCAAGCTGCTGCGGTCAGATGCTCTGCACCGCATCGACGCGACCGGTCGCGACCGGCTGGCCGAGATCGGCGTCGCCCACATCATCGACCTGCGCGGCGGCGACGAGCGCGCCACAGCGCCGAGCGCGGTCGACGGGCTCGAGGTCACCGTGCACCACCTGCCCGTGTTCGACGACGCCGACCCGGCCGCGCAGGCCACCACGCACGTCGGACTCGTGCCCGTCTACGACCACATCGTCGACGAGCGCGGGGCGCAGCTGGTCGACGCGATCCGGGTGATCATCGCGGCTGACGACGACGACGCGGTGCTCGTGCACTGCACCGCCGGCAAAGACCGCACCGGTCTCGTCGTGGCCTTCGCGCTCGCCGCCGCCGGGGTCGACCGCGACGACGTCGTGGCCGACTACGCCGCCACCGCCGAGAACCTGCGCGGCGAGTGGTCAGACGCGATGACCGCCGTCTTCGAACAGCGCGGCATCGAACTGACCGCGGGAATGGTCGAACTCATCACCGAGAGCCCCGCCGAGGTGCTCGAGGCGCTGCTCGAGCGCATCGACCGCGAGCACGGGTCGATCAGCGCCTACCTCCTCGCCCACGGACTCACCCCCACCGAGCTCGAGCGTCTCACCGCCGTGATCATCGACCCCGCCGCCACCGCGGTCTGATCGGAAGGAACACACACCATGTCGCACATCGCGAGCCAGCATCCCGCTCCCGAGCACTTCATCCTGCATGTCTCTGACACCCACTTCGTGGGCGACGGCGACCTGCTGCACGAGCGCATCGACAGTGACAAGAACCTCGCAGAGCTGTTCGACGGCTTCACCAAGGCCAACGCCCGCCCCGAAGCGATCGTGTTCACCGGCGACCTCGCCGACACCGGCCGCCCCGACGCCTACGAGCGCCTGCGGGCCATCGTCGAGCCCGCCGCCGAGAAGCTCGGTGCCCAGGTGATCTGGGTGATGGGCAATCACGACGAGCGCGTCGCGTTCCGCCGCGGCCTGCTCGACGAGGAGGCCGACCAGTCCGAGCCCGTCGACCGCGTCTACGACGTCAACGGTCTGCGCATCATCGCGCTCGACTCGACGGTGCCCGGGCAGCACCACGGCGAGATCAGCGACGAGCAGTTGGCGTGGCTGCGCCGCGAGCTCGAAGTCCCCGCGCCCGACGGCACCCTCATCGCGCTGCACCACCCGCCCGTGCCGAGCCCGATCGGGCTCATCGCCCTGGTCGAGCTGCGCGACCAGGAGCGCCTCGCCGAGGTCATCCGGGGCACCGACGTGCGCGGCATCCTGGGCGGTCACCTGCACTACTCGACCACCAGCACGTTCGCGGGCGTGCCCGTGTCGGTCGCGTCGGCGACCTGCTACACGCAGGACCTCGCCGTCGCCTACCCCGGTGCCCGCGGCCAGGACGGCGGCCAGTCCTACAACCTCGTGCACGTCTACGGCGACCGGGTGCTGCACTCCGTCGTGCCGATCGGGCAGTTCCCGACCGTCTACGAGATGACTCCCGAGATGCTCGAGGCGTTCATGAACATGACCCCCGACGAGCAGCTCGCCGCCGTCAACGCGTCGGCGGGAGAGTAGTCAGCCCGTGAACAATAATGTCTCGTATCTACATCTCCTCGAACGGAGCAGTTCATGACGGATTCCACGCTCGGCGCAGTCTCTGCGACCGCGATCACGAACACCAGGGTCTTCGACGGACACAGTCTGAGCGCCCCCACGACGGTCGTCGTCCAGCCCGACGGGCGCATCGGTGACGTATCAGCGGATGCGGTCGTCGTCGGTGCCGCTGTCGTCAACGCGGAAGGTACGGTGCTCCTTCCTGGCCTGATCGACTGTCACATGCACCTGAAGGGGCGCGAGTCCCTCGAGACGCTCGCCACGTACGGTGTCACCACCGGCCTGGACATGGCGACATGGCCCGCATCACAGTTCCAGTCGTTGCGGGGACTGAGGGGAGTCGCTGACTTCCGCACCGCCGGCATGGCGGCGACATCTCAGGGCAGCACGCACAGCCGCATTCCGACCTATCCGGACGTCGCGCTGGTCGATTCCCCCGACAAGGCGGAGCGGTTCGTCGAGGTGCAGGTGGCAGACGGGGTGGATTACATCAAGATCATCGCCGATCTGCCCGGTCCCACCCAGGACGTGCTCGATGCACTCGTGGCTGCTGCGCACGCGCGGGGGCTCAAGGTCATCGCGCACGCAGCCCTGTACGAAGCTGTGCGTATGAGCCTCGCTGCGGGGGCCGACATGATCACCCATGCTCCACTCGACCGCGCGCTCGACGATGCGACGGCTGAGACGATGCTCGCCCAGGGCACGGTGTTCATCCCGACCTTGACGATGATGAAAGGCGTCGCCGCGAATCTCACCGCAGCGGGCGTTCCCGGTGTGAGCTATGCACACGCCCACGAGAGCACGCGCGCGATGCATGCCGCGGGCGTTCCGGTCCTGGCCGGCACCGACGCCTACATCGGGTCCTTCACACGGGCATCGCCGCCATACGGCGAGAGCATGCACGACGAAGACGCCTACATCGGGCTCCTCGAACGGGCAATGCCGCCATACGGCGAGAGCATGCACGACGAACTCGCTCTGCTCGTGGACGCCGGCCTGTCAACAGCCGAAGCGCTGCGCGCTGCCACCTCGACGGCCGCGCACGCGTTCTCACTCGACGATCGGGGGGCGATCACCCCCGGATTGCGAGCCGACCTCGTGCTGGTGGACGGCGATCCGCTCACCGACATCGCTGCCGCGCGTCGCGTTCTGCGTGTGTGGTGCGGCGGCATCGAGGTGTGAGGGCGTCCTCTCGACCGCGGTGTCACTCCACGGCGGTGTTCGCGCCGTGGTGCCACGCGAGCACCCGGTTCTCGACGACGATGAGCAGCAGGTTGAACACGTACCCGAAGATCCCGATGAGCACGATGCCCGACCACATGTCCGTGATCGCGAACGACCTCTGCGACTGAAGAACGAAGACGCCGATCCCGTTGCCTCCCGCCATCATCTCGCTCACGACGACCATGATGAGCGCGAGCGAAAGACTCGTGCGCATTCCGGCAAAGATCTGCGGAGCTGCCGCGGGAAGTGCGACCTGCAACTCGTAGCGGAACCAGTGGATGCCGTACACCCGGGCGGTCTCGCGCAGTCCGGGGTCCATTCCTCTGATTGCAGCTTCGGTATTGAGGAGCACGGGCCAGAGGCAGATGAAGGTGATCAGAATCACCTTCGCGGTGTCGTCGAGGCCCAGCACGATGATGACGAGGGGAATCAACGCGACCGCAGGGATCGCGCGCAGGAACTCGAGCACGGGTGCGAACATCGCCTGGAGGCGGTGCGCCTGACCGAGAACGAACCCCACGACCACGCCGATGACCACAGCGCCGATGAACCCGATCATCATCCTGGAAAGACTCGGCAAGACGTCGCTCGCCATCCGCGCGAAGAGCCAGTTCTCCTGGAAAGCGACTAGGGCGTGTCTCTTAAAGCCTTGAGCCAGATGGTGATGGCGCGTAGGACGACGCCGCCGCGATAGGTCAGGGCGAGTTTGTCGTAGCGGGTGGCCAAGGCGCGCCATTGCTTGAAGATGTT
>NZ_JYIY01000027.1 GCF_000956535.1 Microbacterium ginsengisoli | reverse complement strand
GAACGGGGCGCCCCGCGATGCGGGGCGCCCCGGGGTGGGTCATCCGTTGAGGATGCTGTCGATCTGCTGGTCGAGCGCGGTCGCCAGGGTCTTCGCGTCGCCGCCGTTGGCCAGCTGCACGAAGAAGTCCTGCAGGATGCCCTTGGCCTCGACATCCGCCCACTTGGGCGAGGCCGGGGTGAGCTTCGCGTTGGCGGCCGCCGAGGCGATCACCTTCGCGAGCTCGGGCGTGGCCGCGGCGACCTGGCCGCCGAGCGAGGTGCGCGCCGGCACGAGCCCGGCCTTGGCGAGCAGGCCCTGGTAGTCGGTGCCGAGCATGATCTCGAGCGCCTTCTTGGCCAGGTCCTGGTGCTGCGACTTCGCCGCGATGCCGATGTTCGAGCCGCCCGCGAAGACGGGGGCGACGCCGCCGCTGACACCCGGGAGGGCGAAGTAGCCGGTCGTGTTGGCGAGGGCCGTGGGAGCCTTGTTCTCGTCCGCGACGATCGACCAGTACGCCCAGCTGGGGGCGGAGTAGGTCGCGGCCTTCTCGGTGCGGAAGGGCACCCAGCCGTCGGTCTCGTCGCCGTCCTTGGGGGCGAGCGAGGTCTTCATGAGCTCCTGCACCTGCTGGAGGCCCTTCACCGACGCGTCGCTCTCGAACTGGGCGGTCCACTTGCCGCTCGAGTCCTGCGTGGCGATGTCGCCGCCGTTCGCCCAGATGAACGGCAGCGCGTTGTACCAGTCCTTCCCGGGGAAGTACACGCCCGAGACGCCCGGGAGCTTCTGGGCGAGGGTCTGCGCGTTCGAGATGTACTGATCGAGCGTCGTCGGCACTGACACGCCCGCCTGCTGGTACTGGGCCGTGTTGTAGAACACGACGCGGGCACCGGAGTAGTACGGGGCGGCGTAGAGCGTGCCGTCGTACGTCCCGGCCTCGACGAAGCCGGGGAGCAGGTCGCTGCCGCCCAGCTGGTCCTTGATGTCGTCGAGCGAGGCGAGGGCGCCGCTCGAGGTGAAGGCGGCGGCCTGGGTGTTGCCCATCTCGACGATGTCGGGGGTGTCGTTCGACGACAGGCTCGTGGTGAGCTTGTCGACGAGGCCCGTCCACTGCTGCTGTTCGATGACGAGCGTCGAACCGGGGTTCTGCGCCTCGAACGTCTTCACGAGGTAATCGCGGGCTTCCTGGGGGGTGTCCGTTCCGACGAGCCAGACGCGGATCTGCGCAGGGCCGCTGGAGGTCGACCCGCCGCTGCCGCTGCCGGCGCAGCCGCTGAGCGCGAGGGCCGCGGCGCCGAGGAGGGCGACCGCTCCGAGGGACTTCTTCATGGGTGTCCTTCTGTGTTCTCTCTGGTGTGGTGGGTGGTGGCGACGGATGCCGCCTGCTTCCTGGTCGACCGCCGGCTACGAGACTCCGAGCCGGGCGGTCAGCACCATGACGGCGGCGCCGCGCAGGACGATGTCCGCGCCTTGCGCCGTCATCCGCACCCGCACGCCCTCATGGAAGGGCGCGAGCGTTCGGGTGCGGAGGGCCTCGGCGGTGGCCTGCGCAAGCACACCGCCGAGGAGTTCAGTGGGGCCGGAGAGCACGATCTCCGACAGGTCGAGCACCCCGACGACGGGGGCGAGCGCGATGCCGAGCCGTTCGCCCGCCTCACGCAGCACGGTGTCGCCCGCGGTCGGGTCGGCGGCGATGCGCGCCTCGATCGCGGGCACGGCGAGCCACGCCTCGAGGCAGCCGACCTTGCCGCAAGCGCACACGGGGCCGCCATCGGTGCCGACGGTGACGTGCCCGAGTTCGCCCGCGGCGAAGCGGGCGCCCCGCATGGGCTGACCCCCCGCGAGCAGTCCCGAGCCGACACCGCGTCCGACCTTGACCAGCAGCACGTCGTCGCCCGCGCCGCCGAACGTGTACTCGGCGAGCACGGCGGCGTTCGCGTCGTTGGCGACGAGCACGGGCAGGTCGAGGGCGGCGTTCAGGGCGCCCTCGAGGTCGAAGCCGGCCCATCCGAGGTTGGGGGCGGTGAGCACGACGCCGCGGTCGTCGACGACGCCCGGGGTGCCGACGCCGACGCCGAGCACGGGGGCGTGTGCCTCGCCGACGAGCTGGCGGGCGAGGTCGATGACGGTGGGGAGCACCTCGGCGGGGTCAGACGGATGCGGCCGCTCGGCGCGCGCGACGATGTCGCCGTCGAGGGTGAGCACCGCACCGAGGAAGACGTCGGCACCGGAGAGGTCGAGGCCGACGATGCGGTGCCCGTCGCGGTGGATGTCGACGAGGATCGCGGGCTTTCCGGGCCGGGAGTCCTCCCGCACGCCCTTCTCGATCATGAGCCCGTCGCCGATGAGCTCGGCGACGAGGTCGGAGATGGTGACGCGGGTGAGGCCGGTCTCCCGCGAGAGGTCGGCCCGGCTCATCGCGCCCTGGTGGTAGAGCGTCTGGAGGACGAGGGATCGATTGTGGGCGCGCGCGTGCTCGGGGAGCACTTTGACGCCCGACCGGAGGGCACGACCGGGGGCGAAGGCGAGAGCACTTGCTCCCTCGTGCCCGGAGGGGCTGCGCGGGACATCCGTCGTCGTCATGTTTGTTAGTACACCTTACGAACAAACTTGACGCAAGCATTTCCTTCCCGCGCCGCCGACGATTAACACAACCGTTACGTGGCCGTGCCGGCGCCACGGGCCTGTGGGGAACGATGCACACGCTCCCGCGCGAGCCCGTAGCCTGACCCGGTCTGGAGGTCAGAGACATGCCCGCTTCCCCCCGCCGCGGCGCCCGCAACGGCGCGGTCGCCGCACTCCTCCTCGTGGTCGCCCTCCTCGCCGCCGGGTGCACCGGAACCGCGGCGCCCGCCTCTTCCGGCACCGCTGTCGACCAGCCCGGCGACGCGGGCCAATCGACCGCCGAGGCCTGCGCGCTCGTCGCGTCGACGATCGCCGACGTGGGGAGCGGAGTCTCCGAGCAGAGCGACGCGGGGGCCGCGGCATCCGCTCTCGCCGACGCCTCGGCGCGGCTGCGCGACACCCAGCCGCAGATCACGAACGACGCGGTCGCGGCGGCCGTGGTGCCACTCATCGAGCTCTACGCGTCGGTCGGCGACGCCATGACCGCGATGGCCGCCGGCGACGCGAGCAAGCTCGACGACCTCGCCGGGCTCTCCGCCGACATGCAGGGCGCGCTCCGGCGGTTCGGCGAGGTCTGCGGCGTGTCCTGACCCCCTGCCCGGTGTGATGCGAATGTGACCTCACCGGGCGTTTCCCCTCCAGCCCCACGCGTACCATGGAGGCACGAATCGCAGGGGGTTGCCGATGTCCGACGAGTCCGCGCACACGCCGGAGCCCGAGTACGCCTGGGCGCCGGCCGAGCCGCCGCGTGCGCGCCGTCGCCTGGGCTGGTGGATCGGTGCGCCGGCCGTCGCGCTCGCCGTCGTCGCGGTCGTCGCCGCATCGCTCGTGCTCATCGCTCCGGGCACCGCCGTCGCCGGTGTCACCGTCGGCGGGATGACGCCGGGGTCCGCCGCCGCCGCCATCACCCAGCGACTCGCCGAGACCACGGTCGACATCACGACGTCGGCGGGCACCGTCTCGGTCACCGGTGCCGATCTGGGTGCGACGGTGAACGCCACCGAGATCGCCTCGTCGGTGTTCGAGACCCGCCCCGCATGGAACGTCACCCAGTGGAACGGCACCCCGGTCGCGGTCAACGTGACCGTCGACGCGGCAGCCGTGCACAAGGTGCTCGCGGCCGCGGCCCCCGACCAGAACACCGAGCCGACCGATGCATCGGTCGGCTTCGACAGCGCATCCGGCGCCTACACCGTGACCCCGGCGGTCGCAGGCTCCGGCCTCGACGCGACCGCCGTGACGGCCGCCCTCGTGAGCGCCTTCACCGACGGTCGCTCAGCGACGACGATCTCGGGCCAGCGCGTGCCGCTCAGCCCCGCGGTGACGACGGATGCCGCCACCGCCGTGGCCTCGAACCTCAACCATGTGCTCTCCACGGCCGGCTTCTATGTCGGCGAGGAGCGCACGGTCCCGCTCGACGCCGCGACGGTCGCCTCGTGGCTGACGGTGAGCGACGCGAACGGCGCCCTCACGGTGACCGCCGACCGCACCGGCATCCAGAAGGCCGTCGACGGACTCGCCGCGGCGGTCGACACCGCGCCCGTGAACGCCAAGATCATCACCGACCTCCAGGGCAAGCAGCTGGGCACCGAGAACGACGGCACGAATGGCCGCTCGATCGGCGACACCACCGGCATCGCCGCCGCCTTCGCGTCGCAGCTCGGGTCGGCCACCACATCCCCCGACGCCGGCGTCTACCGTCTCCAGGTCGCCGAGACCGCGTTCCAGACCGAGACGGTGAGCCGCAACATCGACGTCAACCTGACCACCCTCACCACGACGCTCTACGAGAACGGGCAGGTCGTCGCGAGCTACCCGGTCTCCCCCGGCAAGCCGTCCACGCCGACCTCGACGGGCAACTTCCGCATCTACGCGCACATCGCACTGCAGGACATGGGGTGCACGGCGACCTCGACCTATTGCACCAAGAACGTGCCGTGGGTCTCCTACTTCAACGGGGACGAGGCGCTGCACGGTGCCTACTGGCACAACGAGTTCGGCATCCGCGGCGTCAGCCACGGCTGCGTGAACATGCGCATCCCCGACGCGAAGTTCGTCTACACCTGGGCGCCGATCGGCACGCAGGTCAGCGTGCACTACTGAGCCCGGGTCGACCCCCGTCACGACGAAGGGGGCGGATGCCGCAGCATCCGCCCCCTTCGTCGTGACGTCTCAGGCGCCCAGGCGCGCCTTGAGGTTCGCGTCGATCGTCGAGAGGAAGTCCTCGGTGGTCTGCCAGGCCTGCTCAGGGCCGACGAGCATCGCGAGGTCCTTGGTCATGGCGCCCGACTCGACCGTGGTGATCACGACATCCTCGAGGGTGGCCGCGAACTCGATGAGGGGCTGGTTGCCGTCGAGCACGCCACGGTGCTGCAGGCCGCGGGTCCACGCGAAGATCGAGGCGATCGGGTTGGTGGAGGTGGGCTTGCCCTGCTGGTGCTGGCGGTAGTGACGCGTCACGGTGCCGTGCGCGGCCTCCGCCTCGACGATCTTGCCGTCGGGGGTGGTGAGCACGGAGGTCATGAGGCCCAGCGAGCCGAAGCCCTGCGCGACGGTGTCGGACTGCACGTCGCCGTCGTAGTTCTTGCACGCCCAGACGTAGCCGCCCTCCCACTTGAGCGAGGAGGCGACCATGTCGTCGATGAGGCGGTGCTCGTAGTGCAGTCCCTCGGCCTCGAACGCCTGCTTGAACTCAGCGTCGTAGACCTCCTGGAACAGGTCCTTGAAGCGGCCGTCGTAGGCCTTCAGGATCGTGTTCTTGGTCGAGAGGTAGACCGGGAACTTGCGCGCGAGACCGTAGTTCAGCGAGGCGCGGGCGAAGTCGCGGATCGACGCGTCGAGGTTGTACTGCACCTGGGCGACGCCGTCGCCGGGTGCCTGGTAGACCTCGAACTTCAGCGGCTCGCTGCCATCCTCGGGCGTGAACTCGACGGTCAGCGTGCCCTTGCCGGCGAAGCGGAAGTCGGTCGCGCGGTACTGGTCGCCGAAGGCGTGGCGGCCGATGATGATCGGCTTGTTCCAGCCCGGAACGAGACGCGGGATGTTGGAGATGATGATCGGCTCGCGGAAGATCACGCCACCGAGGATGTTGCGGATCGTGCCGTTGGGCGACTTCCACATCTTCTTGAGGCCGAACTCCTCGACGCGGGCCTCGTCGGGGGTGATGGTGGCGCACTTGACGCCGACACCGTGCTTCTGGATCGCGTGCGCCGCGTCGATCGTGACCTGGTCGTCGGTCGCGTCGCGGTGCTCGATGCCGAGGTCGTAGTACTCGAGGTTCACATCGAGATACGGGTGGATGAGGGAGTCCTTGATGAACTGCCAGATGATGCGGGTCATCTCGTCGCCATCGAGCTCGACGACCGTTCCCTCGACCTTGATCTTCTCCACCGGTGGATCCTCACTTCTCGTGCGCTTCTCAGACCGCGGACCAGCCTATCGCACGGAGAAAGTATCTCGATATCAAGAGAATTCATGGATGCCGCGACCCCCCGTGGCGGCGGCATCCGTGGCCTTCTTGTGAGGTTCGCACACAGGCGTTGGGACGCACCCGCACAGGGGCTAGCCTGTGACCATGGCCGACCTCCGTCTGGAAGAGCTCTCCGCCGCCACCATTGTGGCCGTGAACAATCTGTCGCTGAAACCCGGGCAGGAGCAGTTCCTCGCACCGGTGAGCTACGGCATCGCCGCGACCGTCGTGAACCCCACCACCACCTGGCAGCGCGTCGTGCTCGAGGGTGACGATGTGGTCGGTTTCGTGAGCGGCAACTTCGACCCGGACGCCCTCCAGGACCACTTCCGCTCGGTGCTCTGGCGCATCAACGTCGACGCCGACGACCAGGGCAAGGGCATCGGGCGGTTCGCCGTCGACGGCCTGCTCGCCGAGGCGCGCACGCGCGGCGCGAGCCGTCTCACCGTCATCTACGAGCCGGGCGACGGCGGCCCCGAGGCCTTCTTCCGCCGCGTCGGCTTCACCCCCGTGGGCGAGACCGAGTTCGGCGAGACGATCGCCGAGATCTCGCTCTGATCGGGCGGATGCCGCGGCATCCCCCCTCTCTCCCCTCTCTCCCC
>NZ_JYIY01000026.1 GCF_000956535.1 Microbacterium ginsengisoli | reverse complement strand
CCCCCACCACCCTGACACGCCCACCCCGCCGCGCCGTCACCGCCGCCGCGGTCGCCGTGCTCGGCGTGCTCGCCCTGCTCCTGGCCGGGTGCACCGCCCAGACGCCCGGCCTGTTGTCCTCCTCCCCGTCCCCGGGGTATCTGTCCGCGGACGAGACCGTGCGGGAGATCCCCGCCGACCGGCGCGACGACCCGGTCACCTTCACCGGCACCACCGACACCGGGGAGCAGGCGGATTCCACCGTGTGGGCGGGCTCGGTCGTCGTGGTGAACTTCTGGTACGCCGCCTGCCCGCCCTGCCGTGCCGAAGCGCCGGACCTGGAAGCCCTCGCCCAGACATACCAGCCCGACGGTGTCGTGTTCATCGGCGTCAACGTGCGCGACAGCGCCGACACCGCCGCCGCGTTCGAGAACCAGTTCGGCATCACCTACCCGTCGATCATGGACGCCACCACCGGCACCGTGCAAGCAGCGTTCGCCGGGAAAGCCGCCCCCGGCGCCGTGCCCACCACCATCGTCCTGGACCGCACCGGTCGGATGGCCGCCCGCATCATCGGGCAACTCCCCACCCGCACCACCCTCGCCGCCCTCATCGACACCGTCCTCGCCGAGACGAGCCCCTGATGGGGGAGATCATCACCGCCGGCAGCATCTGGGCCGCCCTCCCCCTCGCCCTCCTCGCCGGGCTGGTGTCCTTCGCCTCCCCCTGCGTGCTCCCCCTCGTGCCCGGCTACCTCGGCTACCTCACCGGCACCACCACCACCGCGGGGGTCTCCCGGTGGCGGGCGCTGGCCGGGACCGGGCTGTTCACCCTCGGCTTCTCCGTCCTGTTCATCGGCTACGGGGCCGCGTTCGGCGCCCTGGGGGCCTGGCTCATCCGCTGGCAAGATCTCCTCACCCGCATCCTCGGGATCGTGGTCCTGCTGATGGGGCTCGTGTTCCTCGGCGTGTTCCGGCTCTTCCAACGCACCGCGAAACCCGCCATCCACCCACCCAGCGGGCTGGCCGGAGCTCCCCTGCTCGGCATCGCGTTCGGGCTCGGCTGGACCCCGTGCCTGGGCCCCACCCTCGCCGCGATCTCCGCCCTCAGCCTCACCACCGGCAACCCCGCCCGCGGCGCCCTCCTCGCCGTCACCTACTGCCTCGGTCTGGGGCTGCCCTTCATCGCCGCTGCGGCCGGCCTGAACTGGGCTACCGGAAGCATCGCGTTCCTGCGCCGCCACATCCGCACCATCAACATCACCGGCGGGGTCCTCATGATCGCCACCGGCATCGCGATGATCAGCGGAGCCTGGTCACTCCTCATCTCCAGCATCCAGAACCTCATCGGAGCCACCGTGCTCCCCCTCTAGCACGACCGACCGCCAGGACGGGCACCCCGGGCGGGCACCCCGGGCGGGCACCCCGGGCGGGCACCCCGGGCGGGCACGCCGCCCGGCAACGCCGACCGCAGTGACCGGCTCCCTCCGCATCAGAGAAAGGACAGACCATGCGACCCCACGGCACCCGTGACCGCGCCTCCATCCCGTCCGAGCCGGACCCGGCCCGCGGTTCCCCGGCGCTGGGGGCCGGGGGCGTCTGGGTCGCTGCCGCCGCCGCGGCCGCCGGGGTCGGGTCGGCGTACTGGGACGACTCCTGGCACACCACCCTCGGCCGGGACAGCACCTTCATCCCCCCGCACCTGCTGCTGTATGCGTCGATCCTCACCGTCGGGGTCGTGATCGCCGGGTGGGGGTGGCGGCGGCTGGCCGCCACCCGCTCCGTGGCCGCCGTGTTCCGCACTCCCGGGTTCGCCCTCGCGGTCGCCGCGGCGGTCGCGACCGCGGCGGCCGCGCCCGCCGACGCGTTCTGGCACACCGCGTTCGGGCGTGACGCGGTGCTCTGGTCGCCCCCGCACCTGCTATCGGTGATCGGCACCCTGTGCGTGCTGATCGGCCTGCTCACCGGCACCGACCGGCTCGTGCCCGCTCCGCCGCGGATCGCCCTGGCCGCAGGCGTGCTGGGGGCGGCACTGATCATCGTGATGGAATACGACACCGACGTGCCCCAGTTCACCGAGACCCTGTACCTGCCGCTGCTGCTGGCGACCACGCTCGGCGCGGCATGGGTGATCACCGCCCTGGTCCCCGGCCGCACCCGCATCGTCCTCGTCGTCGCCGGGTACCTGGTGTTCCGGGTGGTGCTGTGGGTGCTGCTCACCACCTCTGGGTGGCTCGCCCCCGACCTGCCGGTCGCGGTGGCCGGGCTCTTCCTGCTGGCCCTGCCCGTCCCCCGGTGGCGGTGGCCGGTGGCCGCCCTCGCCGTGACCACCCTGCAATTGCTGGCCTCCGGGACCGGGATCAGCAGCGTCCCACCCACCCCCGTCGCCTGGTCCGCCGTCGGCACCACCACGGTGATCATCGTCAGCATGATCGCCCTCACCGTGCGGCCGGGGACTCGCCTCCGATCCGGGGCCGCGGCCGCGGCCCTCACCCTTCTGCTGGTCGCCCTCGCCCCGCCCCCACCCGCGCAGGCGCACGACCCCGGCCAGGGCACCGCCTACGGCACCGCACAGAGGACCGTCACCGGCGACGGCACCGGGCAGCTGACCGTCACCATCACCGGCATCCGCCTCACCGACGACACCGGCCTCACCCCGTCCCGTCTGGTCGCCCGCCGCGCCGGAGAGGACCTCACCGCGCCGCTGCGCGCACAACCCGGCACCCCGCCTCCCGGTACCTTCACCGGGGAACTGGCACTGCCGTCACCGGGGCTGTGGTTCGTGTACGCCCAGTTCGCCACCGGCGAACGCACCCTCGAGGTGTGGGTGCCCGTCGATCAGCAGCTCACCGGCCCGCAGAGCCAGCAGCGCAACCTCTACCAGCCCGTCACCGCCCTCACCCCGTCACCGGGGCAGATCCTCCTCGGCGCCGTGCTCCTCGCCGTCTCGACGGCACTCACGGTCGCCGCGGCCGTCACCGTCGCCCGCCGCCGACGCGTCCTCCTTCCCGCCACCACCTGACCACGGCGAGGTCACCGCGTCTCGTCGCGGGCCGGCGGGCGACCTCGGCCCCGGCAACCGAAACGGTCGGGCACGATGAGCTGAGCACCTCTTGCATCCGCCTGCTGTGCTGCCGGAGGGCGCGGACGTGACTCGACGCGGCAACGGCGATGACGGTGGGCTTCTTCGGCCCGTGGGGTTATTCGGTGACGTTGATGATCATGGTCAGGCCGCCGGCGCCGTCGGTTTCGACGTTGTTGTTGGTGGTGTGGTGGTTGATGTGGCAGTGGATGAGCCACTGGCCGGGCTCGAGCGCGTTCCAGAGCACGTCGTAGCGTTGTCCCGGCCCGACGTTGATCGTGTCGGCCTGGAACTGCTGCGCCGTGGTGAGGGCCGCCCCGTCGCGGGCGACGACGGTGAACGGGCCGCCGTGGATGTGCATCGGATGGATGTCGTTGGTGTTCGAGCCGATGAACCGCACCCGGAGGGTCTCGCCCACCTTCATGTCGATGGTCTCGGTGGCCGGGTACGCCTTCCCGTTGATGGTGAAGTAGTTCGGCATGCCCCCTTCCATCGGCATCGCCGGATAGGTCAGCCCCTCCCGAGACAGCCACTCCTGCAGCTGAATCGTGTACTCGCGATCGGCAGGCGGCTGCAGGCCAGGGTCGGCGGGGTCGATGATCAGCGCCCCGTACAGGCCGAGGGCCTGCTGCCGGTCGGCGTGGTCGTGGGAGTGGTAGAAGAACGTGCCCCACTGCTTCACCGTGTACTCGTACCGGTAGGTGTCGCCGGGTTGGATGGGATCCTGGGTGATCCCGGCGGGCCCGTCCATCTCGTTGGGCACGTCCAGGCCGTGCCAGTGCACGGTCGTGGACTCGTCGAGCTCGTTGGTCACGTCGATGCGGATCCGGTCGCCCTGGGTGACCTGCAGCCGAGGCCCCGGGATCTGCCCGTTGTACGCGTACGCGTCGACGGTGACGCCGGGGAGGATCTCCCAGCGGATCTGCGACACGGTCAGCTCGAACACCCTCACCCCGTCCTCGATGCGGGCAGGTTCCAGCACCTCATCACCGCGGGTGTCCACGTCGTACGCGGCGGTCGCGGCCCGCGGGTCGACGGCGGCCATGTCCCGCATCGCCTCGGCGGGGGTGTCACGGGTCATGATCATCCCGGGCGGCATGATCAGCCCACCGACGTCGTGCGCGCTGAGAGTCATGTTGACGGCGTTCGCGGGGGCGACCATCCCGACCACGAGCGCGATCGCGGAGAACGCGCCGACCACGGTCAGCTGCGGCACGGTCACCGCTCCGGCGCCAGAAGGCTGGTGCGCCTCATGCCCCGACCCCGGCGACGACGCACCGCCCGCCGCCTGGTCGTGGCCGGCGTGCGCCTCCGGCGGCTGCGGGTTGTGCTGCGCGTGCGCGTCATGCTCCTGGGGGTGGCTGGCGGGCTGGGGGCGGACGGTCATCAGGCCGTGCTTGAGGCCCTTCTTCACCATCCACACGTTCACGGGGTAGGCGAGCACGAACCCGGCCGCGATCCCGAAGCTCATCACCGCCCAGAACAGCAACTCGGTGGGCAGCATGGCCCGCATGTCGCGGCCCATCATCAGCAGCGACATCACCGGCGCCATGCCCGCCATCATCAGGTTCATGCTGATGAACTCGGGCAGGAACGAGCGGCGCACGTTCTGCCAGTAGCTGCCGCCCATCATGTTCTTCATGAACAGGGCCTGGAACACGAACAACCCGAACGCGAACCCGGCGGCGTACTCGATGATCAGATCCAGCCACATCGGCAGGCCCAGCGACGCGACGACGACGGCGGCGACGATGATGCCGGTGGCATCGCCCGCGACGCAGTGAATGGTCGACCCGATGCCCTGCTTCCACAGCGGCCGGGTGAACTCCTCATGCTCTCCCGGCCGCGGCTCCTTGTCCGCGAGCACATACAGCAGCGCCCCGATCGGCCCCAGGTAGAGGGTGACCAGGATGAAGCCCCACTTCATCACCGCCGGCTCCGGGTTGTGACGGAACTGGTCCACCCCGACCCAGATCGTGCTGATCGCGACCAGCACGAACCAGGCGACCAGGAAATAGTCGATCGGTTGAATCAACCTCGCCCGCCTCTCCCTCGCACACGACTCCCCCACACCTTATACCCCCTATGGGTATTCTTTCAATCGGCGCCGCCTCGGGTGCCGACGGGTGCACGTGCCCGGTGGGGCGAACCTGACGCAGCCGAGACGATCGCGGCGGAGTTCAGCGACCCGTGCCGTCCTCAACGGCGCCGCCGAAGAAGTCCGCACCGGCAGACTCGACCCCGACGGCATCACGGCGATCCTGCTGCCCGCCTTCACCGACACCACGGCACCCCGAGGGCACTGATCCTTCCGCTCAGGAGACGGACGTCGTTCGGCGATAATCGAGAACGACGTGCCGGTGGACGCGATGTGGCTGCTCTGTCGGCGAAGGCGTGGAGGGCCTGCGGCCGGGCGGGATCCGGGAGACGCAAAGGTCGGATTGGTACAGTGAGGGACTATGCCCCGCGACCCCCGATCCCGGCCCGACCGGGTCATCGCGGCGGGGTGGTGGTCGGGGCGGCTGCTGACCATCCTGGGCCTGGCACTTGTGCTCATCATCGGCGGCTGGACCACCTCCCACACCACGGCTGACGCGCACGCCGACACCAGTGCGGGCTCCCCCGTCACGACCGGCTCTACCCCAGACTCGGGGGCACCGGTGGAGGGCCGGACGGCGTCGTCCTCTGCGGGGGTGTCCGTCGATGCGTCCGGGGCGTGGGGGTGCCTGATCGGGGTGGTGTGCACGCTGCTGGTACTGGCGGCCGTGACGGGGTTGCGGTTACAGAGCCGGCTGCGGATACTGCGGGTATCCCGTCCGGTGCGCGCGCCGCTGCTGGTGCCGGTGCCCGTGTCGCGGCGTCCGGCCGCGCCCTCACTGCTGCTGTTGTCGATTTCCCGAACCTGAGATCCGGCATGCCGCCCACCCATGGGCGGCATCTTCCCGCCCGCCCGTGTGCGGGCGCTGTGTGATGCCGATTTCTAGGTTTGGAGAATGTCTTGACGACCCGTATCACGGCGGCCCCCGTCGCCGGTCCGGTGCCGACGGCTGCGGCCGGTCACCGCCGCCC
>NZ_JYIY01000025.1 GCF_000956535.1 Microbacterium ginsengisoli | reverse complement strand
CAACTGCTAGCAGCGGCGGAGAAAAGACACTTTGCGGTAAGACATGTTTCCGAGACGCATCGCGCCCCGGAAATCCGCCACTCCTTCCCGCGGTCCGGGAGAGGGTTTGCGTGCCTCGGAAAGCTTTAGATTCCCGAGGCAGAGTGTCGGCCGGAAAAGTCGCCTTGCGCTTAGCGTGGCTGAAGGCGACCAATTTCGACGCTGAGTCAGGGTTCGCATCACGGAAGTTGTGCACCCTGACATTTAGGGCTTCCACACGTACGCCCATACGGTCAGACGCGCGGAGATCGCTACGATCACGGCGACGTCGGTAAGGGCCAGCCAGATATCGCTCGCGAACTTGCCGTCGTGATCATGCGACCGACCGCGCTGACTTTGACGAAACCGCTCAACCAACTGTGCAGCGTGTCGATCAGCACAAAGGTGTTTAGAAGGAACGTCAGCTGGAAGAGGATCAAGAATGAAATGCCCTGGGCGCTCGGTTCCGGGGTCTCGGTGTGTTGGGCGTGGCTGCGTTTTCGGAGCCCAGGACGGCTGCCTGGCCCCTCGGTACGGTGATCTTCACGGCCGGGTGACCAAAGATTTTGAATGTTCCTGCGCGACTACTGGCAACTCTGCGTTGGGATGATCAGAGGGGTGTCTCTGGAGTTTCTTTCCATGAACAGCGAGTATCTGGAAAGTTCATCCGCCGTTTGATTGGGTGTCACTGACCGGTCACGCGCGATTCTTAGCGTGAGCACCATGAATAGACAGCCTGAGACAGTGTCGAGGCTCTGGCGCTCTGATGAGCAGCCGATCCTCGAGCAGATCCGTCGCGATTCGGCTGCGTTTTCGCCATCCGAGGCGCAGATCGCGCGAGTGGTGCGTGCTGACCCTCATTCGGTTATGACCTATTCGGTGACCGAACTGGCTCAGGTCTCTAGCACGTCCGTCGGCTCGGTAGTGCGGTTCTGCCAGCGCTTCGGCCTGCACGGATTTCAGGAATTCAAGCTGCTTCTCTCCCGCGAGACCGTCCTTCCCCAGCGCCCGGCCGCGACACACGACGACGATCCGGTTACCGCGACCGTGTTGGGGACCTTGCGCGAGAGTAGTGCTGCGCTTGAGGATGCTGCGGCGCATCTTGACCCGAGCACAGTCGTAGCTATTGTCACTGCGCTGGTGAAGGCACGTCGCGTGCGCTTCGCCGCGGTGGGCACTTCGGCCCCGCTCGCTTCAGACGCTGCCTACCGTTTCACGACACTTGGGCTCGACGCCGCGTTCACCCCTGACTTCATTGCCCAAGAGGTGATCGCCCGCGGCCTTGATGAGCGCGACGTCTGTTTCGTGATCAGCCACACGGGGTCAACGACGTCGACGCTGGACGTCGCCCGCACGGCCGTCAGGTCAAAGGCGGTCGTTGTCGGAATCACCAGCTTCCTCAGCTCACCGTTGGCTGAGTTCGCTGACCTCTTGCTCGTCGCGGGTAGCTCGGAGACACGCTATCGGGTCGAGGCCATGACTAGTCGAATCGTCCACCTGTCACTGATCGACGCCATTTACAGCGTCCTGGCTATGCAGCTCGAAGGCGCGCCCGAAGCGCGCGCCGCATCCGAGGCAGTCGTTAACTCTCACCGCATCTAACGGCCGAGAGACGCAGAGAGGGAAATTATGCAAGGCACCGTACTAAGTGATGCAGGCTCACCGATGCCAGGAGTCGTCGTCAGCGACGGCTTACGGGTCACTCGCACCGACGAGGATGGGCGATTTCGGATTGACCAGGTCCGCGGACCCGTGTTCATTACCCGGCCGGCTGGATGGCGGGTCGACCGATGGTACGTCGGCGCAAGCGCGATCGACCCGGTATTCACCCTCAGCCCAGCTCCGGTGCAGCTGCCCGTCCGTTTTGCACATCTCACAGACACCCACCTCGGCACGGGAGCCGGCTATCCCCAACCGGCCGAAATCGGGACCGGCGAACGCCTGTCGCAGGCCTTCCGCGAGATCGCCGCGGCTCATCCGGGACTCGAGGCCTTCGTCGTCACGGGAGACCTGACCGACCGTGGTCTGCCCGAAGAATTCGCAGCTTTCGTCGCTGCGACCGCAACGACCGAGTTGGCTGTCTACGCGATCCCGGGAAACCACGACCATCTCGTTCCGGATCCGACGGATCTGGTTAGCCGCAACGGCTATGCCATCCATTCCGGGGAGCCCAGGCATTACGAAGACTACCTGGGGCCCAGGTGGTATTCGTTTGATCTACCTGGCCTCCACGTCGTTGCCGTGGACTGGTTCACGCATGAACTCGGTCTAGACCACGAGACCCAGGACACCTGGCTACGCGCCGACCTTGAGATGCTCGCGACCGGGACTCCGTGGATCATGCTCTGTCACGACCAGCCGTGGCGCTCCATTCTCGACGGGCTGCCCAGTGCCCCGATCGCGACGTTCTCCGGCCACCGGCACACCTCCCGGGTCGTCGCGAGCGGCCCCACGCTGCACGTGAACACCCCTCCGGCCATGTTCGGCGGTGTAGACAACTCTCCGGCCACATATCGCATCGTTGTGTGGGACGGCGAGCGGATCACCACAGGGTCACACCAAACCTATCCTCCACAATCCGACACCCGTTCAGGTTGGGCCCGCACCACACAGGCACTCTGGAGCACATCGACCCCGGCGATTGGACAGCGCACACCTTTCATCGTTGCTGACGGTCGGGTGCTCGTACCGCTCGCGCTCGATGATGAGGCCCGCGGCGCGCTGGCCGCATACGACGCCTGCTCGGGAAAGCCCCTGTGGCAGGCCAGTCTTGACGCTCCGCTGCGTAGCGCGCCCGCGGGTGCCGGGACCGCGGCTATCATCAGCTCGACTGTGTCTGGAACGACGTGGGCGCACGACCCGAGCACGGGTGAGATGTTGTGGCAGCGGCCGACATCGGACCCGCTTCGGCGCTTTGGCTTCTACCCACCGACACTCGTCGACGGACTCGTTTTGGTTGGCGACCAGGCTGCACTCCGAGCCCTCGACCAGAGCACAGGCGAGATCGTGTGGGAGCGATCGGACATCGCCGCGTATCAGATCTTCATCACCCTCAGCGCCCCGGTAGTCGACCGATCGGGAGCGAACGGCAGCCTGACGACGGTGCTCTGGGCGGGGTTTCCCGAGCCGAGCACGCCCGTACGACTTGACCCGAAAACGGGCGAGACGATCGCGAACTCTAACGAGGTGGTGGCTGAAGGCTTGTTCGATGTCTTGACGAGCGGCGCCGGCCTGCCGATACGCACCCCCAGCGTTGACCCTGCAACGGGCGACCTGATCGCCACTGGACTGACGAATGTCTTCCGGCGTTCGGCGTCCGGTTCCGCAATACGCTGGTCGTACCCGACCTCAGTGCCGTGGAACCCTGTCGGGGTCAATCTCGGCAGCCACGGCGTGTTAGTCGTCGACGCCGGCGGCGCTGTCGCGATGCTCGACCCCGTCTCGGGCGAGCAGCTTTGGCGCACGGAAATTGCGGCCGACTCCGACGAGTGCTTCCTGACCTACCGGCGCAGTCCTCATCCGCTCTTCGCCCAGGCGACCACGGTGGGCGACCGGCTGCTGATCCCGGCGCTCGACGGTGACATCGTCACGCTAGACGCGCGCACGGGTGACGAGCTGGGCCGCTTCGCCACCGGAGTTCCGATCCTGGCTCCGCTGGTCGTGCACGACGGCACGGCCGTCGCGCTGCATCGTGACGGTCTTCTCGCGGCCTACCCGCTCGCCACGCTCGCGGGGGAACGCTTGTGAGGGGCATACGAATCGGCGGCTGGGCGCTTGCCCTGCCAGCGCTGATCCTGATCGGGCTCTTTCTGCTACTGCCCGGCGTTCTTGCGCTCGTGGGAAGCCTGTTCCAAATCGACCTCGGCGACCGAACTGTGTGGCGCTGGGCTGGGCTGCAGAACTACACGGCTCTCTTCTCCGACCCCGCGGTTGTCGAGTCGATCTGGAATACCGTGCTGTATTCAGCGATGACGATCATCCCGAGCCTGGTCCTCGGACTGGGCCTGGCCCTTCTGGTTGCCTCGTTTCGGCGGGCCAGGCCACTTCTTCAGGTGCTCCTATTCCTGCCCTTCGCCACCAACATGGTCGCGATGGCCGTGGTGTTCCGCTGGATTTTCGCTAACCGTGGCGGTTTTGTAAACGAGGCACTTGCGCTGGTCGGCCTAGCCCCGATCAACTTTCTTGGTGACTCCAGGTACGCGTTGATCACCGTGGCACTGGTTGGAATCTGGCGGCTGACGTCGTTTGTCATGATTTTCTATTTGGCAGGCTTGACGAGCATCCCGACGGCGCTCTACGAGGCATCCGCCGCCGATGGCCTCGGCCCGTGGTCGACGTTTCGTCGCGTAACACTGCCCCTGCTTCGACCGACGACCGTGTTTGCAACAGTCATGGCCGTTCTGCAGGCGGTGCAGGTGTTCGACACAGTCAACGTCCTCACCGGCGGGGGACCGCTCGGGGCTACGGAAACCATCCTGACCATGACCTGGCGACTCGGCTTTGTCTACTTCGACCTCGGTCAAGCGGCTGCAGTGTCAACACTGCTACTGGTCGTTCTCGTGCTCATTGGCGTGCTTCGCCGTCGAGCCTTCCTCGGAGACAAGGAACTCTAATGCGCACCACACACCGCACCCGACGTTTGATAGGCAGGAGCATTCAGATTGTGGCGGTCACCGTATTCGCCGCGATCTCGGTATTTCCCGTCGTCTGGATGTTTCGCATGTCGGTCTCTCCTGCCGACGAGGCCGTGCTCGATGGCTTGCAGCTGCTTCCCGAATCCCTAGATGTACTTCCCCGGGAGGTTGTGAACGGGTGAGGTAGGCGAAGACCTCCGGGCAGGATGTGGGTTACCACACTCGCATCCTGACCACGGAGGTCTTCGTGTCTCACGCTAACGCGCCTTTGACGCCGG
>NZ_JYIY01000024.1 GCF_000956535.1 Microbacterium ginsengisoli | reverse complement strand
CGGGATCATCGAGCTCCACCGCCGCCTCGCCCGCGGCTATCGCAACCGCGAGAACTACCGCCTCCGCATGCTCCTCACCGCCGGCGGACTCACCCCATGACCCCCCCACCGGATGTCCGAAGAGCCCCTTATCGGCGTTTGGCATAGTCAACCTCTCTAGGTATCTGAACGGTCGAACTCTAGCGCCGGCTATCTGGCTGGTGACGATCGTTTCCGCGACCGCATCGGCCGTCTTGCTTTAGGGCAGGTCGATCTAATCCTGACCGCCCTGCGTTTGTTACGGCAGGTCGGTCGTCTCGTCCTCTTCGGTTACCGCCAGTTCGCGACGCTCGATGAGGCTGCGCACGTCGACATGCTGAGAAACCGAGGTTGCAGCCAGCACCTGCTCGATCATGCGCGTCATGAACTGTTCCGGACGCACATCTTCCGGGACTCGATCAAGCTCCACTTTGACTGTCGAGTCCTCCTCGGACCAACTGACGAGAGCGAGCCCGGTGGCGGTGTAGCCGTTGGCTCCGCCGAGGTCGCGGAGCTTACGCATCATGTCGACGGTGCGCTCGTAGGCATCGGGTTCCTGGGTGAGGATGGTCGAACGCTGGACGAAGAAGAACCCGACCGCGGCAAGCGGGTATCGGCTGCGGAGGTTGCCGGCATCGCCGTAGGCTTCTTCGAACCGGTTGGAGAGGTTCTTGCCGAAGGAGGAGACCTGCGTCTTCGTCGATAGCAGCAGTTCAGGTCCGCGGTCCCATCTGGCGATCGCGACGTCGACCTGTTTCTCGTAAGCACGGCCGAGGATCTTCGCGTCTGTGGGTGCGATGGCAGGCATCGCGATGACTTTCGCGCGCACCTCATTGGATAGGTCACGCGGCAACTTTTCCAATAGAAGCGCAACATCGCGCGGAAGGATGCGGGGACGCGTGGCGCGTGGCCACACTTCGTCCGGTGTGAAACCGGAGCGTCTGAGCTCATGCGCAAGCCACGAGTCCACACCGTTCGCCAGTGCACCGGTCGCCCACCCCTTGTTCGCAGCAATCGGGATGGTCAACAGCTGCTCCAGAAGCCCGTAATCGGGCTGGTACGCCGCGGCTTCGTCGCGCCCGTGCACCCAGGGATCGCTGAGACCCGCTGCCGCGAGTGCTTCATCGAATGGGGTAAAGGAGTCCGGCTTGGTAACCATCACGCTGCTCCCCTGCCACCACTTCGTCCACGAACGGTCCGACGAGTAGTCAATGCACGGTGATCCCCAGCAATAGCGGAGAGCTCCCCAGCCGACAGCACATCGTTGAGAAGCACAGCATCGACCAACTCCACCGCCCCCGGCAGATTGCGGCTCTGAAGCATTCGCTGCACACGCGGCTGCAACGCGGCTAGCGCCTCGCGATGCTGTGCGAGGAGAGCCGGCGAGGGCATCCACCAACGGTCAGCCTCGCGAGGTTCGATCTTGAGGATACCCCCGCCGTAGGAGCGACCGACAAGCTCAGCAGACAGCAACGTCATCGAGTTCAGCGACCCGATCGGCAGGACGTCTCGTGCGAGCTCCCGGTGGTCCTCGGTGAGGTAGACACCGTGGACGCTGTTGAGGTGACGGGCAGCAACAGTGTTCGTCGTGAGACGGGCCGTGTCGGCGTTCATGTACGTCAGGAACAGATCAGGGGCTTTTAGCACCGGCACCCGCCACCACGGCTTACGCACCCGACACTTGTATGCCTGGTCGGCGCCGGTGCGGTGGCCCTCCTCGATGTATCGGAGCGTCGAGGCCGCCGGTTTCACACTTGGGTACAGAAGCCAGGTGGCCTGCCCGTCCTGGCCGAGCCGGGTCATGGCGCTCTTAGTGAGCGCGAGCCCACGCAGGTGAGAGCTACCGGGAGGACTGATGCGCAGCAAATCTCGTTGGGGTATACCGAGCTCGCGCACGCGGGTGGGAGACAAAGTGAAATACCGATTCCCGCCCGTGACCGCGCCCAGTGACGTGTCACCGTATGTCTCCAACGGAACGAAAGCCTCGACGTCCGAGAGCCGCGCCATTGCGGCCACCGTCACCGGAGAGAGGGCCAGGGCGGTCCAGCGCTCAGTCGTGTCGATAGGCGCCCACGCCGTCCCCGTCTCCAAAGCCTCGAGCGTCGATGCGTTGCGGGCTTGTCGCAGGACGGCGCTGCCAGCGGGGACCTGTTGCCAGCCATCAGCCTTTACCAGCACGGTATCGGCTTCGGCGTCGGGAAATACTTGCTCGTCAAAGACCACGAGCTCCACGGTCGCGAAGTTTTCCAGCAGGAAACGGCGAACCGGGGCGGCGTAGTTCACACTCAGCAGTTCCGCCGGCAGCACGAGGCCCAGGCGTCCTCCAGGCTTGAGGAATCCAGCCGAGTGCGCCACGAACGCAGCCCAGCTCGATGACAGGCCAGTCAGCCCCACCCCCTGCTGCAGCGCGGCGAACCGTGCTCGGTCTCGCTGCGCACCCGTCCAGTCCTGGTAGCGAATGAACGGAGGGTTGCCGATGATTGCATCGAACGTCGCCGACGCCTCGACCATGAAGAAGTCGCTGACGGTGATATCGGCGGTGCCCCCAGCAGCGCCGATCAGCGCGCGAGCTGCCTCCGCGCTTGGTGAATGAATCTCGACGCCGTTCACGCGCGGCGACTCATTGCCGAGGTCAGTCAGGCGCTCAACAGCGGAGATGAGGAAGGCGGCCTCGCCGGTACTCGGCTCAAGCACACGATCTTCAGCGGAGCGGATCGCCCACTCGGCAATGTGGCGGGTGATGCCCTCTGGCGTGAAGAACGCACCGCGAGCTTTCCGCGCCGCAGCAACGTCGGAAGGGTGCGAATGGATCACCTCGGCGGACACCTCATCAGACTAGGGGCCGCGAAGCCACTGAGACTCCGCACACGCCCGCCGCCCGGAGAGATGCGGTGATTGTGCCGTCCACCGGCGGCGGAGCGCTGTCTAGATGTACAGCTAGTTCAGACTCGTGACCTCCTCGACCGTCAGGTTGTGGGCGCAGGGTGACGGACGGCATGACGAAACCAGTAGTTGCCAGCCCCCGAGCGATGACTACCGCTCGTCGTCGTCGTTCGAAGCCTCGAGGTTCTCTTCGGTTGCAAGCCGAACAGACAAGTCTTGTTCCTCAGTGGTCACGGTTAGATCTCTGGCCCAGAACTCTTCTTCCGCGTTCATGGGGAGCTTGAAACGCAGAATCGCATAGGCATGCTGAAGCGGACGGTTATAGCGGAACAGCCCTTCGGATGTCTTTCTAATAAGTGCTCTGCGTTCCTCGGTCTGGAGCTTTCGGAGGTAAGTCGTGAGATTGCCGGGAGGATAATCGGGCAGACCCTCCCGAATCTTTGCGAGGATCTGGGCGTGCGTCGCTCCCCGCTCCGGCAGGGCAGCGATCGCTCGAAGGATAATCGCGTAGTTGTGATACTTTCGGGTTTGAGTGACCTCTAGAGCCGCATCAAAGTCTTCCCGCATGGTGCCACCGCGCGTCCGCGAGTACGCGGTCTTGGCGGTCTCCAGCGCCTCCGCAGTCACGTACATCGGATTCGGGCTCGTCTCTCGCACACCAAGGGCCGTGCAGCATTCGCGCGCCAAGGCATGCGTGACACTCGCCACTCCCACCGAATGCTTGATGATTCGATTACGCACTGCACCGAGATCAACATTTAGTAGGTCCTTGCCCTTGTCGAGCAGCTGACCGAGGTCATCGTCTCCGAGCGGCGGAATAGGAATATCAGCCAAGCGGCCGCCCATATTGGACGGAGCTCTCAAGATCTCTCCAGCTGTTTCCGCTACGCCGAGCACAATCATCCGCAGCCGCGGGTAGTTTAGAGATTCGTCGCTGAACACCTTCATAGCGTCTGCGAGACGATTCCTGGTTTCGGGAGAAACTTTATGGAAGTCCTCGATCACCCAGACGAGACCCTTAGATCCGAGGCGCACGGCAAGCGCCTCCGAAGTCAGTTGTGCGGGCACAACTCTCTCGAAGTCCTCGGTCTGACCCGCCTCCCACGAAGCGTCAGCATGGAAGGACGCCGGCGATACAGGTCCCCCGAACTCCGCACCCCCGCTCAGCTGTCGCGTGTCTTGATTGCTGCGACCGGTTCGCACCATTGCGTTCATACGGTCGAAGGCGGAGGACAAGACTTGCTCGTACGTGGTTGTCGCTTCGCATCGGGTCGTGATTGACGGCTGCCCCTCGTTCTTCAGCACGTTCGCCACGAGTGAGCTTTTGCCGGCGCCTGACTCACCCCACACCAAGATCTGGGTTCCACGTTCGTCAAGCAAGTTCCGCAGGTCCTGCTCTTCCACGGGACGGCTGACAAACCCCTTATCCGCGGGCTGCCCGGGTGTGAACACTTCTCCCAGTGAGTATGAGCGAGGCGATGGCTCCACGGCCGGTTCCGGCTTCTCCCCGCGCCACCATCGCTTCAACCAGTTCATGCCCTGACCATTGTGGAGTTTGCCGCTCTTTGGCGGTGTTCTGTGATCGCTTTGTGTCGCTAATTGCCGATGACGAGGATGCTGGCGGCGGCTTCGATGACGTCGTCGGTGATGGTGTCGAGCTGGTTGATCTTGAG
>NZ_JYIY01000023.1 GCF_000956535.1 Microbacterium ginsengisoli | reverse complement strand
GGGTGAAGCACGTCGAGGTCCTCGTGAAGATCAGACAGTTAGCGCTACTGATCCTCGGGGACCTCGACCCCTACCCGCCGAACCCCACCCGGCAAGCCTCACCCCCACCGAATGTCCGAAGAGCCGGTTTCGGGTCTGGGTTTCGGGACGGGAATCGTCGGCGTGTCGACGTCGGCGTGTGGACTTGAACAATAATTGGCGGCGTTCTGTGATCGCTATTTGGCGTCATCGGCTACCAGGGAGTCATCAACCGCGACTGAACCCGGCAGAAGTCCCAGCCAAGGCGCCGGGCGATAGAACGTCGCTCTGAATCTTCCGAGGCTGCGTAAGACCTCGGCCGCTGTCTGTCCGCTGTGCATGAGGCTTCGGGCATTGCGTATTGGGCTTTCGGTGATGATTCGCGGGCGAGCGCGTCGAGCGCCGAGAATCATCTATCTTGATAAATTAGTTCGAGACGAACGCTGACACTGCTTTTGGAATTCGAACGACATGAACGACCGAAGGTCGATTTACGAGCAGGCATCTCTTCAGCACGACGGGAACTGGTGGAGCAAAGCAGGGCCGATGTTGGAATCTGCTTCCGCTGTGGCTACTCAGCCTACGGCGAGTCCCGCGGCCACGAGGTCGGGCAGGCCGCGCGCGGCAAGCGTTTCCCAGATTTGGTAGTCGTCACTCGGCGCGATCGCGCCAGAGCAGGGTACAGCTATCACGTTCAAACCCGCATCGCAGGCGCTGCGCAGCCCGGCGGGAGAATCCTCGATGGCGACCGAGCCGGATGTGGGCAGATCCAGCCGTTTGAGGGCGAGCACGTACGGATCGGGGGCTGGCTTGTGCCTGGTCACCATGTTCGCCGTCACGATTTGAGCGAAATAGGGTCGTGGTAGCTGTTCCAGGATGTCGATGACATTCATCTCGAGCGACATCGTCACCAGAGCCTGCCGGACGCCATTCTGGTGCGCAGTCTCGAGCATTTCTAGAGCCCCAGGCCGCCACAGGACTCCGTCCTGGCGATTCAGGGTTCGCATCCGTTCAGTAAGTGCCGAGGTGAGCGAGCCTAGCGTGCCTGCCGCTCCGCGTTCCCTCAGCATGCCTGCCAGCATCGGGATAGCACGACCGGAGATATCCACCGGTGACGGCCTCCACTCTTTAATACCCGATTCCTCAGCGATCTCCCAGCAGACGGCCGCCCATCGTTGCTCGCTGTCGATCAGGGTCCCGTCGAGGTCCCAGAGCAGGGCGCCTCCGGACTCAGCGGACACGCGATAGCGATCGCTCGATGCGGCGGCCGGTCTCAGCGTCGAAGAGCTGCGCGTCCTCGTCGCCGAAGCTCAGCGACACGGAGTCGCCTCGACGCACGCGCACGCTCTGGTCGGTACGGACTGCGAGTCTGACATCGCCGACCGTGACCTCCAGGATCCGGGTGGAACCTTCGAAGATAGTGGTGTGCACAATGGCAGTCGCATGGTACCGGCCCGTGCTGTCGATTCGCACGTGCTCCGGACGCACTCCGACCCTCACCTCTCGGGCGGTGGTGCGCTCCTCAACGTCACCGAAGATAGTGCGGTAGCCGCCATCGACTGCCGTTCCAGGGAGAAGATTCATCGGAGGAGACCCTATGAAGCCCGCAACGAACACCGTCGCCGGCTCGTTATAGATTTCATCGGGCGTGCCAATCTGCTCGAAGCATCCCTTGTTGATCACGGCAATCCGGTCGGCCAAGGCCATGGCATCGCTCTGGTCATGCGTGACGTGGATCGACGTCGCCCCCGTCGTCCGCATCAGATCGGCGATTTCCTGGCGCAGCGCGATGTGCAGCTGGGCATCGAGCCCGGACAGGGGCTCGTCGAGTAGCACCAAGCGAGCCTGCCGGGCGAGAGCTCGGGCGAGGGCGACTCGCTGCCGCTGGCCCCCCGACATTTGCCGGGGTTTACGGTCGAGTAGATCCTCGATATCCATCCGCTTCGCGAACTCCAGACCTCGCTGACGCGCCGCGGCACGATCCAGACCCAGGCCGTGCCGAAGGCCGAGGGTGATGTTCTCGAGCGCGCTCATGTGGGGGTAGAGCGCGAAGTGCTGGAAGACGATGGCTACATCGCGTTCGTGGGGCGGGAGATTCTGCTGGGGTTTCCCTCCGATTAGCACGTCGCCGGAGTCAAGCGCCTCGAGTCCAGCCACAATGCGAAGCAGGGTGGACTTCCCCGATCCAGAGGGCCCGAGGATGACGAGGGATTCACCGGCGGCGACCTCGATTGAGACGTCGTTGACCGCGGTTACGCCGCCGAATTGTTTGACTAGATGGCGAAGGGAAACCTCAGCAGACATGTTCGTGCTCCTTTGTTTGTTTACTTCGTGAGTGCGCTGATGCGATCGGCGGTGCTGGGAACGACGTCGTTGACGTCTTCGCCCTGGTCGACCATCGACTGCACCATGTCCTGCAGGTACTGGTTGGTGCGTCCAAGGTTTTCGCCAGCCCAGCCAGATCCGGCAACCGGGGTGCCCTCGTATCGCCAGGCGTAGCCGAGCGGGCCGTCGGCCTCGGGGCGCTGGAGCAGTTCGGCTTTGGCCTCGGTGTCGACCGGGATGTAGCTATTGGCCAGCGAGCTCGTCAGGATGACCTCAGGGTCGAGCATGGCGCCGATCAGCTCGTTGCTGAACGCAGCCCGGCAGGCATCGTCGGAGAGCACCATCCAGCCGTTACCACCCGCGGGGAGCTTCGCGGTGCCGCCGTCAGGGATCGGCATGTCCGAGATAGTCCAGTCGAACGAGTCGCCGATGCTGGCAGCCACGCTCGCGCCCACGGCGGGCGTGGCAAAGAAGTAGGCCACGTTTCCCTGCGTGAACTGGGCGATCGAGTCTTGCCAGCTCACCTGGTCTTCGAGCTTTTCGTCGCCGATGGTCTGATAAATCTTGAGCGCTGCCCGCCCTTCCTCGCTGTCGAAGCCCGCGGTGCCGTCCTTGTTTACGAACGTGCCGCCACCACTGCCGACGAAGGCCTGGACAAACCACCAGGCGATGTTGTCACGAGGGATCTGGATCGGGGTGGAGACGTCCGTCTTTTCCTGGATGGCACGCGCGTCCTCGAGGACTTCAGAGTGGGTGGTCGGCAGTGCGTCGATGCCAGCGGACTCGGCGAGGGTGGTGTTCGTGTAGAGCACGGGCACCGAGATCTGGAAAGGAGCGACGTAAGTCGTACCGTCGACCGTGCCGACGCTGAGATAGTCCCGGTCGTAACTGTCGCGGAGCGAATCAGTGTCAATCGCCTGTGGGCTGTATTTCTCCACCCAGAATTTGAGTTGGTCCAGGCCAAGCATGATCACGTCGGGACGGGATCCAGCGGCGATGTCAGCGACGACCTGCTGCGTGAGTTCGTCGTAGCTGGTGCCCTCGGGAGCAGCCTTGAGGTTGACGGTTAGGTGTACTTCCCCGGGAGGTTGTGAACGGGTGAGGTAGGCGAAGACCTCCGGGCAGGATGTGGGTTACCACACTCGCATCCTGACCACGGAGGTCTTCGTGTCTCACGCTAACGCGCCTTTGACGCCGG
>NZ_JYIY01000022.1 GCF_000956535.1 Microbacterium ginsengisoli | reverse complement strand
CGACGAACCCACCCCGCCGAACCGCCGCGCCCGGGCGGTGATGCCGTTGGCGATGGCGTTGCCGGTCGCGGCAGCCGCGGCGGTGCTGATGGATCTCGCCTACCCGGAGGTGGGATTCTGGCCGGCCGCGTTCGCCGCGACCGGGCTGCTGCTTCTCGCGCTGATCGGCCGGAGCGTGTGGGGGGCGGTGGCGGTCGGGGCGGTGTTCGGGTTGCTGTTCTTCGGGCTGCTGGTGTCCTGGACGACCCGGTATCTCGGGCCGGTGCCGTGGGCGGCGCTGACCGTGGTGGAAGGGGCCCTGACCGCGGTCGGGATCATCCCGCTGGCACTCGCGTACCGGTGGGTGCCGCGCGCCGTCCCCGGCCCGGTCGGGCGCCTGCTGCTGCTGCCGGGCCTGCTGGCCGCGTTGTGGACGGGCCGGGAGGTGCTGCTGGGCGCCTGGCCGTACGGGGGGCTGCCGTGGGCGCGGCTCGGGATCACCCAAGCCGACAGCCCCCTCGTGCAGACGGCGTCCTGGGTCGGGGTGAGCGGGCTCACCTTCCTGATGGTCTTCACCGTCGCCGCCGCGATCGAAACCATCCGGACCGGCCGGTGGCGTCGCCCGCTGCCCGCTGCCGTACCCGCCGTGACCGCCCTGATGTTGGTCCTCGTCCCGGCGTTTCCCACCACACCGGCCGGGACGATGCGGATCGGAGCGGTGCAAGGCAACGGCCCGTCCGGGTACTTCGACCAGCGCACCGTGGGGGCGATCGCCCGGGCGCAGGGAGACGCGACCGGCCCGGTGCTCGACGAGGACGTGGATCTGGTGGTGTGGCCGGAAGGGCTGGATGCTGACCCGTTCCAGACCCCGTGGCTGGCCGCGTACCTCACCGGCATCAGCACCCGGGCAGGGGCCCCGCTGCTGGCAAACGCGGCCACCACGGCGGGCGGCAACATCTACAACACATCGTTCCTGTGGGACCCGGCCACCACCGGTGCCACGCCGCGACGGGAGCAGACGCAGACGCACGCGAAACGCCACCCGGTGCCGTTCGGCGAGTACGTGCCCGACCGCGCGTTCTACACCCTGCTCGCCCCCGACCTGGTCGGGCTGCTGCAACGCGACTACGCGCACGGCACGGACGTGCCGCTGGTCACCGTCGGCGGTGTGCCGGTGGGGTTGGCGATCTGCTTCGACGTGATCTACGACGAGGTCATCGCCGAGAGCATCACCGCCGGTGCGGAGCTGCTGGTGTTCCAGACCAACAACGCCGACTTCCGCGGCACGGACGAGAACCTGCAGCAGCTCGCGGTCGCCCGGATCCGCGCGGTAGAGACCGGCCGTACCGTGGTGAACGTCTCCACCGTCGGCACCAGCCAGATCATCCGCCCCGACGGCAGCACCCTCACCGGCCTGCCCGCCGGGCAAGCCGGGGCGCTGATCGCCGACACCGACCTGCGCACCGGCATCACCCCCGCCCTCCTCATCGGGCAAGGCGTCTCCGCTGTCACCCTGTGGGGTGGGCTGGGTGGTCTCGCCCTCACCGGCGCGATCGCCCGGCGGCGGCGCACCCCCGCCGTGGCCTGACTAGGCATGCCCGCCAGAGGACCCGGGGTTATCCTGCGGGTGGGAGGACGAGGCGGCGGATCTCCGCAGCGATCAGATCTGGTTCTGTGGCGGGGATGTAGTGGCCGGAGTGGGCAGCGACCACGTGCCGGCCCTGCCGGGACTGTGCGGCCCGATACCGCCCGGCGGCGGTCGCGGCGTCCCGGACCCGACGCGGCATCCCGTCGGTCCCGTGCGCGAGGCCGCCGGAGATGACGGTGACCGGGACATCGGGCAGCGCCGGCGGGTCGCCCTGCCAGGCGTGCAGCTCGGTGAGGAAGGTGCGCGCTTGCCGACCCTGGGTGACCACCACCGCGGGCCGGAACGCCTCACGGTGAAGATCGGCCCGCACATCCTCGGGCATCCCCTCCCCGAGGAACCGGAAGAACCGCTCCAGCATCCCCACCCGGGCCAGCACCCACTCCACGGCGATCACGATCTTCTCCCCGACCCGGAACGGCATACCGAACAGGAGGTCCGCTGCCTCATCGGTCGGATCCACCAGCACCAGCCCGGCCACCCGGTCCGGGCGGCGGGACGCGGCCAGCCGCACGATCGGGCCGCCCGCGGAATGCCCGACCAGCACGAACCCGCTGCTCGGCTCGAGGCCGTCCAGCAGATCGTTCAGGTCGTCGGCCATCCGGTCCAGGGTGCGCCCTGCCGGGTCCAGGGCGGACCGGCCCAGCCCTGCCCGGTCATACACCACGGCCCGCGTGAACGCGGCGACCCGGGTCTGCACCAACGCCCAGGTGGACCGGGTCGCCGCCGATCCCGCCTCGAACACCACCGTCGGCACCCCGGTGGCCCCGGCCGGACCCGGCAGCACCATCGCATACAGGGCGCGCCCGTCACGGGTGCGCACCCACACCGGCTCCCCCTGGGTGTGCACACCAGACCCGGTCACGACCCACCCCCTACCGGTCGTGGCCTCGGCGGGAGGCGCCGGTCGCGGCGCGGTGGGCTTTCTCCCGCAGGGCCAGCAGGGGCGAGGGTGTCGTCCTTGATCTGAGTGCGGCCGAGGATCCCCCAGTGCGCGCTGAGGTGGTCTTCGAGGTAACGCAGCACCCGGGCGAACGGTATGGTGTGCCACGGCGCCCCCGAGCCGGGCGGGGAGGTGGGATTGCCGAACACGACCGTGCGGATCGTGTGCCCTTCCGGCGCCACCGTCCGTCCCGTCTCCAGCAGTTCGGCGACCAGCCGGGCGGCATCCTCGGGTGCACAGCACCCGAATCGGGTGAACGCGGCTTCCAGCACCGCCGGGTCACGCATCGCCGGGTTGGGGTGCGGGCGGCCCTCCTTGACCTCGCCGACGATCATGTCCGCCCCGCCCCCGGCGCCCAGCGCCGGGTCCAGGGGAGCGTCGGCGGCGCCAGACGCTCCCGGTGCCCGGTGCAGCCGCACGGCGAGGATGTCCAGGTCGGTGATGGTGCGCGGCCCGGCCAGCCCGGTGGCATCCAGCACCGGGTATTCGGCGACGGTGAAGTAGCCGTTGACCCGCAGGTAGGCCTGCACCAGCCCGACCGCCGTGTCCACCCTCTATCTCCGACCGGTTGTCTGGCCGGTCAGGCGGCGTTTGTGTAGCGGGCGGGGTCGGCGTCGAACAGGGGCCCGCAGTCGGCGCAGCAGAACCAGTACCGGGTGCCCTGGTAGTCGCGGAACAGGCCGCGCTGCTCGGCCCAGGCCGGGTCGACCTGGTTGCCGGGCATCACCGGGCAGGTCACCAGGTTCGTCGCGCCCGCCGGCGGCTCGTGATGGTGATGTTCGTGCGCACCATGCTCGTGTCCCCCATGGGCGTGCCCGTGCGTGTGGTCGTGCCCGGAGTGGTCGTGGTCGTGGGACATGGTGTTTCTCCTTCTTGAGCGATGGTTAGGCCCGGACGGGCGCGGGCTCCCGGCTGGCGGGCGCGGCGGCGGGTGTCGGGGTGGGG
>NZ_JYIY01000021.1 GCF_000956535.1 Microbacterium ginsengisoli | reverse complement strand
GGGTGGGGGGAATCGGTGCCGCGGCTGCCGCCTCGGCGTCGGACTGCTCGGGGCGGGTGCCCTCGGTGTCGCTCATGACTGCTCCTTCTGTGCTCTGGGACCACCCTGCACAGCGACTCTGTGCGTTTTCTATGACAGACGTGAAACGGTCCTATGCGCTCCCCTCCAGTAGCGTGTGGCGGGTGCACGACATTCCCGGCGCTTGGCGTCGAGCCGCCCGCGGTGCGGGCCTGCTGACCGATGACGGGGTTCCGATTCCGACGATCTTCGCCGAGATGTCGGCGCTGGCCCAGCAGACCGGCGCGATCAACCTCGGTCAGGGCTTCCCGGACGAAGACGGACCGGCCGAGATCCTCGAGGCCGCCCGGGCCGCGATCGCGAACGGTGTCAATCAGTACCCGCCGGGGCGCGGCATCCCCGATCTGCGGCTCGCCGTGGCCGAGCATCAGCGTCGCTTCTACGGCCTGGACCTCGACCCCGACCGTCACGTGCTGATCACCGCGGGCGCCACCGAGGCGCTGTCGTCGACGCTGCTGGCGCTGATCGACTCCCCCGACGACGAGGTGGTCGTCTTCGAGCCGTACTACGACTCCTATGCGGCCTGCGTGGCCCTCGCGGGAGCCCGTCTCGTGACGGTCCCCCTCGCCTGGCCCGATTTCCGACCCGACCTCGACCGGCTGCGCGATGCGGTGACAGACCGCACCCGAGTCATCCTCGTGAACGACCCGCACAACCCCACGGGGGCCGTCTTCGACGACGAGGTGCGTGCCGAGCTGGTGCGCCTCGCGATCGAGCACGACGCGATCATCGTCGGCGACGAGGTGTACGAGCACCTCACCTTCGACGGTCACCGTCACCGCCCCCTCGCGACCCTCCCGGGCGCGTGGGAGCGCACGCTGACGATCTCGTCGGCCGCGAAGACGTTCTCGGTGACCGGGTGGAAGATCGGCTGGGTCACCGGGCCGGCCGCGCTGGTCGACGCCGTGCTGGCGGTCAAGCAGTTCCTCACCTACGTGAACGGCGCGCCGTTCCAGCCCGCCGTCGCGACCGCGCTGCGGCTGCCCGACAGTTTCTTCGCCGGCATCGCGACGACCCTCGAGCACAAGCGCGACCTGCTGCAGGACGGCCTGCGGACCGCCGGCTTCGACGTCGCCCCCTCGCGAGGCTCGTACTTCGTCGTGGCGGATGCCGCTCCCCTGGGCGCGACCGAAGCGGCGGCGTTCTGCCGCGAGCTTCCGGCGCGCGCGGGCGTCGTCGCGATCCCCCTGACGGCGTTCGTCAGCGACGCGGCGCGAGCCGAGTACGCGACCCTGGTGCGCTTCGCGGCCTGCAAACGCACCGAGGTGCTCGCGGATGCCGCGGCCCGCCTCGCCGCGCTGCGCTGATCCGGTCGCACCGAAGTCGGTGGGCAGAGCTCGATCCCGTCAGATCTCGCGCGGCACGACCGTGTATCGACGCAGCTGCAGGGCGGGGTTCACGCGACGTACCCGCTCGACGTCGTCGAGCGAGACGTCCGCGAGCGCGAGCCCGGTGGTCGTGCCGATCGACGCGCGCACGACTCCGGTCGGGTCGATGATCGCCGAGTGCCCCACGCCGATCGGCGGGGTGTGGTCGGCGGCGGCAACGAAGACCGTGTTCTCGATCGCGCGGGCGCGCAGCAGCGTCATCCACTGGTCTTCCTTCAACGGGCCGCGCACCCACTCGGCGGGAACGAGCACGAGATCGGCGCCCGCGTCGACGACGACACGGGTCGACTCGGGGAACCGCAGGTCGTAGCAGGTGATGAGCCCGACGCGCACGCCGTCGACGTCGAGGGTCTGGGGAGCGTCGAGCGCACCTGGCTCGATCCAGTCGGACTCACGCTGCCCGAACGCGTCGTAGAGGTGCTGCTTGCGATAGACCGCGCGCACGCCGTCGGCGGCGACCGCCACGACGGTGTTGCGCACCTTGCCGGAGACGGGCGCCGACTCGACGAGTCCCGCGACGACGACCACGTCGTGCTGCTGCGCGAGGGCCTGCAGGTGGGTGACGAACGGGCCGTCGAGGGGTTCCGCATGGGCGGCGAGGCGCTCATCGAACGGGTCGACGAAATAGCTCGCGTACTCGGGGAACACCACGAGACGGGCACGGGATGCCGCGGCCCGCGCGACGAGCGCTGCGACCGCGTCACGGTTGGCCGCGGGCACCTCGGTGGGTGTGAACTGGGCGACGGCGACGGTCAGCGCAGGAGAGGTCACCCGCCCATCCTCCCGCGTCGGCGTCGCCGCGCCAACCGCTGCGACGCGCCCGGGTGACCGGCCCGGATTCGACGGCCCTCCGGGAGCGTGCTAGGCTCATTCCTTGTGCCGCGGGGTGGAGCAGCTCGGTAGCTCGCTGGGCTCATAACCCAGAGGTCGCAGGTTCAAATCCTGTCCCCGCAACCAAGTAGGTCTTATTACAACCAAATGAGACAAAGGGCGCCTCGGCGCTCGGCAACTCGAAGGCCCCAGCAGAAATGCTGGGGCTTTCGAGTTTTTCCGAGGACGTGCGTCCGCTGGCGCGACGGAGCTCGTGGATCTTCGCGTTCACTTCAGTTCGATCCCCAGCGGCTTGGCGGGTCGTGTCGGTCACGCGAACGAAGATGCGATGGAAGAAGAGTGTGAGCAGTTCACGCCTCACCGCGTCGTGCTCGGAGGCATAGAGGTTGCCCGGTGCTTTGAGAAGCTCGAGATAGGTCGCGATCGCGTTGGCGGCCTCGCCCATGTTCGAGTTCAGCCGACTGAGACGCTCCTCCATAGCCTGTCTCTTCAGGGTGATGTCTTGGAGGCGACGCTTTAGACGCTCACTCGACGCTTCGCCATCTGCGAGCGCGTCGATCAAACGGTCCTCCTTCGCATCGAGCTGAGCCAGTTCGCGACGAAGACCGGCCTGCAGTTCACGGCGCTGAGCGTCAAGGTCTCCCAGCGCCACGTTGTGAACCGCTCTGACGCTCACAGTCGTGCCCAAAGAGCGTCGACCAAACCCTTCGGGAGCGAGCCTTGGAGTCGGCGACGCAGTCCGAGCAGTAGTTCGACCCGTACTTCGGAGAATGCTTCGCCGATCCTCGCCTCAATGCGCTCCCTCTCATGTCCATCTTCGAGATAGTCCACCAGGGCAACAAACTGGCTCTTCGCAGTTGAGGGTGTAGCCCGGGACCGTCGGCTGGTTCGCGGATAGGCGTCGAGGTCTTCCAGGATGGAAGTTCTCACGCTCACCATCCGCCGGAAGACCTCGACTTGCACCACCCTACGTTCGTGACCCCTGACCTGACCACGTTCTGCCGTCT
>NZ_JYIY01000020.1 GCF_000956535.1 Microbacterium ginsengisoli | reverse complement strand
GTGCAGCACGGTGCCGGGGGCGGCCTGCGCGAGCAGGCCGAGCACGGCATCGGGGATGACACCGATCACCGGATATCCGCCCGTCACGGGGCCGTCGGCGAGCAGGATCGTCGGGCGGCCGGACGGCGGCACCTGCAGTGCACCCGGCACCATGCCCTCGCTCGGCAGTTCGCCGTCGCGGGTGCGGGCGAGCAGCGGTCCGTCGAGACGCATGCCGACCCGATCACTGTCGGTGCTCACCCGCCAGGGTCTCGCGAACAGGGCGTCGACAGCGGTGCGCGTGAACCAGTCGTCGCGCGGGCCGAGCGCAACCGGGAGCTCGAGCGTCTCGGCGGGCGCCGTCCACGGGAACGCATCGACCACGGGGATCGGCGACGCGGGATCCGCGCCGATCGACAGCAGATCTCCGGCGCCGAGTGGTGCGGGTCCGAGTGCCGAGAGCGTGTCCGTCGCGCGCGAACCCGCCTCGAGCGGCACGTCGACGCCGCCCCGCACGGCGACGATGGTGCGGATGCCGCGGCGCGGCCATCCGATCTCCAGCACCGACCCGGCAGGCCAGGCCGTCGCGACATATGCCCCGATCGGCACACGATCGACGGTCACCTCACCCCAGGCGCCGGTCACCGCGACCCAGAGATCGCAGGTCGCGCGCAGCGCCGTCCCCCCGCCGACCACCTCGATGCCCGCGTCGCCCTCGACGTTGCCGACGAGTCGGTTCGCCACCCGCAGCGCGGCGCGATCGAGAGCGCCGGATCGGGCGATGCCGAGATGCGCGAGGTGCGGGCGCCCCAGATCCTGGAGCGTCGCCGAGACTCCGACACGGAGAACCTCGAACGCTCGGCGGGGCGCGGTGGGCTCGACGTTCGGCGTCGTGAGGGCGCCGGGCGCCGCGGCAGGCGTACCCCGCGCGGAATCGAGCGCGGGGCCGGGCATGGCGGGCTCGGGGTTCGGCGCGCCGGGCGCCCGGCCGGGTTCGGCCACCGTCCCACCCGCGGCATCCGCCCGCACAGCACCCCGCACGACATCCCGCGCGGAGACGAATCGCACCGCCGCGCCCGGTTCGAGCAACGCGGGACGCGCGCCGCGCGGGTCGAAGAGCGGCGCATCGGTGCGGCCGATGAGGCGCCACCCGCCGGGCGTCGCGCGCGGATAGGCGCCGCTGAACGCCCCCGCGAGTCCGACGCTCCCGACCGGCACCCGCGTGCGGGGGGCGTCGAGGCGCGGGACGTCGAACGGCCAGTCCGCACGCACCAGGTAGCCGAACCCGGGAGCGAACCCGGTGAAGGCGACCGTCCACTCCGCTCCCGTATGCGCGGCGACGAGCGCGGGCGCATCGACTCCGAGAAGTCGCGCCGTCTCATCGAGATCGTCGCCGTCGTAGACGACCTCGAGCACTGTGACCGCCGCGGGAGCGGCGTCGCGCGGCGGGGAGGCCGCGGCATCCGTCACCCATCGAGCCACCGCGGCACGCGTGGTCGCGCGCGGATCGAACCGCACCAGCACCGTGCGCGCCGCCGGCACCAGCTCATGCACACCCGGAACGACGGATGCCGCGAGCGACGCGTGCAGCGCCAGCGCGGCGTCGAGCGTGTCGACCTCGACGAGCACGGCCGCCTCGCCCATCGGCCGGAGCGTCGGCATCGCCGTCACCAGTCCGCGCGCACGGCGATGCCCGCGGACGACAGCGCGGCGCGCACGGCCCGCGCCATGTCCACGGCCTCGGGGGTGTCGCCGTGGAGGCAGAGGGACGCGGCATCCGTCGTCACCGTCGTGCCGTCGACGGCGGCGACCCGGCGCTCGTCGACGAGGCGCACCGCGCGGCGTGCGACCTCGGCCGGATCATGCAGGAGATCGCCGGGCTCGCCGCGGAGAACGAGGTCGCCCGAGGGGAGGTATCCGCGGTCGAGGAACGCCTCCCTCACGAAGGGCAGGCCGGCAGCAGCACTCGCGGCGGCGAGCGCGTCGCCGAGCGCGAGCACGGGAAGGGGGCGGCCGAGCACCGCTGAGAGGTCGGCGACCGCGGCGACGACCGCGGTCGCGACGAGCGGGTCGGATCCGGCCGCGTGGTACAGCGCGCCGTGCGGCTTGACATAGCGGAGGTCGGCGCCGGCGGCCCGCAGCGCCGTCAGCTGACCGGCGACGCTGGCGCGCAGATCGGCGGGGGCCATCTCGAGCCGCACCCGGCCGAAACCCGGCCGATCCGGATACGACGGATGCGCCCCGACCGCCACCCCGAATCGCGCCGCGCGCTCGACGGACGCCGCCATCGACGCGGCATCCCCCGCGTGCCCGCCGCACGCGACGTTCGCCGACGAGATCACGGCGAACATCGCCTCGTCGTCGGCGGTCGGCACCCCGTCGACCGTCTCGCCGAGGTCGGCGTTGAGGTCGATCGCGCGCATGCGCCCACGGTAGCGGGTGGGTTGCGGGG
>NZ_JYIY01000019.1 GCF_000956535.1 Microbacterium ginsengisoli | reverse complement strand
GGGTGAGCTTCGTCGATGGCGGTGCAGAGAAACGTGTCGCGGTCGTAAACGCGGATCTCGGAGATGTCGCGGGGGTCGTACCGGATTGTGACGGTGTGACCGACGAACTGGGCGAGGGTTGGGGCGAGGTAGCGCTGGCCTTGGAAGTGGATGCCGTCGCGTTGAACGACCCGGTTCTTTGGAACAGTAAGGAGGAGCCCGTCGAGTTCTTGAAGGCTGTCGGGCATACGAGGCATCCAGCCGTCCGCGACCCACGCGTCTCGCGGTGAGATCCCCAGCTCGCTGTGGGTCCGGTCGTTGTAGGTGCCGATGAATTCGCTGATCGCGCGGTCGAGACCAGCGAGGTCCAGCAGGGGCGTTGGTGTTCGGCTGCCCGGTCCGAGGTGGCCAGGGAGCGTGGCCAGGAGTTCGGTGTTGATGGTTCCGAAGAACCGTTCGATCTTCCCTCGGCCCTGGGGCCGGCCGACGGTCGAGTGAATAATCCTGAAGTGCAGGGCGAGTGCGGTCTGCTCGAGGTGGTGGCTGATGAAGTCGGAGCCGTGGTCCACGTGCAGGATGTCGGGGATGCCGCACATCGCCCACGCCGGGTCAGTCTTCCGCCAGATCGCCTGCCGGAGAGCCAGGGCGGTGTTGATCGCTGAGGGTGCGCCGGTGAAGACCATGTATCCGCAGATGGCGCGGGAGTAGTCGTCCATGACCGTGGTGAGCCAGGGCCGGTCGGGTTTCCCGTTGGCGCCGACGATGAGGATGTCGAGTTCGGTGTGATCGGACTGCCATGTCTGGTTGGGGTGTTCTGCGCGGCGGCGGAACACGAGCTCGTGCTTGTCCCGGTACGAGACCGGCCCCTCAAGTGCCAGGGTGACAAGGGCCGGATCGAGTGCCTGAACGATCTGGCGAACGGTCGCGTAACTCGGCACCGGCAGTGCGTGAGCTTTCGCCTCCGCGGAGGCGAGCCGGTGCAGGGTGGCGATGCTTGGGCGTGGCCGGGTCAGCGCCAAACGTTCGATGAACGCGACCGTCTCCGATGAGGTTCGGCGGACACCCTTGTCGGTGCGAGGGTGAGGGTCGAGGGCTGCGACGCCGCCCGCGCGGTAGAGCTGGAGCCAGCGTTGCAGAGTTCGGACAGAGATCCCGGTCTCTCGAGCGAGGACGACGAGCGGGATCTGGTCTTCGACATGCAGCCGAAGAACACGCCACCGCTCCGCCGCATCCACGAGCCACCTACACGGTGGCGCTCTCGCGAGCCGCGAGGGCCTGTTGGTGACGGTACAGAGTCGCCCGGCTCCACCCAACGAGTTTCGCCGCCTCCTTCGCCGTGCGGCCTTTCGCCCTGGCCTCGGCGACGAGCTTGAGCTTGTCAGCAACGACGACGGGATCTGACAGGGGCCGGCCGAACTTGGTTCCGCCTTGCCGGGCTGCGGTGATCCCGGCGTTGACGCGTTCTGTGATCAGTTCGCGTTCGTACTCGGCCAAAGTGGCGAGCATGTTCAACATCAACCGGCCCGAGGTCGTCGAGGGGTCGATCCCATCCGAGATGCTTTTCACCTGCACGTCCTGCTCTCGGAGCAGCTTCACCGTGTTGAGCACATCGATCAGGGACCGTCCAAGCCGATCGACCCGCCAGACGACGACGGTGTCGCCGGGCTTGGTGTACTCAAGGAGCTTCTTCATCCCTGGGCGCGAGATCGCGGTCCGGCTGCCCGAGGTGACGTCGGCAAAAATGTCCCGCTCTTGGACGCCGGACTTGACGAGCGCATCGACTTGCAGTTTCGCGTCTTGGCTTCTGGTGCTGACCCGTGTGTACCCGAGATGTCTCACCGGGCCATTCTGCCTCAACAACTGCTAGCAGCGGCGGAGAAAAGACACTTTGCGGTAAGACATGTTTCCGAGACGCATCGCGCCCCGGAAATCCGCCACTCCTTCCCGCGGTCCGGGAGAGGGTTTGCGTGCCTCGGAAAGCTTT
>NZ_JYIY01000018.1 GCF_000956535.1 Microbacterium ginsengisoli | reverse complement strand
CGACCGACCGGTCACCGTCGGCATCAACGGCTCCATCACGGCCCACACCTCGTCAGAGATCTCCTGTCGCGTCACCGTTCAAGACTCACCCACCGAGGAGCGGAACCTCTTGATCAACACGCCCTAGGCGGAGGCCTTCGCCTTGGCTTTCTCGATCTGATAAACCCGCTGCTTGCTGATCCCGAGTACGCGGCCGACGTCGGGGGCGGAGTACTTCTCGTTCCTGAGCGCGGTTACCACGGCGCGGCGACGCTCCGCGGCGCGGGCCTGAGCCCGACGCGCCTCAGCTTCGTCCTTCTCCGCCTGTGCCCACTCGTCGAGCAGCTGCTTAGGGGCGCGCACGTCGACGGTGACGGCCACCTCGGCGGGGTCGACGTTGAGCCACATCGCAGCGACACCCTGGGCCTCGCGATCTACCTCGTCGAGAGAGGCTGCCTGCCCTCCGGTGCCGAGTTCGGGGATCTCGAACACCCACCAACGGCCTTCGCGCTCGACGCTGACGGCGAATGTCTGTGTCATCGCGTCCTCCCTCTCACTTCCAGGCCTGGGGGAGTGTCGCCCCGGCCCTCTCGATCTGTCGCAGCACGCCCGCTGAGACTTCCTTGTGCCCTGCCGGGATCGAGGCTTTCTGCGACTCGTCGGGCAGGCCCCATAGTTCGTGGCTACCCTGACCATCGCGCAGATAGACCCAGCCGATGCTCTTCAGGTGCTTCAGCACGTCTCGCGTTCGCTGTGCTTTCATGAGTCTAGTCTAGACCCCCCTTGCCCGCAAGTCAAGGGGGGTCTTGCCTTTTTGGTATTGTTCTTCGGTTTCAAACTCGGTGCCACACAGGCCGCAAAGGATCGGGCCCGCGTCGATCACGGCGTTGGATGCGCGGATCTTGCGGCTGCAGCTGCACACGGCCGTGCGGCCGTTGTTGCTCTTGGTCTTGCCCTCCGCGTCAGGCGATTCGCTTCGACGGTAGGCGGTGATCGCCGCCGTGAGCTGCGCAACCTCGGCCGCGTACGTCTCGGCGGTTCCCGTGGGCACGGTGGTGACTGACCATCCGATGCGGGGATCTTTCTCGAGCGTCAGACCGAAGCTCTCTGCGATGCTCCGAAAAGCTGCGTTGTGGTAGCGGCCCTGTCTGCTGGTGTCTTTGATTCCTCGCGTGTTCGCGGCGCCGTGGGCGGCTTCGTGCAGAAGTGTGCCGAGCACGTCCACGCCGCCGCGTGAGAGTCCTTCACCGCCGATGAACAACTCGTGCACCACCTCGTCACCACGCACCCACCGATCGGGGGCGAAGTGGCCGAGATTCACGCCCTTGACCGTGCGACCGGACGCGAGGGTAACGACGACCTCCGGCACGTCGCTGTGGCGCTGCTGAATCGCGGCCCAGGTGCGTTCGATCGCTGCGACCAGGGGAGCGGAGGTGCCCTCGCCCATCACACGGCCTCCGATGCGATCGCATCGATGAGGTCCGGGCGAAACCCTGTCCAGGGCGCCATGCCGGGAACTTGGACCACCGGAAGCTGCGTCGAGCCTCCCGCCTGCGCCACTCGCCGCGCCGTCGCCGCCGCGTCGAGGTCTGCGTCGACGTCAACGGACTCGAACGCGATTCCCCGCTCGGTGAGCGCTCGGCACGTTGCCCTGCACTGCACGCATCCCTCTCGGCCGAACACTTGCACCTCGCCGGCTTCTGTCGCACTCATCGTCCCTGCCCCTTCCCCCTCACGTTCTTTTGCCGTGAAGGCGACTAGGGCGTGTCTCTTAAAGCCTTGAGCCAGATGGTGATGGCGCGTAGGACGACGCCGCCGCGATAGGTCAGGGCGAGTTTGTCGTAGCGGGTGGCCAAGGCGCGCCATTGCTTGAAGATGTT
>NZ_JYIY01000017.1 GCF_000956535.1 Microbacterium ginsengisoli | reverse complement strand
GATCGCCCGCCTCCTGCCAATTCGGGCAATCCTCGATATGCAGCACCTGGATCTTCACACGCCCATTCTCCCGCGCAACTCGCGGCGGCTGGCCACCCCGCACCTTCTTGATCAACACGCCCTAGCGAGGAACCGCCCATGCCGGCCAGCACGATGCGGGTCACTCCCCGCTCGACGAGCTCGGCGCGCAGCGCCTCGATTTCGGCGACGAGCGGCCGCGAGACCGAGACCGCCTGCACCCAGCCCAGGCGACGGGATGCCTCATCCTCCGCCGCCGGGCCCCACAGTGTGGGGTCCCCGGCGGTGATGCCCGAGGCGACCAGGCTCTCGACGAGACCGGGGAGCGTCTGGGCGACGATCCTCTCGACCTCGCCGGACAGGCGGATGTCGAAGCTCACCGTGCGACCTGAGCGGACTCCGCGAGGGCGGTGCGCACGGTCTCCTGGAGCTCGTGCCAGGAGATGATGAACTTCTCGACGCCCTCGTCCTCGAGCACCTGCGTGGCGTCCGCGAAGTCGACGCCCACGGCCGCGAGGTCGGCGAAGACGGCGTGCGCGTCCGCATAGTTCGAGGTGATGGTGTCACCCGTCACGACTCCGTGGTCGAAGGTCGCCTCGAGGGTCTTCTCGGGCATCGTGTTCACGGTGCCGGCGGCCACGAGCTCGGTGACGTACAGGGTGTCGGGGAGTGACGGGTCCTTGACACCGGTCGACGCCCAGAGGGGGCGCTGCACGTTGGCGCCGGCGGCGACGAGCTCGGTGGCGCGCGCCGTGGCGAACTCGCCCTCGTAGAGCTCGTACGCGAGTCGGGCGTTCGCGACACCGGACTTCGAGACCAGCGCGAGGGCCTCGTCGGTGCCGATCGCCTTGAGACGCTTGTCGACCTCGGTGTCGACGCGCGACACGAAGAACGAGGCGACCGAGTGGATCGTCGAGATGTCGATGCCGGCGGCCTTCGCCTCGGCGAGACCGGTCAGGTACGCGTCGATGACCTCGGCGTAGCGCTCGAGGCTGAAGATGAGCGTGACGTTGACCGAGATGCCCGCGCCGATGACGGCCGCGATGGCGGGGAGGCCCGCCTTGGTCGCCGGGATCTTGATGAGCGCGTTGGCTCGGTCGACGGTCGCCCAGAGCTGCTTCGCCTGCGCGATGGTGCCCTCGGTGTCGTGGGCGAGCTCGGGGGAGACCTCGATCGAGACGCGTCCGTCGACGCCGCCGGTCGCGTCGAACACCGGACGGAAGATGTCCGTCGCGTCGCGCACGTCGTCGGTCGTGATGCGGAAGATGGCCTCATCGACGGATGCCCCGGCCGCGGCGAGGTCGGCGACCTGAGCTGCGTACGCCTCACCCTTCGAGAGGGCGCCCGCGAAGATCGTCGGGTTGGTCGTGACGCCCGAGACCGTGCGCGTCTGGATGAGCTCGGCGAGGTTGCCGGTCACGATGCGCTCGCGCGACAGGTCGTCGAGCCAGATGCTGACGCCCGCGGCGGCGAGCTGTTCGGTGGGGGTGCTCATGCGTTGTTCTCCTGGATGGTCTGACGGGCGGCCTCGACGACCGCCTCTGCGGTGAACCCGAACTTCGCGTACAGGGTCTTGTAGTCGGCCGAGGCGCCGAAGTGGTCGATCGCCACGGTGCGGCCGGTGGTGCCGACGATCGCGTGCCAGCTGAGGGCGGAGCCTGCCTCGACGGATACGCGGGCTTTGATCGTCGAGGGGAGGACGTGTTCGCGGTAGGTGTCGTCTTGTTCGGCGAACCATTCGAGGCTGGGGGCGGAGACGACGCGGGCGGCGATTCCGTCGGTGGCGAGCTGGTCG
>NZ_JYIY01000016.1 GCF_000956535.1 Microbacterium ginsengisoli | reverse complement strand
GGCTCTTCGGACATCCGGTGGGGGGGTCATGGGGTGAGTCCGCCGGCGGTGAGGAGCATGCGGAGGCGGTAGTTCTCGCGGTTGCGATAGCCGCGGGCGAGGCGGCGGTGGAGCTCGATGATCCCGTTGATCGCCTCGGTGCCGCCGTTGTTCGCGCGGCTCGTGGTGAAGTACGCCAGGAACGCTGAACGCCAGCGGCGGAGGGTGCGGCCGAGGCGGGCGATCTCGGGGATCGGGCAGGTGTGGAACGTGTCGACCACCCTCTCGGCGATCCGCCGCCCCTCGGTCAGGTCCTTCGCGTGGTAGGCAGAGCGCAGCTGCTGTGCGCACTGCCACGCGACGAACACCTCGTCGTGCGCAGGATCGGCCTCGATTGCCGCGGTCAGCCGGATCCGCTGCTTGTCGGTGAGGTTCTCGGCCCCGGCACGGAGGATGGTCTGAATCCCGTAGAGCGGGTCGCCCTTCCGACCGCGATGCCCGAGGGTGTCTTGCTGGACGCGGCGGCGGACCTCGTCGACGGCGGCGGTGCCGAGCTTGACGACATGGAACGCGTCCAGCACAGCGACCGCGTCTTCGAGCGTGTCATCGATCGCAGTCTTGTAGCCCGCGAACGGGTCCAGCGCCGCCACCTTCACGTTCTTTCGGAACGCTTCGCCCCGCTCGCTGAGCCAGGACGCGTATGCCTTCCCCGATCTGCCCGGCACGAGGTCGAGCAGCCTGGCCCGCGTCTTCCCGGTGCTGTCGCGGCTGAGGTCGACCATGCCGGTCAGTTCCTTCGGGCCCCGCTTGCGGTGGTCGACGTGATGCCAGATGTGCTCGTCGACGCCGAGCGTGGTCACGTTCTCGAACCGGGACTCGTCGGCTGCCAACCGCACCAGTTCAGGCTCAACAGCCCGCCACACCGTCTTCCACGATGTCCCGAGCTGACGACGTAGTCCTTCGATCGTGGCGTGCTCGCGGCGCAGCTGCCCGATCGCCCAGTCGACGGCTCGCCTTGTGAGCGACCCGCGCCGAGCGACCAGCGAGGGAAGCTGCTCCACGAACGTCTTCTTGGCACAGCCCACGTCGCCGCATCGCCAGACCCGTTGCCGCCAGACGATCCGCACCCGCGTCACGCCCGGCACGTCATGCAACACTCGACGGCGGCGCCCTCGACCGATCGCCACGACCCCGCACAACGGGCACCCGGTCGGCGCCGCCGGTGTCGAAACGGTGACGATCAGCAGCCCGTCGCGGCGGTCAACGTGCTCGACATGGACGCCGTCGAGACCGACCAGCAGATCGCAGCGGTAACACGGATCAGCGGCAGAGCGCGCGTCAGCGCACCCCGAAGTAGGGTGAAGCACGTCGAGGTCCTCGTGATGGATCAGCAGTTGGCGCTACTGATCCTCGGGGACCTCGACCCCTACCCGCCGACCATCACCCGGCGAGCCTCACCCCCACCGCATGTCCGAAGAGCC
>NZ_JYIY01000015.1 GCF_000956535.1 Microbacterium ginsengisoli | reverse complement strand
GGCTCTTCGGACATTCGGTGGGGGTCATGGGGTGAGTCCGCCGGCGGCGAGGAGCATGCGGAGCCGGTAGTTGTCGCGGTTGCGGAAGCCGCGGGCGAGGCGGCGGTGCAGCTCGATGATCCCGTTCACGGCCTCAGTGCCGCCGTTCGATGATCGTCCGGTCGTGAAGTAGGCCAGGAACGCGGCTCGCCAGCGGCGGAGGGTGCGGCCGAGGCGGGCGATCTCGGGGATCGGGCAGGTGTGGAATGTGTCGACGACCTTCTCCGCGATCTGGCGGCCCTCGGCGAGGTCCTTCTGGTGGTAGGCGGAACGCAGTTGCTGGGCGCACTGCCATGCGACGAACACCTCGTCGTGCGCGGGGTCGGCCTCGATCGCTGCCGCGAGCCTGGTCCGCTGCTTCTCGGTGAGGTTCTCGGCGCCGGCGCGGAGGATGGTCTGGATCCCGTAGAGCGGGTCGCCGGTCCGACCGCGATGCCCGAGGGTGTCCTGCTGGACGCGGCGGCGGACCTCGTCGACGGCGGCGGTGCCGAGCTTGACGACGTGGAATGCGTCCAGCACGGCCGTGGCGTCTTCGAGCTGGTCGTCGATCGCGGTCTTGTAGCCGGCGAACGGGTCAAGAGCCGCGACTTTCACGTTCTGCCGGAACGCTTCGCCGCGTTCGGCGAGCCAGGACGCGTAGGCCTTCCCGGAGCGGCCCGGCACCAGGTCGAGCAGCCTGGCCCGCGTCTTCCCGTCCGCGTCGCGGCTCAGATCGACCATCCCGGTAAGCTCCTTCGGACCGCGCTTGCGGGGGTCGACGTGATGCCAGATGTGCTCATCGACACCGAGCGTGGTGACGTTCTCGAATCGGGACTCGTCGGCCGCGAGCCGCTCCAACTCAGGCTCGACAGCGCGCCACACCGTCTTCCACGACGTGCCGAGCTGACGGGCGATACCGTGCACGGTGGCGTGCTCGCGGCGCAGCTGCCCGATCGCCCAGCCGACGGCGCGCGTGGTGATCGACCCGCGCCGGGCGACCAGACCCGGGAGCTGCTCCACGAACGTCCGCCGCGCGCATCCCACCTCGTCGCACCGCCAGACCCGCTGCCGCCATACGATCCGCACCCGCGTCGTCGCGGGCACATCATGAAGCACCCGTCGACGGCGTCCGCGGCCGGTCGCGACGACCCCACACGAGGGGCAGCCGGTCGGCGCCGCTGGCGTCGAGACCGTCACCACCAGCAGCCCGTCGCGACGGTCGACGCGCTCGACATGGACATCGGGAAGACCCAGCAGAACGTCGCAGCGGGAACACGGATCAGCGGCAGAGCGCGCGGAAGCGCACCCCGAAGTAGGGTGAAGCACGTCGAGGTCCTCGTGAAGATCAGACAGTTAGCGCTACTGATCCTCGGGGACCTCGACCCCTACCCGCCGAACCCCACCCGGCAAGCCTCACCCCCACCGAATGTCCGAAGAGCCGG
>NZ_JYIY01000014.1 GCF_000956535.1 Microbacterium ginsengisoli | reverse complement strand
CGGCTGGTTCGCGGATAGGCGTCGAGGTCTTCCAGGATGGAAGTTCTCACGCTCACCATCCGCCGGAAGACCTCGACTTGCACCACCCTACGTTCGTGACCCCTGACCTGACCACGTTCTGCCGTCTCGACGAGCTCGGCCTTCAAGCCGTCGGGCAGCTGCTCGAGCCTGATCGGGCGGTGCTGGAGTGCCGCGTCGTCGAGGACGACCCGTGGTGTCGGAAGTGCGGCGCGGAGGGCGTGCCGCGTGACACGGTGACGCGGCCGCTGGCGCATGAGCCGTTCGGGCATCGGCCGACGACGCTGCTGGTCCGGGTGCGCCGCTACCGGTGCACGCACTGCCGCCGGACCTGGCGGCAGGACACGTCGAAGGCGGCGGCGCCGAGGGAGAAGATCTCCCGCGGCGGGATCGGGTGGGCACTCACGGCGATCGTGGTCGACCACCTCACCATCTCCCGCGCCGCAGCAGGGCTCGGGGTGTCGTGGCATACCGCGAACACCGCGATCATCGCCGAAGGCAAGCGTCGCCTGATCGACGACCCGGCGAGGTTCGACGGGGTCACCACGATCGGTGTCGACGAGCACGTCTGGCGTCACACACGGTTTGGCGAGAAGTACGTGACCGTGATCATCGACCTCACCCCCGCGAGGAACAAGACGGGCCCGGCCAGGCTGCTGGACATGGTCGAGGGCCGCTCGAAGCAGGTGTTCAAGCAGTGGCTCGCCGCCCGGCCTGCGGAGTGGTCGAGCCGGATCGAGGTGGTCGCGATGGACGGGTTCTCCGGGTTCAAGACCGCCGCGGCCGAAGAGCTCCCCGACGCGGTCCCGGTGATGGACCCGTTCCACGTCGTCCGCCTCGCCGGCGACGCCCTGGACCGGACCCGGCAGCGGGTTCAGCAAGACACGCTCGGGCACCGCGGTCACGCCGGCGACCCGCTCTACGGGGTCCGCCGCACCCTCCACACCGGCGCGAGCTTCCTCACCGAGAAGCAGACCGCGCGGCTCGACGCGGTGTTCGCCGCCGAGGAGCACGTCGAGGTCGAAGCGACCTGGGGCATCTACCAGCGCATCGTCGCCGCCTACCGCGAACCCGACAAGAACAAGGCGAAGGAGATGATGCGGGCGGTGATCGACTCTGTCAGCAACGGCGTCCCCACGCTGCTCAAAGAGGTCCGTCGCCTCGGCCGCACGCTGAAGCAGCGCGCCGCGGACATCCTCGCGTTCTTCGACCGCCCCGGAACGAGCAACGGCCCAACGGAGGCCATCAACGGCCGGCTCGAGCACCTTCGCGGTTCCGCCCTCGGCTTCCGGAACCTCACGCACTACGTCGCCAGATCGCTCCTCGAAGCCGGCGGATTCAGACCGCTCCTACACTCTCAT
>NZ_JYIY01000013.1 GCF_000956535.1 Microbacterium ginsengisoli | reverse complement strand
TGTCCCGCGTCAAGTAGTTGGCAGGATTTCTTCGCGTTGAAAGGTCGGGGTTGTCGGGTCGGCGAGGCCGAGGTGGACCTCGAGGGGGCGGTTCCAGGCGAGTGCTTCGTGGGGGCGGGTTTCGTTGAACTCGATCCGGTGCTGCTCGGCGATGCGGACGAGGTCGAGGTGGTCGTCGACGCTCTCGCGATAGAGGCGCTCGTATTTCAGGGTCTGGAACCCGCGTTCGCGGACCCCGTTCTGGCCGGGCGTGCGGACGCGGGTGCGGACGTGACGCAGCTCGGGTCGTGAGGCGATGAACGCTTCGAAGCGGAATGAGCGGAACGGGCCGCCGTTGTCGGTCACGAGCGTGATCGGGACGGTCTCGCCGGTGGTGGGGTCGGTGAGATGTTCCAGCAGGCTCGGCCCGTCGAGCAGACGCTCTGCTTCGGCGAGAGCGAGCTCGATAGCGGTGATCGCGTCGTGTTGGTTCGCGGTCGGGGACCAGTGCCATCCGAGTTCGTATTTCGACCAGTAATCGATGCATCCCGCGACTCTCCAGGTGCCGCCCGCGGCGGTCTCGAACTCGGAGAAGTCGAGCTGCCAGGCCTGCAGCGGGGCGGTCGGCGCGTCCGCGAACGCTGCCTTCCTCGCCTTCGCGAGCTGGCGTCGCTCGCGCTGGTAGTCGGCTTTGAGCAGCAGTCCTTCCTCGTCCAGGATCCGCAGCACGGTCGAGGGAGCGAGCTGATGGCCGTTGTGGCGGGCGAGAGCCCAGATCTTCCGATGCCCCCACGCGGCATGCTTCGTCGCGAGGTTCCGGATGCCGTCGCGGTGCGCGTCACGGGTCGGCGCCGGCCACGGCCCTTTCGGCGGCAACCCGGCTTTCGCTTTCGCCTGCCACCGCCGCCATGACCGTTCCGGGACGCCGACCAGTTGGCAAAACCTCGAGGTCGGCATCCCGGCATCGACACGGATTACCTCGAGGGCCTCGAAGGGCCCAGGCGGCCCTCCGCGCTCTTCTTCCAGACCCGTAACTCGACGGCGGCCTCGCCGAGCGCCTGGGTCAGGTCGGCGACCTCGGCCTCGAGCTGTTCCTCCCGGGTCGTCGGACCAGTCCGTCCGGAAACCAGCGCAGCCTTCCCCGCCTCGAGGAAATCGGACCTCCACCGGCCGATGGATTGCTCCGAGACCTGCTCTTTCCTCGCGGCCTCAGCGATCGTCGTCTCGCCCGCAATGACCGCGAGCACGATCCGCGTCTTCTTCTCCGGCGGGATCACCGGCGGCCTTCCCATCAACAGCCTCCCGGCATCTCAGACGCCGATCATGCCCTCACAACCGGCCTGCCAGAAATCTTGACGCGGGACA
>NZ_JYIY01000012.1 GCF_000956535.1 Microbacterium ginsengisoli | reverse complement strand
CGCTAGGGCGTGTTGATCAAGAAGGTGCGGGGTGGCCAGCCGCCGCGAGTTGCGCGGGAGAATGGGCGTGTGAAGATCCAGGTGCTGCATATCGAGGATTGCCCGAATTGGCAGGAGGCGGGCGATCGAGTACGGCTGGTGCTCGACTCGATCGGACGGGGCGATGTTCCGGTGGAGTTCGTGTTGATCCGCACCGAGGCTGAGGCGGTGAGCTCTGGTTTCGCGGGCTCGCCCACGATTCTTCTGGACGGTCAGGACTTGTTCCCGTCCCAGGGGAACACTGCCGACTTGGCGTGCAGGGTCTATCTGACCGAGCGCGGCTTTGCGGGTGCGCCGACGGTGGGACAGCTTGAGCGCACGCTGCAGGAGCGCGAAGCGCTCAGCGGAGATCGGTCTTGATCCAGATCAGCGCCGCGGCGAGGCTGACGGCGGCTCGGTAGTTGCGGGCGAGTTTGTCCGAGCGCATCGCGATGCCGCGCCACTGCTTGAGACGGTTGAAGCAGCGTTCTACGACGTTGCGTCCCTTGTAGCGTTCCTTCTGCTTGTCGCCGAAAGCGATCGGCCGGCCCGGCTTCTTGCGGCGGTGCGCGATCTGGTCGTCCCGCTCGGGGATGGTCGCCGCGATCCTCCGGTCGCGGAGCCAGGCGCGGTTCGCCCTTGAGGGGTACCCCTTGTCGGCGAGCACCCGGTCGGGGCGGGTGCGGGGGCGGCCCTTCCCGTCGCGGGGAACGCGGATGTTCTCCAGCACCGCGCTCATCATCGTGGTGTCGTTGATGTTCCCGGCGGTGATCATCATGCTCAGCGGCCGGCCGCGGCCGTCGCAGACCAGGTGCAGTTTGGTCGTCAGCCCGCCGCGGGAGCGTCCGATCCCGTGATCAGGCGGCTCGGACCACGGATTCTTGTGATTCGGCACAGCCCCCTGTGTCCCGGGCGAGGGTCGCGCCGTGCTGATGCACGCGCGCGATCGTGGAGTCGATCGAGACGACCCAGTCGATTTCCCCAGCGGCGTCGGCCTGCTTCTGCACCTCGGTGAGCAGCTTCTGCCAGGTGCCGTCCCCGGCCCACCGGTTGAACCGCTTGTAGATCGAGTTCCACTTCCCGAACCGTTCCGGAACGTCACGCCACGGCGCACCGGTCCGGTACTTCCACGCCATCCCCTCGATAGCGAGCCGGTGATCCGTCCACGGCCGCGACCGACCGGTCACCGTCGGCATCAACGGCTCCATCACGGCCCACACCTCGTCAGAGATCTCCTGTCGCGTCACCGTTCAAGACTCACCCACCGAGGAGCGGAACCTCTTGATCAACACGCCCTAG
>NZ_JYIY01000011.1 GCF_000956535.1 Microbacterium ginsengisoli | reverse complement strand
GCGGTGGCACGGAGCCGGGACGGGCGGGGACCCCGTCATGGCTGCGCAACGTCGGAACTTCTCGCCGACACCCCGGGGGCTGGATGCCGCACGTCGGCGAGCCGGGCGAAGGTTCCGACGTTGCGAGGCAGGGGTGGCACAACGGGCCGAGCGGGGTAGGCGCGCGCCGAGCGGGCAGACCGGCCGGCCCTCACCGCGAGACCACCCGCCCCGCCCGGGTAGCCTCGACCCATGGCCCGCGCGACTGTCGAACTGCCTCCGCAGGCGCGGCTGAGCGACGGCACCATCGCCCGCATCGTGCCGTCCGCGTACGTCTCGGGGTATGAACTCGAGGTCGACGGCACACCGCAGTCGCACGTCGACCTCGAGGATCCCTCGCACCTGCACTTCGAGTACGTCGCCCGTATGGGCGCGGTGATCGACAGATTACGGATGCCGCGGCAGCCCCTCACGGCGGTGCACCTCGGCGCCGGCGCGCTGACCCTGCCGCGCTACATCGCGCACACCCGGCCGGGGTCGCGCCAGCAGGTCATCGAGCTGGAGCCGGCGCTCGTCGACCTCGTGCGCGAGAACCTGCCGTTTCCGCGCGACGCGTCGATCCGCACCCGCATCGGCGATGCCCGCGAGGGGCTGGGGCGCCTCCCCGCCGGGCTCGTCGGCCAGGTCGACCTGGTCGTCTCCGACGTGTTCGCCGGCGCCCAGACGCCCGCACACCTCACCACCGTCGAGTTCTACCGGGCCGCGGCATCCCTGCTCGCCCCCGACGGGGTGCTCCTCGTCAACGTCGCCGACGGTGCGGGGCTCCACCACGCCCGGCGTCAGGTCGCGACGGTCGAGGCTGTGCTCGAGAACGTGATCGTGCTCGCCGAGGTGCAGGTGCTGAAGGGCCGCCGGTTCGGCAATCTCGTCGTGGCCGCCTCGGCCGCCCCCCTTCCGATCGAATGGCTGCCGCGGCTGATGGCTGCCGGTCCGCATCCGGCGAAGGTCGCGCACGGCGATGAGCTGCGCGCGTTCGTGCGCGACGCAGGGCCCGCCACCGACGCGGATGCCTCGCCGTCACCGAAGCCCGCGGCATCCCTCTTCGAACGCTGACCACCCGCGCACGGCGGCACCGCCTGCGAAGGGCGTCCGGCGCGAGCGCACGATCACGTGCGCACCGCATTCCGCGCGAACCGCGACTGCCGCCGCCGCACGCATCACCCCCGCGC
>NZ_JYIY01000010.1 GCF_000956535.1 Microbacterium ginsengisoli | reverse complement strand
CGGTTGGGGGCGTCCGTGCGGGTCCTGGAGGGTCGTCGGGGTGGCGGTCATGGCCGGTCCGCGATGGTGCGGGCGATTACGGCGGCGTCCCGGGACACCCCTGCGAGGGTGTCCGCTCCGGGGCGGCTGTGGGCGGGGATCCCGGCGACGAACAAGCCCGGCAGCCCGGTCATCGCCGGGCGGGACCGGGCTGCGGTCGCCTCGGCGGGGAGCCAGTCGTCGCCGGGGTCGTACCCGGTGGCGAGGATTACCGAGTCCGGGGCGAGGGTGCTGCCATCGGCGAACGTGACCTGCCCGCCGTCCGCGCCGGTCACCGCCGGGGCGACCGCCACACCCGCGTGACGCAGCGCATGGTAGCTGTCGCCGAACACCGGCTGCACGGCGGGTGGGCGACCCAGCCAGGACGAGCCTGCCCGGGCGTGGACGGGGAAGGTACGGGCGGGTCGGTGCGGCCGTCGGGTGCGGACCGCGAGGGTGACCTCGTGGGAGGCGGACAGCTCTCGCGCCAGCTGCACCCCGCTGTTCCCTCCGCCGACGATCAGCACCCGCCCGGTGGGCACCTGCCGGGGGAACTGGTAGTGGGCACTGTGCAGCACCACCCCGGGCACCCGCAGCTGCTGCGCCCACGCAGGGATGCGGGGGTGGGTGGCGGCGCCGGTCGCGCACACCACGTTGCGGGTCTGCACGTCGCCCTCCGCGGTCTGCAGCTGCAGCACCGACCCGTGACCGCGGCGTTCCACCCCGACCACACGCAACCCCCAGAACGGGTCCACCCCCAGGGTGTGCTGCACCTGGTCCAGGTAGTTCGCGATCTCATCGGCCCGGGGATGCTCGTGCGGGTCCAGCGGCAGCGGCCGGAGCGGAAGCGTGCTGTGGCGGGCGTCGGACAGCAGCCGCATCGAATGCCACCGGGACGCCCAACTGCGTTGCCGGTCCGTGGCGGCGTCGACGACCACGAACTCCTGCTGCGGCCGGAACCCCAACCCGATCAGCGCGGCGGCCACCGCGAGCCCGGCCTGCCCGGCCCCGACGATGATCGCCCGCCGATGCGTCAACCCCGACCGCATCACCACCCCCTCCCCGCACAAGAGGGCCGGGGCGGGAACGGACGGAGGATGATCGCGCCGGCGCCGCGGCGGGACGGGGCCGGAC
>NZ_JYIY01000009.1 GCF_000956535.1 Microbacterium ginsengisoli | reverse complement strand
TGTACTTCCCCGTGACGTTGTGAACGCGGGCTGAGGGGGTCTGGCCTCCGATCCCGGTGTGGGGTCTGTGGTGATTGTAGTGATGCAGCCAGGTCTCGTATGCCGCGGCTCGCTCTGCTTCGCTGGCGTAGGGCTTGGCGTAGGCCCATTCGGCGGCGAGGGTGCGGTTGAAGCGTTCGACCTTCCCGTTGGTCTGCGGCCGATACGGCTTTGTCCACTTGTGCTTCACACCGTCGCCGAGCGCGTCCGCGAACGCGTGTGACCGGTAGCACGCGCCGTTGTCTGTCATCACGGCGGTGACCGTGACTCCGAGGCTCGCGAAGAACGCGTTCGCGCGGGTCCAGAACCCTGCCGCGGTCTCCTTGCGTTCGTCGTCGAGGATCTCCGAGTACGCGACTCTCGAGTTGTCGTCGACGGCGTGGTGCAGATACCGGTAGCCGCGGGAGCCGGCCGCTCCTGCCCGTGCGGCCTTGTCACGGACGGATCCCGCGGCACGGTCCTGCGCCGATCCGCGGCCGAAGGCGCGCCAGCCGCCGCCATCAGGGATCCGGCCCTGCTTCTTGATGTCGACGTGGATCAGCTGGCCCGGTCTTGCGACCTCGTACCGCTTCGGCGTCGGCTTGCGGACTGGCAGCCCGGTGGCCTGATCGATGTTCACGAGCTTCGGCATCCCATACCTGGCCAGCACCCGGCCGACCGTCGAGCGGGCAAGGCCCAGGTGATACGCGATCCGGTGCGGACCCCACCGGCGGGTGAACCGCAACGACACGATCCTCCGCTCCGTCTTCCGCGGGAGCCGGTTCGGCGAGGTCTGCGGCCTGAAGCTGCGGTCCGTCAACGGCAGCCCAGCCCGATACCGGTCGACCCACCGTTTCGCCGTCGCGGGCGAGCACTGGAACCGTTCCGCTGCCCGCCGCAACGACCAGCCCCGATCCACGACGAGGACAGCAAGACGACGACGCCCTTCCGGCGTCAAAGGCGCGTTAGCGTGAGACACGAAGACCTCCGTGGTCAGGATGCGAGTGTGGTAACCCACATCCTGCCCGGAGGTCTTCGCCTACCTCACCCGTTCACAACCTCCCGGGGAAGTACA
>NZ_JYIY01000008.1 GCF_000956535.1 Microbacterium ginsengisoli | reverse complement strand
TCACGCCCCCCGGTGCGGTCCTGGACGCGGCCGAGCAGGCGCTGCGTCGGCAGCAGTACCGCACCCGCCGGGTCCGCGGCGACGACGGACGGGACTCGGTCGCAGCCGAGCGCGGCTACCTGCGGGAGACCGGGAATCTGCTGTTCCACGTGGCGCTGCTGGCGGTGCTGGTCGTGGTCGGCGTCGGCGGCGGGTTCCGGTTCACCGGGCAGCGGGTGCTGGTCGAGGGGCAGACCTTCGCGTCCACCCGGATCGCGTACGACTCGTTCACCGCCGGCCGGTTCATCACCGACACGCAGATCCCGACGTTCTCCCTCACCCTGGACCGGTTCCGCGTCGACTACGTCCTGGACAACGTCAACGCGCTCGGCATGCCGAAGACGTTCGACGCGCAGGTCACGACCACCACAGGCGACACCCGGCAGGCCTCCAGCATCCGGGTCAACGAGCCGCTGTCGGTGGCCGGCACCGACATCTATCTGCTCGGCAACGGGTACGCCCCCACCCTCACCGTCCGAAACCCGGCCGGGAAGATCGTGTTCCGTGACACGGTCCCGTTCCTGCCGCAGGACGCGAATTTGACCAGCTTGGGCATCGTGAAGGTTCCCGACGGGCTGGCCGAGCAGGTCGGCCTGGTCGGGATGCTGTACCCCACCCGCGCGACCACCGCCTCTGGGGCGTTCGCGTCCAGCTACCCGGACCTGCTGGACCCGGTCGTCACCTTCAACGTGTACGTCGGCGACCTGGGCCTGAACACCGGGGTCCCGGTGTCGGTGTACGCACTGGACACCAGCACCCTCACCCAGATCGCCGGGCGGGGCACCCCCACCCCCGCCCTGCAGTTGGTCCCCGGCACCCCGGTTCCGCTGCCGGACGGGCTGGGCACGATCGAGCTCGGCCCGATCCCCCGGTTCGCGTCGCTGGAGATCGCCGCCGACCCCACCCAAACCCCCACTCTGATCGCCGCGGTCGCCGCGATGGCCGGGCTGGCCCTGTCCCTGTTCGTGCCCCGCCGCCGCCTCTGGGTCCGCGCAACCACCGGCCGCCGCGGCGGCACGGTGCTGGAGGT
>NZ_JYIY01000007.1 GCF_000956535.1 Microbacterium ginsengisoli | reverse complement strand
ACCCCAACCTTCGCCTCAGCCTCCGCGACATCGAAACCGCCCGCCGCGCCCGCCGCAAGCAGCTGCGGCGAGCCATCAACGACCGCATCCCGATCGTTGCCACCCGCGAGGAACTTCGCACCCCCGAACCCAGCAAACGGCGGCCGAAGTTGCGCACCTACGAAGAGGATGAGTGATGAACCAAGCATTCATCGTCACCAAAGAACACCGACGCTTCACCGAGTTCGCCAACGCCGTCCGAAAGGAGAAGACCATCGGGATTTGCCACGGCGCCGCCGGCGTCGGGAAGACCAACTCCGCCCGCCGCTACGCGAACTGGGACGCACTCGAGCCGTATATCAACGCATGGGGACCGAGAGGTGATCACGACGCCAAGCACTACGCCCTGGCGAACCGATCCCGCACCGTCTTCTACACACCCGAAGTCCTCTGCCGGCCCAAGGACCTCATGCACGACATCGACCACTGGCAGATCAAAGTCGGGATCTGCGCCGACGAGCACCTCCGCTCCCTCATGCCCGACGGGGAAGTGGTCAGGCAGAACGACGTCACTCGCCTCGTCGAGCTGCTCATCATCGACGAAGCCGAACGGCTCACCCCCACCGCCCTGGAGCTTCTTCGGGACCGGCACGACCGCACCCACCTCGCGATGATCCTGATCGGCATGCCCGGCGTCGACGAACGCTTCCGCCACTACCCCCAGCTCTACAGCCGCCTCGGCTTCTCACACCACTACCGTGCCCTCGGCCGTGAAGAGCTCCTCTTCGTTCTCGATCGCCACTGGAAGCGACTCGGCAGGACTCTCGACCCTGACGACTTCACCGACGCGCAAGCCATCGCCGCGATCGAACGCATCACCCGAGGCAACTTTCGCCTCCTCGAACGGCTCTTCCCTCAGATCAACCGGGTACTCAAGATCAACCAGCTCGACACCATCACCGACGACGTCATCGAAGCCGCCGCCAGCATCCTCGTCATCGGCAATTAGCGACACAAAGCGATCACAGAACACCGCCAAAGAGCGGCAAACTCCACAA
>NZ_JYIY01000006.1 GCF_000956535.1 Microbacterium ginsengisoli | reverse complement strand
GTTAGGCCTGAGTACTTCTTCTCCAGCGTCTCCTTGCCAAGCTCGGCGGCGGCTTGACCTTGGCTGGCGTATTGGGCGGAAATGGTGACGCCGCTCGGATCGCAGGAGCTGACGTCGACCTGCGCGCTCGGAGCGGTCTCCTGGGCGGCCGAGCAGCCGGTCAGGGCGAGTGTGGAGGCAATGAGGCCAGCGCCAAAGGCGAGAGCTCTTCTGGGTACGGGCATGGGGATACTCACAATCTGTGCGGAGGAATGAAGAGGTGGTGAGGAGGTGGATAACGGGAGGTATTTGCGAGGCGTTGGACGTCAGCCCGGGAGTTCGCCGCCGGCTATGCCGCTGACGAACTTGCGTTGGGCCACGATGAACAGCACCACTATCGGCAGGGTCACGAGCAGGGCTGCCGCGGCAAGTTCGCCGTAGGAGGTGCCTGTCTCGGCCTGTTGGAACACTGATAGTGCGAGAGGAGGTGTGTAGAGCGAGCTGTCGCGCGCTACCAACAAGGGCCACAGATAGTCGTTCCAGTGCGTAAAAATCGACAGCACCGAGAAGGCCGCGATCGATGGCATCGACGTCGGGACGACGACACGCAGCAGGGTGGAGAACACGCCGAGGCCGTCGGCCTTCGCGGCCTCGAGCAGTGCGTCGGGGATCGTGACCATGTATTGCCTGAGCATGAAGATCCCGATGGCGCTCGTTGTGAAGGGCAGGACGAGGGCGGCGAAGGTGTTTGCGAGCCCCACCGAGCCGATTCCGAGATAGAGCGGAAGCGCGATGGCCTGGGTGGGGATCAGGAGGCACGCGAGCACGATCGCGAAGGCAGCATCGCGGCCACGGAAGCGCAGCTTGGCAAAGGCGTATGCCGCGGGTATGACCGTCACGAGCTGTGCGGCCAGGATGCCAAGGGTGACGAGTGCGCCGTTGAGCATGGCTTGGCCCAGGTTCGCTTGGTCCCAAGCGCGGGTGAAGTTGCCGAGGTCTAGG
>NZ_JYIY01000005.1 GCF_000956535.1 Microbacterium ginsengisoli | reverse complement strand
GCGACTAGGGCGTGTCTCTTAAAGCCTTGAGCCAGATGGTGATGGCGCGTAGGACGACGCCGCCGCGATAGGTCAGGGCGAGTTTGTCGTAGCGGGTGGCCAAGGCGCGCCATTGCTTGAAGATGTTGAATCCGCGCTCGACGACGTTGCGGCGCTTGTAGGCCTCGGTGTCGTAGGTGACCGGGCGACCACCCTTGGCGCCGCGGCGCTTGCGGTTGGCGATCTGATCATCGCGTTCGGGGATGACGGCCTGGATGCCGCGCCGGCGCAACAGCTTGCGGTTGGCCCGGGAAGAGTAAGCCTTGTCACCCAGCGCCCGGTCGGGCCTGGTGCGTGGCCGGCCCCCACCCAGGCGCGGTACCCGCAGGGCGTTCATCACGTGCTCGAACATCGGGGAGTCCCCGCCCTGCCCGGGCCCGAGCAGCATCACCAGCGGCCGCATGTTCCCGTCGCACAGGTGGTGGATCTTCGTCGACAGGCCGCCGCGGGAGCGGCCGATGGCGTGATCAGGCGGCTCGATGCGCAGATTCGTGTAATTCGTCAGGTCCCCCTGTGTCCCGGGGCAGGTTGGTGGCGTGCTGATGGGCGCGGTTGATCGTGGAGTCCACCGAGACTTCCCAGTCGATCAGCCCGGCGGCGTCGGCATGGGCCAGCAGGACGCTGTGGATCTTGTCCCACGTCCCATCACCGCTGAAGCGGCGGTGCCGCTTCCACACCGTCTGCCACGGCCCGAAGCACCCGGGTAAGTCCCGCCACGCGATCCCGGTCCGGTAGCGATAGATGATGCCCTCCACCACGGTGCGATGATCGGCGAACGGCCGACCACGACGCCCCTGCGAGGACGGCATCAACGGAGCAATCAGCTCCCACTGCGCATCAGTCAGCAACTCCGTTCGAGACACACACCGAGCGTTCCAGCGACCAGCCCAAACCTTTGGGAGACACGCCCTAG
>NZ_JYIY01000004.1 GCF_000956535.1 Microbacterium ginsengisoli | reverse complement strand
CTAGGCCGTGTTGATCAAGTCTGATTTGATCCAGATGAGCGTCGCGGCGAGGCTGACGGCGGCTCGGTAGCTGCGGAGGAGCTTGTCGGAGCGCATCGCGATGCCGCGCCACTGCTTGAGCCGGTTGAAGCAGCGCTCGACGACGTTGCGGCCCTTGTAGCGTTCCTTCTGCTGTTCGCCGAAGTCGATCGGCCGGCCCGGCTTCTTGCGGCGGTGCGCGACCTGGTCATCACGCTCCGGGATGGTCGCCGCGATACCGCGGTCGCGGAGCCAAGCACGGTTCGCCTTCGACGGGTACCCCTTGTCGGCGAGCACCCGGTCCGGGCGGGTCCGTGGCCTGCCCTTCCCGTCGCGGGGGACGCGGATGTCCTCGAGTACTGCGGTCATCATCGTGGTGTCGTTGATGTTCCCGCCGGTGATCATCATCCCCAGCGGCCGGCCGCGACCGTCGCAGACCAGGTGCAGCTTGGTCGTCAGCCCGCCACGGGAGCGTCCGATCCCGTGATCAGGCGGCTCGAACCACGGATTCTTGTGATTCGGCAGAGCCCCCTGTGTCCCGCTTCAGGGTCGCGCCGTGCTGATGCACACGAGCGATCGTGGAGTCGATCGAGACGACCCAGTCGATCTTCCCCGCGGCGTCGGCCCGCTTCTGCACCTCGGCCAGCAGCTTCTCCCAGGTGCCGTCCACAGCCCAACGGTTGAACCGCTTGTAGATCGAGTTCCACTTCCCGAACCGGTCCGGCACATCCCGCCACGGAGCCCCGGTGCGGTACTTCCACGCCATCCCCTCGACAGCCAACCGATGATCCGCCCACGGCCTCGACCTCCCGGACGCCGTCGGCATCAACGGCTCCATCACGGCCCACACCTCGTCAGAGATCTCCTGTCGCGTCACCGCTTAAGACTCACCCAGCCGGGAGCGAAACCTCTTGATCAACACGGCCTAGG
>NZ_JYIY01000003.1 GCF_000956535.1 Microbacterium ginsengisoli | reverse complement strand
GGGCCCAGGAGGTCATGAGCGGGGTCCTTTCGCAGGGGGCGGGTCACAGTCCGGAGTAGGAGTGCAGGCCGGTGAAGAAGACGTTGACGACGCCGAAGTTGAACAGCACGGCGGCGAAGCCGACGATGCACAGCCAGGCGGCGCGGGTGCCGGCCCAGCCGCGGGTGGCGGTGGCGTGCAGGTATCCGGCGTAAAGCACCCAGATGATGAACGTCCACACCTCTTTCACGTCCCACCCCCAGAACCTGCCCCAGGCGCGGCCGGCCCAGATCGCCCCGGCGATCAGGGTGAAGGTCCACAGGATGAACCCGACGATCGTCAGCCGGTATGCGAGCCGGTCCAGATCCTCCGGCCCGGGCAGACTGTCACGCAGCCGGGTGAGCCGGGAGGGGCGACCCCGGCGGCGGGTGGTGAGCAGGTAGGTGAGGGAGACGAGGAACGCGAGCCCGAAGAACGCGGTCGCCAGCAGCGCGACCAGCACGTGGATGACCAGCCACCCGGATTGCAGGGCGGGCATCAGGGGGACGACGGGGACGTAGAAGCTGACCGTCGCGACGCCGAGCAGCAGCACGGTCAGCCCGAGCACGGCGCTGCCCAGGTACGCCAACCGCACCCGCAGCGACACGGCCAGGAAAGTGGCGATGATCAGCGCGGTGCCGGTGAGGGAGAACTCGAACATGTTCGCCCACGGCACCCGGTCCGCGGCGACCCCGCGCAGCACCACCCCGGCAAGATGGAACACCCAGCCCAGCACGGTCAACGCGAACCCGACCCGCGCCGCCTTCCCCGCACCCCGTCCGCCACC
>NZ_JYIY01000002.1 GCF_000956535.1 Microbacterium ginsengisoli | reverse complement strand
GGCCTACGTCGAGCCGCAGCCGGTGGCTCCGGCCTACGTCGAGCCCCAGCCGGCCGCGCCGGTCTACGTCGAGCCCCAACCGGTCGACGCGCCGCCCTACGCCGAACCGCAGCCCTACCCGGCGGAGCCCCCGGCATATCCCGTCGTCGTGCCGGCGGCACCGCCCGCGCAGGCGATCGTCCCCGTCTACCCTTCGCAGGAGCTCGCCCGTCCGGGGATGCCCGCGCCGGGCGGCGGCTACTGGATCACCCACCGCGACCTCCAGCTGAACCCCGAGACGCGCATCGTGCTCATCGGCGGGCAGCAGGTCGAGCTCACCCGCACCGAATTCGACCTGCTCGCGACCCTCCTCGAGTCGAAGCGTCGCGTGCGCAGCAAGGCCGACCTCACCCTCGTGCTGCGCGGCGAGTCGTACGTGACCTCCTACTACGTCGGCGAGGCCGACAAGCGCGCGGTCGAGGCGCACATGACGAACCTGCGCCGCAAGCTCGGCGACAACCCGTCGAACCCCCGCTACATCGAGACCGTCCGCGGCGTCGGCTACCGCCTCACCACCGAGCTGCTCGCGCCCTGACGCGCGGAGAAACGCGCGGGGGCGGCATCCGATCGGATGCCGCCCCCGCGCGTTTCGCGGGATGTCAGACCTTGTACCCGTGGTGACGGCGCACGAGCTTGCTGAACATGAGGAGCGTCTGCAGCACGGTCACCACACCGACGATGGGCCATCCCACCCACAGGATCGACGACTGCGCGACC
>NZ_JYIY01000001.1 GCF_000956535.1 Microbacterium ginsengisoli | reverse complement strand
GCGTACGGCGAGCCGCAGCCGGTGGCTCCGGCCTACGTCGAGCCCCAGCCGGCCGCGCCGGTCTACGTCGAGCCCCAACCGGTCGACGCGCCGCCCTACGCCGAACCGCAGCCCTACCCGGCGGAGCCCCCGGCATATCCCGTCGTCGTGCCGGCGGCACCGCCCGCGCAGGCGATCGTCCCCGTCTACCCTTCGCAGGAGCTCGCCCGTCCGGGGATGCCCGCGCCGGGCGGCGGCTACTGGATCACCCACCGCGACCTCCAGCTGAACCCCGAGACGCGCATCGTGCTCATCGGCGGGCAGCAGGTCGAGCTCACCCGCACCGAATTCGACCTGCTCGCGACCCTCCTCGAGTCGAAGCGTCGCGTGCGCAGCAAGGCCGACCTCACCCTCGTGCTGCGCGGCGAGTCGTACGTGACCTCCTACTACGTCGGCGAGGCCGACAAGCGCGCGGTCGAGGCGCACATGACGAACCTGCGCCGCAAGCTCGGCGACAACCCGTCGAACCCCCGCTACATCGAGACCGTCCGCGGCGTCGGCTACCGCCTCACCACCGAGCTGCTCGCGCCCTGACGCGCG